>JAXHUO010000034.1:0-46167 GCA_034189605.1 Chloroflexota bacterium
GCTGCGATCCAGGCCCAGTTGCGATGTCATAGTGAATTTAGTTTACCAAATGTACGTTAAATTTGCGTCTAATTTTCGTCCGAGTTTCATTAATTCTTGGGGACTATGCCTGAGTAGTAACAAATTCAGGTTAAGTGGTTTGTTATGTTCATATTTTACGCAGCATTAACAATGAGTCTCCTTTATCAGCATATTCCAGAAAGCCACATTTCCTATACAAATCTATTGCGTGGTTATCTTTTGAAACCATGAGACTTGCTCTTTGAATGTTGTGCTTTGACGCATGATCAATCAACCAGTTAATCATTCTTTCCCCAATTCCTAGACGTCGATAGTCTTTATGGACCGCGATTACTAACGCGGGTATAGTTTCCTCTATATACCCTCTTATGAAATTGTCATCAGTATAAAATCTATACCAGGCTGCCCCGGCTGGAGTTGAATCAACAAGAGCGGTTACCGCGATGTCTCCATCTCTTTCTCCCCAATCAACAAGTGCATTACTTACCTCTGGGTCTGCGAGTCCTTCTTCAAACGAGGGCTTATTGGGGTTAGGGCGCCAAAAAACTGCTTCATAAAGCATTTCTCTCATAAAGGGCATATCTGAATGCTGTGATTTTCTTAAAAGTATATTCACATAATTTCCTTTCGGCGGTGCTAACGTCCCCGAGATAAGCCGCCCGCTCCAGGACATTCAACCAAAATCAACGAGTCCACGCCAGGCGACTCACACAAACTCATTCGGCACTCGGGGTCGGCTTCATTGAGTGGTTATGTAGGAATTGCGGGTTTCCACCTCGACCGCCGCTCGCCAATCCCCGCCACATTTACCCAGGCTCACCGCTCCAGATCCCTCGCCGATTGCTCAACGCCTGCCGGAACTCTGTGGCACGATGGATAGCAAGTCGCCTCTGTCACAGACATCCCACCAGCAATTCCATATAACATGTAGTAGGTGGACAATTGTCCACATATCTGCTGATTTGGCATGTTAGACAGACAATCTTCTATCTACCCCCTCATCTTGGTGTGCTAGATGGAGATTCTGTCCGTCTAACACGCCTGTTCCCTTTCCATCACAAAGAACCCATTGCGCCAGGATTCGGCGGCACGCGGGTTTGGCGTGAGCACCGGAACGATGGATTCGCAGGTCAGCCACCCGATCCCTGGCCCTGAAATCCCCCTCTGGAATCCTAACAGCACAGGTAGGGTGGCATGAAGAAGCCACCCTACCTGTTCTCCTCAACTTTTACCGCCCCAGTACCTCCTCGACAGCCAGTTTGTGGCGCGACCGTTGCGCCCGCCGGTCGGGCGTGGTAAGTTCGAGCGCTTCCTTGGGACACCACTTGACGCACTGTGGGCCATCTTCTTCATCTTCACACTGATCGCAGATCTCGGCCAGTTTAGACTCCGGGTTGATCGAGATCGCGCCAAAGTCGCAGGCCTCGATGCACCAGGCGCAGCCGTCGCAGCGATTGACATCTATCCGGATGACGCCGGTGATCGGATCCTGAGACAGCGCGTCACGCGGACAGGCGATGACACAGGGCGCGTCCTCACACGTGCGGCAGGCCACCGCAGTTATCAGAATCTTATGCGCGCGCACCGTGCGGATGCGGCTACGAAAGGTATTGAACTCGCCATTCTTGGTGTATGAGCACACATACTCGCATATCTGACAACCCACACACTTGCTGGTATCACACGTAATGTATTGGTATTTGGAAGTTGATGCAGGCATGGCTCTCTCCTATACCCCGATTTCCTCGGCAACGTCGTCCAGTCCCAAGGCGACCAATTTCTCCTTGGGGATCAACCCCTCCTTGGTCCAGCCCTTTGCCTCGTAGTAGATGTCCTTCAGATATTCTAACTCCTCATCGGTAACCACGTAACCGGCAGAAGGCCCCACTTTCATCGCTTCATATTGCCAGCGGTAGGGTAGATGGTCGTCCTCGCGTGTCCAGCCCTCCCGGATGTTAAAAGCCTTTTTGATCGTATGGGCCCGCTCGCCGATCAGGTCCACGGCATCGTAGTCAAAGTCCCAGCCGGTCGTGGCGTTGATCAGATTGGCGATGGCTGGCCACGCACCCGCCCGGTCGGCCTTGCCGGTGAAGCAGCGGCGGATGAACTTGCACAACGGCAGCGTATCGTACACAGCGGCATACTCTTCGGTGCTCTTGGCCAGTTTACCACGGGTCTCGTCAACGCTGAAGCGGTCCACCTGTCCCTTTATATCGGGGTCGTAGGCCGCCGTCCGGTTGTGGCAGCCACCGCGCACACCCGCCGCCAGCCCCACGGCAAAGGTCTTTAGAGTACGTGCGTCGTAGCCCGGCGTCTCCAGACCCTTGATGTTCATGGCCCACTTGTAGGTCTCGGTGCCGCGTTCTTTGTCAACCTGGGCGCTGGCGCGTTTGGTGCCTTCGGCCAGCAGATTGCCCATATACCCCTCACGGTGGGCCATCATCTCGGTCAGTGTCACAACTGCCTCACCGTTGCCAAAATTGGCCTCGAAACCATCGGGGTATTTCTCGCACTTGAAATCCTCCTTGGTGAAGACGCCCCGCTCGTAACATTCCATGGCCCAACTGATGGTGACGCCCCCGCTCATCGTATCCAGACCAAACTCGTTACAATTGGTGATGGCCTGGATGACTGCCGGGAAATCGCTCACGCCGCAGTTCGACGACAGAGCGTAGAGCGACTCGTATTCGATGTGCCCCATGGCGCCGGCATAGGGGCCTTCCTTGACCTGCCCAACCTGCTCGCAGGCGATGGGGCATTGAGCGCAGGCGATCGTCTTGGCTTTGTAGTGCTCGTGCAGATACTCGCCACTCACCAATTCGGCGTCCTCAAAGGTACCCGTCTGATAGTTGCGGGTGGGCAGGAGGCCTAACTTGTTCATATTGAGCACGTTCGACGATGTTCCCAGGACACGATATTTTTGTGTATGCGGCCCCTGGGCTGCCTGGAGGATGTCGTAAGACAACTTTAACAACGTCTCTGGATCGGCCACACTGACACCGTGCGTGCCGCGAATGGAAAGGGCCTTGAGTTTCTTGGAGCCCCATACCGCGCCGTGGCCGGTGCGACCCGCTTTCCGCCCATCGTTGCTCACGTTGGCGACACGTACCAGATTCTCACCGGCCGGCCCAATCGAGGCGGAACGCACTTGGTCGTCTCCCAACTCCTCGCTGATCGCATCCTCGGTCTCCGTGGTGCCCAGGCCGAGCAGGTGGGATGCGTCGCGGAACTCGACCCGGTCGTCGTCAATGAAGACGTTGACCCATTCGTCGCTGGCCCCATGGACGACAATACCATCCCATCCAGACCGCTTGAGAGCCACCGCCGTCCAACTTCCCGACAAACTGTCGCCGATGAACCCGGTCAACGGCGACTTGGACGCCAGGCCATATTTCCCTCCCACCGGCACAGGCGTCCCGGCGAATATGCCACCGGCCATGCAGATTGGATTGCCGGGGGAAAGCGGGTCACAGCCCACCTCAATGTTCTCCCAGCAAAGTCGGCTGGCCATGGACACACCGCCGATGTAGACCTTGTACCACTCTTCGGGCTTGGATTCGGTCCAAGTCTTGCGCGTGGTCAAGTCAATGTGGAGAATTCTCCCACTGTAGCCATACATAGTTTTAGCCTCCTGCTGATATAGACATCAATATGATGCGATCACCATCACTAGGACCATCGTCCATCTGATCGGTCTGAATCATTCGTCTGGCATTCAGGTTGAATATGTTGGGGGTCTGCAACGTCTCGCCATTGGGTTGGATCACGTTCCCGACCATTTCCGGGTACCTGGTGCCCAGCATACGCACGATGTCACGAAACGTCGTGCCATCTTCCAGGTCCAACGTTATCTCTTTGGCCCCGGCTGCGAACCTGGAAAGCCCCAGGAATTCCACTTGGATACGCACACTCACACCTCACCAGTTGATAACGGCTCATCTTATTCGTAGTGACGACTTCAGTCGTCTACAGCGAGGAATGAGCAACTTGGGCAACTCCTACGGGCACTGGGGCGGTGCTGCGAGGAGCAGTCGCCCGTCGTTGTAATCCTCGAGGAGCGGGAGCACCTCGCAGTAAGCCTTCCGTACTCAAGTCTTCATCAATGTCTGGCCAGTGAATGCCGTAGCCACCACCACATATCTGCCAGTTTGCTCGTTGTTCTGGTGTAGCGCAAAGCAGCCTGGGATACCACGCCAATGGAACCACAATTGTACGTCCGTCAATGAGGTCCACACTCAAGGTGTCTTCTGTGAAATGCACGCCTTTGACGCGCTCGCCCGGTTTAATATCCGAAATGGTCATACCACGCCTCCAGAAGTTCTTGTTCGTGCTTTGCCAGTATCGGCTCTATCTTGCGTAGTTCATTTGCCCTGAAACCAAGGTTACGGGCCAGGGCAACAGGCCCAATCCAGAACTTGGCCGATTGATCGTCTTGATCAACGTGCACATGTGGCGGTTCGTTCGGTCCGTGACTGTAGAAGTATACTCGATATGGTCCAACTCTCAGAACTGTCGGCATAATTCAAGTTTCTTCTGCTCACTACCCCCCAAAGAAAACCGCAGCACCGCGCTGCAACAACCCCAGAAGCGGCGCTGGGCAGAGCCCCAACGTTAACACTCCTATTATAGCCAATCCTAAGACAACTGCAAGTTCACCTGTAACCGGAAAAATGCTGGTCTCCCTAGGCGGTGTGATGTACATGGCGCGGATGACCTTCCAGTAGCAGGCCAGCGAGATGACGCTGTTGATCAAACCCACGACGGCCAGTCCGGGCAACCCCTCGCCGATCGCGGCATAAGATAGGTACAACTTGCCGGTGAAACCGGTCAGCGGGGGAATGCCGCCCAGCGAGAGGAGACACAGCAGCAGCGCCAGGGCCAGCAGCGGCGCACGCCGGCTTAATCCGGCGTACTCCTCGACGTCGTCGGAGCCACCCTGCTCAGAGACGGCAATGACGACGGCAAAAGCCCCGATGTTGGCCAGCGCGTAGGCTGCCAGGTGGAGCAGTGCCGCCGTCACCCCGGCCTCCGACGCGGCCACCACGCCGATGAGCCCGTAGCCGGCCTGGGCGATGCTGGAGTAGGCCAGCAATCGTTTGACGTTCGTCTGCCACAGCGCCACCAGGTTGCCCGCCGTCATCGTCAGTACCGCCATTGCCATCAGCAGCACCCGCCAGTCCACGGCCAGGTTCTCCAGGCCCGCTGGCAGTGCGGTCAGCGACACGCGCACCAGGAGCGCGAAACCGGCCAGCGTTGGCCCCACCGAAAGAAAGGCGGCGACGGGGAGCGGCGCGCCCTCGTAGGCATCGGGGGCCCACTGATGGAAGGGCACCACCGCCATCTTGCAGGCAAAGCCGGCCATCATCAGGATCAGCGCCGGGAGGACGACCGGACGCAGCGCCCTCTCTGCTTCTCCCAGTGCCACCGCAATTGTGCTCAGGTCGGTCGAACCGGTAGCACCGTAGAGCCACGACATGCCGTAGAGCATGGTCGCCGAAAGCGCCGCCCCGTAGATGAAATACTTGACCGCCGCCTCGGTCGAGCGCCGGTCATCCCGCAAGTGGCCGGTGAGGATATACGAGGTGATGCTGAGTAAATCAAAGGCCAGGAAAATCGCGACCAGGTTGACCGCTGCGCCCAACAGGCAGATCGCCAGGGTGGAGAAGAGTAACAGCGCGTAGAACCGGCCCTGGTGACGGCTGTGCGCCCGCACGTGGGTTTCGGATAGGAGTACGATCAGTCCGACGGCCACCAGCGCGAACATCTTGATGACCAGCGCGAAACTGTCGCACGAGAGTACATACAGCACGCGCACGTGGCAGCCCCACAGACTGATGGTGGCGACCAGTGCCCCGCCCAGCCCGGCCAATGCGATATAAGGCAGTCGGTGTTTCTCCTCCTGATGCGGATAGAGTGCGTCCAGCCCCAGGATGAGCAAGGCTGCCAGCAAGAGCGCCAGTTCCGGCGAGAGCAGCCACAGCGTCTCCACCAACGTGAGTGCCGGTTCTCCAAAAGTCAATGTTTTCTCCTCATAACAAGTTGCGCTTCATCCGCCCGCGCTCCGCGCGAGCGGGCATGTGCGCTGGTTAGGCGGCCCTTTCGCGCATCTCTCGAACCACTGACACACTGAAAACGCTGAGATCACTGAGGTCCTATTCAGTGTCCTCATTCTCCTCAGTGGATAAAATCAACACGGTTCGTAACTACTCAGCCTATGTCATTGCGAGGGCGTTTTTTTGCCCGAAGCAATCCCCAAGTAGCATCATAGGAGATTGCTTCGTCGCTACGCTCCTCGCAATGACAAATGCGGCGTTGTTGTGCTGTATGCCCGAGTAGTTACCACGGTTCAGTCAAGACCTCCAACCTCAACTCGAGAAAGGACGTTCCTGATCAAAATCAGGCAGGTAATGCTCCTGACTTGTGAGTTCCTGTATAAAGGCATTCTCCAGGCCAAGATCGAGCGCATAATCCGTGATCTCGTCATATTCACCTTTTGTCAGCGTCCGGTTTATCTCAGGATAGTCGCACGCTTTATATTGGGGAGAGTACTGTGACATAATGCTGACAAAAACATCCGGAGACAGGCCTGCCAGAAAGCGGAGACATCTCCGGCTATTGTCCAGATAGTCGGGCAATACCAGGTGCCGGATCAGCAATCCCCGCACCGCGATACCATCATCATCCATCTCCAGGTGGCCTACCTGATCCAGCATCTCCCTGAGAACCCCAGGGACGATATCCGCATAATCGTCCACCGCAGAAAACCGCTTTCCAGGTTCATTGTCCATATATTTGATATCCGGAAGGTAAATATCCACCAGACCCCGGATCTGCCGGAGCGCATCCACTGAGTCATAACCGTTGGTGTTATACACAACAGGAACAGCAAGCCCCTTGCCCTTGGCCACCTGAATAGCATCGGCCATCTGGAAAATCACGTGAGAAGGCGAGACAAAATTGATATTATGAGCACCTTCATCCTGCAGGCGCAGTATTTCAGATACGAGATCATCTCTAGTCATGGTCCGGGTACGGCCCGGCTGGAATTCCTGGCTGATCTGGTAATTCTGGCAAAATACGCAGCGCAGGTTACATCCGGCAAAAAAGATGGCCCCGGAACCTTTTGTCCCAGAAATGGGGGGTTCTTCCCCGAAATGCAGACCGGCATGGGAAATCTGAATACTGGAACCGATCCTGCAAAAACCTGTTTTTCCTTCAAGTCGGTTCACCCCACATTTGCGCGGGCAACATTCACATTTTGTCAGTTGATTTGTCAACGATCGATTCATGTAGCACATCACCCGCTGTGCAATTGAATCCGGATGACTGGATAAAGGTCACTAACAACACGGTTTCGAGCGCATGGGTCGCATGACGAGATGTCAAGCGATTTACAAAGATGACGTGATTTGGTCAACAGGCGCTGCTGGCTTCCAATACGCTCGCCCCACCGCGAAAGCAGAGTCAGGCCACAGAGGGGATGCGAAACAGAACCCACACTATGGCTAACACATCTCCGCCTGAACCTAGCCGATTGACCAATTGAACCTCCTATACTCTCATCGTTCTAGCAGTCTCTCGAACAACTGTTCATAACGGGCTGCGATATTGGCCGGTGAAAATTGCTCTGCGATCTGTGCCTGACGCTGCACACGAGTCTCTGGGTGGCTCAACACATTGCAAATCCCCTCCGCCAGAGCGCGGACATCACGAGGGGGGACTGTGAAGCCCATCCCCGTCAAACGCGTTGCCTCACGAACACCTGGAAGATCGGTAGCCACTGATGGTGTGCCACACAAAGCCGCCTCAATCTGCACCATGCCGAATGATTCGGTGCTGTTTACGCTAGGCAACACAAGCACATCACAGATTGCGAGAAAAGCCGCCAACTCCTCGCGCGAGACGACACCTATGAAGCGATATTGATCGCGGTACCGTTCAAGCAAAGGGTCTAACTGGCGAGCGTATGCGGCCTCCCCGACAGGCTCGTGCGGCCCGACGTGAAGAACGGACACTTCTGGGAAACGTTCGATGACGTAGGGCAGGGCTTTTAGTAGATACTCAATGCCCTTTTCTGCCGCTAGGCGGGCGACAATGCCAATGATGGGGCCATGGGTCTCGAGATGGAACTTGCCTCGGAAAGCCTCAGTACTCTCCGGCGTAGGTTTCGGCATCTCCACCGGCGGGGGGATGACATTGATCTTGGCAGAGAAGCGAGATAAAAAAGACGAGTGCTTGGCAAAGTCGGCCGTGTTCGTGACAACGGCGTCGGCGAGACGGATAGCAACGTGGCTGCTGATATTCACAGCGTTACCGGCCAGCCAGTGAAAGAACGATGGCGGGAGCGCCAAGTCCAAGTGGTACGTGAGCACCACCGGACGGTGGAACAGGCGCCCGCGTAGCGCAATGCCACTGGCGTCAAACTGCGGCAGGTGCAAATTGAGAACTTCGTGGGCCAACGCCAACCGCGTAGCCTCCCAGCCAATCGTTGGCATGATCACACCCTTGCTGATACGCAAGACCACAGGCACTCGCACAACCTCAACCCCGTCCAGGCACTCGCGCCGGGGCAGAACCGGGTCATATTGAGAGGTCAAGATCGTGACCTGATGACCACGCGCTGCCAGTGCACGGGAAAACCGCTCCACGTAGATCGTCAGTCCAGAGATGTGCGGACGAAAATAGGTGAGTGCTATCAATACTCGCATGTCAGACCATGTACTTTGATTTCGAGCGAACGGGTCTTTCCCCCTCGTACCAAAGAGCCGCGTAAGGGTGAGACCATTGAGCGCGGTTCGGGAGTGGCGGCGGGGTAGACGCCCGCTTCGCCGAGCATAACTTGGCGGCGATTCCCCCCCCATGCAAGTGCTACTCTTACACCAACTGAGCAATATCCTTGCAAGTTAGAGAATACAATTGCAATTCATCGTTATGCAGCGACAGACGCTTTGGATGCCTGGCATCTTCTCTGGCATAATCCACCTGAAGGTAATACCATCGCCGGCCACATCCTGAAAGTCTCACTCAGTTGAAATCCTGCCCCGAGTTTCCCAATTCGCTCTTGATACCTTTTGTATGATTTCTAGTAACAACCGTAGCACAACTGCACAAACCGCCAACATGCTCAAAATGTAAATCGAATCGAGTGAGCGTTCTCGACGTTCTACTCCCTGCACGCTTATCGCAGGCTGATGGCTATACCCTCTCACCCCCCTACGTTGGCTGTCAGCCTCAAATTCCTGATGTACTCTTCTCAGATTTTGCCGTGCCCACCGTTGACCTTCAAGATAGGTGTCAATTGGCACTCCGTAACGCTGTGACATGGCCTCAGAATCACTCAGGTCTAGTTTCATAATCTCGTATGCCCACCAAAGATCTCCCTTTAGATTATACCGGCCATCGTACCTACTACCAACTGTGTTGACAGGACTACCTATCTGCAAGACAAGGTTCTCTTTCTCTTGTTGTCTAGCCCTACGCTCGTTCAGAGTATTAATCACAAGCACTGTAATCGCAATACTTGCCAATTCTGTACTGATGTTAGCATAGAAATCAGTAATGACGTTGTCAGGCTCAAAAAGACTACTATGTTGATTAAGGTACCCCAAGGCAGCTCCAACGATTGCCACAATGAGTAACGCAACCGCGACATACTTTGCGCTGAACCGATTGCTCACGTTTTGCCAGAAGTTTCTTAACCTAGTTCATACGAAAGTCTGCAGACAAGCCGCCCAATATTGACTACGCCACCATTTCCTGCCCAAAACCCTATGGCAACCCCTCCAACAACGTCGTCGCCGCCGCGTTGAGCAAGTCCAGGATCGGAGCAGGGTAGAATCCAAAGGCCACCATCACCAGCACCAGCGGCCACATCGTCATCTTCTCCCACCACGCCAGGTCCTGCAGATCGCCCCACTTTTCTTTGTCGAGCCGGCCCCAAAAAAGGTGCTGCACGACCTTCCAGAGCGTATAGGCCGCCGTGAAGAGGATACCCAGGACACCGATGAAGGCGTAGGTGGGGATGAAGCGCACCGCTCCCCGGAAGACAAAAAACTCGCCCCAGAAGCCACACAGCCCCGGCAACCCCAGGCCGGCCAGGCAGGTCACCATCGTGATGCCATAGTAGTAAGGTATCTGGCTCGCCAGCCCGCCGAACTCTTTCAGGTCGCGGGTGTGGGCGCGCTCGTGGAGGAAACCCACCAGGAAGAACAGCCCGCCAGTGATGATGCCGTGGGTAAACATCTGCATCGCCGCGCCGCTCAGGCCAGTCGTGGCCAAATTAAGGGCCTCCTCGCTGTCCAACGTCCCAATGCTAGCCACGGCCGCGCACACACCCAGTGTGACGTAGCCCATGTGTGCCACCGAGGAATAAGCGATCAGCCGCTTCAGGTCCCACTGCGCCATACAGACCAGCGCCCCGTAGACTATGCTGATGACCGCCAGGATGGGGATGATGGGCACGCCCATGACAAAATAACGAAACACTTGGGGGAAAAGCGGCAGCGCCACCCGCATCAACCCATAGCCTCCCAGTTTCAAGAGCACGCCGGCCATAATGACGCTCCCCGCCGTGGGGGCCTCGGTGTGGGCGTCGGGCAGCCAACCGTGGAGGGGGAAACATGCCATCTTGACGGCAAAGCCAATGAACAGACCCCAGAACGCCAGACAGGCCCACGTCCATTGCTCAGGACCGTGGAAGGGTTGGGCCGCTGCCGCCTCCGCGATCTCAAAAGTGCCGGTCTGCACATAGATGCTCAGGATTGCCAAAAGCAGCGCCACGCTGCCCAGTAGCGTGTAGATAAAGTATTTGATCGCCGCGTGTTCCCGTTGCCCCCCACCCCACACACCAATGATCAGGAATGTGGGTACCATCACCACACCCCAGAAGGCATAGAACTGCACCAGATTAAGAGAAAGGAGAACCCCGCACATCCCCATCTCCAACAGAAGAAACAGCAGGTAATACTCTTTGACCCGCTCCTTGATGGTGTGGGCTGAATAAAAGAGGCCCAGCGTCATCAACAGCGTGACCAGGAGGACCAACGGCGCACTGAGCCCGTCCACCCCTATGTGGAAGAAAACCTGAAAGGTGGGAATCCAGGGATACAGTTCCTCGAACCGCATCTGACCCGCGCCTGCGCGGGTTACTTCCACCCAGATGATGACCGCCAGGACGAGCGTTATGAAGGCAAAGGCGGTCCCCACCCGCCGGATCGTCTTGGCGTCCTCGCGGGGAATGACCAGAATCAGCAGCGCGCCTACCAGTGGGGTGAGGATGATCGCGCTCAGAATCGGAAAATACATATCACGTCCTCCTTATACATCCAGTACACTTGTCACCACCACGCAAAGTACACCATGGTGAAATATATCGCCACCAGCACCATGACAGAGATAGAGGCAACCAGTACATAGTTCTGCACCCGCCCGGTTTGAATGGGGCGGATGAGGCGTCCGCCCGCTCTGACCGCGCTGCTCACCTCCTCCACCGCACCATCCACGATACGGATCTCGAAAACACCGCTCGCGTCTGAGATGGCACGCGCCGCGCGGCCGGTTGCTTCTGCCAGGAGGTCGAGGAGACGCGGGTCGAGGAGCGCGCAAAGTCCCGAGGTCGCCCGGGCCGCCCGGCCCGCCAGATTGACTGTTCTGTCTATCAGCAACGTGTCGCAACGGGCGGCAACCCGCGATACTATCCGCCCCGCTCTGGCGACGCAGCCAATCGGTCTGTCCAGCATACGGTCAAAGCCAGCGCAGACGTGCGCCAACCCCACCGCACCACGAACGAAAGTGGCCTGGTAGAACTCGCCGAGGCGGAAACGGTCGCGCAGCAGGTCGTGCAACCACCCCAGCCACACCCGGCGCATCCCGGCCTCCAGGCGGTCCATCTGCCCGGCCCACAGTGGCTCCCAGCCGTAGAGCAGATACCCCACCAGCAACCCGCCCAACGAGAAACCTACCGAGATAACCAACGGCTGCCAGGTGAAACGCGCTGTTTCCACTGTGTGGCCGTTCCCGACAAAGCGGCGGAACCAGTCGGGGAGCACACCCCCCCAGCCCAGGCAAACAGCAAAGATCGCCAGGATGATGAGCGGAGTTTTCATACTCCGTTCGCTCTTGTGAACATTGGCGGCGGCATCACTGCGCGCCCGGCCCAGGAAGATCAGGCACAGCAGCCGCATCGCGTAGAAGGCGGTCAGGCCAGCCGTGGCCGCCAGCACCCAAAAAATGGGCGAGGGGTGCATCTCGTAGGCCGCACCCATGATCCCCTGCTGGGACCAGAAACCAATCGTGAGAAATGGAAATCCAGATAACGACAGCACACCGGCGACGAATGTCCAATAGGTGACCGGCTGACGCCGCGCCAACCCGCCCATGTTCTTCACGTCGTTGGGGTCGCAGGGGATCACGTCCCCTGGCTCCTCACTCTGCGAGTACGAGGGAACCCCCTCCCCCAGCCCCTCCCCCTGTGAGGAGGAAGGGGGTCTGTGCTCCATTCCTTGGGTGATGGAGCCAACCCCCAGGGCGAGCAGTGCCTTGGAGAAGGCGTGGGTGACGAGGTGAAACACCCCGGCCACGTAAGCCCCAGCGCCCAACGCGGCTACCACGTAGCCCAATTGACTGATGGTAGAGAAGGCCAACACGTGTCTGGCGTCGTCCTGCGCCGTGGCGATCAGCGCGGCAAAAAGGGCGGTGCCGGCACCGGCGGCCACCAACACCATCTGGGCCTCGCCTCCGGCTACCATATACAGGGGAAAACAACGTGCCATCAAGTAGAGGCCAGATGGGACCATCGTCGCGGACTGGATGAGGGCCGAAGCGGGGGCGGGGCCTTTTACTGCGTCGGGCAGCCAGACGTGCAGTGGAAATTGGGCTGCCTGGCTCACTACTCCGCCAAAGATCAGCAGCGCGATCACCGTCACCACCGGGAACTGTGTGCCCAGGAATCCGGCGCGGGCCAACAGATCCAGCGTCCCGGCATCAAAGATATCGCGGTATTGCAGCGAACCGGCGGCTGAGTACAACACCAACAGGCCCAGCAGCAGGAACACGTCGCCCACCTTGGTGAACAGAAAGGCCTTTAGCCCAGCGCGGTAGGCCGATTCCTCCTCGAACCGAAAGGTAATCAGGAGGCAGGAGCACGTTCCCACTACTTCCCAACATAGGAACAGCATCAGCAGGTTACCGGAGACCACCAGCCCCAGCATACCGGCGGCGAGGAGGGAGACGTAGGCAAAAAAGCGGCCGCAGCGCGGGTCGTCCCGCATGTGGCCCGCGCTGTAGACAAAGACCAACAAGCAGACCAGCGGCACCCCGAAGAGCATCACTGCCGTCAGCGGATCAACCCACACACTGGCCTCAAAGACTGTAGCGCCGATGGAGAACCAACCGGCGGTGCTCTCAAAGAGTCCGTCTCCTCCGCCCACCGGGAAGAGCACCGCCTGCCAGAAGACGATTTGGGCCAGGACGAAAGAGAGAGCAACTGCGCCGATGGCCAGACGGCGGCTGGCGGTTTTGTTCCGGTGAGCGCCCAGCGCGATGGCTACAAAGGCCAGGAAGGGAAAGAGTGGAATCAGCCAGGTCAGATTCATATCAATGAACCAATTAGCAAATGAGCAAATGACAAAATCAGCCCTTGAGCAGGTCTGCGTCCTCCGGTGCGACGGTATTGTGTGTACGCCACAGGGCGACGATGAGCGCCAGTCCCACGACCGTCTCTGCCACGGCGACGGCGTAGATGAACAAAGCGAATGCCTGCCCGGTCGCTGCCCCTGGTTCCAGGTAGCGCCAGAAGGCAACCAGGTTGACGTTGACACCGTTGAGCATCAGTTCGACGCTCATCAGGATAGCGATACCGTTGCGGCGCGCCAACACACCATAGAGGCCCACACAGAAAAGCGCGGCGCCGACGATGAGATACCAGGTCAGAGGAATCACGTTCATCGCTCCCTTGCGATAGTCACCACGCCGATGAGCGCGCTGAACAGCACTATCGGGACTAACACAAAAGGCAGCACGAACCCTGACGGGTCTATCAGTGCTGCCCCCAGGAGAGCGATGCTGTTTTCGGATACCGGTTCGGCACTCCTACCCCAGTCGTGGCCCAGGATGATCCAGCCCAGCGTGGCGCAGAGAAGCAGTGCGACGGTTGCCGCTGCCCACCACTGGCGGGTAGCCTGGGACTGCTGGCGACTCAACAGTCCCCGTGTGCGTCTGATGGCAAATGCGACGAGGAGAACGGCAGCGAGTTGGACACCGGCCAAGAGAGGCGCTTCAAGCAACACGTAGAGCCCGACGACACCAAAGAATGATAGGGTCAAAAATAGCGCGGCGTGAAGAATGTGACGCCTGGTTACTACCAACAAGGCCCCGCCCAGCGTGATGGCACTGAGGGCGATGAACAGGATTTGTTGGGGGGTCATTTACACACTCGCATGCACACCCGAAACCTCGGGCGATTGGCCAATAGCAGGTGACCACCACTGATCGAAGGGACATATTGAGGCGGTCGGCAAACATGCGCCGGTCTCCGCCTGGCTGGGATCGGCCTATTGGGGTGCAAAAAGAATGTGATGGCAAACAGGAGAATGCCGAGGATAGGCGCAACGATCAAAAAGGCACCGATGGAAGTGAATTGACCCAGCAATGTGGCCCCCTCGAGGATTGGCGACGAGCGTGAGATGGCGGCTATTATAGCACGATTGGGTCAAAGCGCCAACAAATGCAAAGTCTCAATCCTACAATTGACGCGGCGCACGGCTGGCTAGGATCTCCAGCGCCCGGTCGGTCTCGTCGTTCAGGATCTTGCGCCCCAGTTTATCTCCGTAGGCGCAAAGTTCGGGAATTTTGCTGGGGTCGTCCATCCCAATAGGCTCGCGCAGGTCTACCTGGAATCGGCGGAAGTCGAGTTGCTCAAAGAAAGTGCGCACCAAGTGCACTTGTTGGTCATCGGCCGACTGGAGAAACCCGCCCAGTACCGGCTCAATCCACTCCCAAGCCCAGAAGCGATCGGTGTCACCGGGTTGTAGCGTGTGCGGATCGCGGCCCGTACCCAGACTGATGAGCGTTGTCTTGGCCGGATCCCACTCCAGGCAAAAACGTGCCTCGTAGGCGGCCAGGTAGCAGGGATTGGTATACGCCCCCACACCACCGTCCACGTACCGCCCCTCGACCGGAGGGAAGCAGGTTGGCACCGAGCAGGAGGCCAGCACTACCCGGACCACTGGCCACCCAGCATATTCTTCTTTCCAAGGCTTGACGAAGCGTGTGCGGTTATCCACTAGATCAAAGGTGGTGATGACCACATCGGTGGGCGGGTCAGCCGACCAGAAATCGGCCATAGTAATCTCGCCGATGAATTGCCCGAGCGCAGCTTCCAGCGGCTCATGGGGGTAGCGGTAACGGGTGAGCGGCCACAGCCGGGCACGCCAGGTCTGGCGGAAGATGGTTTCGCCCAATTCGCAGTAAAGGCGGTGTATTTCCGCGCCGTTCAGCCCTACCCCGATACAAGCCGAGATAATGGAGCCGGTGGAGGTGCCCGCCGCCAGCCGGAAGACATCGTGTGACGACTGGCCCAGGTGCTCCTCCAAGATAGCCAGCGCCTGGGCGACGATTACTCCTCTGATACCACCGCCATCAATAGCGATGGCTACGTGTTCGCGGAACGGTTTCACAACCTGCCCCTCCTCGAACCTGTCAGGTATACTTGTATGGAGTCAACCACTGAAGCACTAATCACACTGAGATTCACTGAACAATCTCTAGCTTCAACTCACCACTCCCGCGCTACATTCCACTCTGGCTTTTTCTTCCAATCCGCCATCAGTTCCGCCGGGTCGAAATTCTCCTCGCTCAGTTCGATCCCCATTACCCGCCCCAGGCGCAGCGAGACGACACTCTCGTGGTCGTAGGAGTAGGCCCACACATAGTCGTTGGCCCGCGTCGTCGGGGTCTTGCCCGGCTTGACGTCCAGGGGAGCGATCAGGTAGGTATCCACCGGGCCCGTCAAGTCGGGCCGGTAGTGCACGTAACACTTGCGCTGGCCGCGGATACCCTCCTTTACCCGTTCCATCACCCGACTGAAGTTCAGTTCGACCGCTATCGCCCGTGCTGCTTCCACCTGCGCTGGGCTCTCGGCCTGGAGGATCCGCGCCCGTGCCGCCTCCGCCACCTCCCGATCCTCCAGTGCACCAACCTCTTCCAGCGACTGGATCTGGGGCTGCAGCGCACCAACCTCCTGTAGCGCCCTGACCTTGGCCTCGGCTGCCGCCCACGCCGTTCCTAATTGCCCTGGGTCCTCGGCCTGGTTGATCTGCTCCTGCGCCACCTCCGCCACCTCTGGGTCCTCCAGGGCTATGACCTCCTCCAGCACTCGGGCTTTGACCTCGCTCAACGTCGCCTCCACACCGCTCGGAGTGAACTTGACCGCGTACAGGCGGTCCACCGCCAGCAACAACAGCAGTCCTCCCATTCCCGCGACTATAACGCCCACCTGACCACCGCTCAGGTTCCGCTCTCCCAACCCCACCGTCACCTCGAAGAGCACAAAGGCAAAGGCCAGGAAAACCAGGAACTTGAGCACCACCGCCGGTAGCCATACGTGCAGTAACTGTTCTCTCTGACCTGGTTTCTTGTTAGACATTGTTTATCTCCCTAGTTCCAAAGATCTCCGAGGTTTCCTTGATACGTTCATCAAACAATGGCCTCTGAGCCATGTTTTCTGCCACGACACACCCGAACCAAAACTAAAGTCCCAGAGGTCTGGACGATTGTTATGATTATTATACTCATCCCCGCGCAGCGCGCAATTCTGGCGACAATCCGCCAAACCAAATAGGATCGCCATCGTCAAGACTGGAGGATAGAATAGTTCCGTCGTGCCTGCGTGCGTGTTGCCTCCTTGGGTCACTGGTGTTATAATCCGCCCGGTATGCGCAAATTTCTAGCCATCTGCATTTTGCTTGTTCTGCTCGTCGCCTGCCGCCCGGCCGAGAGAGAGACAGGGGCAAATAACGCCAGCATTCAAAACGTCGGCTCCGACACAATTGTCAACCTGGCACTAGCCTGGGCTGAGATGTATCAGGCGCAGCATCCGGACGCACGCATCGCCGTGACCGGCGGTGGCTCTGGCACCGGCATCGCCGGCCTGGTCAACGGCACGGTGAATATCGCCAACGCCTCTCGAAGTATGAAATCAGAGGAAATGGAAGCAGCCCAGGCCAACGGTATCACACCAATCGAGCACATCATTGCCCGTGACGCCATCGCCGTCGTCGTGCATCCCTCTAATCCAGTGGATCGTCTCACACTCCAGCAACTCTCGGATATATTCAGTGGGCACATCACCAACTGGTCGGAGGTGGGAGGTGAGAACCGGCCCATCGTGAGTCTGTCGCGGGAATCGAACTCTGGTACGCACGTCTACTTTCTAGAGCAGGTGGTGAGGATGGGGGAGCGCAATAACAGCACACTCTTCTCCCCCGACACATTGCTGATGTCGTCGTCGGAGGGGATCAGCGCCGAGGTGCGCCAGAATCCTAACGCTATCGGCTACGACGGGTTGGGCTACGTGACCTCTGACCAAAAGACCATCGCCGTTGCTGCTGGCTCTGAGGGGCCATTTGTATTGCCGAGTATTGAGACAGTAAACAGCGGGGTCTATCCCATCGCCCGCGATCTCTACATGTACACCGCCGGCAAGCCAGAGGGGATCATCGCCGATTATCTGGCCTGGATCCTCTCACCAGATGGGCAGGCGATTGTGGGAGAACTGGGGTTTGTGCCGCTGTCGGTGAGTTGGTAGAATGTCAAATCATCCACAGACCAAAGCCTCTCTTTCCGAGTACCTCGTCGAGCGGTTTATCCGCGTGACAGGCATCTCAGTCATCCTCTTCCTGGCACTCATCTTCCTTTTCCTGCTGCGCGAAGGTGGCGTGACTTTCTCCGAGGTACCGCTGCGCGATCTGCTTCGGACCCGCTGGTATCCCAACGAAGGACATTTTGGCGTCTCGCCGCTGGTGTTAGGGTCGCTGGTGGTGACGCTGGGGGCAGCAATCATCAGCCTGCCGCTAGGGCTGTTGACGGCGGTCTTTGTCGCGGAGGTCGCACCTCATCGGATGCGGGAAATCCTCAAGCCCTTTATCGAAGTACTGGCTGGCATCCCTTCCGTGGTGTTGGGCTTCCTGGGGATGTTGGTCGTCTCACCGTTGATCCGCGAGCACCTGGGCGCGCCGACCGGTCTGACCGCGCTGTCTGGTTCGTTGATGCTGGGCTACATGGCGCTGCCGACCATCATCAGTGTAGCCGAGGACGCACTGGATGCTGTGCCCAAGTCATACCGTGACGCGGCCCTGGCACTGGGAGCCACCCACTGGCAGACCATCTGGCGGGTGACGGTGCCCGCGGCTCGCTCTGGCATCCTCACAGCGATGATGCTGGGAGTGGGACGGGCTATCGGCGAGACGATGGCAGTGATGATGGTCACAGGCAACGCGGCGCGTCTGCCGCTCACGCTTAACTCGTTCCTGATGCCAGTGCGCACGATGACGGCGACCATCGCTGCCGAGATGGGTGAGGTGGCCCAGGGGAGCACCCATTATCACGTTCTGTTCGCCATCGGCCTGGTGCTGTTTGTCATCACCTTCATCGTCAACCTGGTTGCCTCGTGGACGCTTTTCCGGCAGGGAAAGCGGTATGGAAGGCTACTTTCGTAATTGCCCATGTCCAGACAACTTTGCCAACAACTCGGTTTTGCACTCTTGAGTCTCGCTACCATTATGGTAGTGCTACCTATACTGCTCGTCGTGGTCTACATCGTCGTGCAAGGCACGCCCGCTATCTCGTGGGAGTTCATCACCGCGATGCCCCGCGACGGGATGCACGCCGGTGGCGTCTGGCCGGCCATCGTCGGCACGCTGCTTCTGACTGTGGGCACAGCCATCTTTGCCGTGCCGATGGGCGTGGCAGTCGCGATCTATCTGGCGGAGTATGCCAGTGACACACTGCTCACGCGCATCATCCGGCTAGCAATCATCAACCTGGCGGGGGTGCCCTCTGTCGTCTACGGCCTTTTTGGCCTGGGGTTGTTCGTCATCTTCCTCCAGTTCGGTACATCCATCCTGGCTGGCTCACTGACGCTAGCGATTATGACGTTGCCGGTGATCATCAGCACAGCCGAGGAGGCGTTGCGGGCGGTACCCCAGTCCTTTCGCGTAGTTAGCCTTTCGTTAGGAGCCACACAATGGCAGACCATCCGGCGCATCGTACTACCTCAGGCGCTGTCTGGTATCCTCACTGGCGTGATCCTGGGACTGGAGCGTGCTGCTGGTGAGACCGCGCCGATACTCTTCACCGTCGCAGCATTCTTTCTGCCGCGCCTGCCCCGCTCAATCTTTGACCAGACGATGACACTGCCGTACCATCTGTTTGTCATCAGCACCCAGGTGCCAGGGATGCCAATACACATTCAGTACGGTACGGCGTTGGTGCTCTTGGTATTCGTACTTTCGATGAACATCCTGGCGACGATAACTCGCAGCCGCTTCCGCGCCAGACGGCAGTGGTAAGGCGAATAGAGAATGGCGAATGGCGAAATCAGCGAAATTTTTGCTAGATAGCGTCTCTTATACCTACGAGGACGGCATCCAAGCGTTACGTGATGTCACCTTGCGTATCTATCCCAACCAGATCACGGCCATCTTCGGGCCGGCGGGTGGAGGTAAGTCTACACTGCTGCGGCTTTTGAACCGCCTCAACGATCTGATGGCGGGGCGGCGTCTGGAGGGGCAGGTACTGCTCGACGGAGAGGACATCTACGCGCCGGGAGTGGACGTACACGCGCTGCGCCGCCGCGTGGGGATGGTCTTTGCCACCCCAGTCACGTTGCCGATGAGCATCCGGCAAAACCTGACCTACGGGCCAGAACTGGCAGGTGTGCACCATCGTGCCCGTCTGGACGCACTGGTCGAGTCCTGCCTGCGGGCGGCGGCGCTGTGGGACGAGGTCAAGGATCGGCTGGACGATCCGGGCGGCGCGCTTTCGGGTGGGCAACAGCAGCGGCTGTGCCTGGCACGCACGTTGACACTGGAACCAGAGGTGATCCTGCTTGACGAACCGACCTCGGGGTTGGACCCTATCTCAACGGCCAAGGTCGAAGCCAGTCTGCAGGAACTGAAACAGCACTATACGGTTGTCATCGTCCCCCACAGTGTACAACAGGCCGCCCGCGTAGCCGATCACGCGGTTTTCATGCTGCAAGGGGAACTGATCGAGGAAGGACTGGGCGGGCAACTGTTCACCAAGCCCCACGACCAGCGCACCGAGGATTACATCACCGGTCGTTTTGGGTGATCCCGAGCCAATTGACCTCCTTTCATGACCGTGTTATACTGCATGCAGTGGACATCAAGGAGTGACAAAGAATCGGGTAGATAATGACCAAAGCAGTGAGATCCCTGGCCCCGGAGCAAGCACACTATCTCGCGGAGATGGCAGAACGAGCGCGAGCAGGGTTGAGCCGTTTCGTCGGCTACGAAGTGGACTATAACGCTACCGCTTTGCAACTCCTGGATGAGTGGATTGACCGCCACTTGCGGCAACTCCCCAATCCCTCGCCGGGGATGTGCTCGCTGTGGATCGGTTTCCTGGGCGAGATGTTCCGCCGTCATCACAGAGGTGAATGGGTCTTCCAGGAGCAAGACAAAGGAAAGGGACTGGCCGTGCTTTGCCCTACGGAGAGTGGCGGTCTATACACTGTGGACGTTTCCGGCCAGATAAGCCGCCGCATTGCTCACGGGATATCTGCGTCGCTGGTCTATTTCTACACTGTCACTTGCATCGAGTTGAAGGCCAAGTGATAGTGGGAGGTTACAGACAAAACAAGTGCCAATGGCAGACGCAAGCCAGACCATTGGCACTTATCGTTTGGAAGCAAGGCCAACGTTGCTAGGCCGTCCGGCGCAGGCGACGCACAACAACCAGCAGGAATAACAATCCCACAGCCAGGATACCAGCCCCCAGAACACCGATACCGGTTTCGGGGGTGCTTTGGTTTTGGCTACCTGTCGTCGCTGTGGCCGTCGGCCTGCGGGTGGCTGTTGGTCCTGCTGGCGCTGGCGTGGGAGAAGACGTAGCGGGCGGTGGCACCGGCGTTGGGGTACGCGTGGGAGTCAGGGTAGGAACGTCGGTCGGAGTCGGGGTATGTGTGGCCGTGGGCTGAGCACCAACTGTCGCCGTCTCGGCCACTGCTACTGCTATCGCCGTGTTGGTAGCCTGGATGACCTGGTTCTGTTCCTGGATGCGGTCTTGCACCCAGCGATTGCCTATCAAAGCCCAGACGACAAAGGCACAGATGCCCAGCGCGAGTATGCCACCCAGCGCCACTACGAGAATGATAAAGGTGCGGTTTGGCTTCTCTTCTTCTTCTGCGATGAATTCGTTTTCTTCCATTTCTGCCTCCTCGAGTCCGCCCCTTGCCCAGGCTCACGCCCGCTGTGCCGGGCTGGCCAACGTAGTGGGACAGGCTTTCTGGCCTGTCGGAACAGCAGACTGAAAGTCTACCTCCACTTTTCTAGCGTAGAATCTCCAAGTTCGCCAAGGGGACGAAGGTTAGTGCCCCCTGACCCAGGTCTACTTCCGCACCGCGCACCCGCGCACCCGTCTCAATACGGCGGGCGTGAGCAGGGAGCGTTCTCACCGTGCCCACTGCGCCCATATAGGGCGCTCGCACCACCCGCACCCGCATCCCTACCGCCAGCGGTGTGCCAGGTTGTATCTTGGCCGGCGGCAGTGTCTCGGCTGGCAGGGGGATGATGATTTCAGGTCGCACTACACCCCAGCGCGACTGAACCCGCCCACTGATTGACGCCTCCCGGCCATCATTAGTCGCGAGTAAGTGGAAAATCGGTGTTGACATCGGGACTGTGCCTATGCCCTCGGTGACAACAATTGGGAAAGACAGTGTCTCTACCAACGGGAGCAACTCTGGCGGCAACCCTCCGACCACGATTCCCCGTACCTGGAGTTCCTGAGCCCGTTCGATGGCAGCCTCGTTCAGACCTGTACCACCGACAAGGATTGCCCCATGGCAGGAAGGATCAATGGCCTTGGCTCGCAGCGGCTTGTCAGGGCCTTGCGTCACGCACTTGAGCACGCCCAAACTCTCACCACCTGTTCCCCACACTCCCTGGACTATAGCACCCACCGTCTCGACAACAATGCCATAGTGCTCTAGCACGTTGCTCACCGTGCCGTAGATGTAGGCACGCAGTTCGAACCGGGTCGGCTGCGCCTCGATCAGTATGCGCCCCCCACCCCTGGCTGTCATCACACCAGCAATGGGTGACTTGACAGAACGACCGAACAAACCCCGCCGCGCAGCGATCACCTGACCCTGCTGTACCTCTTCACCTAGATTGACGCGCATATAACGCTTGATCCGAGAGTCAGAGACTCCTAACAACCGCGCCACTGGTAGAATCCGGAAATCAGCGAGTAAATCGGCGCGCGCCACAACCTGCGTTGGCTCAACCCGCTCGCCAACACGGACCAGTACCTCGCCCGGCACGGGCAATACCCGCTCGCGACGTACATTGGTTAAAGGAGTAATCTGAGTATCAGAAGAATAGTACATTCGAATTACCAATGTCTACAATCTGCAATCTATTACCCCCCCGCATCCCACAGCCATTGCCGCATCTGCGCTTGACACTGCTTTGGATCACTCGGGAAGCGCAATGGACGCCCGCGGGCATCAATTATCAGCCCAGCCAGTCCACCGCTCACACGTCGTTTGCCGGCCTTCCCCGGCCCACCGAGACCAACATCAAAGTGACGCAGTGGCCGTAATTCCAACACAGCCTGCTGGCCTGGTGCAAGGGGCAGTATCTCCAGGTCGCCGTAGCACACATCTACGCTGAACCTGCTGCCATCGTCGTAAGCCACCCGCACCTTGAGAATAACATCGCCGCGACGCGCATGTCCGACCGGCGTGACTACTGTCGCCAAGTTGACCAAGCCCCCACCGTCCAACGCTTCTGCCGCTGCCAGCGGCTTGACCGCTGCCACGTTCCCTAGTGCCGGTGCCAATCCGTGCGCATCCAACACCAGTGTGCTGACTCCGACAGGCTCCAATCCGTCCAACACTATCAAGGCTGCCTGACCGGGATGCGGAGCATGTGCCAGCACCCCCCCGCTGACAACGATTGTGTCGCACAGCGGCATAAGGTGGGGATATGACTGTGCAACACCAGGTTTCCAGCCCGGACGAGCCACTTGTAGTGTCGTGCGGAGCGCCTCGCGCGCCAATGCCTGCTCCAGCCACAACTCGCGGGGCTCCTGCGGGATGCTGATTGGGCGCATCTCCTTGTTGATGAGCAATCCATGCACCTCGCTATCGCTCATCGGTTCGGGCAGCCAGCGGGTAATGGTATCGGCACCTTGTTTTTGCAACAGTTGCTTCCCCCCGAAGGCAATGCCCAAATCGCCACGCACTGTCAGGGAAAGCCGCCCGTCAAAGGCAGCGGCCACTGTCGTGTTGGCGGCACCTACATCCACACCCAGCACCCCCCTCGATGAATCGCCCAGATGCCAGAGGTACTGCACCAGGCGGCCAAAAGCACGGGCGGTGGGTGTGAGTGGCGCCGGGCTCCAGCCACTCACGGTGTCAATGCCCGGGAGTTGCTCCATCTTATCCTGCAAGTAGAGCGCATCCAATTCCGCTTGAGCACCAAGCAGGTTCTCCTCAGCCAATGTGGGGCGCACGTTGTCAGTGACGCACAATTCGGCTCGCTCGCCCACAATGTCCACTACTTGCCGACGCAGCCGGGAGTTGCCCGCGTACAGCAGACGCGGGCGCAGTTCCGGCTCAATCAACGAACAGGCCAGGGCCGACGCCTCCACCAGTTCGAGCACTGGGGTCACCGCGCCACCTTCTATCCCTCCGGCTATGCAGATTACGTCGGGCGCGGCGTCGCGGATCACGCGCACGCGATCCTCGTCACTCCAACCTCCCCCTCGACTATCGCCAGCCAGGACCGCCTTGACCAACGAGTAGGTACCGGCTGCCGCCCGCTCGGCGCTGGCGACGCTCAAATCACGCACCAGGCCGCTCAGCACGACCTGTAGCGGCTGGCTGGCGCTGACGGTTGCGGCGAACACATCCACACCTTGACGATCCAACTCGGGAGAAATCAGGTCACCATTGGCGTCGAAGAAGCGCCGATCTGTGACTTTGGAAATCTGCTCGACGGCGTGCCGGATGCCGGATGCCATGTCGGACCAGGGATACTCCGCTGTGCTGGGAGCCTCGCCCTGCGCTATGAAGCGGTACTGTCCGGCCACCTGATCAAGTAGCACGACTTTGGTCATCACCGTGCCACAATCAGCCAATAGGATCGAGCCAATGTGTTGCTCTGCTGCCATCGTTGTGTCTCTCGCTAACCGCCTACCACGCGGAAGTACACTTCAACAAGAACGTCAATAAGGTATTGCATACGGCCAATGAAAATCGAGAGAGAGGCCGTCAATGCTCCGGCAAAGGCGACGCCGAAAGCAAAAATCAAGAACATTCGCCCGATCTTTGCCATCAATCTAACAGTTTGGGCCCACACACCGGCCAAACCCCGCCGCTTGCGCGCGGTGAAGGTAAAGGCCATCAGCGTGCACACTGTACCCACGATGATTAGCAATCCATCCAGCGGACCCAGGCGAAACGAGGCCCACGAAGCAATGCTCAGGGCACGACCAGTCGCCTCGACCTGCGGGATGATGGTGCCTAACAACGCGCCACTCAACGCCACTGCTGCTCCAACGCCGACGAGATAGGCAATGACAAAATTGCCTATGTAGGCTAATCTTGGGAGCATCTTGAAGAAAAACAGCCAGAGCCCCATCACCAGAGGGACCAACAAGATTGGGTTGCCTGGCAACTGGCTCAGGGCCATCTTGAGCAAAACCTCGCGGAGGACAATCCCAAAGGAGTAGCCCACCAACGCGCCGGTGAACAGGTGTAATGCCAGCCGGTAGAGAGGATTATCGCCCAACAAGTAACTAAAAATGAGGAGTGTCAATACTGCCCCTAGCACCAAGCCAGCAATGTCGAGCATTTCGGGTGTCACTTTTTCCTCCCGCGTGCGCCGCCGAAGGCGTAGACAACTGCGCCGATGACCGTCAGACCGACGACGGCCGCGTGCCCCGCCGCCAGAGCATTGACCAGCTGCGTGGCCCGCCCCTTCAACCCACGGTGTGCCTCGTATGTGGCTGCCCCGCTCAATCCACTGACTGCCCCCTCAAGTTGTCCCGCGCTGGCGTCCAGGTACGGACAGGCGGCCGGCCCCAAGGCTGTGCTCACACCTGCCACGACTGGAGGTGTGTCGCTAAGCACACGTGCCTGCTCAATCCACCAGCGCAATGGCCCAGGCTGAGCGGTCAACACGAGAATCAACTTGTGGCGCGTGCCCCCTTCAGTCTCCTCTCCAGAGAGAATGTCAAAATCTGTCAGCAGTTGCGAAACGCCTGTAGTATCGCCTGGCCGATAGCCCACCAGGGTGTACTGCTCCTCGGATGATACGATGTCACTCAGCACCCCTGCCGCCACCGCCAGTCCTTCAGGTCGTGTACTGACGACAGAGATATGTGCTCCCTGGTCAAGCAGGTGCTGCAGAATCGGCTCCGCCACCAAATCGAGTTCATCCGCCTCCGACGGCCCATACTCGAAAGCGACGAGGACGGTATCCCCAGCACTTGTGCTCTGGACAGCGTTGTACAGATTCATAAAGTGCTGGAACTCTATCCTCCCATTTGCCGTATTGGATGTGGTAGGCTGTGTCAGGGTTGGAACGTCGAACCCCGCCAGCGGTGGTATCAGTACACCCCCTACGGCTACGAGGAGCACAGCGGTCACCAACCAACGCTGGAGCCTTTCGCCAAGGCTGATGCCCCGCCTGCGCACCTCTGGTTGCGGCATCTCGGCCGGCCGGGCCAGCAAACTTTGGAGCAATTGTGCCCGGGCCAGACCTGCCTCGCTAATCTCGGCCGGCAGTGTGCTCTCGCGGACAGGAGACACCTCAATAGCCGTGGCCACCGGGAGAACCCCGCGCAGCCCTTGTAATGGTCCCTCAATCTCTACCTGCTCTTCCTCAATGACTACCTCGATTGCCTCCGGGCGCGGGCGCAGGGCCTCCAGCCAATCGGGGATCTCTGCACGCGCCAGACCCTCCTCCTCAGCCACTCTGATCCCAGGTTCGGCCGGGGGGGGCAGTGTTACGCCTTCAAAGACAGGGGTCACCGGGGTGGAAGAAAGGGCAGTCTCCGCCTGGGCTTCTGGCAGCCAATCTGGGCCCCCGGCGGTTTCCGCCTCCATTGGAAATTCCACCAGCGAGGGAGCCGAGGAAATCGCTCCTGGTGTAACCTCTTCCTCCGGAGCAATCTCGCGCAGCCACTCTGGAACCTCTGCCTCTGCGGGCGGTGGCGCACCTACGAATGGTGATGATGCTGGCAGTGTGACTTTAGGAGCCACTGCCTCCGCCGGTGCTGCCTCTTGCAACCAGTCGGGGATTTCGGCGGGCGCGGGCGTCTCAGGAACGGGACCCAGTTCTTCCGGTACCACCTCGGCTACCGGCAGTGCACCCTCGGGAGCCGCCACCTCCGCCGGTGCTATCTCTTGCAGCCAGTCGGGGGTTTCGGCGGGCGCGGGTGTCTCGGGAACGGGACCCAGTTCTTCCGGTACCGCCTCGGCTACCGGCGGTGCGCCCTCGGGAGCCGCCACCTCCGCCGGTGCTATCTCTTGCAGCCAGTCGGGTATTTCGGCGGGCGCGGGTGTCTCGGGAACGGGACCCAGTTCTTCCGGTACCGCCTCGGCTACCGGCGGTGCGCCCTCGGGAACCGCCACCTCCGCCGGTGCTATCTCTTGCAGCCAGTCGGGTATTTCGGCGGGCGCGGGTGTCTCGGGAACGGGACCCAGTTCTTCCGGTACGGCCTCGGCTACCGGCGGTGCACCCTCGGGGATCGCCACCTCCGCCGGTGCTGCCTCTTGCAGCCAGTCGGGAATTTCGGCCGGCGCGGGTGTCTCGGGAACGGGCCCCAGTTCCTCTGGTACGTCCTCGGCTACCGGCGGTGCGCCCTCGGGAACCGCCACCTCCGCCGATGCTATCTCCTGCAGCCAGTCGGGAATTTCGGCTGGCGCGGGTGTCTCGGGAACGGGACCCAGTTCTTCCGGTACGGCCTCGGCTACCGGCGGTGCACCCTCGGGGATCGCCACCTCCGCCGGTGCTGCCTCTTGCAGCCAGTCGGGAATTTCGGCCGGCGCAGGTGTCTCGGGAACAGGACCTAGTTCCTCCGGTACGGCCTCGGCTACCGGCGGTGCGCCCTCGGGAGCCGCCATCTCCGCCGGTGCTATCTCCTGCAACCAGTCGGGGACTTGCGCGGGCATCTCGGAAGCCGGTTCCTCTGGCATGATCTCGGCTACTGGTGATGCGTCCTCCGGAGCCGCCATCTCCGCCGATGTTATCTCTTGCAACCAATCAGGCATATCTGCCGAGGCAGGCAATGGCATCGTTGACACTTGTTCATCCAAAGGTTCTGCGATGGCTGGTTGCTCCTCGTCCAGTGTTGCTCCAGTCTCCACACTTATTGGACTCATGTCGCGCAGCCAATCGGGAAACTCGACCGGCTCAATGGATTCGGCTATGCCCTCGAGGTCCTCCTCTTTTTCTTCTTGTCCCTCTTCCTCTTCATCCGAGGATCGGAGTCGAGCCAACCAATCCTCCACTACATCTTCCTCTATCTCTTCTTCCACCTCGCCTCTCTTAGTTACGCCACCAACCTGTCGCTCTTTCTCCTCCTCCAGTGGGATAGTAGGCAGAGAAAGGCCCTTGATTGGGGCCTGCTCGCGTTCCGCTTCCTCGGGGGGCGCCACTGTCATTGGAGTGAGGCGAGCATTGCACCGATCACAATAGACATTACCGATGGGATTCATCGTGCCGCACATTGGGCAGCGCAGCGCCGTGCCCATAGGGAGAGGCTCGCCACATTCGTTACAGAAGCGACTTCCTCTTCGATTGTCTGTGCCACACTTTGGACAATAAGTCATCGCACCATTACTCAAAACTCACTATGAGGCCGGTCGCTGCCTATGAAGACGCGCAGCGCGGTGATCACCGTGCCCAACGCGGCTCCCAATAGCAGACCGCGCCCACCCGCCATCCCTGGCACATGGACAATCCAATCCCGGACATCAGCCAGCCATCCCAGATCTATGAAAGGTGTGCTGCCCAGCAGCGTCACAGCCACGATCAGTATAAAAAACACGGCCCCCACACTGCGCCGCGCGCGCAGCAATCGAAACGCCGCCAACGCCAGTGTGAAAGCCACCAATGCGGCCAGCGATGCCCCCAGCGGACCGATCACATAGTCGAGCATCTGCTGGGTTGGTATACCTGATGGCCCGTACAGAATCGGGGGGATACAGGCTGCCAGCGCAGCGAGCAGCAGTACCAGGCTGTAGAACCAGCCCTTACGTAAGCGAATCACTCGCCCGCCGTGGACGCGCAAAATGTTGAACAGGCCCAGAACAAGGGCGAATGCGGCCACAATGACCGCCCACTCGATCAGACGGTCACGATAGAAAGTCAACAGCGGGATTGGGAACAGATAGCCGGCCAATACGACCAGACCCGTGATTGTTGCGATGAGTATGGGAATCCACTGCTTGACGAGACGGCTCATCGGTCTCCTCTAACCACCTACAAGTGTCATGGCAGCCACGCCCAGGATAGCCAGCACCAGGATCACGCGCAGGATGTCTTGGGCCACCAGGCCGGCCAGGTAGCGCCGCTCTCCGGTTACATAAGCACCGGTGGCATACAGTTCCTCCCCCACAGCCAGGTTGTCGGTGACGGGATATAATGCGCCGACGGCACGGGGCGCGGCGACAGCGGCTAACTGGGGAAGGGCACGCCGGGCTCCAGCATCGGCGATCAGCGAGACCTCGGCTCCGAAAGCGCCCACCATCACATTGACCGTCACATCCTCAGCCGCGACCACATTGGCGGTCCCGGCTGCATACGCCACAGGTGATGGCGCGATGAAACGCACCTGACCAGGATTGTACCGTTCTGTGAGACCATGGCGCTCATAAGCCCGACGCAGAGTGTCCTGGGCCAGAGAAAACAACGTGGGGTCACCCACGGTGATGATGGGCTGGATGCTGTAGGATATGGCGTCGCTGGCCAAAGCCTCCACCATCTGAAGCCCAGCCAGCGATGAGATTGCATCCTCTCCGCTCAACCCACCATTGCCAAGCGCAATGTGAATTACCCCCCCACACTCGGCGGCACGTCCTGTTTCGTCTCGCAGTTCCTGGAAGGCAGGCAGTGGACGTATCGTCGGGCGCGGACCTCTCCTGCCACGCAGGATCAGCAGCACCACCAGCACCAGAGCGCTGATGGTCAGCAGGGTAATAGCCCCGACGTGCATCCTATCTCTCCTCTCCCTCAAGGTATGTTCTTAACCGCTCCAGCAGTTCTGAACTGTCCAGCAGGGTCACGGCTCGATCAATCGTCGTGTCATTCACGAGGCCAGTCACAAATGGCTGGGTCATAAGAAGTGCCTGGCTGCCCAGGAACCCAAATGCGGGGGCGATATCGAGAAGTGATAACACCACCGATGAGAGACCCAGCGCATCAATGCGCCTGGCCCACGTCTTAACCCACATCTGTTGCTCTGCTTCGCTGTTCACGGTAGGGCCTTTCACTACCAGTATACCAAAGATATGGAGGAAGCGCCAACTCTCGCCAGCGACGATCTTGTACAATGCGCTCAGTATAGCACGATTTTTGCAGGGTGTAAAGTGCAAAAAAACAGCCTGCGGGCCTAAAGTAGGAGAGTAGTTTGCATGTTCTATCCCTGGTACTGGCGCACCTGGCGCATCGGGGTGGAGACCATACGGAAGGCACGACGCTCGGCCTCGTAGCAGATGCGCTCCTCGTCGAGCGTCAGGAGTTCTCCATCGCGCAGGAGTAACTGGCCGTCAACGAAAACGTGGCTCACGTCGGATGGGTGCGCGGCGTAGACAGTGCCAGCGGCCAAGTCGTGGCGCGGGAACCAGTTCAGAAGAAACCAGGTTTTTTTTCAAAAACCTGGTTTCTCCCCACCGCCGCGATGGTCCGACCATCAATAACAATGTCCACATCGTGCAAGATGCGGTCCTGGTCGTCCAGTGTGACGGCGGTTACGTTCTGGATCAGGATGCTGGTCATTGGGTGCTCAATGCCGTCTTTTACGCTGCTGTGGCCTGGGCAGTGATACCGGCCATCAGCAATCCTAACTGCTCCTTGGTACATTGGTCGGCTGGCAGGGTCTCCATGATTTGCCCTTTGTACATCACCGCGATGCGGTCCGAGAGAGATATGATCTCGTCCAGTTCGGCCGAGATCAGCAACACGCCACACCCAGCATCGCGCATACGCACAATTATCTTGTGGATGTATTCAATCGAACCCACATCCAGCCCGCGCGTTGGCTGGCTGGCGATGAGCAGTTTGATCGGGCGTGAGAGTTCGCGGGCGACGATGACCTTTTGTTGATTGCCACCCGATAGTTTGGACACCGGTATGTAAGGGCTTGGCGTGCGCACGTCGAATTCACGTACCAGCCGGCGACTGCTTTCGTCTATGGCCTGATGGTTGAGCACGCCGCTTCTGGCGAACGGAGGTAGATAATAGGTACACAGCACCAGATTGTCGGTGACCGGAAACGGCAACACCAATCCATATCGCTGGCGATCTTCGGGGATGTGGGCCACGCCGGTTTCAATGATTGAGCGGGGTGGCTTGCCCGTCACGTCCTGCTCCAGCATCACGATCCTACCGCTATGCGTCCGGCGCAGGCCAGTGAGGGCTTCGACCAGTTCGGTCTGGCCATTGCCCTGTACACCAGCGATGCCCAATACTTCGCCAGCCCGCACAGAGAATGACATACCGCGCACAACCTTTACCTCGCGGTCGTCGAGCACGTGCAGATCACTTGCGCGCAACACCTCATCGCCAGGATGGGCCAGGTCTTTTTCGACTTTCAGGATGACCTCGCGCCCGACCATCATTGCCGCCAATTGAGGTTCATTCGTCTCCTGAGGGCTGACCGTGCCAACGACCTGCCCATTTCGCATCACGGTGATACGGTCGGACACAGCCAGCACTTCTTTGAGTTTGTGGGTGATAAAGATAATGGACACACCTCGCGAGGCCAGTTCGCGCATAATGCGAAAGAGGTCATCCGCCTCCTGCGGTGTGAGCACTGCTGTCGGCTCATCGAGAATAAGGATGTCTGCCTTGCGATACAGGGCCTTGACGATTTCCACGCGCTGTTGCACGCCGACCGACAGGTCTTTCACATAAGCATCTGGGTTCACGTCTAACCCGTACTGGTGCGACACTTGACGCACTTGCTCCGCCACGCCGCGCTGGTCGAGTGCCAACCGGCGCACGGTCTCGGCACCCAGCATGATGTTTTCTGCTACAGTGAATACAGGAATGAGCATAAAGTGCTGATGCACCATGCCAATGCCGTGCGCGATTGCATCGTTGGGGTTGTGAATATCTGCCTGCTTGCCGTCAAGGAAAACATCTCCCGCGTCTGCCTCATACAGGCCATAGATGACATTCATCAACGTAGTTTTGCCCGCGCCGTTTTCGCCCAGCAGGGCATGAATCTCACCCTTGCGCAGATCAAAATCTACATGATCATTGGCCAGAACACCAGGAAACCGTTTGGTGATACCCTTCGTTCGAAGAGCCAGGCTCATTCCATCATTTGTCATTTGATCATTTGTCATTTGTCATTCTTCATATCATTTCTCATACGGCACCCCGTCTGCTGCAGGTGGGGTAGTCTTGCCAATGATACCTGTCAAAATGACCATTGTCAGCAGATAGGGTACCAGCCCGACTATGTAGGCTTGCTGCAAGAAGGCCCATTGGGATGGGATCTGTTCACGAAAGAATTGCAGGTTAATCTGAAGCGCCTGTGCAGCGCCGAAAACGAGCGCCGCCGCCCACGTGCCGAACGGTGACCAATTGCCAAAAATCATAGCCGCCAGCGCGATGAATCCGCGACCGTTGGTCATCAGTGGCTCAAATGAAGGTACCGACTCCAGCGTAAAGTACGCTCCGCCCAAGCCGGCAATCAGCCCACCGATGATCACGTTGGCATAACGCACGAATGTCACATTGACGCCCACTGTGTCGGCAGCACGAGGATGCTCGCCGACAGCCCGCGTGCGAAGCCCCCAGCGTGTGTAGAACAGAACAAAGTGGGTGAGCAGCACCAACACTACCGCACTCACCGCAATCGGCTGTTGTTCGAAAACACTCGCTACAGTCGTGCCGGTCAACAGTGGGATTTTGATGCGCGGCAGTACGCCCGGAGCATGGGGCACCTGTCCGCCAAAGATGCTCCCCTTCTCAAAGAACAACTGCCGGTTCAAAAAGCCAGTGATGCCGATGGCCAGGATGTTGATGACTGTCCCGCCGATTATCTGGTCTACCTTGTACGTCACGGACAGGACAGCATGCAGCAGCCCCAGTAGTCCGCCAGTGAGAACGGCCGCTATCACGCCGATGACCAGGCTGTGTATGGGGGATAGATGCAGGATTGTGTTAAAGTAGATAGCGGCAAACCAGCCAAAGAAAGCGGATGCAAGCATCATTCCTTCGATGCCGATATTGACCACACCCGCGCGTTCACAATAGATACCTGACAAAGCACCCAGCGTAAGCGGCGTCGCCACCGCGATCGTGGTAGCCAGCATGCTCACCACAATCACAGTCGGTGAAACCTCTCCTCCGCCGACCAATACAACTATGCTGATGAGGATCAGAATAACCAGAGCAATGAATCCCAAGCGTCGCCAATCCAATCTATTCATCACGGGCCTCCTCAGCCACCCCATCCTCGAGTGAGCACCAATCGCTCCTCTTCAGCACGGATGCGATAGATCCACCGGATAATCGCATCGGCGGCAACAAAGAGTAGGATGAGCGCCTGAATGACCGATATGACATCCACCGGAATCTGAGTCAGAAACTGCATGCGGGTTGCGCCGTTGCGCATCGCGCCCCAAAGCAGCGCGGACAGCATCACCCCCAATGGATGTGTCTTACCCAACAGGGCAATCGCAATCGCGTCGAACCCATAACCGACGGAGAAACCCAATTCGTGCCGGTAGTTGAGCGCGGTCACCTCAATCGCACCCGCCAGTCCGGCCAGCATGCCCGATAGCATCATCGTGACCACGATAGCACGAGACACATTCACGCCAGCGTAGCGGGCTGCGTCGGGGTTGGCTCCCGCAGTACAAATCTCAAAGCCCAACGTAGTCTTTTGCAAAATCCACCAGACGATGCCAGTCACCACCAACGCCAAAATAAAACCCCAGTGAAAGCGGAAGCCGGGGAAAACGGGGGGGATGCGTGCACCTTCGGCGATCGCCGGCGTGCGGGCCACCACGTTGAGCGGATTGGGGTCCTTCATCGGTCCATTGAGAAGAAAACTGGTCAGGTTCAGAGCGATATAGTTCATCATAATGGTATTGATGACCTCATGTCCGCCCGTGCGGGCTTTGAGCCAGCCAGGGATAGCCCCCCAGATAGCGCCGGCCAACATTCCTGCGCCAACGGCCAACGGGACATGAAGCACTGGAGACAATGTCAGACCCAGCACATCCGGCAGCGCATAACCCACCCAGGCTGCCGCCACCGCGCCGAATGCCAACTGTCCCTCTGCGCCGATATTGAACAAGCCACCTTTGAAAGCCAGGGCCACCGCCAGGCCAGCAAAGATGTAAGGCGTGGCCCACACCGTCGTTTCGCTCAAGGCCTTGGCAGATCCAACCGCGCCTTCGAACAAGCCCTTGTAGGCAGCAATCGGGTTGCCTCCAGCGGCCAGAATGACCAATGCCCCGACCACCAATGCTGTGAACACCGCCAGCAACGGCACCAAAACCGCATTGCTGGCTGGCTTGAGCGTTTTCAAGATACTAGTCCCAGTTCTTGGGGAGGTTTCCTCTGCTGCTGTGCTCATCTTGGCTCCACTTTCGTTTCGGAGAGACCCTGGCGAAGGAAGGTTTAGCGACGACCTTCAGGCTCAAGGCATTTTCGTCCGCCAGGCATCACTTTGCCAGTGGTTATTTGCAACCCTCGCCAGGGTGGATGACGTGTAATTCACGGAAAGGGGAAAGGGAGAGCATCCCTTTCCCCTTTCACCTGCGTGTCTCATCTCCTACTCAGGCTTGGCCGGTGACACGTTGGTCTGCAACGACCCATCCTTGAGGGCTGCATCAATTTCTTGGATCTTGGCGTCAACATCCGCCGGAACGCTATCGGCGAGATCGTGATATGGGGCCAGGCCTGCTGCCCCCATATAGTTGCCACCCGCCGGGAAGTTACCCTCTTTGGCCATCTTGATCAGGTCAAACGTGCCGGGAGTGAGCAGTTTCATCGCGCTGGTCAGCAGCACTTTCTGTGCTTCAGGCACGGTGTAATACTGATCGGTGTCTACGCCAATGGCCATCACGCCTTTTTCAGCGCAGCCAAGCAGCGCGCCATTGCCAGTCTTGCCACCTGCGCCGAAGACAACGTCCACACCTTTGTCAATCATCGAGAGGGCTGTCGTTTTACCCCACTCTGGGTCGGTGAAGGTCTTGTCAAAGCCCACGTCGTTGTGATACACGACGTTCACCTCAACATCCGGGCGCACGTACTCGGCCCCAGCGCGATACCCCTCACCAAAGCGCCACACTGGTGGGACAGCATCCGTACCCAGCACGGCACCGAGGCTGCCGCTCTCGCTCATCAGCGCAGCCAGCGCGCCGGCCAGGAAACCCGACTGATCTTCGGGAAAGTTTAGGCCGACAACGTTAGCCACCTCAGCGCCAGGGACCTGGAACTGATCCACACCGATGAATTTTACATCGGGGTACTGCCCTCCGGCTGCCTGGGTAGCCTCGCCCAACGCAAAGCCAACGGTCACGATCACGTCGAAACCGGCATCGGCGAACTGGGCAATGTTCTTGTCATAATCCTTCGAGTCGGTCGTCTCAATGTACTGGACGACGGCATCCAGTTCCGCTTCGGCCTGCTTCACGCCTTCCCACGTGGACTGGTTGAACGACTTGTCGTCAATCTTGCCCACGTCGGTCACCAGCCCAACGCAGAAAACGTCGGCGTCGGCACAATCGGCCTCACCCCCACCCGCTGGTGCACAGGCCGCCAGCAGTGTCACAATTGTCAACAGACTTATGCCCGCTAAAAGGTACTTGCGCATTTTTTGTCTCCTCCTAGAGTTTGATTTGTTATTCACCGGGGACACAGTTGAAGGCTTTCCTCGTATATGCTCACCTCCTTCCGCTGAAACGAACCTTTTCAACGCGGTGAGCATATTATAGCCGAACTGGAAACAAAGGCAAGTGAGGATTGTTCCCCCCAACGCCTGGATGTGCACTTGGGGCCGGACGTGATATAATAAATGACCAATGACCAACGAACAGGTAACAAATGATAAAGCCCATACTCCAAAATCCAAAGGCCCCCAGTCAATGGACCCACTAGTTGCAGGCGCGCGTGAACTGGGTATCACACTCACCAACCACCACCTAGTCGCACTCGAGACTTATTACCGGGAACTGGTGGCCTGGAACGAGCGCTTTAACCTGACCGCCATCACCGACTGGGAGGGAGTGATGATACGTCACTTTCTTGATTCTCTCTCCTGCCTCAAGGCACTGCCCCGGGCGGAACTGGCGACCGGGACGCGGGTGATTGACGTGGGCACGGGGGCAGGATTCCCAGGATTGCTGCTCAAGACCGTCTGTCCAGGGATGCAGCTGACACTACTGGAGGCGACGGGCAAGAAGGTGACTTTCCTGGAGCACGTGGTGCGCGTGCTGGGGTTGAGGGGCGTGGAGGTGATCCACGGGCGGGCGGAGGAACTGGGGCGCGACCCGGCCCACCGCGAGCAGTACGACTGGGCGCTGGCCCGTGCCGTGGCCGAGATGCCAACACTGGCAGAGTACATGTTGCCGCTGGTGCGGGTGGGAGGCGCGATGCTGGCACAGAAGGGGGAGGGAGCCACTGCCGAGGTGCACGGAGCCGACACTGCCATCCTGGCACTAGGAGGGCGAGTGCGGCAACTGGTGCCGGTGGAACTACGCGGGCTGGCCGAGACGCGCTACCTGGTAGTGGTGGATAAGATAGCCGCTACGCTGGAAAGGTACCCCCGCCGGCCGGGAGTGCCGCATAAAAGGCCGCTGAGGTGAGCAGGTGGTTAGATGAAGAATGAGCAGATGAGGCACATCCTCGTCCCTCATGGCCTCATTTACTCATCTACTCTCTTTACAATTCCTCCCTGAATCTCCATCATCACCGCCCGCTCCCGAAACTCGGCGCTGAACATCTCGGGGTCAGTAGCGGTGAGCAACGCCTGCTCGACGCTATCTATCTGGGCCAGGAGGTAACGTCGCCGGGCCGCGTCCAGTTCGGCCAGCACTTCGTCGAGCAAAAGTACAGGGGCTGCCCCAGTTCTTGCCTGCATCCATTCCAGTTCCGCCAGTTTGAGCGCCAAGACCGCCGTACGCTGCTGCCCGCGTGAGCCGAATGTGCCCAGGTCCACCTCGTGCGTGCCGTGGGCAGGGCTGCCAGCGATGAAGCGCAGTTCGTCCCGGTGCGGGCCGGTGAGAGTCGCTCCGCGTATTATCTCGTCCGCCCGCCGCGCCTGGAGCGCCTGCCGGAAGGCCTCCACCAGCCCCGCGGCCTCGACTTCCACCGGAGGCCCTTCGTAGGGCTGCAAGCCCAGTCCCATCTGATACTTGAGCGCGGGCGGTGCAGCCGGGTCAAAGTTGGGATGATACTCCAGACGCAACCACTCGACACCACCCGCAAGTCGTTGGTGGATGCTGCTGGCACGCTGCGAGAGGACAGCCACCAGTTCGCGGCGGCAGATGGCGACGATGACCCCTTCGCGGGCAAGTATCTCCTCGAAGAGGGCCAGTTGGGCCGGGTCACCCCCTTCGTCTCGCAGATGACGCAGCGTTGCGTTGCGTTGGCGCAGAGCCTCGGTATAGCGCTCCAACGCCGCGCAATAGTTCCTGTCCACCTGACACAGTGTATCGTCCAGGTAACGGCGACGGCCGGACGGTGGGCCAGCGACCAATTCCACGTCCTGCGGCATAAAAAACACGACGTTCAGCCGCCCGGCCAGATCGGCGCGGCGCTTGCGTACCCGATCCACGCGAATCGTCTTTTGCAGCCGGACCGTGCCGTTCACCAGCGGCTTTTTCTCCAGGATGACCTCCACCTCCTGGACGTGGTCGCCCCGCACGACCTCGGCCCACACGCGGGCATAGGGCAGCCCTTCTGCCTCGGCCTCCCACTTGATGAGTTGGCGGTCGAGCGGAGTGATGGGCGACGAACCGGTAGCGAGAAGATAAATTGCCTCCAGCAGACTGGTCTTGCCCTGGGCGTTCGCGCCGTGGAGGAGCAGCGGCCGCTCTGGCAAGGACAGTTCCAATCGGGCATAGTTGCGGAAGTTGATCAGACTGAGATAGCGAATGTGCATAGCGGCATTATTGTACACCAAGGAAGCCAAAGGGGGAAGGGGATATACACCAGCAGGGAGCATCCTTCGTCCGTTTGTAACAAAACCGGCCCTTGTGCGTTCTACATGTGCAGGCCAGAGTGGCATGGGCCGCCAGAGTGGACAGGTTCGTGAGGCGGCAGGATGGATCACGGCAGCGCCACTTCGACCACGACCATGCGATGATCGGATGCCAGCGAATCGAGTACATGGGCGTCTCTCACCTCCAGCCCGCGCGCCCAGACAAAGTCAATGCGCTCCACAGGCTCAATGGCCGGGGATGTGGGAGCCGGGTCGAAGCCACCGACGATAAAAGGATCGTCGAACCCAACGGCGCGGATACAACCATAGGTGGGTGAATCGGGGGTCGAGTTGAAGTCACCGCCAAAGACAGCCGGTGATGTCAAACCGATATAGGCCAGCGCGTCGTCCAACTGGCGCGCCCGCTCCTCGGGCTCAAGGCCTAACCAAACGCCGTAGGCATCCAGCGGCCGCTCGCCGACCTGCACACGGGCATGCACGATAGCGGTCTGCTCCAACTGGCTGTTCAGCAGTTGCGTGTCAGCCTCGGTGATGGTAAAGCGGGTCAGGAGCGCGATGCCGGAGAGTCCCTCCAGCGCCGGCCCGTAGACCTCCTGCATCCCCAGCCGGCGCGCCAGCCACAGCGCGTCATCCACGCCGTAACTGGTGATGCGGCCGGTGTCCACCTCCTGCAGCATCACGACGTCGGCTCCACTCTCCTCGATGGTACGGGCCTGTTCCTCCAAACTGATTTGCCAGGGGGTGTTGTAACCATAGTGCATGTTGTAGGTACCGACGCGGATGGGACCAGTCTCCTTTGGGTCGAGTGTAGGGGGCCAGGCGAAGGCCACGACGATGGCGACCAAGAGTGCACTGGCGATCCAAGCCCAGAGCGGTTTCAGGTTCCGGGTTCCAGGTTGCACGGGCGCAGAGCGGAGGGCAGCGAGGCAAGCGATGGCGGCAGCGACCAGGAATACGTATAGTCCCATCCCACGGAAGGCCGGGATGGTGTAGGGGTAGGTAAAAGTAAATGCCAGCGCAAAGTTGAGAATGAGGAACAGCAACATCCCCAGCGCCAATGCCAATCCCGTCCGATCGCGGCGGCGGGGACCGACGATGCCCTTGAGCGCCACCAGGACAAAGAACTGGACCGTCAACAGGCTCAGAATGGCAATAGGCCCACCAACCTGCTTCCCCGCCACCAGCCCCAGCAGTGTTATGAAGAGATATTCCAGATCGCCCAACTGCTCAACCGAAAACCTCCTTCCCCTCGGCAGGTAGACACCGGGCAGCAGTGGCAGGAATGTGAACGCCAGCAGCAGCGGTGCAACGACACCATAGTCCACGCCGCTCCAGCGAGCCAGCGCGTTGGGGAAGCCCAGCAGTGAGGTCTCGAGGAACAGCAGCGCCCCCACGGCCAGGCCGCCGGCGATGCCAATACCCTCCTCGGCCGGGGGATCGTCCTGAGTACGGGAGAAGGCCAGCCAGGCTATAATCCCCACCCCAATCGAAAGCATCACCTGTACCGGCAGCCACCACTCGCGCAGCGACACGTCGTAGGTGTTGCCGGCGGCGCGGAGAAACTGGTCGGCGGCAAAGGCCAGCAGCAAAGCAGGCGGGAAGACGCGGGGGCGCTGGCGCAGCAGCGCAGCAGCATACGCCCCGGCTGCTCCGACGACAAGGATGCTGCTCGCGAGCCGTACCTCCGGCCAGTTGAGCGTCAGGAAGACGCGGGCCAGGGCGGCGACGAGGGCCGTGACAAGCAGCAGTGTGCGGCGGTTATGGCGTGAGGCGATGAGCGGTTGCAGCAACGCCAGGATCACGACCAGCAGGATGGATCCCATCGTCGTCAGCGACATCGTCCCGGTGAAGATGGTGTCGTAAATGAAGCCGAACAGTACGGAGAGTAGGACGCGCACAGACTGGACGAGGAAGAGCAGGATAACAGTTGCTTCGAGGGAGCGGAATGACCTTGAGTTGTTCATTTGATACTCCTCAGACAAGTGTCCAGCGAGGCCGTGCCTTAAGGCGACAATCTGAATAGGACACAGTTTATCATGGGCACTAGCACACTCCCAAGAACGAAAATGCAGATGCCCTTGTAGGGCGGTTTTGCTAACCGCCATAGGTCGGACAGCAAATCCGACCTACAGGCTTACTTTGGAGGTAGATAAACACAGATTTTCGCAGATGAAAAAGAATCAGCGTGGACCTACGTAAATCTGTGTCCAGAATTTGTATTTTGTAAAGGATTCCGGGCTTCAGGGGATCATCTGCCGGTTGCCAGCGCCTGCGCGATGCGCGCCGCCACGCGGGCGTTGTTGAGCAGCAGCACCTCGTTGGCGCGGCGAGCCCGCCCGCCGGTCAGTTCGACTAGCCGGGCCAGCAGGAACGGCGTCAGCGCCTTGCCACTCACGCACGCCGCATCCGCTTCCCCCACCGCTTGCGCGATGGCCGTCTCGGCCTCGCCGGCTGGGAGTTCGTCGGCCTTGGGGACAGGGACACAGACCAGGAGCGCCGCTGGCAAGCCCAATTCTGTCCGCGCCTTTGCCATCTGCACCACTTCCTCCGGCGTCTCAACCCGCACATCCACACCCAGTCCCGAACGGCGACTGTAAAAGGCAGGGAACTCGTCTGTCCCATAGCCGATCACTGGCACACCACGGGTCTCCAGGTACTCTAGCGTGCGCGGCAGGTCGAGTATCGCCTTGGCCCCTGCGCAGACGACGACGATGGGGATGGAAGCCAGCGCGGGGAGGTCGGCCGAGACGTCGTCGGGATGGCCGCGGTGCACACCGCCGATACCGCCGGTGGCAAAGACACGGATACCGGCACGGCGGGCCAGGTGCATCGTCGCGGCGACGGTCGTGCCGCCGCTGGCTCCCTGGGCCAGCACAGCGGGCAGGTCACGCAAGCTGACCTTGCGAGCCGTCCGGTCGGAGGCCAACCGCGCCAGTTCGTCCCTGGTCAACCCCACCAGCGCCCCACCCTCCAGCACAGCGACTGTGGCTGCCAACGCCCCCTCTTCGCGCACCGCCGCCTGCATCTGTCGCGCGATGTCCAGGTTGGCCGGGGGTGCGAATCCATGGGTGATGAGCGCCGATTCCAGCGCCACCACCGGCACATTGTCGGCGAGGGCCTGGTCAACCTCACGTGCAATTCGCAGTCCCTGGCTCATGTCACCACTTTTTCCCTATTCAGGTACCGCTCCAGCCACGGGCCGATGAGAGCATAGCGGAAATCGTTGCCCCGCAAGACGCACACGGCACCGTACAGGCCATAGAGAACAAAAGCAAATCCGACGAGCATGAATAAGCCCAGGACGCAGAAGGGGAAAATGGTGGCAATCGTGGCCAGCACGTTGTCAACGGCACCGGGCTCAGTTCCACTCATTGGTATCAACAGGAACATCCCCAAGAAAGAGCACATGTAGCATGCAAAGCCTGCAAAACCAGTCAGGATAGGGATGAATTGGTAGATCGTTCCCTGCAGCGCCTGGAAACTGACAAAGCGCGATTTCTCCCGCTGTGTGACCCATACGACGATAGCGCCAATGAGTCCCCAGAAGGGAAGGATGACACTGGCATGGGCCAGCGCCGCCAAGATGCGATCGTCCTGTGTTACCTCAGCAGAAATGCCTTCCAACTTCATCGCACACCTCCTCTCGACCTCGGACTTTAAGTTTCAGACATCGGATGTTCCCAGCAACTCGGCCGCCAGCCGCGCGTACACCTCCGCAGCGGCGTAGACGTCGGCCAGTCGCACGTGCTCATCGGCGGTGTGGGCCTGGCGCGGGTCGCCCGGGCCGAAGCCCACAGTCGGGATACCGGCTACACCTGCCGTGTATGCCCCTTCGGTCGAAAAGTCCCAACGGCCCACCTGGGGTCTCCGCCTCAACTGAGTCCGTACGGCACGCACGGCGGCCATCACCAGTGGGTGACTCTCCGGCATCACCCAGGCAGGGTAGAACCCGCGGGCGTGACAGTCGTAGCCGGTGTAACTGGTAGCACTGTACTCTGTCACTTCCACCTCAGCCAGCACCCCTTCGCGGACTATGACTCGCTGCACTTCAGCAAACGCCTTCGTCTCGTTCTCCCCCAGCGTCAGGCGACGGTCAATGATCAACTCGCAGCGGTCAGGCACAGCGTTGCGGCTGCTGGCGCTGGACGAGATGTCGGTCACCACCAGGGTACCAGGACCGAGGAAGGCATCGTCTCCCAACTGGCCAGCCAGCAGTTCCAGGCCAAATGACAGTCGCGCGGCAGTGTAGATAGCATTTTCGCCCAGGTGAGGATAGGCGGCGTGGGCCGAGCGCCCATGAGTGACGAGGCACATCTCCAGCCGCCCCCGATGCCCGCGAGTGACGTCCAGGCCACTAGGCTCACCTAACACCACCCAGTCCGGGCGCACCCCCTCCTCTTCGATCAGCACGCGTGACCCGATTCCCTCGCATGGCTCCTCCTGCACCACGCAGGCCACGACGACGTCGCCCTTCAGCGGTACTCCCGCATCGCGCAAGAGTTTCGCCCCGTAGACCATCGCCGCCAGCCCGCCCTTCATGTCGCAGGCTCCCAGCCCGTAGAGTACACCGCCCTCTACCTCGGCTCCGAAGGGATCGTGGCTCCAGGTTTTGGGGTCGCTGACCCGCACCGTGTCCATGTGACCGTTGAGCATCAGCACCGGGCCGTGGCCTGGTCCAATCCAACCGACGACGTTGCCAATACGGTCAGTACGCACGTCGCGAAAGCCCAGGCGAGTCATCTCGGTCACAATACGGGCCGCCACCGCGCCCTCCTGGGTCGAGAAGCTTGGCGTCTGCACCATATCGCGCAGAAAGGTTGTCAAATCGTTTTGGTCTTGGGGACTCGGATTGAATATATCCATAGTCAGTATCATGTGTGTATCGCCAGACTTTCAGTCAGTTACGGTGGATCTCGACTAACACATCCACGTCTGTGGCTATTGTCTCATTACCGGTCTGGCGAATCGCTACTGTGGTTTCTTCATCGGCGCGGCAGAGTTAGTCACAGTTCTGCCAATCCTTCAAGGTTTCCCATCAATGATACTACGAGTCGGGACATAGAGCAAGCGAACCAGATGTGAGGATTTGACAGAACCGGCGGAGCGTGTTACCATCCATTTACGTTTACGCATTGCGCTCGGTGAGGCGATGAAACTTTTTTCCCCGTCTTCTCGCGCATTTAGATATCATTGGAGTAAATTTGATATGACTGAAAAACTACGTATCGTACCCCTGGGCGGCCTGGGGGAAGTCGGCAAGAATATGATGAGCATTGAGTACGGCCGCAATATCCTCATCGTAGATGCGGGCATTATGTTTCCCGAAGCAGATATGTTGGGAATTGATTGTATCATCCCCGATTGGGAATACCTGCGCGACAAGAAAGATCACATACACGCAATTGTCATCACTCACGGCCACGAGGATCACATCGGTGCGCTGTCCCACTTTCTGGAAGAGTTCGATGTGCCGGTCTATGCCACACGGCTGACCCAAGGCCTGATCGAGGTCAAGATGAAACGGAGACGTATGTCAGGTTCGGCAACGCTGCACACCTACGCGCCCGGCGACATCATCAACCTTGGCCCCTTCACCGTCGAGCCTTACCACGTCTGCCACTCCATCCCCGACGGGGTAGGCCTGGGCATCACGACGCCGGCCGGACTGGTCGTGCACAGCGGCGACTTTAAGTTCGATCACACGCCGGTGGACGGTTGGCCCACTGATTACGCCAAACTGGCCGAGTTCAGCGGGCGCGGGGTGCTGGTGTTGCTCTCTGACAGCACCAACTCTGATCGGCCTGGCAACACCCTCTCGGAGGCTGCGCTGAATGACGCTTTCCACCAGGTGATGCGGGAGGCCCCAGGCAGGGTGATCGTGGCGACGTTCGCCTCGCTCATCTCTCGCATTCAGCAAGTTATGGACGTAGCGGCACAGCATGGTCGAAAGATCGCCATCGCCGGCAGGACGATGGTTGAGAATACCAAGATGGCCCACGAGTTGGGCTACCTCGACATCCCTGATGGTATGTTGGTGACGCTGGGCGAGATCAAGAATCTGCCAGCCCGTGAGACGGTCATTATGGCAACCGGCACGCAGGGCGAGCCGACAGCAGCCCTGAGTCGTCTGGCGGTCGGGCAGCACCGCTCGCTACAGATTCGCGAAGGAGATACAGTGGTGTTCTCCTCGCACACCATCCCCGGCAATGAGGAACTAATCCACCGCGTCGTCAACCGCCTCTTCCAGAAGGGCGCGGACGTCTACTACGATCCCCTCTCGCCGGTGCATGTCTCGGGCCACGCCAGCCAGGAGGATCAGAAATTATTGATCAACATGCTCCGTCCGCGCTTCTTCGTCCCTGTCCACGGCGAACTGCGCCACCTCAAGCAGCACGCCAAGACCGCGCGACAGTTGGGCATCCCGGCTGAGAACATCGCTACGGTCGAAAATGGCTACACGTTGACCTTTGGTGAACGGCTGGAAATTGGCGAGCGGGTGCCTGGCGGCTACGTCTTCGTAGACGGGGCGCGGGTGGGTGAAATCGGGCCGGCGGTGATGCGCGAGCGCGAGATGCTGGGGCGGAGCGGTTTCGTGATGTCCATTGTCCGCTATCAGCGCAGGGCGGGCCGACCCGTGGGCCGGCCACACATCGTCACCCGTGGCTTTATCTTCGCCCCCGGGGCGGAGGATCTGCTGGCTCAGGCAGCGGATGTCACCTTATCGGCGGCCTCGGCCAAGCCAGGAACGCCCTCGTCGGAGATCGAAAGCCAGACGCGGGCAGCACTATCCGAGTTCCTCTATCAGGAGACCAGGAGTCGCCCCGTCGTGATACCGGTGGTGATAGAGATGTGAAACGTGATGATCTAATGGTGTGTAAACCTCAGGGTCTATGTTTCACGCTTCACCCCGCCTGCGAAGTCAGTTGAGACTAGATGACATCCTCTCTGGTGCTATATAGCAGGCTCTCCACCCCATCCGCTGAGTGGCAGACATAAGTAGCCGGCTGGTAGCCGAAAGCCGCCTCGTAGATCTTTGAGATGTGGGCCTTTAGGTCGCGCGTAGCGCCTGTGGCGACGAGCGCGACGATGCAGCCGCCAAACCCCGCACCAGTGAGCCGCGCACCGTAGCAGCCCTCTACCTCACAGGCCGCCTCGGCCAGCCGGTCCAACTCTGGTGAACTCACCTCGTAATAGTCGCGCAGGCTGGCGTGGCCGGCTTTCATCAGCGCACCTGCAGTGACCACGTCTCCCTGCTGCAGCGCCTTTGCCGCTAGCAACACCCGCATATTGCCAGTGACGACGTGGAGGGTGCGCCGGTAGACGATCTCGGGCAGGTGCGCTCGCACCCGCTTCAGATCGTCCAGGCTCACATCGCGCAGGGCGCGGATACCGGGCAGATATTCGCGCAGAGTCCGCACTGCCTGTTCGCATTGGGCACGCCGCACATTGTACTCCGAGGCGGCCAGTCGCCGCCGCACCCCCGTATCCGCCACGACGATGGTCACGCCCGCCGGCAGTGGTACAGGTTCCACCTCCAGCGTGCGACAATCCAATAACAGAGCGCACCCTTTCGCTCCCAGAACACTCGTCATCTGATCCATAATGCCACAGTTGACGCCCACGTAATCGTTCTCCGCCCGCTGGCAAGTCAACGCCAGATCGCGCCGATCGAGTTGGAAGCCCGAGAGTTGCTGCCAGGCGCAGGCAAAAGCCACCTCCACCGCCGCCGACGAGGACAGTCCCGCTCCAACTGGCACGTCGGAGGTTAGCACCGCTTCCATCCCTATCAGTCTCAATCCGCGCTCCTGCAGTGCCCATCCGATGCCCTTGGGATAGTCAGCCCAACCACCATCTGAGGATGGAATGACATCGAGAGGAAAGATAACATCACTGCCCAGATCAAGCGCGCGCACGCGGGCCTCACGTGCATCAATCGCGGCGGCCGCGACCCAGGCAGCATGATCCACCGCCACTGGCAAGACGTAACCATCGTTATAGTCGGTGTGCCCGCCCATGAGATTGACCCGCCCAGGGGCACGCACCACAATCGCTGGCCGGTGTGCAAAACGAGCCTGAAATGCTGATGTCACCTTAGCCTGCATCGTCCTCCTCCAAAGCGAAAACATCGGGCAGCAAGCCCATCTCACCCAGCGCGGCTACGAGGCGAAGCCAGTCCTGCTCGCGCACCAGCGCGGTGGCCGGCCCGAGCTGCTCGCGGATGAAACGGCGGGTGAGGGGAGAAGCGGTGACCTGGGCCATCAGTTCCTCACTAGAAAGGCGTAGGAGCACTGCCCGCTCCAGCCGGGCCTCGGCCCCACGAGTTTCCCAGCGCGCCAGGGCCGCCTCGACAGAGCGAGGTACGGGCGCACCGGTGATTTGGCCCAGGAACCCTGGCACGCGCGCCACGGGGATACCCTGCCGCCGCGCGCGCTCCAGCGAGGCTGGCATGAGCCGGTAGACGAACAGGGTAGAGAACGGAGA
>JAXHUO010000034.1:46267-48367 GCA_034189605.1 Chloroflexota bacterium
GCCAGTTGGAAACGCTCGTAGCGCCGGGCCGGGGGTGCGAGTACGGTAAAGTCGGAGCGCAGCACCAGCGGCGGGGGTTCGGGTTCAGGCGGGGGTTCAGTCAGGCCAAGGAAGGCCGCTCCCGGCAGGGTCAGGCGGAAGGCAAGAGAAGAAGCCAGGGGCGAGGGATGAGGGGAACTGGACGTGGCATATCGGTCTATTCCTACATCGGTCAGACCGAGCCAGGCCAGCGGCCCGGTGATGATGTAGTGAATGATTGCTCCCTCAACACCGTCCCAACTTTCGAAGCCGGAGAGATATGCGCCGGTGGCCGCGTCACGGATGTACCAGGCGGTATAGTCGCCGCCGGGCCGCTGAAAGTCGGGGTCGGCCTGTTTGATCGCGGCGACGAAATCGCCGAGTTTGTGCCAGGTGTCCGGGGTGCACCGTTCGACAGGCTCACGGTAGACTGCTTCCAGGTGGCGCAGGATGGCTCGGCGCGCCAGGAGCGGGTCGTTGCGCCAGGCGCCGGTGTCCTCGGGGTGGAGTGTGGGGACGTGAAACAGGTCGTTCCACGTCGTGTCATCCCGCCAGGCTTCGGCGAGCACACTTTGTTGCTTGTTGGTCGAGGATTGGAGCCAGGCGGCCACGGAGCCTGGGTCGGGGCGCACGCGACCGGCATCGGTCACGTGCAACCAGCCGAGATGCTGGACCAGGTGGCGCAGGAAAATCAGCCGCGCGGGGTCGGGGTCACGCAAGCGGCGGGCCAGGCGGGCCTCGTGGCGGGCGGGCCAGGTGCTGCCAGGGCGCAACCGCTCATTCTGAAAGTAGGCCAGCAGCGTGCAAGTATCGTCGAGAAGCGCGTCGCCAGCCGAATACATACCGGCGGGCTCGGGAACTGGTTCGAGCGTGATGATGGGCAGCGAAGTGGAAGAGGGGGACAGATGAGCCGCTAGTTCCAGGGGGATGAAGATGACCTCGTAGGTTCCCTCAGGCCCCTGATCGAAAGCACGGAAGATAAAACCACTGTACCAGAGTCCTTCGGCAGGAGAGATGGGTTTCCGCCAGGGTTGTTCCCGCTTCATCCGACCTGGCCCCATCGTGCGTACCTCTCCCCACTCACGAGTAAAGACTCGCAGCGGCATACAGCCTCCGGCAGCGAACAAGCGTTCCAATGCCCGGCGTTGGTCATCAACAAGTGTTTCCCAGGCATCGGTGACGGCCTCGGGTGCAGTCATCGCCCCGGCCAATTGAGCTGCCACGTCCCGCTGGCGGCTAGCCGTCAGTTCCAGGCCCCAGAAGCGGGCGATGCCCCTCAACCGGATCAGGTCAGTATCCAGCAGACACCGGTAAAGTGTACGCATGACAACTTTATTATACAATGACCAGTGAACAATGACCAATGACCAAACAGATGATGCAACCCAACCTACACGGGTTGCGTATTCAGATGCAAAAGGTATAATCAAAGCATAAAGCACAGACGTGAAAGGGATGGAGCGATGAACCAAAACCAACAAGGGGAACTGGTTTCACAGCAAGAAGCGGACACCTTGACAGCGTGGCTTCAGGGGGTAGTACGCCAGGCACGCCTGGCCTGGCGGTTGTTCTGGGATCGGCGTGTGCCGGTGTGGGCAAAATTGATCCCACCAGCGGCGCTGGCTTATGTGCTTTCCCCTGTGGATTTCATCCCCGCCGCCATAGTACCAGGCCTGGGCCAACTGGACGATATCGCCGTGTTGCTGATCGGGATTAAACTTTTCGTCGAGTTGGCTCCGCCGGAGGTGGTGCGCGAGCACCTGCTGGCGTTGGGTGCGCGCATCAAGGGGTGGCGCGTAGTGGAGGGGGAGGACGGGCCGTCTGTAGTGATCGAGGGAGATTACGAGATCAGGGAAACAGAGACGGCGAAGGAGACGTAGCCAGTCAACGTCGCGGCGGCTGAGATTTGATCATCAGCGGCCTCGTCGCACGCTGAATTGACCTCCTGTGCGCCTCTGTGCCAGTGACTGTTCAAAATGTGGGAAAGAGATAGAATAGGGGCAGGAGGAAGCCAATGCGCATCGAGGTCCGATTGCCCAGAGTAGAACCAGAGAAGCACACCAAGCCCAAGGAGTGTCCGAA
>JAXHUO010000035.1:0-46318 GCA_034189605.1 Chloroflexota bacterium
AAATGATAGTCGGCCCAGCCGGGCCTGTGGCCACCGCTACCATTCCCACCACCGACCTGGTTGTGCAAGCCGACGGTCCCTCAAGCGTCATCGCCGGCCAGCCATTTGCCTACACTTTCACTATCACCAATCGAGGAGCACTGGACGCTACCGGCGTGAGTTTTGAGAACGTTTTGCCGCTGGCCACGACTCTCAATGCTTACGCACCGGGTTTACCTCTTTGCGAGCAGCGAGATGAAACGCTCACCTGTCACCTGCGCGATCTGGACAGTGGCGAGACCACTACCTTTACTCTGATTATCACCGGGCATGCTGGGCAGGCAATGATAATGGAGCCGGATCCGCTGATGCCAGGTTGGCCCATCTGCTCTGTTCTGCACGAGAGGACTTTTCTCCACATCGTCAACTGTGAATTAGGAGTGTTGAAACCCCACCAGGCAACCCACGTTCAAATGCTCCTCACTGCCGGCGGAGTGCAGGAGCGGAAGATGGCCAACACGGCTTCAGTGAGTGCCAATGAGGCCGAACTGAACCCCTTGGACAACACGAACACCACGACGATTACCGTGCAAACCAGAGCCGACCTGTTGGTATGGTCCACCATCTCTGGGCCAGCGGTCGCGGGCCAGACGTTGAGTTACACCCTGACCATCGCTAACATCGGCCCATCGGATGCTGCCGGCGTGGTGCTAGCCGATACATTGCCGTTGGGCACGAGATTGATCTCGGCTGTCCCCGGCCAGAGAGGTGATTGTCAGATAGAATCAGATAATACCTCGACCGATACCGCCATCTGTGACCTGGGTCGTCTGAGCGGCGGCGAGACAGCCACTGTAACTATTGTCGTCACAGTTGACGAATCGCTGACTCCGGCGTTGGCAGAGGAAATCGTTCACTCCGCCAGGGTCGTGGCAGAGCAAGCCGACCCCAACCCCAGCAACAACATGTTGACAGAGTCTATCCCGGTCAGCGCCGGGATTAAAGACTAGGTTATGACTTTTTTACCCTTTATTTTGCGGCGCGCCAGACGGCATTGGCAGATATTGCTCACCCTGAGCCTGGGGGTGATCCTGACGACGGCGCTGCTGGCCAGCGGTCCGCTGTTGGTGAACACCGTCATTGAGATGGGTCTCTACCTCACGTTTCAGAGTTCCGGCGTGGCAGATGGAAATCTGCGCCTCGCCACATCCACCCATTCGGCAATCTCAGGGCAGGCCCAGATAGATCAGGCTGCTTTTCAGACGCTCGACAGCGAAATCCAAGCCCCGCTCCGGGCCGCGTTAGGCGAACACCTGGACCGCGTAACACAGACGGCAGAATCCAAATGGATGTTCCCCTGGGTAGGCGGCCAATTGGCGACCGATCAGCGGGTCAATCTGCGTTTTTATCAAGGCATACAGAACCATGTCGAGTATGTCGCAGGCGAGTGGCCGGGTGGGACGAGTGGCGAACCCATCGGCCTTACTCAGGACAGACCCAATATCATCCGGGCTGTCATCAGCGACGGCATGGCCCGCTCGTTCACCCTGCGCGTGGGCGATCGTTTACCGCTGAGCCTCGAACACAACAGCGCCGAGCCAGACGCCTGGATCGAGGTGACAGGGATCGTGTCTCCCAAAAATCCCCGTGATCCTTATTGGTTTGGCGAGTTTGGCCCTTTGACTTCTCAGAGCACCCAGCACTGGTCGGCCCAGTACAGTGCGATTGTACCTGTGGATGCTTTCTTTCCGGCTGTTGCCTCGCTGTTCCCCGGAGACGAGGTTGATCTGGCCTGGCACGCGCTATTGAGACATGATGCCTTTTCCGCCGCCGACATTGAGCCGCTCCAGGCGCAACTCGCCGGGCTGAACGCCCAACTAGGCGCTTTTTCACCTCCTGTGACTCTGCACACAGGCATACCGGATATCCTGGCGAGTTTCGAGAAACAGATCGAGTCTATTCGCGTTCCTCTCTACATCCTCATCGCCGAAGTGATGCTTCTGACGCTGTATTATGTAACAATGGTCGCGGCGCTCTCAATGCGCCAGGTGGAGCGAGAGTTTGCTGTCATGCGTAGCCGGGGAACTTCAGGTTGGCAAATATTTAGAATCCAACTTGTTGAGACACTGATTATCCTGGCAGTGGCCTTTTTAAGCGGCCCTGGACTGGGAGCGGGTTTGGTGAAAGGGTTGTCCTGGGCAGGGCCACTAGCCGATGTGAGACCGGCTGATTGGGATTTGAGCCTGAGCCAAAGCGCCTGGCAGGCCGCCGGCCTTGGCACACTGGCCTGCCTGGCGGGTCTGTTGCTTCCTCTCGGCCCGGCGCTGCGACGCAGCATCGTCACACATCAACACATGGTGACGCGCAGCACCCGCCCGCCGTGGTGGCAACGGCTATACCTCGATGTGTTCGTCCTGGTGGGAGGGCTGGTTCTGCTGTGGCGGTTGCGCCTGTACGGAGAGATGACCACCGGCGGGCCTGGCGGCGCCCATCTGGATTGGCTGCTGTTGCTCTCGCCGGTGGTTATGCTGCTGGGCGCGGCTACCATCTTACTGCGAGTGTTCCCGTTGGTTCTGCGGGCGCTAGCCTTTATCGCCGCTCGTGGGCCAGGGCTGGCAGGTGCACTGGCTTTGTGGCAGGCATCGCGCAACCCCACCCACGTGGCCCAACTGGTCTTGTTGCTTACGCTGGCGATTGCCCTGGGCAATCTCTCCACTGGGTTGAACGCCACGCTGGATCAAAGCGAGTACGATCGGGCCTACTATTTGGCCGGCAACGATCTACGGCTGACCTCCCAGCGCGCTGTCCCGCTGGTTGATTTGCAGTCGGCGCCAGGCGTGCTTCAACTTTCCGGCGCGTGGCGCGGTCAGGGCACGGTGGCCGTTGAGTCCGCTCAGATGCATCCCGGTGTTGAGGTATTGGCAATCGAGCCGAATTCGTTTGCAAAGGTCACCACCTATCGCGACGACTTTTCGGACCAAAGCATGGACGAACTGTCAAGTCACCTGGCGGTTCAAGAAGGACAACACCCCTCGCTGCTGCTGCTCCCCGGCCAACCGGCCAAATTTGGGCTTTGGGTGTGGGGGATGCCCGAGGACAAAGCAGAACTGGCCTCGTATCAAAGGTGGATAGATGGCGACGGAGACGCAGAGCGAGTTGGTGTGGTGGCCAAACTGCAGACGGCTCAAGGCGAACTGTTCACCGCACGCCTACAAAGGCCAGAAACCACCGGGCAAGCCGCCCTGCAGACGGACCGTTTTACTCTGCAAATGAACGTCGGCGGGCGTGACGTCGGATTGCGCTTTCGTTTCAGGCCAGATAACCAGGGTTGGTACTATTTCGAGGGTTCCTTGCCAGCTCTGCCATCCTCCAACTATCCGTTGAGTCTGCACTCGCTGTGGTTTCAAAATCAGGCCACCAGGCTCGGCGAGCCAATCGCAAAAGGAACAGCCCTGGTTATAGATGACTTGACAGTAGTTGATGCGGAAACTCAGGAACCACAGATTGTCGAGGACTTTGAGGGCCTCAACCGCACCTTGTTCTTGAACGTTATGGAGGGCTCCAGCATCCATCAAGGCCTCACGACCTTTCCAACAGGCTGGGCATCTCGTTCTGGAAAGTCGGGGCAACTAGTGTCAATGAGTTATACCCGCCCCGGGCAGACGTATCCCCTGCGATTGCGACAGGTCTGGACAAGCGCACCCCTGCCAGCGCTTGCCAGCCCAGCCTTTATGGAGGCCACAGAACTAAAAGTTGGCGATGTGGCCCTGGCCCAAGTCAACTCGGCTGAAATAGATTTTCGCATCGTCGGCACGGTGCGCTATTTTCCCACGATGTACGAGCAACTAGAAGCGGGTTATCTGATTACCTCGCGCGATCTGTTGCTCGCGTTGTTTAACGAGACATTGTTACTCTCCACCAATCCCAACGAGGTCTTTATCGAGACCGATGGCAGTACTTTGATTGACAACCTGTCGTCAATGGTACCCATGCTCTCTCAGAGTTGGGAGGCGGAAAGCGTGCGCAAGACCCTCAAGGCCAATCCGCTGGCGCTGGGGCTGCGCAGCGTGACTTTTTTCGGCTCCGTTCTGACAATATTGTTGAGCCTGGTGGGATTTGCCACCTACTTTTATTTGAGCGTCCGTCAGCGGGAGACGCTTTACGGGGTGATGCGGGCGCTGGGCATGTCGTCGCGCCAGATGTACGGCTCAATAGTGCTCGAGCAAGCGGTCCTCATCCTGACAGGGCTGGCCCTGGGCACCGGTCTGGGGGTGTTGCTCAACCAGATCACTTTGCCACGTCTGCCCGTTTCATTAGCGGACCGGCCACCCATCCCACCCTTTGTTCCGCGTGCGGATTGGCTGGCCGTCGGGTCGCTTTACCTTCTTTTGGCCGTGGCTTTTCTGGTCATACTAGGCATCGTCACCGCTCTGCTGTGGCGCGCGCGCATTCATCGCATTTTGCGGATCGGGCAAGAATGATTGATCTCACTTTGCGCCACTTGACCCGGCACTGGCGCTTGAACATAGCCATGTTGTTGTGCCTGACGCTGGGCTCGGCGCTTTTGGCCGGGTTTTCCGGCTATACCGTGGCTATCGCGGAGCAGGAGTTGAACCAGAGCCTGGATGAGGCCAGTCCCGCCGAGCGCAATCTCCTCATCACCGGGACCCATTACACTTTTAGCAACGAGTTGTACGAACCTCTGCAAGAGAGCCTGGGGCAAATTCTAAAGGACCGGTTGGTGATTCGCTACGCAACGTCACCAGCCGACCAACAGCCTGCGATTGATATGGCAGGCCAAGAAAAAGTCATCGCGCTCCTGGACGTGTATTCATTCAACAAGTTGTCCGAGAACGTGCGCGTGGTTGAGGGCAAGTTGCCCGCCCAGGTGCATCTGCGTGAGGCTAAAGAATATTGGCGCCCCCCGCCGATAGAGGCAGTCATTGGCGCGCGCGCAGCCGAGCAATCGGGTTTCGGCGTCGGCGATCGTTTAACGGGCAGTAAAACGTACCATCGCCTGGATATTGTGGGAGTTGTTGATCCCCTCAATCCCCACGACGATATATGGGGCCAAGATTTGAGCGCCTTTGCCATCCGTGGCCTCGACGCAGACGTTATCGCGCTGCCACTGATTATTGCGCCCACGTCAATGCAGAGTAATTATCCCGAAGCGCCTATTTTTTGGCACGAGGTATCCTGGCGCATCATACTGAATCATCATCTCATCAGCGCAGACCAAGCCGAGACGCTCCATTCAGACCTGATCAACTTTCAGACGCAATCCGCAACCAAACGCGCCACGACCAGCACCGGTCTAGTTCGAATTCTGGCCGATTACCTGACCCGGATGTCTCGTGTACGTATGACGTTCTTTTTGCTCACCGCACAGACCATTATCTTTGTGCTGTACACGCTGACGTTGTTCACCTCCGTTGTGGTTGACCGCTCACAAGTCGAATTGGCGACACTATCTGGACGGGGTGCCAGCCCCTGGCAAATAACCCGGGTTTTTGCCCTGGAGAACCTGATCCTGGTCTTGCCGGCGGCAATGCTTCTGGGGCCGGGGTTAGCGCAGGGCGCAATACGGTTGTGGGGCCAGAGCAGCGGCGAAATAGTGCCGCTGGCGTTGCCCCGCGAGGCGTGGCTGCTGTCAGGAGTCACCGCTGGCTTTGGCTGGCTGGCACTGGTCTTGCCTGTCTTTCTAACAGCGCGGCGCAACACGCTTGGATGGCAGCATATACACGCCCGACCCTCGCAGTTGTCGGCAGCGCAAAAGCACTACCTGGATCTGTACCTGTTGGCCTTTGGCGGGCTGCTGTACTGGCAACTGAACCAATCTGGTTCTTTTGTGATGCGCCGCCTGGGAAACACCCAATTGGCGGATCCATTGTTACTGATAGGACCTTCCCTGTTGCTGATCGCTATAGCGATGGTTTCTTTGAGGATTTTGCCCTTCCTGTTACGGCTGGTCGCCTGGTTTTTCTCACGCCTACGCGGATTGGTGCTCCCCCTGGGCCTATCCCGCCTGGCACGAGACCCGCTGCAACCCAGCCACGTGGTGCTACTGGTCAGCCTGACGGCAGGTTTGATGCTGTTCACCCACACCTTTGGAGACTCGTTGGCTTACAGCCAGGACACGCTACAATCCGACGCGCTGGCACAAGGAACCAGCACCGCTTTCCAACTGAACGCGCTGGCGCTGCTCCTGTTCAGCGTGACTGCGTTTTTTCTGGTTCACCTTGTCGCGGCGCAGGGACGAGTGCGCGAGTTCGGCATCCTGCGTGTGCTGGGCTTCTCGGTCCGCCAGTGGCTGACCCTGTTGGTCATAGAAGGTATACTGGTGTTGTTGCTGGGATTGCTGGCAGGCACCATCGTTGGCCTTGGCCTATCCCACGTTATGATTCCTTACCTTTCACAACCACTTGCCGAGTCGATTGGCAGTATCGCCATCGAGCAGATTCTGATTGATTGGCCCGCCGTCGCCCGTTTGTACGCCCTTTTGATTGGGGTTTACGGATCGGCACTGGCGCTTCTGGTACTGGTTCTAATGCGCACGGGCGTGCGCCAGGCACTAAACGTCGGAGACGAATAAGCATGGGAACAGAACCATTTGTGTTATGCGATAACCTATTCAAAATCTACAAGGTCGCCGACCTGGAAGTGGTCGCGCTACAAGGCCTGAACTTAGGACTGACGCAGGGCGAGATGATGGCCCTGGTCGGCCCATCGGGTGTGGGCAAGTCCACCCTGCTAAACGTGATCGGGGGGCTAGATACACCCAGCGCCGGGTCCGTGTGGGTGGCCGGATGGGATCTGCTCAGACTGAGGGATCGAGAGCGGGTCGAATACAAACGCCAGGTGGTAGGTTTTGTCTGGCAACAACCATCCCGCAACCTTTTGCCCTATCTCTCAGCCCGAGAAAACGTCGAGTTGCCTATGCAACACAATGGCGTCCAGGTCGGCGTGCGCAAAAAACGTGCGCTAGAGTTGCTGGACGCGGTTGGCCTGGCCGACCGCGCCGATTTTCACCCCGACCATCTCTCAGGTGGGGAGCAGCAGCGGGCCGCGCTGGCCGTGGCGCTGGCGAACAACCCACCACTGCTGATGGGCGACGAGTTGACCGGTCAGGTGGACTCAGAGTCAGCGATGCAGGTACTTGACGCGGTGCAAGCCATCAACCAGGCTTATGGCACGACCATCATCATCGTCACCCACGACCCGCTGGTCGCCAGTCGAGTGGACCGCGTAGTGACGGTTCGCGACGGGCGCACCAGCACCGAGATTCGCCGCTGCCGGGATCAAGAGGATGGCAGCGTTCACGAACAAGAGTGGGTCATTCTAGACCAGGTGGGTCGTTTGCAACTGCCTCGCGCTTACGTCAACAACCTCGAAATGAGAGAACTGGTCAGGTTACACCTGGAACCCGATCACATTTCCGTCTGGCCGCAAGAGGGCAATGAACGACAGGCGCTGGACGATTCTCCATCCTCCATTCTCCATCCCCCATCCCCCATTCGCCATCCTCCATCCTCCGATACTGGCGTCTCTATTACGACGAAAAACCTGACCCGCACTTTTGAACTAGCCGGGGAAAAGATACACGCGCTTCAAAAGGTCAACCTGGAAATTCCCGCCGGTTCTCTGAGCGTGATCAAGGGGCCTTCAGGGTCGGGCAAGACGACACTTCTGACCCTGGTCGCAGGGTTGGACGAGCCTACCGCCGGCACTGTGCATTTCGGTGAGCGGTCGCTGGCCGAGATGTCGCCCCAGGGAAAGATAAATCTTTGTCGGGAGGAAATCGGCTTTGTCTTTCAGACCTTTGGTCTGTTGCCCTTTTTATCTGTTGAAGAAAACGTCCAGGTTCCGCTGCGGCTTCTGCGCACCTCCCGCCAAAAGCGCCGGGGTTTGGTGGACGAGGTGTTGGAAATGGTCGGCCTGGCAGATCGCGCCCACCACCGCACCTACGAACTGTCGGGCGGAGAGCAACAGCGTGTCGCCATCGCGCGGGCATTGGTCAAACGGTCCACCCTCATCCTGGCCGACGAACCCACGGGTCAATTGGACACACTGACCGGCGCGAGTATCATCGCACTCTTGAAAAAGATCGTTACCGAGGCAGGCACCACGGTGGTGGTTGCCAGCCACGACCCCAACGTCCACGAGGCCGCCGACTGGATCTTTGAACTAAAGGATGGACGCATGGTCAGAACCGTGGATCAAACTTCCCAAGAAACCAGGTTTTTTCCGGAAAACCCGGTCTCTTAACCCATCTTACCCCCACCCCATCTCATCAGAAAAGACATTAGGTGTCTGCTTCGAAAATAGTCTCCGCTCGCGACGGATCGCCAGATCCGGTGCACGCGGATCTGACGATCCGCTTCGAGCGTATGAGCATTTTCGTTCTTGGTGGCGAGCCAAGGATCATGACAACTTCTCAATATCTTGGGGGAACGCGACCATCTTGGTCGCCAGATGCCGGCAAGATACCGGCGTTCCTCCATCTCACCCCCATTTATTGAAAAAATACATCCCAACGGTTACGCAAGCCTGCGAGTACAACAAATCGCAACCTGTGGGAGGGTGAGTAGCACAGGCCTCCGAGGTTTTAGGCAAGTGATGTCTCAAAGCACCGCGTGTCGAGGGCAAAATATAGACTGTTTTGTTACAGGGAGTGAAGCCTCGGAGGTCTTTCGGATATATGGGTAATCACCAGAGCGCTAGGGCTTGACAAGCACACTGTTTTGGGTATAACTTTGTTAGAACCAACGTACAAACGCATCGGGCACTTGGCGCCCAAGCCTGTAGACCTGAACATCAGCGCATGCGCGAGGTGGGTTGGCGGATCATACTGGAGGATGGTGCAGTGAAACCTCTAAAGTTTGTGTTCAAGTATGCTCAAAAGTACATTGGTCCATTAACGTTAACAGTGCTGAGCATGCTCTTACTCGTAGGCGCGCAGTTGGTCGCCCCGTGGATTATCAGGAGTATGGTCGCGACTATCACCGATCCGGCTGCAGGACCAGAGGCAATCGGTTTCATCGCTCGGCTGGCCATGCTTGCACTGGGTATCTATATAGTGCGCGCGGGCCTACGATTTGTCAGAAGTTACATGGCCCACGTGGCAGGCTGGAGTCTTGTCGCGGATGTCCGGGTGAGTATTTATGAGCATCTGCAGCGTCTATCGCTTCGTTTCTACGAGGACAAACAAACAGGCCAGTTGATGTCGCGTATGGTCAATGATTCAGACTTGCTCGAGCGGTTGATCGCGCACGCGATGCCGGACGTGATGGTGAATGCGCTTATGCTGATCGGCGTTACCGTGGTGCTGATCAGCATGAATTGGCAACTCGCGCTATTGAGCATGATCCCGATTCCCTTGATCGCGTTGGCTATGCGGGGCTTTCCCAAGTACGTCCGGCCAGCGTTTCGCAAGCGTCAGGCCGAGTTAGGTGAACTCAACGCCACGCTTAACGACAATCTCTCAGGCATCCGTGAAATCAAAACTTTCACGAGGGAGGAGGTCGAGACAGCGCGCGTCTCTGCCCACATCGTCAGGTATCGCGATTCGCTGCTCCACGCATTGCGTTTGATGGCGACGTTCCACCCGTTTGTAGAGTTCGCCTCATCTCTGGGCATAATCGTGCTCATCTACTTTGGTGGACAACTCGCATTAAACCAGGCATTGCCCATTGAGGACCTGGTGGCGTTTTTCCTTTACCTGGAGATGCTCTACCAGCCCGTGCGCGCCCTGAGCGGAGCGTGGGAAAGCGTTCAAGAGGCCCTGGCAGGTGCGGAGCGCGTGGCCGAACTCTTGAACGAACTGCCCGACGTAGTTGAACGGCCTGGTGCCATCGAGTTGATTGGCAGGGCCAGGGGCGCGATCACCTTGCGCGATGTGGGCTTTCGCTACGCCATGGGGGACACAGTGCTGGAGCACATCAATCTCAATGTCGCACCGGGTACCGTCGTCGCACTGGTGGGCCCGACGGGCGTGGGCAAGACGACGTTGGCCAACCTCATCCCGCGATTCTACGACGTGTGCGAGGGTTCGATCACGCTGGACGGACACGACATCCGCGACCTGACGCTCAAGAGCCTGCGCCAGCAGATCAGCATCGTGCTGCAAGAGGTATTCCTCTTTCATGGAACGGCGCGCGAAAACATCCTGTTTGGCCATCCGGGGGCTACTGAAGAGGAAATGATCGCGGCGGCCAGGATCGCCAACGCGCACGAATTCATCACCCAGTTGCCCGATGGTTACGCCACAATGATCGGCGAGCGCGGCGTCAAACTGTCCGGTGGGCAGAGGCAGCGCATGGCGATTGCTCGCGCGGTGCTCAAGGATGCGCCAATCTTGATCCTGGACGAGGCGACCTCCTCGGTAGATACCGAGACCGAGGCACTGATCCAACAAGCGCTCGAACGGCTGATGGTAGGCCGGACGACCATCGTCATCGCCCATCGCCTGTCCACGATTCGCGGTGCAGACCTCATCGTCGTCCTGGAAGGCAGCCAGGTCGTCGAGATGGGGACGCACGAGGAGTTAATGTCCCACGATGGGCTCTACAACCGCTTGAACGAGGCCCGGATCGAGGATGAGCCCAAGTGGAGGGCGATCCGGGAGCAGCGGCAGCGTTTGATGGCGCTTGCCTAGAAAGGTTCCAATCGAGACTCTACCCCCACCCCATCTCATCAGGAAAGACGTTAGCATACTTGACACTGCTGCGCGGCTCCGCCATCATCTCCGCCACCGTCTCGCGCCACGTCTGATAGTGGGCCGTCTCCTTGTGCCGGGCCGGATCCTCCGGCGTGCGGTACACCTCGACCAGCACGAAGCGGGTCGGGTCATCCAACTGCTGAATCACATCGAAGCGGGCGACCCCAGACTCCTGCACACTGTTGCGACCGTTCTCCAGCGTCGCCTCCTTAAAGGCTTGAACAAACTCCGGTTTGACCTGCACCTGCACGTGGACAATAAACATCATAGACACTCCTTCCTTTGTGTATCACTCAGGCTACCCTTTATTCGTTCCTTTCCCCATTCGTTGTAGTGACTTTCAGCAGAACCCTCTTTTCATCTGCGAAAATCTGCGTGAATCTGCGTCCTACTCCTCTTGCTGTGCCACGTGCCGTTAATGCCATCAGTGCCATTAATAGAGAGACCCGGTCGTACACCTCTCGAGTGTGTTTCAACACACTTGAATTAGCAGCCGATGAATTCATTCGTCGGGCGCGATATCGGGCGCGACCCGCACCCGCGCACCATCTCGCACGGCCCGCAAGCAGGTAACGTCGCCCAGGACGCGCCCCAGGACGTTGACCGGGCTGTACGCACGCGGGCGCTCATCGGTGCTGGCCGGAGTCGGGCCAAAGAAGATACAAAAAGCGCGCCCCATCGGCCAGTAGCCCAACTCACCCACCTCTACTTCGGCGCGGGCGTCTGGCTCCTGTCCGGCCACCACCGGGATTTCAAAGTAAACCTCGTCGCCCCAGATTTTGGCTGTGCCCTCGATGGGCAGCGTTTCCCAGATTTGCCGGGCCGTGGGACTGTCGTTCAGTTCAGCCGGCAGTGACACATCTCCGGCAGAGATAATGATCGTTTTCATCAACCTCCACTCCTGAGCAAGGCCAGATACTGCAGCGCGACAATTGTCTTAGCGTCGCAGATCTCGCCGCTGGCTACCATTTCCATAGCCTCGCGCAATGGAAGAACCACAATCTGCGTGTCCTCCCCCTCCGCCGCGACACCTCCGCCCTTGCCGGCCCGGTGGCGACGATCCACCTGGCCCAAAAACAGATGTATCCGCTCCGAGGTGCCACCGGGGCTGGGATAGATCGTGGTGATAGGGCACAAATCACCCTCGACCTTGTAACCCGCCTCCTCCAGCAGTTCCTTGTGGGCCACCTCCCTGACCGTCCGACCGGCATCCTTGACACCAGCCACGATTTCCAAAAGCCACGCCTGCCTGGCGCTATCGCCGGCGCGCTTTTCGGGGTCGAGCCCAGCATAGACCGGATAACGAAACTGGCGTATCAGAACCACAGCATCATCCTGAGCATCGTACAGCAGCACACCCACAGAGTCGCCCCGCTCGAGGTTGATGCGTGTGATAGGATCGCTCATCCGGCCGTCAAACCGCCGGTACCGGAGCCGCGCCCGGACGACTCGAAACAACTTTTCGAACGTATAGTCCTCGGCCAGGTCGAGAATCTCTACCCACGAACCCCCGTTTTCTGGCAGAGATGGTCCTGAGGGCATAGGGGCCTCCTGTATCATCTGTCTTTGCCTTGTGCGTCGCGAGTTGCCTTGTCCGTCGGTTTCAGAAAAGCAAAATACAGCCACACGTGAAAGGCAAAAAAGATCAAACCGAATAGGGCCAGGGACCCTAGAACCAACAAGGGGGCGGACCACACCGCCTGCAGATCTAATAACACCCCTCCCGCCACGTAGGCCACGCTGTCCAGGAGGGCGATCAACAAAGCGGAATAAAAGAATACCGTCCACGGCTTGTCTGGAGCCGGCAACGTCTGGGCCTGCCAGCGGAACGCACTGCGCAACACGTCGGGGTCAAACTCTTTCGTTCGCTGGATGCAAAACTCTTTGATCTGGTTCATCGTTTGGGCGCTGTCGTGCCAGGCCTGGCGCAGGCGAATGATCTTTAAAAAATAGAGCCACCCGATCCCGCACAGCAGCCACAGAAGCACGGTCCCGGTGGCCTCCGGAAAGTCAGCATCCCGCCCCAGCAGGGCGACGATGCCCGAGACCACGATACCTGCGACCAACAGGTAAAAATTGACCATAGTGTGCCGGTCCTGCATAGCCTCGCTGGCCGTAGTACGCGCATACCCAAACTCCCAGCCGAGGATGTCGGATGCGCTCAGCACCCCCTCCTCTCGGACCCCCTGGCCTGGCGTGGTTGCCTGCTCGTCAGACTCATCTTCGGTCCGCCGATTCCGATGCAGGATCACCGCCAGGAGCACCACGTTTACGAGCAAAAAGACAAATGAGGCAGAGATTGGGAGCAAGTGGTACATCATATTTCTCCTTCGGATCACGAAAGACAACCAGTTCTTCCTGATCCCTGGTCATTGCGCCTTCTGGAAGATGCACTATGGGGATACCGGCTGGCCAGGGGTGTAACAACGAGTAAGCAGGCCAGGCCGGCATCCAGGTCGCTTGAGACCTGGAGATTATACCACAAAACCGCAGTCGGATGCAATCGGCGGCGCGCTTCCACCGCCAGGGTTCTACCCCTCAGGCATCCTCATAGAATCTGCGTGGCCGCGATTCGGCCAGGCCGATCCTCTCGGCGATGAGCCCCCCCATCTCTCTGGTCCCGACGAGGGTGGTGCCTGGCTCGCGGATGTCCCTGGTGCGATAACCCTCTGCCAGCACAGCCTCAACCGCGCCCTCGACAGCCCGCGCCTCATCCTCCAGTTCCAAAGAGTAGCGAAGCAGCAGCGCCCCGCTGAGGATGGTGGCGATGGGATTGACCACGTTCTGGCCGGTGTACTTGGGAGCCGAGCCGTGAATGGGCTCGAACAGGCCCGGCTTGTGCGCGCCAATGGCCCCTGAGGGCAGCATACCCATAGAGCCAGCGATCATGGAGGCCTCGTCAGTCAGAATGTCGCCAAACATGTTGCCGGTGACTATGACGTCAAAGACACTGGGATAGCGCACCAACCGCATGGCCGCGATATCCACGTACATGCTCTCAAACTCTACGTCAGGGTAATCTTTGGCCACCCGCTCCGCCGTCTCACGCCACAACCGGGAACTCTCCAGCACGTTGGCCTTGTCCACCGATGTCACTTTTTTGCGTCGCCCCCGCGCCAGGTCAAAGGCCATGCGCACGACACGCTCAATCTCGGGCACGCTATAAAACAGAGTGTCATAGGCCGCCGAGACACCATCCGTACTCTCGCGGCCCCGTTCGCCAAAGTAGATCCCGCCCGTCAGTTCGCGCACCACCAGCAAGTCCACGTCGGCGATAACCTCGGGCTTGATGGTCGAGGCATGCAGCAGTTGCTGATACAGTTTGACCGGCCGCAGGTTGGCAAAGACTCCCAACCCCTTGCGCAGGCCCAGGAGCCCCTGCTCCGGGCGCACGGGCGACCGTGGATCGTCATACCTGGGGTCACCCACCGCCCCTAGCAAAACCCCGTCGCTTGCCTGGCAGAGTGCCAGCGTCTCAGCCGGCAATGGCTCTCCCGTCGTCTCAATGGCGGCCCCCCCTACCAGAGCGTCCTCAAACTCCAAAGTGTGGCCGTAGACCTCGGCCACCCGGCACAGCACCTTCACCGCCTCGGCGACGACCTCCGGGCTAGTTCCATCTCCGGGCAATGTTACAATTCTCGCTTCCACGAATCCTCCTCAGTTACCCTTACTCCTGCCTCATGAGCCGCTCCCGCGTGTAAGGCACCAGGCCTCCGGCCTCAATGATCCCCATGATAAAAGCGGGAAACGGGTACGTCTGGTACGTGCGCCCGGTGCGCTCGTTGGCGATCGTACCAGCCTTTAGATCCACCGTCAATTGATCTCCGTTCTCCATTGCATCCACCGCCTCCGCACATTCCAGGATAGGCAGACCGATGTTGATGCCATTCCGGTAAAAGATGCGGGCAAAACTCCTGGCGACGACGCAGGCGACACCCGCTCCCTGGATAGCCAGCGGTGCGTGCTCCCGCGACGACCCGCAGCCAAAGTTCTCCCCGGCCACGATTATGTCCCCTGGCTGCACCCCACTGGCGAACCCTGGGTCTACGTCCTCCATACAGTGGCGCGCCAGTTCCCCCGGCGTAGAAACGTTCAGGTAGCGAGCCGGGATGATACCATCGGTATCCACGTTGTCGCCGTATTTCCAGACCGTGCCCGTCAGATTCATCCCAGCACCTCCTCTGTCGCCCCTCCCCTCACAGGAGCGGGACCGGGGGAGATGTCCTCCGGCCCAACAATACATCCGACCACCGCCGACGCAGCCGCGACGGCCGGCCCGGCCAGGTAAACCTCGCTCTCGGGATGCCCCATGCGCCCGCGAAAGTTGCGATTGGTGGTGCTCACCGCCCGTTCCCCAGCGGCCAACACACCCATGTGACCACCCAGGCAGGGGCCGCAGGTCGGCGTGCTGACAGCCGCACCCGCCTCAATGAAAACCTCTACCAGCCCCTCGCGCAGCGCGTCCAGATAGACCTGCTGGCTGCCTGGGATGATGACGCAGCGCACATCCGGGTGAACCTGACGGCCGCACAGCAGTTCGGCAGCGATGCGCAGGTCTTCCAGGCGGCCGTTGGTGCAGGAGCCAATGACGGCCTGGTCAATCCGCACATCACCAGCCTGGCTCACCGGACGGGCATTCTCCGGCAGGTGCGGGAATGCTACCTGCGGCTCGATCTGGCTCACGTCAATCTCAATGACCTGGGCATAGACCGCGTCACCGTCAGCCTGGTAGACCTGGTAGGGGCGCAGAGCCCGGCCATCCACGTAGGCGCGGGTGGTGTCGTCCACAGCAAAGAGCCCCGCCTTGCCGCCGGCCTCAATAGCCATGTTCGCCATAGTGAACCGATCGGCCATGGAAAGAAACCGGGTTTTCTCCGAAAAACCCGGGTTTTCCATTACCACCGGGCCAGCGAACTCAATGGCCTGGTAGAGCGCGCCGCTGACGCCGATCTGCCCGATGGTGTAGAGGATCAGGTCCTTGCCACCCACCCAGGGCTGCAACTGGCCGCGATAGACGATGCGCATCGTCTCCGGCACACGCATCCATACGCGCCCTGTTGCCATAGCCACCCCGATGTCGGTGGAGCCCATGCCGGTGGCAAAGGCTCCCAGCGCGCCATAGGTGCAGGTATGCGAGTCGGCGCCCACGACAATGTCACCCGGTCCCACCAGGCCCTGCTCCGGCAGCAGCACGTGTTCGATGCCCATGCGGCCCACGTCAAAGTAGTGGGCCAGCCCTTGCGCCCGCGCAAACTGGCGCAGGCGCGCGCACTGTTCGGCGGATTTGATGTCCTTGTTGGGCACAAAGTGATCCGCGACCATCACTATCCGGTCGGGATCGAACACCCGCCCCACGCCCAGCCGCTCGAACTCCTGGATGGCGATGGGCGCGGTGATGTCATTGGACAACACCACGTCCACTGTCACCTCTACCAGGTCGCCAGGCCATACCTCGGGTTGACTGTCTGAAGAAACGTTTCCTTCGCCGTCTACTAAATGGGCCGCAATGATCCTCTCAGCCAGTGTATGTGTATGTCCCATCAAGTCGCGGCCTTGCCTCAGCGAGATTCAACGGCAGAGACAGGAGTATGCCTGTTCCCTGGCTCCCCAACCTCGGACAGGCTGCCCCCATCCCACTTCATCGCCCAGCCCCGGGGTTCCATAAACTTTTCCCGTATCCCACTCCCGTTGCTGTCCTTTATCTCTCGCTTCCGCGCTCCGGATTCAGATAGGCCGAACCCATCCCATTTCATCGCCCAGCCCCGGGGCTCTGCAAACTTTTCCCGCGCCCCGCTGCCACCTGCCGGCCTCTGTTCCGCCGTAGGGCAATCCGCCTCCTGAGTGCCCCCTCGAACACGATCTTGAGCATCCATTTCTCTTCCTCCTCACTTACTTGCCCACTTGCCCACCTGCCTACTTGCCCACTTGCCCACTCTCATGCCGCGCCGCTATGAGCCGGTTGAGAGCAAACATGTACGCCCTGGCGCTGGCCACCACGACGTCGGTATCAGCCCCCCGGCCACTGAACACCCGCCGCTCGACACCGTTCTCTTTCACCGGCTCGTCAGCCTGGATGCGGATGGTCACCCGCCCCACGGCATCAATCCCCTCAGTCACCGCCTGGATCGAGAATTCGATCAGTTCGTTCGGTTCACCGATGACGCGGTTGATGGCCCGGTATATGGCGTCCACGGGACCGGTGCCATAGTCAGCATCGCAAAACATCTGCCCGTTTGGCCCCTGGATGCGAACGGTAGCCGTGGGGATACTCTGGGTACCGCAACTGACCTGAACCTGTTCCAGGTGATAGGTCTCCTCAAAGAACACCTGCACCTCGTCGGCGACAATCGCTTCCAGGTCACGGGTGTCCACTGTCTTTTTCTTATCGGCCACCTCCAGGAAACGTTGGTAGACCTTTTCGAACTGCTCTTCGTCCAGCGTATAGCCCAGTTCGGCCAGCCGGTGGCGCAGCCCAGATCGGCCCGACCGCGCCGACAGCACGATCTCCGAATCGGGCACGCCGACGTCACGGGGATTGATGATCTCGTAGGTAGTGCGCTCCTTCAGCACCCCGTCCTGGTGAATGCCGGAGGAGTGAGCGAAAGCGTTGGCCCCCACGATAGCCTTGTTCGGCTGCACCGGGATGCCGGTCAACTGGCTGACCAGCCGGCTGACCGGATACAGATGCCGGGAGTTGATGCCGCTGTCAAGACCAAAAAAGTCGCGCCGGGTCTTGAGAGCCATGACCACTTCCTCCAGCGAGCAGTTGCCCGCCCGCTCCCCGATGCCATTGATAGTGACCTCCGCCTGCCGCGCGCCGTTGAGAATACCGGACAGCGTATTGGCTGTGGCCAGCCCCAAGTCGTCGTGACAATGGACAGAAATAGTAGCACGGTGGATGTTGGGCACGTTCTCGACTATACACCGGATGAGCGCACCAAACTCTCCGGGCGAAGTATAACCGGTAGTGTCAGGAATGTTGACGACCGTGGCCCCGGCGGCGATTACCGCCTCCAACACACGATAAAGATAATCAGGGTCAGCGCGGCCGGCATCCTCGACAAAGTATTGTACATCGTCCACAAACCTCTTGGCGTGTTTGACCGCGTCCACGCCTCGCTCCAGCGCCCCTTCGCGGGTAGTGCGCAGTTTGTACCGGATATGAACGTCAGAGACGCCCAGCCCGGTGTGGATACGGGGGCGAGCCGCCCCCTTCAACGCTTCGGCCGCCACGTTTATGTCCTCCCGGTTGGCCCGCGTCAGGCCACAGATGACACACCCGCGAATCTCCTGCGAGATGCGCTGCACTGCCCGAAAGTCGCCTGGTGAAGAGATGGGAAACCCGGCCTCTATAATATCCACGCCCATCTTTTCCAGAACGCGGGCAATCTCCAGTTTCTCGCTGACATTGAGCGCCGCCCCAGGCGACTGTTCTCCGTCTCGAAGAGTCGTGTCAAAAATCATGACCCTACCCTGAGCATTAACCCCACTATCGTCTGACATAATGGCTCTCTCCCTACTTTCTGCTTCTGCCAAACAGCCCGGGAATGTAGAAAAAACATAAAAAAAGCCGCCCAGTTGGGCGGCTTCTCATTCCTTGGCGTCTACTATCAGCCTGACCTGACCAGCGCCGTCCCAACCATCAATCGCTCCCGGCTAAGCAGGAGCATAACAATGACGCCAACAAGCAAGCCTAACACTCGACGGCCGGTCCAGACACCCGTCCAGGTGTAGAAGGTGAATGTTTTGTCGTAATACTGGCCCAAGTCCACTTTGCCGCTATCCTTGTATATCTGTTCGCTGGCGTATGATGGAACACAAAAAACTAGAGCCGCCCCGTTGGGCGGCTCTGATTTACACTAGTAGCGGTGTTAACCATCTGCCCAACGGGCTAAGGCCCCTCCCCAATAACCAGGGGTAGAAGCAAGTTGGACAAGATGACTACCGCAGTCTGAAAATTCCTCATTACCAAAAACCTCTAACCTTGCTAACGTTGACAACATTGTACATCAACTCGCTGGATTTGTCAAACCTCGGGTGGCCCCAGCGTTGCCCTTTTACAGTAGATTATGCTATAATATTCAAAAGATAACAGCAAGGAGGCAGCGTGCGTTTCCTCGTAACCGGCGGAGCCGGATTTCTCGGGGCGGCCCTGGCCAACCGATTGGCCCACGACGGGCACCACGTGCGGGTCATTGATGACCTCAGCGCAGGTGACCCTGCCCGGCTGGACGAGCAGGTGCTTTTCACCCGGGGAGACCTGGCCGACCGGCCTAAACTGTGGACACTATTGCAGGACGTGGACTGCGTCTACCACCTGGCAGCGCGCGTGCTGGTCAGCGAATCCATCCTCTACCCGCGCGAGTATAATGAGACCAACGTCGGCGGCACAGTCAGCGTGATGGAAGCCATGCGGGATGTCGGAGTGCGTCGTGTCGTCCTCACCTCCTCCGGAGCGGTCTATGGCGAGCAGGCCAATCAGCCGGTACGCGAGGACTTTACTCCCAACCCACAATCCCCCTACGCCGTCAGCAAATTGGCTGCCGAGTACTATGTGCGCACCATTGGCGCGCTGTGGGGTATTGAGACGGTGATCCTGCGCATCTTTAACGCCTACGGGCCGGGCCAGAGCCTGCCGGCCTCCCATTCGCCGGTGATACCACGCTTCCTACAGCAAGCATTGGGTGGGGGATCGCTGATCGTCTTCGGAGGCGGAGGACAGACCCGTGACTTTGTCTACGTGGACGACGTGGTGGAATCGCTGCTGGTGGCTGCCACCGCCTCCAACGTGGACCGCCGTATCATCAACGTAGGCAGCGGCCACGAGACCAGCATCAACGAACTGGCGGCGCTGGTGGCAAAGACGATGGGGCGGAGCGCAGAGATGCTCCACAGCCCCGCCGAGAGCGGCGGCGTTTCCCACCTCTGCGCCGGCATAGACGCTGCGCGCAAATTGTTGACTTACGAGCCGCGTGTGGACCTGGCGCAAGGGCTGCGCCTGACTCTGGAGCGCGATCCACGTTTCCAACGGTAAAACGATGAGCCGTCTGAGCCGTCATTTTTTTGCCCGCGACACCCTCACCGTCGCCCGCGAATTGCTGGGCCAGCGACTGGTGCGGGTGCTGGATGGCAATCGGTTGTCCGGTCGCATCGTCGAAGTCGAAGCCTACGTCGGAGAGGATGACCAGGCCTCACACGCCAGTTGCGGCCCCACGGCCCGCAACGCACCGATGTATGGCCCGCCCGGTTACGCCTACGTCTACTTTGTCTACGGGATGCACCACTGCTTCAACGTCGTCACCGAGCGGCAAAACTACCCGGCGGCGGTGCTCATCCGCGCGCTGGAACCTCTGGAAGGAATCAAAATGATGCGGGCACGGCGAGGTGACCGGCCCGACACCCAACTGACCAACGGCCCGGCCCGGTTGTGCCAGGCGCTCGGGATAGATCGGCGGTTCGACAGGGCCGACCTGTGCGGGCCTGACGTGTTATTATTCATCGAGGAGGACGAAACCGTGCCCGGCGAGGCTGCTGCCACCAGCCCCCGGATCGGCGTGCGAGGTGACGCAACAGCATTGAGCGCTCCGTGGCGTTTTTACATTCGCGGCCACCGGCACGTCTCAAAATAAGGAGGATGGTTATGTCAAATCTCTTCCGTACCCTCTTGTCTTTTATGTCCAGAGGTCAAAGTGATAAACCGGTAACACCACCATCTGGGAAAGGATTGCAGGAACCGGGCAAGCAAGGGGTAAAACCACCGCTCAAAGTGCAGGTGGTCAGTCCAGAGGTGGGCTACCTGAACGTGCGCCCACTCCCCTCCACCACCCAGCCACCCACCGCACGGGCGGACGACGGGGCGGTGTTGGACCCGCTGGAGCCAGAGACCGACGTGCAGGCCAAGGTAGGTCAGTACGGTCAGTGGCTCCACATCCGTACCCCAGAAGGAACTGACGGGTACGTCGCCGCCTGGTACCTCCGCCTGTACAAGAAAGCGGAACCAGTGCCACCACCACCATCCGGCGTGCAGGTACAGGTAGTGAGTCCGGTCGTGGGATACCTGAACGTACGCCCTTTGCCCTACACCACCCATGCGCCCATTGCACAAGTGGACGACGGGGCAATACTGAAACCGCTGGAGACGGAAGCCGACGTGCAGGCCAAGGTAGGCCAGCACGGCCAGTGGCTCCACATCCGTACCCCAGAAGGAACCGCGGGATACGTCGCCGCCTGGTACCTCCGCCTGTACAAGAAAGCGGAACCAGTGCCACCACCACCAAAACCGGCCGGCGTGCGGGTGCAAGTAGTGAGTCCAGATGAGGGTTACCTGAACGTGCGGCCGTTACCTTCCACCGCCCAGTCGCCCATTGCACAGGTGAACGATGGGGCAATACTGGAGCCGCTGGAACCGGAGGCCGATGTGCAAGCCAAGGTAGGCCAGCACGATCGGTGGCTCCACATCCGTACCCCAGAAGGAACTGCCGGGTACGTCGCCGCCTGGTACCTCCGCCTATACGATGGTACCCCTGTACCTCCGCCGGAGGCGACCGCCTATCTAAACGTCAGCAGCCCTGGTGGGATGAACGTGCGGCAGGGGCAGAGTGAGGACACCGCCCGCATCTGGCGCGTGCCCGATCAAACTGTACTAAAGGTGCTGGAAGACCCCAAGGAAGCAGCCGCCAAGATAGGAAAAGATCAATGGGTGCGCGTCCGCACACCCAGCCTCCATGAAGGGTACGTGAACGGCCGGTACATCAACGCCAAACGATTGGCCGACAAACGGAGACCGGTGGATGATACTGGCTTGCCTCGTGGGGAGAGTGCCTGGATCTTTGGCATCCACGCCGCCGGCGCCACCACTCCCGCCGACTTTCGCTTCCTCTTCGAGAACAAGCACAAGACCGGCTGGGTGCTCTTCAGCGAGGCAGTAGGTGCTGACCCTCATCACGGTGGCGGTCACAACTATACTTCCTGGTCCAATAGCGGCTATGGCGTCATCGTGCGCCTCAATAACGGCTATGAGCCGGGCGGCACGCTGCCGGTGCGCACCAAATACGCCGACTTTGCCCATGCCTGTGCCCGCTACGTCCAGAACTCTCAGGGATGCCACATCTGGATCATCGGCAACGAGCAGAACAACGTGCGCGAGCATCCCGGCGGCGCCGAGCACCCGATCGAGCACATCACCCCACAGATGTACGCCGAGGCGTTCAACCTGGCGCGGCGACGCATTAAGGCAGTACAACCCGAGGCCATCGTCACACCCGGCGCGGTGGACCCTTACAACACCTACCCCTGGAAAATGTTGGGCGGCCGGCGCAACAGGCCGCTAGAGTACTTTAAGGAGATGCTCAGGCACATAGACGACCTGGACGGCATTGCGCTACACACCTATACCCACTGGATGGACGTGGGCCTCATCACCAGTAAAACCGTCTTCACCGACGAGTTCCTCCAGCCAGGCACACCCCATGAGCACTACTACGACTTCCAGGCTTACCGACCCTTTGCAGAGGCCATCCCGGAGAAATGGCGCGACCGTCCGATCTATATCACCGAATCCAATCACTGGATAGCATTGGAACACCAGGGGGAGGGAAAGGCAGGCTGGGTGAACAAGGACAAGGGCTGGGTGCAGGCAGCCTACGCAGAGATTCACCGCTGGAACAGCGCTCCTCACGCCCAGCAGATTCACTGCCTGTTGATCTACCGTTGGACAGGCGACGAGTGGGCCATCGAACGGTTGTGGGAGGTGCAAAATGATTTCAAGAAAGCACTAAATCACGATTACCGCTGGCGGCGGTAGAGGCCTCGAAATCTTGACCCTCGGGTTGACTGTGGTATAATATCGCTGCGCCGGCGTAGCTCAGGCGGAAGAGCAACTGACTTGTAATCAGTAGGTCATGGGTTCGAATCCCATCGCCGGCTAGGAAGATTTGGGAAATGGGTCGGTGTCCCGAGCGGCAAAGGGGGCGGACTGTAAATCCGCTGGCTCTGCCTTCGAAGGTTCGAGTCCTTCCCGGCCCACCATACTCAACGTAAAAGGCTCGGCCTCATGTGCCGAGCCTTTTCCTATGTCGTCCTCCGACTCAATATCCACCCCGGCAACTGTTTCTCCCGCTCCCGCCAGTCCGGCAGACAGATGCTCAACAGGATGTCAAGCAAATAGGCATCATCGCGTTGCATAGATGACCTCCATGTTGCTCAAGATGCTAGAAATGTATCCTTGACACGGATACGAACTGTGATATAATTCCAACTACGATGAACATATATCTGGGCCATCTGAGTAACTGCATACCAGGCTCACCGATTTCTACCACCGTGCGTGCCATTCTGGACAATGCGCAGGCAATGGGCAGGCGGGCCCCCCGGCGGTTGCCCGAACGGACGTTGCCGGTGCGTCTGCCAGACAGGACGGTGGAGTGGCTCCGCCAGCAAGCCGAAGCGCAAGCATGTGCGATGGCCACAGTCGTCAGAGCCCACATCACAGACCATGCGATCTCAGAATTGACAGCACTTTATCAACACCATACCGTCAGCCCCGCCGAGTTTTCGGCGGCGTTGTGGTCGGTTCTGGGATACGAGCCTGAACCATCGCCAGGGGAGGAGGTACGTGAAAACACGTGACTTTCTCAGTTGGCGATGAGCGCTGGGTCTGATCCAAGACCCCGCGCTTTTTTTATTGTACCTTACCAACCACCGTCCGGGGTGATCGGGGCCCCGGGGTCAAGGCTCTCCGGCGATGTCTCCGGTGCAAGGGCATCGCCGCGAACGATGTGGCGTAACCTGTCAGCCGGCAGCAGTCAGCCATCACTGACCTTTAACATCTTGCTAGCCGCTAACTGCTAACCGCTGCCGGGCTATCGTTGAAGGGGACAAAGAGCCGGTGTCGCCTGTAGCGGGCCAGGGTGCCGAAGCATACCTGTGAATGAGACCGTCGTTGGGACGCGGTGGACAAGCCAGGCCGGAGGCACCGCTTCGGCCTGTGTGGGGGTGACAGGTTTCGACCGGGGGCCAAGGGTGCTGCGAGAGGGAAAAGGCCCGCTAGCAGATACCCTCGATGACCAGCACCGCAACCTCTGGAACCGGGGTTCGAGTCCCCGCACCTCCACCTATCAATCTATGTTTGAGGGGGGCTAGTTTAGCGGTAAAACACGCGGCTGTGGCCCGCGCAAGGTCGGTTCAAGTCCGACGCCCCCCTCCAGCGTCGGGACGTAGGGGAATCAGGAGTCCCTGCCTGGCCTGGAACCACGAGAACGGTAAAGAGGCAATCTGATATGGCAGCCAGAGTTCTACTACTTAACGCATCCTACGAACCACTGCGGGTCGTCTCCGTCCGGCGTGCGGCTGGCCTGCTGATGCGGGGCGTGGCCGAAGGCGTGGACGGTATAGCGGCCCGCCTGCGCACGCCAAGCACAGTTTTCGAGGTGCCATCCGTGCTGCGACTGCGTTACTACGTCAACGTCCCCCGGCGCGGGGCGACGTGGAGCCGGCGCGCCGTCCTGTCCCGCGATGGCCATACCTGCGTGTACTGCGGTGTCAGTGTCGGAGAGTGGTCTCACGGCCAGATACTCACCCGCGCCGACTTTACCCTGGACCACCTGATTCCCCGCAGCCGGGGCGGGGGCAACGGTTGGGGCAACACAGCCTGCGCCTGCCGCTGGTGCAATCACCGCAAAGCCGACCGCACACCTCACGAGGCCGGGATGCGGCTGCGATGGGAGCCCAAGACCCCCCGCGTCAACTACCTGGTCGTCTCCGGGGAGGTGCCGGCCGAATGGAAAACCTACCTGCGGGTGTGATCCCAAGCCCCCCCACGGAACCCAACCTCGTGCCCATCCCCCTCCGGTAGGGGTAGGTCTTGTGCCTACCCCTACCCTCCCCTACCCACCCTCTGATGGCCAAAGGGCAGGTACAAGACCTGCCCCTACCCTCCCCTACCCACCCTCTGATGGCCAAAGGGCAGGTACAAGACCTGCCCCTACCCTCCCCTACCTACCCTCTGATGACCAAAGGGCAGGTACAAGACCTGCCCCTACCAACATTTTGGACGCCGCCCCACGTCCGTGGACGATGGGGTTTACTGCCCTACGCGAGTGTCATGGAAGACCACCCGAAACCCCACGCTATCACCAAAATAGTCAGGATCGTCGCTGAGGCGATACGCGCAACGGCTGTATCCCCAGTCGCTGAACCAGGAGCCGCCGCGTAACACGCGCCGCCCGGAGGCAAACAAGCACTCCCGACCATCATCAGCCCGGTACGGGTAGGGCTGGTACAACGTCGAGGTCCATTCCCAGACATTCCCTGCCCCATCCCACAGACCCAGCCACCCCACCCCCTGTGGGTAAACACCCACCGGTGTGGTAGCCAGCACCCGTCCCTCAGCCGTGTTGGCCCGCGCCGCGTCGAAACGGTTGCCCCAGGGATAGAGACGCGCGCTCCCCCCTCGCACAGCGACCTCCCACTCCGCCTCGGTCGGCAAACATACCGTGACGGTTTCAGGTTCCAAGCCTGATGCAAGTTGCTCGTCACGCCTAACCAGAAACCCGGAACCCGAACCACGCAACTGTTCCGCCAGCCAGCGGCAGTACGCCAGCGCCTCGTACCATGTGAGGCCGACGACAGGCTGGTTGAGACCTGTGAGAGCACTATCATCCCACCAGGCTGGCCTCTGCCGCGAGCGGTCAGCATAGACCGGGTGAAACACCTCGCGGGCCTCCTCCTCGGTCATAGCCATCAGCGCGCGCCAGGTTTCCAGTGTCTGTTGGTTCCAATTCCATTCCTCTGCCCAACATTCCAAAGTCCGACCCGAATCCAACAACCACTGACGCAGTTCTAACAGCCTGACCATCGCCCCACCCTCAATCTCCTCGCCGCGCAGCCACGCACGGGCCCTCTCCGTCTCCCAGTACCGTTCATCCTGGTATCCGCCGGCTTCTACAAAGCAGCGGTACTCAGCCACCGTCACCGGATATTGCCCAACTTTGAACTCTGCCAACCTGACCTTATGCCGTGGCCGCTCATCCCCATAGGCCAACCGGTCCCACCATGGAGAGCCGATGGCCCAACTTCCACCCGGCACTCGCACCAGCGGCGGCAGGATGTAACGCACCCCGTCTCGCTCACGCACGATGAAACGCGGGTCACCCAACCGCCCCAATACGTGACCGGCACGGACGCGGACGTGCAGGCGCACCCGCCGGTCCTGCATTCCATCCAGGAGATCAGAGCGCACTCGCTCGCGCAGGTCATCGGAGACCTCTGCGCCACCATCACTGAGGCAGCGACCAGCCAGGATGGGATTGACGACCCGCACCGCTTCAACCAATGCATGACTCGTCGCCAGCCCGGCGGCCACGATAGTCGTCTCCTCCCAACCAGTGGAGAGCGGAGGCGAGAGCAGATCCCGCTTCTCCTGATCCGTGAGATCGGGTATATGGCGTGCACGCCAGGGAGCCTGCCACAGCGACCGCATATCCTCACCGGCCTCGATGCGGCGCAAGAGTTCGCGGGCGGCAAAGTACTCTTGGATCAGGTGGTGATAGAAACGAACCTGCCCATCCAACGTCTCTTCCAACAACGCAGCGGCACAGCCGAACCGCAGCACAACCTCCGGCTTAGTCTCCACCATTCGCCCCTGGACCATCACCCAGGGCGGGATGACCCGCAGCGCATCGTCTACGGGCAGGCTGGTGCCTTCCCCCTGCCCTTGTAATACCCAGGCCAGCGCGGACAACGCCCGTTCCTGCGCCGCTGCTTCAATCCAATCAAGACGGGAATGCAATTTCCTCTCCCGTCCCAGGAGCCTATCCACCAGCCTGGCCAATAACTGGCCGCGATTGGCCGGCACCCCTTTGGCCGGTGCAAGGGCATAGATCCAGGCCACAACCGCCAGAAGAAATGGGTTGCGCGCCAGGTCGAGCAACCCATCCTGGTGGCGGGTCAGTTCCGTCCACAACGATCCGGCACAGTCGGGCACGCACCAGGCCATAAAGTCCCGCACGCGCTCGTCGTCCAGGTGGCTGATCTCCACACATTGCAGGCCCAACGGATCATAGTCGCGCGTGCGGCAGGTAAAGATCAGCCGCACCTCATCCCAATCCCGCGCAAAGTCTCGCCAGGCAACAACCCGCTCGGCATAGCCAGCACATCCCATCTCGTTGAGCGCGTCCAGCAACAGGAACACGGACCCAGACCGCAACGCCGAGCCAAGATCGGTGCCCATCCGGGTGCGCCACTGACCAGCCAGAAAGTCCAGGGGTCTCTCGTTTCCCCGGTACCTGCCCAGATGGACAAAGAATGGTACAGGAGCAGTCTCGTCGTGCAGCCAGGTGCGGGCAGCATTGAGGGCAACCTTCTGCAATACAGTCGTCTTGCCCGCACCTGGCTCTCCCAATAACACGAACTGAGGATACTCCCGCACAGCAGCGGCAATGTCTGGAATGGGCCGCCGCTCAATGCGTTGCTCATGTCTCCCACTCTGCGGACAGAGAACACACATCTCAACCGGGATACATCCGGCCCCCGCCCCCGGTCTGGCTGGGCGGGTGGCTGTGCCCACCCGGGGGACATGGTGCGTGTCCCATGGGCCAAAGTTGCGGTGCATCACCAGACCGGCCAGGTATGTCTCCACGCTATCAGTGGCGCGGTAGGCCAGCGCCCGTCCCTGCTCGCGGCTGACCACGACCTGTGGCTCCCCGTCCACCATCAAAGCCGTGGTGCCGCCCGGCCCGGCAGCGATGGCGACGGGTGCATCGGAGCGCAACGCTGCCAGAATACACGCAGTGAGCGCGTTCAGGTCATCTGAGGTGCCCCCCCGGACAGTGAGGCAGGCAGCACTTTGACCACTTGTCATTGCCCACTCACCAGCACTGTGAAGGAAAAGATACTCCCTCCCTCTGCGGGACTATCCACCCAGATGCGCCCTCCATGTGCTTCCACAACCAGGCGACAGTAGGCCAATCCCAGGCCCATGCCACTCCACTGGCGATCTGGCACATGGGTAAATTTATCAAAGACACGCTCCTGGTATTCCAGGGGGATGCCTGGCCCCTGATCGCGCACCCAGAAAGTGACCGCGGGCGGGCCCTCCTGGGAATGGTGCGCGCCGACTATAACAGTACCCTCAGAAGGACTGTACTTGAGCGCGTTGTCGAGCAAATTGATCAATACCCTAACCATCAACATCTGATCAACCTGCACTTTCGGCAGGCGACTCGCTACCTCGGTACGCAATTCCAGATTCCGAATGTCAGCATTGGGCTTTAGTTGGCCGATCGTTTCTCGCACCAGTTTCAAGGGTGTGACAGATTCTCTTTCCCCCAGTGACTCGCCAGCCTCCAGCCTGGTCATATCCAACAGCGTATTGATCAACCGCTCGAGTCGCACCTGCCCCTGTTTGGCGATCTCCAACCACTGGAGGGCCGCTTCTCCCCCCTCAAGTGCGCTTAGTTCATCCCTCAGCACACTGTAAGAACTGGAGATAATACTCAACGGGCCTTTCAAGTCATGTACTAGCATGTCAATCATATCTTCACGCAACAACTGTACTTCCTGCTGCAATCGTCGGTTTTCTACTGCGCGTGCCACGGTGGCGAGCAGTTCCTGGCTCCGACAAGGTTTTCTCAGATAGTCGTATGCTCCATAGCGCAGCGCCTCCACCGCGGTATCAATGGAGGCATAGCCAGTGATCACGATCATGCGAGTCTCGGGGGTGATCGCCAGTCCCTTTCTCACGACTGTGAGCCCATCTACTTGGGGCATCCTGATATCCACCAACACCACGTCAAAGTCTGACTCTGCCAGTAGCGCCAGTGCTACCTGCCCGTTTTCTGCCGTCGCAACCTCGTATCCGGCGGCTGTCAATTCATTGGTAAAACTGGCCCGCACAAAGTCGTCGTCGTCCACAACCAGGATGTTTGTTGCTACCTTGCTCACAATACCCGTGCCTCCTCCAGCGCTTTAGTTGTGCGAGGTAGTCTGATCGTGAAAGTAGTCCCCTCGCCTATTTGACTGTGCACGTCAATCCGCCCATGATGGAAGGTGACGATTTGATGACTTACCCACAGCCCAAGACCCGTGCCGGCCTCGGTCCCCTTGGTGCTAAAGAACGGCTCAAAAAGCCGATCCAAGGCCTCCTCCGACATGCCACATCCCGTGTCCTGAATCTCAATGCACACCTCATCAGGCGTGACCTGCGAGCGCACCCAGATTTTCCCTCCCTCCGGCATCGCATCGGCGGCATTGAGCAGAAGATTGAGAAACACCTGGTTAAACTGGCCCGGATAACTCATTATCCCGGCTCTGTCCGAAACCAACATCTCGTGGACCGTGATATTCGAGGCGGCAAATCGCGGTGCGACGATGGCGAGCGTCTGTCGAAGAGAACTATGGAGATCAGTAGGGTGTAAGGTGGCTTGGCTATCACGCTGGAAGGCCAACAATCCCTGTACAACGTCGCGGATTCGTTCCTGACCAGACCGAACCATCTGCAATTCCTTCCGTCCGGGATGGTCAGGATCGAGGGTTCGCTCCAGTGCATCGAGGAAAAGGGCCATTCCCTGAAGTGGATTGTTGATCTCGTGCGCCAGGGATGCGGCTAATTGCCCTGTGGCCGTCAACTTCTCACTGCGTATCAAGTGCTGTTCCATCCCACGTTTCTCTGTAACATCGCGAATAACAGCCATAATCACCTGTTGGTCACCCAGATCAATCACTCGAGCCCGAATTTCAACAGGTATCATGCTGCCGTCTTTATGTTTAATCGGGAGATCATCCGCCTCTCCCTGCCCCTGCTCCACGATGTGTGTGACTAGTCTGCGCACATCATCCGCTGCTTCCGGGGGATTCAGTTGCCAGACCTTCATCCCACGCAACTCTGCAGGGCTCAGCCCGGTCATATCCGCGAGCGCATAGTTGCCGTCCACGATAGAGTCATCAGTGGTGTCCACGACAACGATGCCATCCCGAGCCTCCGTCATCAGGGTCCGATACCGGGTCTCTGCCCGGCGAATTTCCTCAAGCATACGGGCGTTCTCAATCGCCACCCCCAACTGCTGCCCAATAGCAACGAGGGTGTCCACCTCCGAGTGAGAGATAGCCCACAGGACGTGGCTGCCCACGTAGAGCATGCCCAGCCGGTTGCCAGCCGCTTCTACGGGAACGATGGCCAGGGCAGCCACCCCCGTTTGAGTGCACAGGCTGCAATCCGGCAAATGGGGCGGGCTAGATTCGGCGGTGTTTCCCACCACAGTAGGCTGGCCTGTCCTGCGCGTCCACTCACCCAAAGCATCGTTGGACTCCGCCCGCTCCTCGCGAGCAATAAACTCTGCCGGGAAACCCTGGCAGGCTGCAAATCGGGACACTCCCGTTGCCTCATCACGCAGCCGCACTGCCACCATCCCCATGCCAGTAACGCTGGCAATGACGCCCATAGCACTGTTGAGCATATTTTCCTGGCTCAGCGAGCGCCCCACGAGAGCCGCAATTGCATTGCGCGCTTGCAACTCCCAGTTACGTTGGTTGATCTCCTCCTCGAAATGTTTCTGAGCGGTAATGTCCCGCGCGAACAGAATCGTTGCTGTGCGGCCCTCATACTCGGCGGTAGCAGTGCCCACGGCGACCGGCAGACGCTGACCCCATTTGGTCACCAGCACAGTCTCGTAGGCCTGGCCCAGCGTTCGCCCCATCCCCTGCTCACGGTGCCTGGACAGCATACCCCCCAATTCTTCAGCAGGGAGCAGGTCGGCTATAGTCAAAGTCAGCAATTCCAGGTAGGTATAACCCAGCATACGCCCAAATGCGCCGTTGGCGTAAAGGATGGCTCCTTCTCGTTCATCTACGTCCTGAAGCAAGACAATGCCCTCGCCAGCCGTACCAGCGGCGTCAATCAACAGACGATACAACTCTTGCGTTTCCTGCAGTTCTTGCGTGCGTTCCTCTACTTTTTCTTCCAATCCTTCGTACAGGCGCACGCGCTCCAGGGCTAGTCTGATCAAATTGCCCAGTTCCATCAGCGCATCTACGTCTTGTTTGGAGACAAGGCGCTGGCTGGACACATTATCCACGCCGATCACACCGAGCACCTCCTCCCCAGCCACGATGGGCACAGTGGCGAAGGACGAGATATGCAGAGCCTGGAGCGTATCGTGCAGACTCTCACAGCGTGGGTCGTGCAATGCATCATTGATGAGCACAGGTGTCCGCTCAAGTACACAGATAGCGGCAGGAGAGACAGGTTTTGAATCCAATGGAATGTTTCGGTGGATGATTTCTCGCGTGATGCCAATGCCATAGCCCGCTCGCCCTATTAATGTTCGTCGCTGTTCGTCTATCAAACCTAACCAACAGCGGTCGAACCGGAATTCTTCACGGGTGATGCTGGCGATGACACTCAGGACCTCATCTGTAGTAAAGACACGCAGCAGGCGCTCGCCTGCACGATGCAGAGCCGCCAGTACACGCCTCTTGTGTTGTTCAGCCTCGTACAGTCGGGCGTTTTCTATTGCAGTAGCGGCTGGGGCCGCCACTGCTTCCAGTAGAGCGAGGTCACGTGCGTCGAAATCACCTTTTAGTTTATTCAGCGCTTCGACGACACCTATAACGCGGCCCTTGACCTTCAGAGGGACACAGATAAGGGAGCGAGTAGTGATCTGGGTCTCGGCGTCAACACCAGCGTAGAAACGCGAGTCCTGGTAGACATCCGGCACCAATTGAGGGGTCTGGTGCTGCATCACCCAGCCGGCGATGCCTTCACCCGGTTGCAGGCGTAGGTCTATGGTCTCGGCGGCAGCAATGCCTGAGGCCGCGTGAAAGACCAACTCCCCTGTCTCCTGATCGAGCAGTGCCACCGACGTAGCCTCTGTGTTCAACACCTCGTTCACGTGACCGAGCAACCTATCGAGAATGGTTTCAACGTCCAGGGTCTCCATCAGGGTGCGGGCAACAGTGCTGAGGGTGGCAGACTCGCGACTATATGGTTGGGGCGACTGCTCAGCCTGCTCCACAACGCGAGAGGCGGAGAGAGCATTGGATGATTCAGACGCCAGATGGACGGTTAATGCTCCATCCAGGGCCTGCGATTGTTCTGCTGGCTTTTGCGAGTCGTCTTGTGAGCCGTGAGGAGTAATAGACATAGCGTTGCCTTTCGAGACCGGCAGAAATTTGCGGCGCACTGCAGGGCCAAGGCGAGATGCAATCACAAAATCACGCATCGAGGCTCCGCCCCCCTAAATATACAACAGTTTAGGGATATTAGCCAAATCTAAACTGTTGTGACGTTTTGTTCACTTTGCTTAAACCGCCCCTTCACTTTCTTGTGATAATATTAAACTGAGCAAAGCCAGTTCGTACCTTCCGGCTCTAGGGTGGATCGGCGAGGACAAGTTCAGAGTTCCATGGGAGGAAATAAACATAATGAATGAGACAATTTTGGTAATAGACGACGATACCGGACTACTCAGGCTCCTGCAATTGGGCCTGGAACGAGAAGGTTTTTCGGTCATCACTGCCCCTGGGGGAAAGGAAGGGCTCCGCCAGGCCTACAAGTCTCGCCCGGATCTGGTCATCCTGGATGTGATGATGCCGGACATTGATGGCTGGACAACCTGCCAGCGGCTGCGTGAGATGTCGGATACGCCCATCATCATGCTCACTGCCAAAGGGGGTGAGCAGGACGTCCTCCGAGGTCTCGTCCTGGGTGCCGATGACTATGTCGCCAAGCCTTGTAGTTTTGATGAGTTGAAAGCACGTGTTCACGCACTCCTGCGGCGAGCCCAAACACCTGCCAATCCGGCCTGGCGCTCGGCCTACGATGATGGCAAACTGGTGGTGGATTTGTCTAACGGGACTGTCAGCCTGAACGATTCCCCTGTACACCTGACCCCCACCGAGTCCCGCCTGTTGATGTGCCTGATGAGCCAAGCAGGGCAAGTCATCCCGCACCAAGAATTGCTCACGCGGGTTTGGGGACCAGAGTATAGCGATGAGGTGGGTTACCTGAGCGTGTATGTCCATTACTTGCGCGAGAAAATCGAAGAGGACCCGGCAAACCCGCAGTACGTCCGCACAAGGTGGGGAATGGGATATTATTTCGCAGGAGATTAGGCCAGGTCAACGTGCACACCAACCATTGAGCATCCAGTATTATATTGCTATGGCAGAGATCAGCCACGCCGCCAGTGCTGCAAAGAGCAACGCCATTCCCAGTTTGACCGTAGCTGCCTGCCGCTGGAGAAAGTTGGTCAACTGTTTCGAACCGGTGCCATAATAGGCCAGGATAAAAACTACAACCAATGGCAGGATGAACAGCAGGTTATAGAGCACGAGAAAGATAAAGGCCCGCCCCCTCATCTCCGGCTGGCTCACCATAAAGATGACGGTCGGCAGGTAGACCTGGCCTGTGCAGGCCAGTTCCAGGAACGAGATCACCACTCCAGTGACCAAAGCCCCCACGACGAACGTCTGCGATTTGCGTCCCCTGCGAATGACCGCGTTGATGCGCATCCGCAACGAGTGAGGCAGGGCCAGCGTCATGTCGCCAATATCACCCCGCTGGGCCTTGAGAAAATCGAGGAAACTGAACACCGCCAATACAGCGCATAATAAGCCGGTCAGGCCATACACCCACCGTCCCAACGTCGTCAGCAAGCCGCCCAGCAGGTCAAGCACCTTGTAGAAACCCAACCCCACCACCAGGTAGGCCAGGAATACGCCGATGGTGAAAGCCGCTCCCACGGCCAGAATCTCCCGCCCCTTGCGCCCACTCAGCGTCAGATAGGACACAAAAAAGACCAAGGTGGCAAAGGCACAGGGGTTGAGACCATCTACCAGACCAGCAAAGATAATAGTGACAACCCCAAATGACATGAAGCGCTCAATGATGCTCTGCTCAGCCTCCTCAGGATCAAAGTCAGCCCACGCCTGCTCCGCGCCCGTAGGGGCATACTTTTCGACCAACGCCAGCATTGCCTCGGACGTGATGTCGGTACCAATCAAATACTCCTCGCCAATGAAAAGCGCCGGAGTTGCCAGATGCTGCGTGTCCGGCACGCCGTAGCGGCCGCCCAGCCACTCTGCCAGAAGAGCATCATCCTGGACATTGTACTCTTCGACTAACAACTGCGGATATTTGCTCCGCACGTACCGGATGTCATACTCGACACGGCTGCACTCCTGGCAGCCCACATCGTAAAAATAAGCCGCCCATATCGGTGCTGGCCCTTCACAAGCCACCGCATCCTCCGGGCCACAGGGCTCCAACTCCTCTATCCCCAGCCCCTCCGGGTCAAAGCCCAGCCCCAGATTTCCTTCGCCCTCAACAGGGATGCTCTCCAGACCAGGGATGTCAGGCCAGGAGGTGCCACCCGCTCCCAGGCAAGTATCGAGCAAGCAGGGCAACTGTCCACGGATAGATTCCTCGCCGATGAGCGCCTGCCCGTCAATGACCAGCGTCGGCAGTCCACGCTCTTCCGGAGTCACGCCGAACATTTCCTCAGCCTGGATCAACATCTCATAGTTGGCCGGGGCGGAGATCTCGACCATCTTGATCTGCATTTGGTCACCATACTCTGCCTGCAATGGCGTCAACACATCATTGATCATGGTAATGCAGTGGGCACAGTCAGTGGCGTAGAAATAGACCATCCGCAAGACCGGATCACCCTCGGCCTGGGCTGTGCCTGCCCCCCAGGTGAGAATTACCATCAAGAGTAAAGCCACACACATTTTGTATCTCAACCGCATCTGATTTCCCAGCCTCCTTCACCGTTCACTGTGTTCTCGTTTCTGCGCCGCGTGATGCAGCGTACATTGTACCCTTGTTACGCCAAATCCACCACCGACCCCTCTCGCGTCTTGGTCACCTCGATGTGCACAGGGAAAGCCCCCTTCAACTCGTCAATATGCGTGATCACCAGCACACGGGCGAAATCATCCTGAATGGCATTGATCGCCTCGACCAGCCGCTCCCGGCCCTGCGCGTCCTGCGTGCCAAACCCTTCGTCAATCACCAAAGTCTGCAACTGCGCTCCGGCCCGCCGCGCCAGCAGTTTCGAGAGAGCGATGCGGATGGCAAAGTTGACCCGGAACGCCTCCCCCCCTGAATAAAGAGAATATTCCCGCGTCCCCAGTTCGTCCGCGATTTTGATCTCCAGCGTCTCCCGCACCTCTCCCGCCAGCGTCTCTCGCTGTGTGTCAAAGCGCACGTGCATACGACCTCCGGTCATCCGCGCCAGGAGCGCGTTAGCCTCGGTCTCAATCTCCGGCACCGCCGCTTCGATGATCATCGCTGGCACGCCCCTGACACCGAAAGCGGTTCTCAGTTCTTTGTAGATAGACTGCTTTGCGGCCAACTCGTCCTGCCGTTTGAGTTTGTCCGCTCGCTGCTGATCGAGCGCTTTGCACGCTTCTAGCCTTTGCTGCGCTGCGCCCAACCGCTGGCGAGCGGCGGCCTCTTCCCCGCGCACCCGCTGCAACTCCGCCTCGACCGCTGGGGCATCCTTCAACTGGCCTCGCAGTTTATCGGCCCCCTGTTCCAACTCCACCCGGCGTGCCTGTTCAGCCTCTATCTGCTTCTGCCATCGCTGACTGGCCTCCTCCAGCCGCTCGAGTGCTGCTCGCTCCTCGTCCATACCGGTAACCGCGACGCTCAAGCGGGCTTTCTGCTCAGCAAATACCTGTCCCCCAGCCACTGCTTGCCGCGCCGCCTCGTGAGCCGCCGTATCATAGCCCAGTTCCTCCGCCTGGGCCAACACCTGCGCCAGTTCCGCCCGCACTTCAGGAGCATAGTCCTCAGCGACCAACCGCTGCTCCACCTGGGCCAGTTCCGCCCGGGCCGCATCCAGCGCCTCCGCCGCCTGTCGCCCCTGGTCAATTCGCTCGACCAGCATCGCGTCACGTCCTTGCAGCGCTGGCATCTCGCGCAGCAGACAGTCGCTCTCGTCAATCTGTTCCTCCAGCGCCTGCGCTCGGCTGGTCAATTCCCTCGCCGCGCCGAGGTTGGCGCGGTATGCATCCCCCCGGGCCTGCCCATCAGTCTGAAACTGGTCGAGCAACTGCAAGCGATGCTCGTCGGTGAGGGGTTGCTCGCAGAGAGGGCACTCGGCCCCCGCCTGTCCCAACAGCGTGATCTTCTCCCGAAGCGTTTCCATCTCCGCCCGCAGCGCCTCGTTGTGCACTCGCAACTCCGCTTGCTCCTCGGCGATGTGCGCCAGGTCATCCCGCGCCGCCTCCCGACCCTCCGATAACTGCGCCAGGTGGGCCAGTTGCGCCTGCACGTCCTCGCGCTCGGCCAGCAGGGGGGCGACCACTGCGACCCGGCCCTCCAATTCAGCGCAACGTTGCACAATAACGGTTTGCTCTGCCTCAATCTGGTGTCGCGCTTCAGACAACCGTGCTTCTAGTGCCACGCGCTGCTCGTATAACTCCACTGACTGGCGCAACTTCGCTCCCAGCGCCCGCTCCTGCTCGACCGCCTGCTGATAGGCCGCGTAACCAGCCTCAATACTGTCCGTCTGGGCCAGCAGACTCTCGTGCTCGACCAGCCGCTTCTCCCGCGCGGCCTGCTCCTCAGAAAGCGCGTGCAGTTCCCGCTCCGCCTGGGCAATCCGCCCATCCAGTTCAGCGATTTGTGCCTCGGCGTGCCCGAGTTCCACCCGTGCCGCCTCTATCCGCTGATAGACCGCTCGGGCATCCTGAAGCACAGCGCTCAGTTCAGTCACAGACGCCTGGGCTGTCTGGAGTTCCGCCTCGTACTCGGTACGCCGCGCCAGTTCGGCCTCGATCTCATCCAATCGCAGTTTAATCGCCTCCGCCTCGGACTGGATGGCCCGCAAACGCTCCTTGGCCTGCTCCTCGTAGACCGTCCAGCGGTCGAGCCCCAGGATGTCACCCAGAACACGTTTCCGTTCGGCAGCAGTCTTGACCGTGAATTCATCTGCCCGGCCCTGACGCAGAAAGGCAGAGTTGACAAAAGTCTCATAGTCGAGCCGCAAGACACGCTCAATCTTTGCCTGCGTGGCCCGCACACCACTCTCGGCGACAGAGCGCCAACGCCCGCCATCCCCCCTCACAAGGGAGGATGAGGAAGGGTGGGATTCCCGCACCTGGAAATCCAGCAGGGTGCTACCCCGCTTGCCCGCCCTGCGCTGGCGCAAGACACGATAAGCCTGCTCCCCCAGATCAAACGTGAACTCGACCGCCATCTCATCCTCACCCAGGCAGATCAGTTCGTCGTCCCGCCGTGCCCGCGACTTGCCCCATAGCGCCCAGGTGATACCGTCGAGCAGTGCCGACTTACCCGCGCCGTTTTCGCCGGCCAGACACGCGACGTGTACGCCGGCAAAGTCCAACTGCGCCTGACGATAGCACATAAAGTTGGTGAGGGAAAGAGTTTGAGGAATCATGCTTCAGGTTCTTGGAGCAGCCAATTCGATCTCTGTCTTCAGTCGTTCCAACTGCCCCTTGATTCCCAGCGCCTCCTGCCGCATATCTTCCAGATGCTTGTGCTCGGTGCGGATAAAGCGTGTGTAGGGCGCGATCGCAACCTCAATCTCGCCCAATCTGCGCGCCAACTCCCGATCAAACTGGAGCGTGAGCGCGTGTATCAACTGCTCGCGCACCGAGGTGATTTTCCCGCGAAACTCTCGCTTGAGTTGCCGCCGTTTGGTGGGAATGACAAATAGCCCAATCACCGCAATAGCCCCGGCCGCCAGGATGCCGGTCAGATCTGCCGCCGCCGTCGTCGCAATCGCGGTGACAATCGCACCCAGCCCCAGCGCACCCACTTCTACCAGAGCGGTACTGGCGACCGCCATCTGCAAAGATCCGGCGACCTGTTTGGCCTCGACATCCTGGTCATAGTCGGTCATCGCCTGTTGGGCTGCCTGGCCCACCGCTTCGATCAAACGCGCACGGTCATAATCAAAAGTGCCGCCTACCTGTCCCACGATCCTGCCGGCGTGCCTGTCACGGCGGCCCTGAACGTGCTCCATCACCGCCTGCCACTGATTCAGGTTACTGGCAATCAGCCAATCAATGATATCGTTGACCCGCGTCTCAATCACCCGGGGTACGTCAGCGATCACCTGGCGCTCAAACTGCTTCTCCAATTCGGTCTTTTTGATCAGGTCGAAAATTCGCGCCAGGCGCATCGTCTCATCAAAGTAGGCCATTCCCCGGCTCTCGAACTCGTAGAGCACATTTTCCACATCCTTAAGGCGGAAACGGAACTCGCGGGTCATGTCCTCCCGATACGTGGCCAGTTGCCGTTCGATGTCCTCTATCACGCCGCAATCTTCCTGAAGCGAAACCAGCCGCCCGTCCACCACCCGGAGGTATTTGGCGATTAGATGCAGCCCCACGCCTAACGGGTTGCCCAGTTTGAGATGGACGCGCTCTTTTCTGTCCAGAGTGGTGATGACGTAATGTTCCAGTGCCACAAAGCCGCTTTGCGCCAACATCGCGGCGTCACCCTCCTGCTTGGCTCGTAGCGCCATCCACGACGAGACAGGAAAGATCTCTGGCGTAAACCCCAGCAACGTGCGGGTATTCTCTGTGATGAATCGTTTGATGCTCGCCAGGTCCTGGGGATCGGCCAGGATATCGGTCTTGTTAAGCACCACGACGATCTTTTTGCCCCAACTGCGGATACGCTCCAGGAAAGCGCGCTCACTCTCTGTGAACGGGCGATCAACTGAGGTGACGAACAGCACCATGTCGGAACGGGGGACAAACTCCTGCGTGATGGCCTCGTGCTGGCGGTAAATCGCGTTGGTGCCGGGGGTGTCCACGATGTTGATTTCCCTCAGCCAGGGCACAGGCGCAGTGAAGACATCCACCGCCGCTTCGACGGCGATCCCCTCAAATACCTCCCCGTACTTGAGCAGATGAATCCGCGTGGTGGTCGGAGTGACCCCCTCCTCCAACAACCGTTGCCCCAGCAGCGCATTGATAAAGGCGCTCTTCCCAGAGTTAAACTCTCCCACCACCACCAGCAAGAAAAGTTCGTCCAGTTGGTGCACAGAGCGCTCCAACGCCACGCGATCCTCCGGATCGGCGTCAAAGCGAGCCAATGCAACCTGCAAGTTGGTCAACCACTGACGCTCAACCCTCAAAAATTCCTGCTGTGCTTCTGTCAGAATCTTTCCGTGCACGGTATCTCCTATTCCCCTGCCTTCTCTGCAACCTGCAACTCGCCACCTGTGCCCTGCAACTTGTGACTTGCAACTTGCTCCAGTATCTCCTCCGCACTCCGGTAGGCCGCCTCACCGCTTGCGCCGAGCATCTGCGCCAGTTCCTCCACCCGCGCCTGGCCCTGCAACTGCCTGACCCGCGTCACTGTGCGCTCGCCCGCCCCGGCCTTTTCGACAACCTTCTCCACGCGAAAGTGCACGTCTCCGAAACCGGCCAACTGCGGCAGATGGGTCACGCATAACACCTGGTGGCACAAGCCGCCCGGCCCCACCCCTGCCGCCAGCCCCCACAATTTCTCACCCACCGTCGCCCCCACACGCCCGCCGATACCCTGGTCAATCTCGTCAAAGACAAGTGTCTGCGTCTCGTCAGCACGGGAGAGCACCGTCTTGAGCGCCAGCATCAGCCGGGAGGTCTCACCGCCGGAGGCAACCTTCACCAGCGGCTTTAGCGGTTCCCCTGGATTCGGAGAGACGAGGAATTCGACCCGGTCAACACCCGATGCATCAAAAGACACCCGCTCACCAGGTCCAACGTCCGATGTCCGATGTCCGACGTCCGATGTCACAATCTCTACACCATCCGGATCCTCCCTCCACTGGAAATCAACCCCAAACCGCGATCCCTCCATCCTCAGGTCGCCCAGTTCCTCCTCGATCCCCGCCGCCAGACGCTCCGCCGCCTCACGCCGTTGCAGCGATAGTCCGGCCGCCAACTCGCCAAATTCTACCAGTAGCCGTCCCTCCTCCGCCTGCAACTCGGCGACTCGTTCCTCGCTGTGGGTGATCATGTCCAGTTCCTGCACGGCCTTCTCGGCGTAAGCCAGCATGTCGGGAATCGTCGGGCCATATTTGCGCTCCAACCGGCGGATCAACGCCAGACGGTCCTCTACCTCCTGCAACCGCTGCGGGCTGTACTCGACCTGCTCCTGATAATGTCGCAAACCCCCAACCAGTTCCTCCACCTGGTAGTTGAGACTCTCAGCAGCGCGCAGATGGGGTTCCAGCGCCGGGTCAACGCGAGCCAACCCCTCCAGAGCACGCAACGCCACTCCCAGCAAATCATGCGCTGCTACCGTCTCCCCCTCTCCCTCCTCAAGCGCACAGAGTGCATCACTGGTCAGCGCAGCCAGTTGCTCGGCGTGGGTCAGCCGCAGCCGCTCCTTGAGTAACTCCTCCTTCTCACCGGGCTCAAGATCCGCCGCCCCTATCTCGCCGATCTGGAATTGCAACAAGTCGGCTCGGTGTGCCAGTTCCTGCTCGTGCAGCACAAGGTCCGCCAATTCCCGCCGTACCACTCGCACTCGGCCCGCCAACTCGGCCACCTGCGCTCGCAGCGGCCACAGTTCCGCGTACCGGTCCAGCAGATTGACGTGCTCGCGCACCCGCAGCAGCGAGAGATGCTCGCTCTGGCCATGGATATCTACCAGTCCCTCGGCCACCTGGCGCAGGAACGCCAGCGTGACCGTCCGGCCATTGACGCGGCAGACGTTGCGCCCACTCAGACGCACCTCGCGCCCCAGGAGCAGCAGGCCGGGCTCATCTCCCTCCAACTTCTCTTGCTCTAACATAGGATCAATTGCCGCCCGCCGCCCGGGATCTAGCCGGAAAGCAGCCTCGACAATGGCCCGGTCTGCCCCGGCGCGCACGGAAGCGGCATCGGCCCGCCCACCCAGCACCAGTTCCACCGCATCAACGATGATGGACTTGCCCGCGCCAGTCTCGCCGGTCAGCGCCGAAAAACCTGGCGCGAAATGCAACTGCAACTCATCAATGATGGCGAAATCACGAATGTGCAGTTCAGCCAGCACGTCTTGCCTCCTGATTGATAGAGCAGCCCTTTGACAGACTCAGGACAAACCTTTCCAGGCTGCTGGCGGGCCCGAAAGCCGGCCCTACACGCGCCGTCCGGGGCGCAACCAGGCATAGGCCGCGCCCACCGCGGCCACTATGTAAACGACATCCCACAACCTGCCCATCAGCCAGCCCGTAGATAGCCCTGTTCCCCATGGGTTCGCGCCCACCGGGATAAAGATGGCAAGCAGCAACAATAATCTGGGCAACGTCCCCACGACGATGCAACCACACACGACCAGCCAGGTGTATCGCCCACGCCGCCGGCGGATGGCCCAGTGCGCCACATTGGCAATACCTCCACCTGCCAGCGGCCCCAAAAAGATAGCGTACCAGCCCAGGCTGGGAACGAGCCAGCCCGCCAGTAGTGCCAGCGGCAGCGCAACCGCAGCAGCGATCAAATAATGGGCCGGGCGAAAGTCAGCATAAAAGATCCGCTGCTGAGCGTTGATGCAGTCCTTACAACGGTAGCCGACCGGTGTCCGCACCACACACCTGACGCAGATGGGGCGCCCGCACCTGTTGCAGCGCAGATAGGTCTCGACATTGGGATGATTCACGCAATGCATCGGTTCGCTCATACTTTTGGCTCCAGATTTGGGCTTTGGTACTTTTGGTTTGGGATTTGATTTCGTGGCACCAACCGCGCCACCAGTGTCTTGTAAAAATACGCCCTCTCTCGCACCCGCGCAAAGCAGGCCACGTGTGGGCTGATCTCCACCAACACCTCGTCCCCGCTCTCCAGTTCCGCCTGCACCTCCCCGTCCACCGTCAACACAGCCGGCCACCCACCGGTGACGGCGATGCGCACAGTGGCCCCCTCGGCCAGGACAAGAGGCCGCTCCATACTCAGATGCGGCGCAACCGGGACGAGCAAGATGTTGCGCAACTGCGGGGGCAAAATCGGCCCTCCGGCCGCCAACGCGTAGGCGGTGCTCCCCGTCGGCGTGGCGACAATGAGGCCGTCGGCAACGTAGGTAGCAAAGTAGCCCCCGTCAATCTCGGTGCGCAGGTGCACCACGCGGGCCAGCGCCCCCCGCCCTACCACCACATCGTTCAATGCCTCCGCCTGCCCCAGCATCTCACCATCTCTCCAGATCGCTACGCGAAGGATTGACCGCTCCTCGACCCAGCAATCGCCCGCCAACACCCGCGCCAGGACCTCCCGCCACGTCCCCGGCTCGGCCTCAGTGAGGAACCCCACCCGCCCCAGGTTGACCCCTAAAAGCAATGTGCCGTAGGGAGCCGCAGCCCGTGCTGCACGCAGAATCGAGCCATCGCCGCCCAGCGTCACCAGCAGGCTGGTTTCCTGCAGGCAGAGCGTATCCAGTGTGTCGTCTGCCGTGCAGACCTGTGCCTCCCGCCCCCCCTGCCCCACCCACACGGCTATTTCCTCCGCCAGGGGATATGCCCGAGCGACGCGAGGATTGTATAGTATGCCTATCGTCTTCACATCAACTGCTGACTGCTAACTGCTAACCGCTGACTGCTACCCTCAGCCACTCCACCAACTCTGCCAGTTCTACACTCGTCTGCTCCCCCGCCCGCATATCCCGCACCGCGGCCGTCCCGCTCGCCAATTCGTCCTCTCCCAGGATGACGGCGTAACACGCGGAACGCTTGCTGGCCTCGCGGAGTTGGCTCCTCAGCCCTCGCTCCCCAAACGGGAGCCAGACTCCCACGCCCGCCTGGCGCAGCGTATCTGCCAGCCGTAGCGCCTCCCGCCTGGCCTGTGGCCCCATGTGGGCCAAAAAGACTTGCGGTGCTGGCAGCGGTGGCACCTCTACATCCAGTTGTTTCATCACCATTATAATACGCTCCAGCCCAGAACCGAAACCCACGCCCGGCGTCGGCGGGCCGCCCAGCAATTCAGCCAGGCCGTCGTAGCGGCCACCGCCGCAGACCGCGCTCTGGGCGCCGATCCCAGCCGCCCAAACCTCAAAAACCGTCTTGGTGTAATAATCCAGCCCGCGCACCAGCCGGTGGTTGATAGCATAACCCCGGCCAAGTAAGTCAAGGTACTCTCGCAGTGTGGCAAAGTGCTCGGCGCACTCTGCGCACAAGTGATCTAGGAAATGAGGAGCCCCCGCGATGATCGGCTGGCATTGGTCGGACTTGCAATCGAGGACACGCAGCGGGTTGCGCTCCAACCGCCGCCGGCAATCCTGGCAGATTTTTTCATAGTGACCGGCATAGTACTCCTTCAAAACCGCCACGTACCCTGGTTTACACAACGGGCAGCCGGTCGAGTTCAACTGGAAGGCCAGATCACGGAAACCCAAACTGGCGTACAAATCCCAGGCCAGGAGCATAACTTCGAGGTCAGCCGCTGGGTCCTGCTCGCCCAGAATCTCGACGTTGAATTGGGTATGCTGGCGATAGCGGCCCGCCTGTGGACGCTCGTAGCGAAAGATGGGACCAAACGTGTAGAGTTTGACCGGCTGGGGCAAGACGCGCATCCCGTTTTCAACATAGGCCCGCACAACGCTGGCGGTGAACTCTGGGCGCAGCGTGATCCCGTGTCCTCCCTTGTCGGTGAAAGAATACATCTCCTTATCTACGATGTCGGTGCCCTCCCCGACGCCTCGGGCAAACAGTTCAGTCACCTCAAAGATGGGCAGGTCCACCCGCTCAAAGCCCACCAGTTCCGCCAGTTGCCGCGCCCGTGCGCGCACGTGATACCAATAGGACTGATCCTCCGGCAGGACATCCAGGGTTCCAGTCGGTCGCCGATATTGTGGCATGGGACATCTCCTCCTGAGCACAGATGCACGCTATTATAAACCAAGTCAAGGCTATTGTCTACTAGTAAGCGTTCATACCTCCGAGGTTTTGGCCGCAATTTGGCTTGAAGAGCGGGTTGTCTGCCGTTCAAAGTCGTCGAGAGAGCACCATTTTGTAAACCTCGGAGGTCTTGGCGAGCGTTTTCTTCACCCCCCTGAACGCTTGCGTCTACTACTTGAGGGCGCCCCGGCAATTGACGGCGCAGGCAGAACGGGTATAATCTATGCAGTTTCGAACAAGTGCGCGTAGTTGACGGCATAGGTGAGATGCATATAATCTATACTGGACCTTGGCATGACAGGGCATAAGACGGGATTCGACGATGAAAGAAAGCGGAGGAGGAGGGATTACGGATCACAGGATTCCCTGGCGTGGTAGGCCGGGCTGGCTTGGATGGGCTACTAACCAGGAATGACTTTCGACATTTGCTGGGCCTATGCCAAAAGCAAGTTACACACTACAGCAACTGGTTGATCGAGCACGTGGCCAAGACGTATGGGAGGTGAAAGACTATGGAGATGAGGATAATTGCTCCGCACGAACCGCTCGCTCGCAACATCCTCCTGCGCCCTGAGGTGCGCCAGATTCTGCAGGCCCTTCTGGCAAGCGGCGCCTGTGAGGATGAGGAGGAAACCATCACCAGAGGGCTCAAGACCCTCTCCGTCGCCCTGTCACTAGCGTGAGGGGGAAGCAGGAAGCCAGGAAAAAAACAAATGATTGACGTCAACGAACTACGCAAGGGTATCACCTTCACGATGGACGGCGAATTGTACAAAGTGCTGGCATACCAGCACCACAAGCCGGGGCGAGGCAAGGCGACCATCCGCACCACGTTGCGCAATCTGCGCACCGGCGCGACCATCCAGCACAACTTTATCTCCGGCGACCGGGTGGATGACATCCGCGTCGAGCGGCGCGGCGTGCAGTATCTTTACACCGATGGCGACCTGTATCACTTTATGGACACCGAGACCTACGATCAGACAGCCCTGTCTGCCTCTGTGCTGGGCGACCAGGCTCACTACCTCAAAGAAGGACTGAAACTGGTGCTGGCCACCTACGAGGAAGAAGCACTGGACGTGGAACTGCCGACGACGATAACCATGAAAGTGGTCGAGGCAGAGATGGCTGTAGCCGGCGACACCGCCACCGGTGTTATGAAAAAAGTGAAACTGGAGACCGGCCTGAGCGTCCAGGTGCCGCTCTTCATTGAGCCAGGTGACGTGATCCGCGTGGACACCCGCACCGGCGAGTACGTCACGCGGGTATAGTTGGCTGGTTGATGCGCACCCCCACTGGCACTGAATGTCCCTACTACTATGAGGACTTTTACCGTGGCCACTCCACCCAGGAGTGCCGCCTCATCGGGCGCAACCCACACTCCGAGCCATGGAAGCCCAAACTGTGCGCCCGCTGCCCGGTGCCGGGCATCCTGCGCGCCAATGCCTGCCCCCACATGGTGCTGGAGGCACGTGTGGTCCGGCGTTGGTTGGGATTCGTGCGCCGCGTCGAGGTCTATGCCATCTGCACTGAGCACCAGGTCGAAGTAGACGACCCCTACGTCGGCTGCGGCCACTGCCACCCGCAGGCAGCGACGATCCTCGACGCTCCAGAATTATCTATACGGTAACCATCAAGCGTGTGAGTGATCACCAGCAATTGAACGCCGCTGCGACCTGATTGGAGTAACATAATGCTCAAATCTATCCTCTTCGACCTGGACGACACGCTGCTAGGCAACTCGGTGGAGACCTTCATCCCGGCCTACTTTCAGATGCTCACCCGTTACATGGCCCACCTGATCCCGCCAGAACGGCTGATCTCCGAATTGATGCGTGCCACACAGGCGATGGAAACCAACGATGGCACAGGGCTTACGAACGAGGAAAAGTTTGCCTCCGTCTTCTACCCGGCACTGGGGTACGAGCCAGCGGAACTGAAACCAACCCTCGAGCAGTTCTACGCCGAGGAATTCCCCAAACTGCGGCCTATGACCCAACTGCGGCCAGAGGCCCGCCCCCTGGTCGAGTGGGCCTTCGAACACGGTCTACAGGTAGCCATCGCGACCAATCCGCTGTTCCCCCGCTCGCCCATCGAACAGCGCCTGGAGTGGGCTGGCGTGCCCGTGACCGAGTTCGACTATGCACTGGTGACCACCTACGAGGACATGCACGCCACCAAGTCCCACCCGGCCTACTACCACGAGATTCTCAACCGGCTGGACCGGCAGCCCGGCGAATGTTTGATGGTCGGCGACAACTGGGAATGGGACATCGCCCCGGCCACCTCCATTGGCATCTCCGCCTACTGGATCGCAGACCCGGACGACGCCTCCCCTGCCCTCCCCACTCACAGGGGGGATAAGAGGGGAGTACTGGCCGGGCAGGGGAGGCTGGCGGATCTGTTGGACTTGTGTAAGCAGCCAAGGACGCACTTTAGTTTGGGGGCGAATTCTACGTAGACAACAGGCCCGGTCTCGCTCGCCTGACGATCCTTCTGCGCAGCCTCCAAATTGACGCGATACAACTCTGGATCATCCTGGAGCAGCAGCACCACTTGGGCCTCATCGGGAATCTGTTCCAGTATCTCCGGGTAAGCGTTCAGACTTCCGAGGTTTTGTGACCCTCCCCAGCCCTGCGCTCGCCGGACGAAGCGTAACCGACTTTGGGTTGGTTACGCTCGCCAGGTCTCTTCTCAAGGGCTAGAATAGAGCTGCACAACGCCATTCCGACTCAAAAGGAGAGAAAACCATGACGAGCGTAACCTATTATACGTGATTCCTGCAATTCAA
>JAXHUO010000036.1:0-45951 GCA_034189605.1 Chloroflexota bacterium
GGGAGGGCGACTTCGATCAGTTTTTTGCGGTGGGTCATATTTTCCTCTCGGATCGCGAGCATCCCTGCTCGCACTCTCGCACCTGTGGCGACCAGGATGGTCGCGGTCCTAGTCTTTCAACAATCTGGCGCTGCTAAAGGGCCAGGCTTCTGGTTTCTCGACCAGGCCGGCTTTGACCGGATTCTCGTGAATGTAGTGAACTGCATTGGCAAAATGGCACTCATCGCGGATGTACCGGTCAAAGTATTCGGGGAACCAGAATCTACCACTGCGACCTAGAATTTGGTTCGCTTTGCTTGCGGTGTACGATTTCCATGAATGTAGAATGGTGTGTAAAGGATACCCTTCGATCGTTTCAATCAGGGTGTGTACATGGTTGGGCATCACAACCCAGGCAATCATACGATAACGCTCTCTATCAAAGTAAAGCAGGGCGTTTTCAACCAGGTGACCAATGCGCGGGTCACGCAGATAGCAGGCTCCATGGCCAGCGTTCAGGTAGTTCTCGATTCGCGCACGTTTGGCGGCGTCGGTGGCCTGTTCAAATTCTCCCGCCAGAGATTCGACGACGTGTGATGGTAGAGCATCCCACAAGCGGAACGTGATACCTTGTATCAGCCCTGGGTGGTCGAAGTGGGGCAGGTAGCCGCGAGAGTACCATCCCTTGTGAGTGCCAGTTTGCAATCTGGAAGATTGCGTTCCGTCAGGTGTTGGGGTCATCATTTCTCAGCGTTTAACATCTGCAAGAATGTGGCTGGCGGGAGAATGGGGATACCGGCAAAAGGATGCAGCACCAGCAGGTCTTGGTCCCCGCTGACGATCACATCGGCCCTCCCAGACACGGCCACCTCCAAGAACTGGTCGTCTTTGGGATCACGACAAGTCATGATTCGCTCTTGTGGTATCACCGCTTCCCCGCGCAACAGGATGAGGCTGACGACGGCCAGCATATCCTGATCGGTCAAGTGGTATTTGTCGCGGATACGCGGCCGGTTGAGGACGTCAATCGGTTCTTCCAGAAGCGATTGGGCATAGAGCAGGGTGTAGCCGCCGTGGCGCAGGCGCAGCAGCACCGGGCCAACGGTGCCGGAGGGCTTGATCACGGCCCGCACCAGGATGTTGGTGTCAACGACGGCCCGCATCTGTATCAGTCATCCAGTTCAGCCCGGGCGGCGGCCACGTCGGCGGCTATTTCTTCTTCGCTGATGGCCGCATTTTGCTCCGCCATCCGGGTGACCAGCCGGTCGAAGCGGGCCAGCACATGTTGTTCTTGCAGCGCTTGAAAACGGAGGAATTCCTCGTAAGGGATGAGGGCCGCCTCTGGCCGGCTGCCGCGCGTCAGGACGTAGGGGATGTTTTCTTTGACTACCTGGTCAAAGACAGGCCGGAAGCGGCGCTGTAATTCAGTTACGCCAATAATTTTATGCATCGTTCTCCCATCTGCTACAGAATGTATACCTTGATATGTATTATACTACATATTAGGCTTTTGTACCATCCTCATTACGTGTCATTGCGAACCATCGCGGGCGGTGAAACGCCGCCACGCCTGCCACGAGTACTCGCGGTAGTAATCTCCTCTCACGCCAAGGAGGGGATTGCTTCGGGCGCTGGCGCGCCCTCGCAATAACAAGTTCATGTTGGCGCTTCACTTTGCGCCAGCAACTCTTTCAGGTTGTAGTTCACGCTGGTCACACCGAAATCAGGCTCTTTCTTGAACGGTTTGCGGATGTAATGCGGCGGATGGGCCTTGCCGTCTTCTACTTCCACAATCGCCAGGATGTACTGGTCGGGGGAGTTGATCCCGGTCAGGATTTCGTTGCGGGTGACGGTGACCGTGTCGGCCCCGGCGCGGCGGCCTTTGACCTCGATGAAGCGGAGGCGGCTGGTGCATGGGTCGAGGCTCTCGACGTCGTAGCCCAGGTTGTCTTTGCTCACGTCGCGGGGGTGGTTGTCCAGCGCCGCCTCAGCCTGCATCACGGCCTGCATAGCGATGGCTTCGGTAACGCGTGTGTCTAGCAGTTCCGGCGGCGTCCGCTCGCCGAGCAAAAGGCCAGCCGGGATGACGATAGCCCCGCCGAAAACGACCGGTGGCGTGGCCGAGATCTGCCGCTCCAGCGCCAGTTCCTCGGTGCGCCGTTCCAGGCGAGCGGCCAGTTCATCGGCCCGCTGCTGCGCTCTGGCGGCGTTGAGCCTCACGTTCACCTTGCCCGCCTTTTCCTGCTGGCGCAGTTCGGCGGCGCGTTTGTCCCAGTAGTTGATCTCCTTGGTCAACCGCTCGTGGACGGCGGCCAACGTTTTGTCAATCAACTCCTCACGGCGCTTGCGCACGCGGGCCAGGTGGCGCGGCACCAGATTTTCGATGGCGTATTCCAGTACCCGGGTTTCCAGGTGATCACCGGTCAACCAGTCGGCCTCCAGGACCGGCGCTAATATGGCCAGTTGTTCAGGGGTGGCCGGTTCATAGTCCAGGTAGGGGGCGTAACCGCCTGCCCGGACGTTCCCCCCCTCGTCTATCTCGACAAAGTGCACCTCGCGGGAGATGAGGCGTTTGTCACCGCTACTTTGACTGCGCTCAGCACCGGTACTTTGACTGCGCTCAGCACAAGCCTCGGTAGTTCGGGTGTCCTGGATGTTCTGCCCCAGGAAGAACAGCACCCGTGGGACCTGGCCGGGGTCGGTGGGGTCAACGAGCACCGCCCCGGAGCGCAGCGTCTCGCGGTGTTTGTCCAGCACCAGGTCAATCACGGTATCGAGCAGGGGGTGACCGGGGCAGACAAAGTCCGCCTGGGGCAGCCCGACCTGGCCCATCAGTTCCTTGTCGAAGCAAATCCGGTCGTACTTTTCCCACACCGGCACCGTGGTGCCGAGTTCCCTGGCGCGGTTGCGGATGCGGGCGGGTACGTAGCCGATGCGATAGCGTCCCGGCTCTCGCTCGCGGACCGAGCCGCCCAGGGTCTCAAAGGCCTGCATAAAAAATGACCTGATATAGTGGGGCTGCAAGCGCCGGGCGGCGTAGCGTTCCATCTCCTCACGGATGCGCACGATCTGGGTGGTGTCCATGCTCTCGGTGACGAGCGAGCGGGTCTCCAGCAGTTTGCGCACCCGCTCCCGGTCAACGGCGTTGTCCACCGTCTGTTCCAGTTTGGCCCGGACCTCGGGCTGGTCGCCGTAGCGGATCGCCTCGACGAGCAGTCTGCGGAGCGGGGTCTGCTCGAACAGCGCGCCCAGCACGTCAAAGACCTGGCCCTCCAGCGCTCTGCCCTCGGTCTCTAGTTTGCGCAGGAGGCGGGCGTAAACGTACCCCTCCCGCGTCTCCCCAGCGACCAGGTTCCACAGGTGGCAGACCTCGGTCTGGCCGATGCGATGGATGCGGCCAAAGCGCTGCTCCAACCGGTTGGGGTTCCAGGGCAGGTCGTAGTTGATCATCAGGTGCGCTCGCTGGAGGTTGATGCCCTCCCCGGCGGCGTCGGTTGCCAACAGGAAGTAGACGTCGGGGTCATTGCGGAATCGGTCTTCTGTCGCCCGGCGCTTTTCCCTTGGTATGCTGCCGTGGATGCTGACCAGGACGTCATCACGGCCAAAGAGGGTGCTGATGCGCTCCCACAGGTAGGTGAGTGTGTCGCGGTGTTCGGTAAAGATCACGAACTTTCGGCGCTGCCCGCGCCGGTCAACCATCCGCTCATCGTCCTGGATGATGGTCGCCAGTTCCTCCCACTTGCGGTCGGTACCGCTCTGCCGCACCCGGTAGGCCATTGTCTCCAGATGTTTGAGCGTCTCGATCTCGGCCTTCAACTCGGCGATGGTCAGCGCGGCGGTGGCGTTGTCAATGATCTGTTCCTCGATGGCCTCTACTTCTTCAGCCGGGGCGTCGTCCAGGCCGTCGAGGTATTCCTGATCGTACAAACTGGGACCGTGAGCATCTTGCTCGCCTGCCGACAAGATGTCGGCGTTCCGTGTTTCGGTCAACTGTTTCTCAAGCCGCTGGCGACGCCGCTTCAGGGATTGGTAGATTGCCTCCGGGGAGGAGGCCAGCCGGCGCTGAAGGATGATCAGGGCAAAGCCGACGGTGCCCTTGCGCTTGTCGTCGGCCAGTTTGTCCGCCCGGTTGAACTCGGTGCGGACGTAATCGGTGACCTCGTCGTAAAGGCGGCTCTCTCCGGGCGAGAGTGGGTAACTGACCGTGTACGCCCTGCGCTCGGGGAACAGCGGGCGGCCGTCAAACCGGCGCAGGTCCTCTTTGATCATACGCCGCATAATGTCCGAGATATCCACCTCGTGCACGCCTTCGCGGAAGCGCCCGGCGAAGCGGTCTTGATCGAGCAGGGCCAGGAACAACTGAAAGTCTTCTTCCTTGCCGTTGTGAGGGGTGGCCGTCATCAGGAGAAAGTGACGGGTAATATCCCTGAGCAACTTGCCCAGTTTGTAACGTTTGGTCTCTTCGAGTTCCCCGCCCCAGAAATGGGCCGACATCTTGTGCGCCTCGTCAACCACGACGAGGTCCCAATCGGTGCGGCGCAGTTTTTCTTTCAGGTCCTCGTTACGCGCGATCTGGTCCAGGCGGATGATGACCCGGTCTTTTTCCAGGAATGGGTTTCCACTGACGGCCGTTTCAAAGGCCTCGCGCGTGAGGATCTCAAAGCGGAGTTGGAATTTGAACCAGAGTTCGTCCTGCCATTGGGCCGCCAGGTTGCCCGGCACGCAGATCAGGCAGCGGTGGACGTCCCCCCGGACGATCAGTTCTTTGATGAATAGGCCTGCCATGATGGTCTTGCCAGCGCCGGGGTCGTCGGCCAGCAAGAAGCGCAGTGGCTGGCGGGGCAACATGTCACCGTAAACACCAATGATCTGGTGGGGGAGCGGTTCAATCAGTGAAGTATGGACCGCCAATACGGGATCGAACAAATAGGCCAGGTGGATGCGGTACGCTTCTGCCACCAGCCGGAAAAGGTCGCCATCGGCGTTGAAGCGCCAGGCGCGCCTGGTCTCTGCGATCTCCAGGTTGAGTTCGTCGTTGCGGAAGAGCAGTTGCGTTCCGGGTTGCCCATCGGCGTATTTGTAAAAGAGTTCGACGGCTGTGGAGCCGTGCCACTTGGCGTCCACGACAGAGACGGTTTGTCCCGGGACGATGCCTCTGACTTTGGTGCCTTGTTTGAGGTCTTCTAGTTTTGCCATGGCACTTTTTCTGCTCGATGGGTCTATTTTGTGCTATTATAGTCTATCTGTCCTACCCTGACAAACAGAAGGCCTGCTCGCAAAGGCCCCCGTCAACACAACGGGGGCCTTGACATTTCGTTGGTATTGGCTTTTCTTGGTCATTGCAACTCCTATTCCACCGAACGCATAGGACGCCTAACCGGTGGCGATGTCGGCCAGCCAGACGTCGTCCGCCTCGTTGTACAGTACCTGAGTAGCGTCTGGAGATATAGCGTATCTATCCGCACCGGCATGATCCAATATCCGCGTGGGCTGTCAGTCGGCGTTTATGTGTCAGAGCCGCTCGCGACCGGTGGAGACGCACTGGTCGTGGGGGCAGTGAAATCGTAGGCCGGAGGACGGTCAGCGCCAGGCACACCGGCCACGGCTGTGACGGGACCACCGACTTGTCCCAGGAGGACATCCCAGCCTCGAGGGTTTTGAGTCAGGAAGAGATAGCGGTCGGCATCTACCCAACTCACATCTATGATCGCGTTGTTCGCGTCACTGTATACGGGAACGACGTCGCCGCCAATCTGTCCGATCTGGGCCTGGGGGGGCAGTTCGGGGGGATAGGCCAGGAAGGCCAAGTGCCGCGAGTCTGGCGCCCAGCCGTAGATGAGAGCAGCCTCAGGGTAGTACGTGACGGTTTCGCCGTTATCCAGGTCTGTTATGAGCAGGCTCGACATTGGAGATGATTGTGGGTCTGACTGGTCGTAATGGAGATGGGCGACGTATCCAAGGTCAGGCGAGATGACAGATGGTTTCATCTGTCCAGTTGTTATGCTCCCTATCATGCTGGCGGGTGTTCCACCGGTGGGGATATGCCAGATGCTGGTGGGTGGGGACGGCTGTATATTGGGATCGGCTGGCGGGATGGCAACCCGGAGCGCGCTGGAATCGGCCGCCCAAACCGGCTGGGCATAAAATTGGAACTCGCTGTACGTAGCGACCGGTGTATAGGTGAACACCTCGCGCCGGTTTCCTCCATTCGCATTGATCAGGCTGATGCTGCCGGCGGTCACGATGGCGGCCTGGCTTCCATCGGGCGAGTAGTAGAACTCGCCACCCTCGCCGGGCGGGAGCAGGGCGGTTCGTTCCAGGGTGTCGGCGTTGACCAGGTGTAGATCGTCGTTGGGGAACAGACCGATCTCCATCTGCAACCGTGTGTTGAATGCCAGGATGTGCGTGCCAGTAGCCCACTCGAAACGGTTGAGCACGACCTCCAACTCGGGATTCTGTGCCTCCATAGCGGCGAAATCCTCCGCGCTCACCAATTGGCGTTCCTCCGTGCCATCGCTCCTGACCATCCACAGGCCACCCCCTCGTGTGAATGCTACGATCTCGCCGTCGTCGGAGATCTTGACGTCGCCAACGCCGCCGTCTTTGGTGAGAGGCACAGCCTCTCTCTCCCCTTCCGCCCACAACCATACATTGTTGCCATGTTCTGTGATCTTGACGAAGGTCACGCGCAGCTCGGTTGCCGCCGGGATAGGCGTGAGAGTGGGGGCAGGTGTTGGGATGACATCAGCTCCCGGTGTTGCCGCCTGTGTCACCTGATCCGCATCTGTGGGCGTGTGCTCGATGCCGATCTCCAATGTGCCACAGGCAGTGAGAAAGATCAGGATGAACACAAGTGCCGGGCGGAACAGAATAGTTAGATTGAACTGTCTTTGCATACGCTTTGAAACCTCCTATTACTCCCACGACGAACTGACCCAATCCACAACGCAAGCATCGGGCGGTAGATTGAGCCGGACTAGTCCCCACGTTCCCACCTGGGCCACCCAGGAACTCGTCCCCTCGTCCTGCAGAGCACGATTGAAGGCTAGCCAACTTCCGTTCGAAGCCCAAATCGGATGGCTACCACCCAAATGATATTCGGTAAACAAAAACTGATACTTTTCTCCCTGCTGCCCATCGGCCCGCAGAACCCACACGCCGGCCTCGTCAGGGTCCTGAGCCCAGGCGGTGAAGGCTAACCATTGTCCATCGGGACTCCAGGCCGGGGCCGCCGGCCAGCCATCTCCAAACCTCGGTTCGTGAAGGTGCAGAACCTGCGCGGTTCGAGTTTCCAGGTCAAATACACCGATGCCCATTTGGCGACTCTTATCTGCAGCAAAGGTACCGCTAACAATCCAGGCCAGTTTTCTGCCGTCGGGTGACCAGGATGGGCTACCAATGTGCCCATCCCTGTATCTGGGCAACCCATAGTCTGCCGGGTCAAAGACCTCGGGGCCTGTCTCCCAGTGATAGAGCCAACCGGTGCTGCCACTGCCATAGGCGATCGTTTGGCCATCCGGCGATGGGGCAGGCAGGCTACCAGTATGATTCTGATCATCCAGGACACGATAACCGTGGCCATTTATACCCACCACTGCCAGAAAACCGGTCACGCCAGGCCCTGGCAGGATCTCCTGAGGCCGTGAGCTGAAGAGCACCACATCAGGCCGCGCTGACCACCACCGAAAGTTGGTCTCGGTACTGTTAGGCGTTCTGGTCAGATTACGTCGCTCGCCAGTGGTCAAATCGGCTAACCAGAGGTCGAGGTCATCTGCATCCTTTTCCAAGTATAGGGCATAGGCGCTGTCCGGGGAGATGGCGGGTATACAGTGTTCGCCAATATCGGCGTGATCCAAGATGTGCATGGGTTGCCCGCTCGCGTCCGCCTTCCAAAGCCCATCATTCGTCCGGTAGATCAATCCCGGTAGGGGGGCGGCTGGTGTTGGAGTTGGGATTTCCGGTTGTTGTGGAGGTGGTGTGAGATCCCTGGATGTGGCCGGCTGATCCGGCGTAGCAGCGTGCTCGATGCCCATCTCGAAGGTACCACAGGCAGTTGTGGACAGTGGAATCAGGAACAGGGCGAGTATGGCGCTTTGTCTCCGCAAACGATGTGACGTGCTCATAAATCTCCTTACTGTCACTCAATACGCGCGTCAACTGGAACGAGTCGCCACGGTTCCCTATCTGGCCAGATCATCACTGCGCCCCGCCAGGGTCTCGTCCCGGACGAACATCACGATACCAAATGGAATGGTAACTACTCAGCCTATGTCATTGCGAGGGCGTTTTTTTGCCCGAAGCAATCCCCAAGTAGCATCATAGGAGATTGCTTCGTCGCTACGCTCCTCGCAATGACAAATGCGGCGTTGTTGTGCTGTATGCCCGAGTAGTTACATGGAATGTTACCATCCTGAAACATTGCTTACCTCTTTGATAACGCGCAGGATAAGGAGTCCCCCTTTGTCGTCCCCCACGTAAGCAAGGTCGTCCACGACGGTTATACCTCGGGCGCGTCCCGGTGTGTTCGCCAGCCCGACCAGATGTGGTTGCGCTGGGTCGGATGCGTCCACCACCCACACACCCACATCTCCGGCGGCCAGGTAGCCATAGCGACTGCTGCTGTCGCCATCGTTTGTCACCGTTACCGCAAAGGCGCCACCCGGGACGTCGAGCGAATTCACCAACCGTGATTGGGTTGGGTCAGAGATGTCAATCACCTGCAGACTGCCCGAACAGGTGAAATAGTAGCAATCTGCCAGGGCTATGTAGACGTGGTCGCCCGCGACCGCCACGTTCGACGACGTGTGATCGGGTAGTTCGACAGAAGCGACCTTGCCTGGACGAGTTGGGTCTGCCACGTCAATCACGTACAAGATCCCCTTGCGCTGCTCTCCCTCAGAGTAACTGCCTGCCGCGTAAGCATAGCCATCGGCAACAGCCACACTTCTGATGGCCCCAGTGGGCGGGGTGTAAGCTCCGATGGGATAGGGATGGACCGGGTCGGTTATGTCCAGCGTCATCAGGCCGCCCTCTTGAACGGTCAGATAAGCATAAGCCTGTCCTGAGATTGTCGAAGGATTGTCGTCTAACGCCACGCGGTCCACAGTCCCTTGCAGGATGGAACTGTCGAGGGAACTGACCTCACGCGGGTTGACCGGGTCTGTCACGTCCACCACACGCAATCCCTCTACCCACACTGGCACGTAGGCGTACCCCTCTGCCAGCGCCACGGCCCCGGCAAAGGTCAGCGTGGGAAGCGTCCCCGCTGTCTGGGGGGCGGTCGGATCCGTCACGTCCAGGACGAACAGGCCGTTTTCCCCACTGTTAGTCACATAGGCGTATTTTTCCGATACTGTTACGTCCTGTACACTGCCCAGAACGTTGAACGTTCCCACAACGTGCGGATTCGCCGGGTTCGTCAGATCTATAACTTTCAGGCCACTTTCCCAGGTGGCTATGTAAGCAAAGCCGTCCGCGACCTCCACGTCCACGGCAAGGTCCGCCAGGCTTAGGGAACTGGTCTCGCGTGGCTCAGCCATGTCCGACATATACAGCACTCGCAAGTGGCTTCCGCACTGACCAAACTCGCAGAATCCATCGGAGACGTACAGATAGTCATCTGCAACAACTATGACGTTTGGAGAGAACATTGTGCTGGAGGCGCTGATCTCTTGGGGATCAGCCGGGGACGACAAGTCCATCACCAACACCTGCGGGCCGCTGATTACGTAGGCGTATCCACCGGCAATTGTTATGTCCTTGGCGATACCCCGCCGAGTGAACGCGCCGACCGCGTGTGGTCGGGCCGGATCCGAAACGTCCACCACTTGCAACCCTTTGTGATGAGCGATGTAGACATAGTTCTCTACTATGACCATATTATTGACAGGGCTGGGCATCTCAAGGAAGCCGATCTCATAAGGAGCGGTTGAGTCCGAGATGTCTATTATGTTCAAATTTCCTCTACAGTTTCCTTCTTTGCACTCTTCTTCAGCTACATAGGCTATATGGTTCTGCACAACAACGACCTGGGCCTCCTCGTCAGTGGGGGCAGAACCAATTTCGTGGGGTTCCGCCGGGTCCGAGACATCCAGCACCCGCAGACCAGCGTCCCCCGCGGCGACGTAAGCCAATCCCTCCACCACAGCGACGTCCTGCACGACGCCGGGTAATACGGTACTCTGGCCCAGCAGTTGCGGTGCGTCCGGCGCAGATACATCCAGCACCATCAATCGCGGACCGACGCCGAGATAGGTAGTTGAACCTTCGACGGCGACGGCCAGGGATTGCCCGCCGACCTGACCGATGACTTGCAGCGTCGCTTTGTCGGGGATTTGATATGGTGTGGGCGATGGCGTTGGAGGGGTAGTGGGGGTTGACAGGGGGATATCAGTCGTTGGAGGTGAGGTGATGGTTGCCGTTTCCAGTGTGGTCGTCCGTGTCGTCAAATTCGTTTCTGCGGTGGCAGTACGTTCGATGCCCACCTCAGAGGTGTCGCAGGCGGTGAGATTCAGCAGAGCGAATAATACAAGCCAAGCCGCTAGGGCAGACAGTTTACGAGACTCTCGCCAAGTTTTCCCATTCACTGCACGCCTCCCCTCTGAGATGGTTGGAAACGAGTTGTACCGAACCAGATCGTGCCGTCGGGCGCAAAGGCGATGGCGTCGCCACAACTGCTATCACAGACCAAGCCATCGTCTGCGGTGTAGGTCGTCCACCTGTCGTCGGGTCTATTCTCAACTTTAAAGCGAGCAAAGCCCTCGCTTGTATGGAGCCATAGTGCGCCGTCGGGCGCGATGGCCTCGACGCTGTTGAAGGAAAGGCTATCAGCGGTGGGATAGAACGTCCAATCTCGCTCATCTGACCAGGATTCACCGTCAAAACTGGCCAATCCGCGTTCCGGGGTAATCCCCCATGCCCGACCGTCAGGGGTCACCGCGCCAACCCTGAATCCGCCAGGGAACGAATCTGCAGCCTTGTAGGTTGTCCAGTTTTCACCATCGAAGCGAGCGACGTAGAAGGAGCCATGTCGTCCCTCCCAACCGTTTATCCAGATATCACCGTCTGGTGCAGTCACTACGGAATAGGCCAGTTTTTCATAGACCGTCCACGATTGATCGTCAAAACGGGCCAGGCTAAAACCATTCGCGATCCAGGCAGCGCCATCTGACGTGAATGCGATGTCGAGAATGCTGCCGACAGGCATGTCCTCTCCACATCGAGCCACTGTTTCCCAGGCGACACCGTCAAAGCGTCGGACATCGTTTACCGTACCGGCCCACAACGACCCGTCGGGAGCGACGGCCAGCGCAGTCACCTCAATCTCGTCCAGGAAATATTGCCAGGCCTGGCCATCAAATCGGCTCAACCCTGCGTAATGGGTCGAGGAAGCATCGGCGCCGAACGCAAACCAGGCTGCACCATCGGGTGTGACAGCGACGGATGTCACTCTGTCGTGGGCTGGACCATCCCTCAGCAATTGCCACTCACCTCCCTGGTAGATCCCAAGCCCTAAACCTGTTCCAGCGGCGATTTCCCCTTCTGGTCCCAGCGCAACGGATGTGATGGGTTCCATCTCATCCTCGCTCGCGACCTTGATCCACTCGCTGCTATCCCAATAAGCCAGACTGCCCCCAGGGTTATGCCAGCCGCCGCTCGTCGCAACCCAGGGAGTGCCATCGGGCTCAAGGAGAATATCGGTGACTGTGTCGCTGATTTCTCCGGCTTCTTGCCAGTTGGTACCGTCAAACCGGTAGATGCCCTCCCAGAGAACGAACACCCACACGCTACCCTCCGGCCCTGCTGCAACGGTTTGGACTTGCAGGCTAGGGAGGCCACGTTTCTCTGTGTAGGTCGTCCATGCATCCTGTGCCGGCGTATAGTGGCCCATGCCTAGAGAAGTCGCCACCCAGACCTCTCCATTGATGGCAGTCGCCAGATCCGTTATCGGAACGGGAGATGGATAAACGCTCCACGACTTGCCGTCAAAGCGGCTGACTCCCCCTTCTGTACCCACCCACACGGCCCCATCAGAAGCCACATCTACGGTTCGAACGCTACCATGAATCAGTCCATCAGCGTTGGTATAGTTCTTGCAGGCCGCGCCGTCGAAATGGCAGACCCCATAGTCTGTGGCCAACCAGAGCGTACCATCGGGGGCCACGGCGATAGCTCCAGCGTGGATCAGGTACCGGTTGTAGGTATCGGTACCCAGGTCCCAGTGCACCAATCCACCGCCGCTGATCGCCCACAATGTTCCATCTGGAGCGAACGCCAAATCACGGATGTCGTTGATGCTGATGTATTCGGTCCAGCCGGGGCTTGGGGACGTGGATATCGTTACAGTAGACACTATTGAGGATGGAGGTAGCCTGCCAGGCGTTGACGTGGGCGCGACCGGTACAACCAAAGCGGTTGCGATAGGAAAGGGGCGGATGTCGGGTGGAAGAGGCGCAGTGGGAGAGAGGGACGGCGCAAGTGTGCTATTTGCCCCAGGCCCGCACCCCACACAGATTGTGAGCACCGCTATCGCTGTGATGATGCATCTTCTCATTTTTGGCATCTGAGGATACCTCGCTCCTCAAATAAGGGCCTGGGCTAGCGCGGCTCCCACTTTATCGCGTCAAAGGCAAGCAGGCGCGATGCGTATGGTTCAAAAGTGACGTCGGCCAGCGACGCATAGTCGTCGCGGGTGCCACGGAACCAATAAGTGCCGAGCGAGACCCAGCGGTCGCCGTTGGTTGATTGGTTCACGATGCTCAACGTGTAGCCGTTGCGGTGGGACACCCAGTAGCGGGCGTTCGAGGTTGTGGTGTAGCGCTCCGGGACGTAGACAAAGACCTCGTACCGTCCCGGCGAGAGATCGGGATACCAACGCGCCCAGTTGTAGTTGGGCCGGCGCCAGTCGTTGTTCCGGGCCCAGGTCAGGCGACCGCTGTACCCCTCGGTCGCCGTGTGCCAGCCGGTCGTCGAGCCACCCTTGACAAAGCCCTGGTCGGTGTCGTCCACGACGATGGCGCCGGGCGGTGGTGGAGGAGGGCCGCCGTCGCGATCCCAGGTCAGCCAGGCCGACGCCAGACCGCCGTGTTCATAGTATTCCATCTTGATCGGCACATCGCCCGACAGGTAGATCGTGCCATTGTGTGGACTGAGCGATTGATCGTACCATTGATCAATCAGCAAGTGGCCGTTCACCCACAGGCGCACACCGTCGTCGGTCGTCGTCGTGAAACGGTACGAATCAGGCTCAAAGTGAAAGGTGCGCGTCCAGCGAACCGAGAAATTGTCACTAGGGATACCCTTGGCCGGCGAGACATAGCTCCAGTTGAAGCCTAGGTTCTGGTCGTCACGCACCAGGACCGGCGGATCGTTCAGCCAGCGGTTGGCAAAGTACTCCCCGCGCCAGCCTTGGGATGGGGTGGGGACAGGCTTCCACGAAACCTGAGCCATGGCCGCCCCTTTGTTCTCATAGTATTCTACCACAATCGTGTGGTTAGCACCCGTCAGGTTGACGTCTCCGGTAAAGGTCTGGGGTGGATGATCGTACCACTGGTCAATGACCAACTGGTCGTCGGCCCAGATGCGGATACCGTCGTCGCTGGTGGCGGTGAAGCGGTACGCACCAGGCTCAAGCGGGGCCAGGCGGGTCCAGCGGACGGAAAAGCCATCGCTTGGAATGTGCGCGGCTGGTGAGTCTGTTCCCCAGTTACAGTCCAGACCGCCCGATTCTCTGTCTACCGGATCGTCACGCACTAACACGGGCTCGCCGGTAAGATGGCGGTTGGCAAAGTATTCTCCCCGCCAGTTGTGGGGCGTGGTGGGAACAGGCCCCCACCATGTCAGATTGGCCACGGCATGTCCCATATTCTCATAATATTCCACGACGAGCAGATGATGCCCCACCGTCAGGTTGACGTCACCGACGAACGTGCGTGCTGACTGGTCGTGCCACTCATCAATGATAGGGTCGCCATCCACATAGACGCGGATGCCGTCGTCGCTGGTGGCGGTGAAGCGGTACGTGCCCGCCTCTGTCACGTCTATGTAGCGGGCCCAACGCGCCGAGAAATGGTCGGCGTTGACACCGCCGCGCGGCGCGCCGCTGCCCCAGTCGTGATTCAGGTTTTGATCGCTGCCTGTTACCACCGGTTCGCCGGAGAGCGTTATGTTGTTCCAGTATGCGACCTGCCAGAATGGGTCGTCGTGCTGAGGCTGGGGTGGCTCGAGTGTCTGCGCGTGGACTGTACCTACCAGATGGAAGACAAGGGCGAATCCGATCAGTAGCCAGAGTGTCTTTGCTTCCCTTTTTGCTGCATTACTCTTTTTGAACATGGTACATCTCCTCTACGTTTGCATGTCTCTTTGTCGTTACAGAGCCCCGCTCACGAGGAGTGGGGCGTCCGCAGATGCGGAGCCGTCAATTGTCAGCCATGAGTTACCACTTTTGTTCCGATGGACGCCCAGTTGAAGAGCCATTCCGCATCGGCGTTAGAGAGATTGACGCAGCCGTGGCTCATCGGCGTGCCAAAGTTATCGTGCCAGTAGGTGCCGTGCAGACCGTACCCCTTGTGGAAGTACATCACGTAGGGCACGTCGGGCAGATAGTAGCCAGGGCCTTGCATATCGTCGTACAGGAACTTGACCCAGATGCGGAACTCGCCCACAGGTGTCGGAGTATTCGGCAGGCCTGTGGAGACCACCCCATTGTACAATAGTTTATCCGTAGACGCTTCATTCTTGACCTCCCGATCTGATTCTTATTCTGTCTCCAATATACCAAATCAGTGTTACAAGAGTATGTCAAGCGTGTCACAGTGTTGGCACAGGGTGTTACGGTTTTGCAACGTCGCCGCCTCAATTCATCTCCTGTCAGCGATATGTCCGCAAACCCCACACGTGTACCAGGCTGTCGGCCCCACCCGTCGCCAGCCACCGCCCGTCGTGACTGAAGGCGACGGCCTTTATCTGCTGCTCGTGGCTCATCCGTGCCAGTAGCGCGTCGCTACTGATATCCCACAACTGATCCCCGTTCACTGGAGGGTGCTCAATGCCTTGTCCAATGCCGATTGTTATTGTCTGGCTATCGGGGTTGAATGCTAGAGTCTCGACGGTAAAGCGGCGTCCGAATGTGATTGAGGTGGGAACTGCTTCGCTTTCCCTTTCCACTTGATGTGTCGCCTGATCTGTTATGCTTATCAGACGCTCGGCCAGTTAGTCAAGTTCCCCTGTATCAACCAAACACGAAACTTTTGGCCCATCACTGCACCCCCCCCTCGAGTTTGAACTAAGAATCACCTGAAAAGTGTCCAACTTTTGGGGGTCAGTTCACATTCTCTTCTGACTGCCTTATGGTTCAGATTGTTGGATATCGTTTATTCGGGCCTTTAGCCGTGCCACTGCTTCGGGGTTTTCGGGCAGCGGCTCGGGCGATCTAGCCGCAGGAATGATAAAGTTACTGAGGATCACCGATGGGGTATTGCCGGAGAGATCGGCGGTAAAGACCACCACCATTTCCAGGTCTGGTATCACAAAGATGCGTTTGCCTCTGTAGCCGTGGGCTGCATAAGTGCCGCTGCTGCGTACCCACCACTGGTAGCCGTAGTACGAAGCAGCACCGTGGGCGCTGACCTGTTTGGCAACGGATGCCTCGACCCACTCTGCCGGAACGACTTGCTCCCCGCCCCAGACCCCGCCTTGCAAGTAGAGTTGCCCAAATTTGGCCAGGTCGCGTGGCGTTATCCGTAAACCACCAGCCCCAAAGGCAGTGCCTCGTAGATCGGTCATCCAGGACACGCGCGAGATACCGAGGGGTTCAAAGAGGTACTCGCGAGCAAAAGATATCGTCCGCATCCCGGAGGCCTCTTCTATGATCGCGGACAAGAGATGGGAAACACCCGAACTGTAGTTGAACGTGGTGCCTGGCGCTGTGACCATAGATCTATCGAGCACAAACTGGACCCAATCTGCGCTGTTCATCATCTGGTTCATGATATTGCTCGAAGAGCTATACGAGGCCGATGTCTCCGGCCAGTCCAGGCCGGACGTCATCGTCAGCAGATGTTCTACCGTCATCGCTTGCTTGAGCGGGTCGTCCTGCCAGTCGGAGTGTCCGGGGAAGAAATCTGCGACCTTTTGATCCACGCCCTCAATGTAGCCTTCACGAATGGCGATGCCCACCAGCGCGCCGGTGAAACTCTTGCCGACAGAGGCAGTGCCGTGCCTGGTGTTGGGTCCATAAGGGGGATAGTACGCCTCTACCACCGTGTACCCGTTGCGGACGACCAAAATGCCGTGGACGTCAACTTGTTGTTGTTCGATATAATCAAACATTCTGACCAACACTTCCGAGTCCATTCCCTGCTGCTCAGGGGGAGACCCCTCTGCTGGCCACGGAGTCGGAGTCGGCGTCGGGGTGGGAGTTGGTGTTGGTGTTGGTGTTGATGTTGGCGTCAGGGTTGGTGTCGGAGTTGGTGTTGTTTCCTCCACCGTCTCTGTAAAAGTGGGCAGTGTCTCTGTGGCAGTGTTTGGAGGGCATGTTTGTGTTGAGGAAGTACAAGCCGAAATGGCAATCAACAACCAGGCATAACCAAGTGCGTTTATGAATTTCATAGTTACGTGGCTCCTTGTCCAATCAGGGCAAGCAGACCATTTGCTAATGTGCCTCGCCAGCATAGGTAATCGTGACCTCCAGCAAATTCGGCATAGTGGACGTCGTATCCTTTGGCTTGTAACACGTTGCGCATGTGCCGGTTGGCGACTATGAGGTTGGGGCCGTCGCCAAGGGCCACCAGGCTGTTCACCTCCAGTATGCCTGCTTCAAGATAGAATTTCAGCGCAAGTTTCTTCCTGATAGCAAATTGTTGGGCCAACCATTCGTGCTCACTCTCTCCTTCTGGCTTCCACCGGAATGCACCAGATTGGGAGAGAGCGTTGCCAAAGATCTCGGGGTATTCCAACGCGGCAAAGCCCGCCGCCAGGCCACCAGCACTCGATCCCCCCACAATCGTTTGTGCTGGGTCAGATGTCACGTGATAACGTTCTCGTGCCCAGGGTACAAGTTCCTGAGCCAAAAAGTCGTTAAAGGGTGAATACAGGAGCAGCTCACGCATGCGCGCTGCTGCATCTAGGCTGTCTGGCAATACGGCTACCAAAGGCGGGATGAGACCCTCGGACAACAAGTTGTCCAAAATCGTGGGTGTGGGGACCATCTCGACATAAGCCCAGCCGTCAAAGAGAATCAACAACCCGTAAGGCTCGCCGTCGGTCGTATAACCCGGTGGCGTATAGACCCACACGCGCCGTTCGTTGTCGAGAATGTCGCTCTTCAAGCGATGCATCTCGACCTTGCCGGTTGGTACGCCATCCCGCAACTCGATCCAGGGTTGAGCCGGTGCTTTGGGCATCTCGATCACCGACCGTACCAACTCGACGCTTTCGGGAAACTCGTCATCCTTGGGAAACACGTAGGTATGTGGATTGAGTGAATCAATCTGCCATTTGGCTGTACGCTCTGCCCGGTTCGAAGATGGTCCCAATGGGACGCCCGGGTCATTGGGGGCAAGTTGATAGGTAGCGCGAATGTCGTTTCGTACGCGGTAGGTTTTGTACCACATGTCTGTATTGAGCAAGCGGGCCATTTGATTGTTCGGCCAATCCATCAGCCGACTGACCACGACGATGTTTTCGATCTCCTCTTCAGCGCGCCAGAGGAGCGTCACGAGGCTGTGATCGTCGTCTCCTTCGATTGTCTCGATCAAAGGGGTGCCTTGTTCGGATACTTTATGCCAAAAGATATCGAGGGCCTGGGTATTTCCAGCCTCTAGATCTTGCCGCAAGGCTGTTACTTGTGGACTGATCTCACTGTTTTTAGGCCACACTTTCATCACCTCCGTTTGCGATAGCCTCTCGTCCTGTCCGATAGGCCTCTGCCAGCACGTCTGGGTGTTCGCGCACTGCACCTCGATCGAACACGCCGGGGGCCACTATAGTGGACAAGTGCTCCATCTTGAGGTATGCCAAAACGTCTTTGAACATTCCCACCGTATGACGCGCAGTGCCCTCGTTTGTATCTTCCAATGGTATGACCAGGATGGTGCGCTGTCCTTCAAACATTGTCCTGTGCTGGACACCGTACCACCGATCGAGGAATGCCTTGAACTGTGCAGTTGGCCCCCACCAATAGATTGGCGTGCCCAGCACCCAAACTTGACTATGCTTCATCTGCTCCAGCAACGCGTGCATGTCATCCTGTTGTGTACACTTGGCGGCTTGTTTGCAAGCGTCGCAACCCCGGCAGGGTCGAATATCCAATTTACTCAGGATAACCTTCTCGACCTGCGCGCCAGCCTCCTCGGCACCGCGCAGCACCTCGTCCACCATAATCTCGGTATTCCCACCGCGACGTGGGCTGCCGACGATGCCTAGTACTCGGCCGCTGCGCTTCCAAGTCAAATTCGATCGAATGCGCCTCCTTCAGCGTCACAAACCAGGCTCCCAATACCTGATTGTGGTGGTTAATGATCTGCGACGCTTCGAGATACTTGGTGTCCCAGGTGCTGTGAGCGTCTTGCACCAGTGTCACATCATATCCCAGGCTATATGCCCGACGACAGGTAGTGTCGACACAGTACTCGGTCTGGATGCCCGCCACGATCAAATGTCCGATTCCATGTATCCCCAACTCGTGCTCAAGATCTGTTCCTTGGAACGAGTCAGGATGACGCTTGTGGATGACCAACTCACCCTTGGTTGGCACAACAGCCGGATGAATTGGCCAGCCGGGTGAATCTGGTTCGAGCAGGTGATCGTCTCCACCGCTGTGCTGGACATAAATGACTGGGATGCCGGCGTCACGTGCCCTAGTGATTAGATCGTTGATTGTTGCCAGCAACTCGTCACTTTGGTGAACAGGATCGCTCTCCTCGAACATCCCTATCTGAACGTCAATGATTAGCAGAGCAGTGTTACTTTGCACAGGTACTTCCTTCCTCATCACTTTCTATGTAGAATCTCATGATTGGCCGCGTGTCCGACCGCCGAAGGCACTCAACAAAGCCTGCTTTCTCAAACGTTGATGCCAAGCCCGTCCAAACGAAGACGGATGGCATCCGCTTTTTCTTTGGTTCCACGGGATAGCCTTCTACGACTCTTCCCCTGCTGCTCCCACAGCAACACAGGGCAGTGGCCCCTGGTGAGCACAGTTGAGCCATACCCGGCCTTCGAAGGGGCCAAAATCTTCCGAAAAGATTGAGGTCATATCTCCATCCTCTTAAAGAGAACCCTCAAGTTACGCGGAAGGATGTCAACCAGGTCAACCATGTCCCAACGCTCCAGTTTCTTGACAGTTGCGGCAGGCAGTTGATTGAGCGGGACGCCTTCCAGGAGAAGCATGGTCTCTTCCGATGAGAATTCTGCCCCCTCCTCCACCCACGTCAGAAAATCCTTGTTTTCGGGGCAGACCCTTTGACAGTGGAGACACCCCACCAGGCAGTTGTGCCAGGAGAGGTCCAACCACTCTGGGAAAGGAACTTCGCCGGGATCTTCGTTGTGAAACGTGATACACCGTTCCGCGTGGAGCAGAAAGCGTTCGGCGGAGATCGCGCCGGTTGGGCAGTTGCGGAGGCAGGCAAAGCACGTTTGACAACGCTCCATCATTCTTAGTTCCTGCCAGTTGTCTTGCTCGCAGGAGAGATTGGAGTAAAAGGCTGCCAGCCGGTGGAAACTCCCCATCCCGGCGACATAGGTGATGTTATTCCTGCCGTACGCAGCCAGGCCACTATGTACTGCCAGGAGTTTTTTCGGCAGCGCCGCCCGAGCGACCCGGTAGCCCTCTGAACTCAGAACCTCCGCCAGGGTATCTTCGACTTGTTTATCGGCCTCTCGCCAGTGCAGGAAAGTTGGGGGCACGATGAGCGGTATCCGTCTCTCATTCCAGGTGCAGGTGAAACGTACTTGAGGATCACCGACTGCGACCACGATCAGAGACCGGGCCTCTGGCAGGTTCTCGGGCAGGTTGAAAGTAAACCCGGCAAGGCGCTTTTCGTAGAACGTTTTGTCCAGGAGACCTTGCCTATAGTGAGTTTCGATTCCCACTCGCAGATCCCCAAGTCGCCGGATTGATACGACGCGCCCCCGGTACCCATTCTTCTCTAGGTGCTGAATCAGTTTCGCTTCCAACCCGATGCTTCTCTCTACCGCTTCATATAAACGTGATCCTACATTTGACAACACCAGTGTAACCTGTTATAATCGTTATGGTGGTTAGATTATAACACGGCTGGTATAACCTGTCAATGTGTTTTTGCTATTTAGATGCACAAGAGCACAACTGAGCACTACTGAATGTCTACACAGGATTTGAGAGATATCCTATGGGTATCCACGCGCACACCCTCGAGCTGATCGGTGGGGAGGTATGTCTGGCCTTTACCGATACTGTGGACTGGCGTAAAAGTGATCACCCACAGGAACTCCTCGCCAGCTATTCTGACCTTGTTTCATGGAGCCAGGATGTGGGCATCCTGACAGGTGAGGATGCCGAGCGTCTGCTTCAACAAGCCAAGTGCCGCCAGCCAGAAGCGGGTGCTGTTTTCGAACGCGCCATTGCCTTGCGGGAAACGATTTATCGGATTTTCACGGCGATCGCAGACGGACAACCATTGGCGCCGGATGACCTTGAGATGCTGAATGATGCCCTGTCTGAAGCGTCTGCTCGGCTGCGAGTCGTCCCTACCATGGAGGGTTTTGCCTGGGATTGGGCAAATCGCGACGAAGCACTCGACCAGATGCTCTGGCAGATCGTGCGGTTAGCGGCAGGTCTGTTGACCTCTGAAAAACTGGATAGAGTGAAACAATGCCCCGGCTGCGGTTGGCTGTTCCTGGATCAAAGTCGAAATCGCAGCCGCCGCTGGTGTACGATGAAAGTGTGCGGCAACCGGGCCAAATCTCACCGGCATTACGAGCGGAAGAAGAGGCAGCGCGTCACCGATCAACCCGTGTCCGCAGCAGGCATCACGACGATCTCCAATGGCCAGGAGTGACAGCCTGACCAACTCCCCCACGAGTAGTCCAGGGCGTGTATCTCAAAACTGGTCGAGCCTGTGAGCGTTGCTCGACCCGGTGTTGCCGCGCGCAAGACGAACCCGGTTTCGTCAGATTGTCCCGGTTCAAGACTCAAGGGGTGCTCTACTGGCCCCAGGTTGTCGGAAGTCAAGACGTTGGAGGGGTGTACCGCCAGTGAGTATTGGATCAAACCCAACTTTACGTCAGTGGTGTCTCCGTTGGTGAGTGTTACTGTCACCGAAACAGTCTGGCCTACTTCCAACGTAGTGGGCGATGCTGATACATCCACGGATGCATCGTTGGGTCTGCAGTAGGGTGCTGGGGTCCCTCCAGATTCAGAAGTGATGGTGGGTGGAGGCTCTGACGTGGCCTGTGCTGGCATCTGCGTCGTCAGCCCAGTTGGCTGAGGTGGCGGTTCGAGAAAGGACACGCCCGGTATTTGTACCACGATAGAGTAGACCTGGCCCTTTGACCTCACGTAAACAGGTGCTCTCGGATTCTCGTTGACCATCTGCCAAGCGAAGGACAGTGCTTCACCCTTGATGTAGCGCCCATCTTCGGCCTGGTCGAGCGTGATGCCCGCGGTGGCGTCAGGCCATTGCGGCGCATCTGCCTCAGCCGGCTCCGGCGCGGCGGTGAGATAGCCCTGTTTCGGCGCATAATCACTCACTTCAGCGCCTGCGCCGCTGGTGAGGAACCTCACGAGTTCGTAGTGGGCTTCTGGCGCGCTACCGTGCTCGGACACCTCCCTGGATAGCCCGAAGAGGCTCACTGACAGGTACATCGGCGGGTGCGAGTTGCCCCCTAGCGTATAGTATTCCTCTTCCCAACCAAAGAACCCGGCATCCACAATTTGCTGCAAGAGTGCTCTCATCTGTTCGGTTGTGAGATGACCTTCCAGCACGCGTCGCCCGGCACCCTCACGCTGCACCCAGATGATGCAGCCGTCTCCCCACACCTGTACTTCGGGGATGTAGTACCTGCGGTCATAAGCGCCAGCCAGACCGGCGGTGGTGTGAGGTGAGTAGTAGCGGACAATTAGGGCAGTTGGGCTGGGGTCCCAGCGCACGTTGTCAGTCTGTATTGTAAGACGTATGCCTCGTTGGTCGCAATACGCCCTGACTTTTTCAATCACATCGTCAGGCGGCAGGACTGTGTTCGGCACCTGTCCCTCTGACCAGAGCACTTGCTCGCCGCTCGCCAGTTGATCCAGATCCTCCCAAAGTGCATCGAGTCCCTCGACACACACCTCAGAAGATGCAATTTCTTCATACTTTTTGATCCGATTGGTGCCAACTACCAGGGCAAAGTACCATTCCTCATCCGCTTGCCAGCTATACAGTTCGAACCCTTTCATAGACCGGACGGACCGGGTTGCCGGAGAGCTAACGTTACCAGGCTGACAACTGACGAGCGCCGTCACTAGCAGAAGAGCAAACACCGTAGAGAGTAGCGCTTTGGTCATCTTGCTTCACTTATCCTTTAATTTGGAACTTATTCAAGGAACTGTAGGGTCCCCATAATCTGCTCAAAAACTGCAATGTCTTCCTCGCCTAATGGCCAAATGATCTCCCCCGTCTGGCCCGCACTATCTCTACTCAATGCATGCAGCGTGAATGTATAGTAAACCCTGTCTCTCAGAATTACATACGTGATGTACTGTTGCGGAATGTTGCCCCCTACGGCGCCAACATATCCTCTTATTCGGGTAGCCTCCTGCTCTGCTATGAGAGTTGTTTCAACTACCTCCATTACCGGACAATCCCCGAGAGCTTCAGAGAGACAACCCACCCAGTAGGGATTCGATTCACCAACTGAGAAGACGATCTTGTCGCCAATAAACCCACGCGGGTCGCCGGGGTCGCCCGTCGAAACATCGAATTCAGGGGGGTGCTGCAGTGAGAAGTGATGTATGTTATTGGTATACGTTACCCACGTATCTGTTGTGGTGGGCATTCCTGATACACCAGGCGTGCGGGCAAAATCATAGGTCGGGAGGTCGGCTGTCGTCGCCAGGACTGCACTAGATCCTTCGATGTCTCCCAGGACGAGGTCCCAACTGTCCCCTTCTGCGCCGAGTTCAAAATCGCGCCCCACCAGAAAGAGGTAATGATCGGCATCCACCCAACGAACGTCGTGGATGGACGTGCCGGCGCCAATGCTCCCTGGAATAGTCAGACCGCTGTACTGCCTGATCTGGAGCTGAGACATCTGGTGACCAGTGTCGGCAAGGAAAGCAAAGCGCCGCGAGTTGGGCGCCCAGCCGTAAAAGTCGCCGTAGATGGGGTAAGCAGCCCAATCGCCGTTTTCTAACCTCATGACCTTTAGCCAGATTTGCTCCTTCTCCGTCGGAGTCATCCCCGACTGTGGTAGTTCTACATAAGCTACGTAGGTCAGTCCGTGTGAGAAAGCCACTGCCCCTTTTTCGGGAAAAGCCGCGATGTCGGTGATGAGGCTGGCGGGGGTACCATCGGTGGGGATTTGCCAGATAGTGGTGGGCTGAACGGGTTTGGCGTGGGGATCGGCTGGCGGGATGGCAACCATAAGGGAACCGCCGTCCGCTGCCCAGGTAGGCTGCACGTAGTAGTCGTCCTCGCTGTACATCGCGACCCGGGTGTAGGTCAGCACACTGTCTCGTCGGTTCCCTCCGTCGGCGTTGATGAGGCTGATGTCGCCGGTGGTGACGATGGCGATCTGACTGCCGTCGGGGGAGTAATGGAACTGGCCCCCTTCGCCTGGCGGAAGCAGGATGGTCTGTGCCAAAGTGTCTGCGTCCACCAGGCGCAGGTCGTCGGCGAGAACGTCTTTGGCTTCAAGACGCAGGTGGGTGTTGAATGCCAGGGTGTGCGTGCCTGGGACCCATTCGAAACGACCGGGTCTCACCTCGGCGTCGGCTGGTTCCGTTTCCATGGCGTCAAAATCCTCTGCCCCCAGCAGTTGACGCTCCCCAGTGCCGTCGCTGTTAATCGTCCACAGTTCATCTCCTCGTCTAAACGCCACGATCTCGCCGTCGTCGGAGATTTTGACGGTGTCAATATGATCGTCTGCGCTGGTGAGTAGAGTGGCCTCTCTCTCCTCCGCTGTCCACAGCCAGATATCGCCATCCTCGACGAAAGCGATGCATAGCCCAGATGGCGCGGGATAGGCGTCAGCCGGCATAGGTGTGAAGGCTGGCTCGGGCGTAGGGGGAACGTAGTCATCCGGCACAGGCGTCGGTGTCATAGGAGGAATAAGATGGGTATCCTCACTGGTGGGGGCGACCACCATAGAGTTGTCCCCGCCGTCAGACACCGCCGTAGGCGACACAAAGCCCACCTCCAGGGTGCCACAGGCGGTGAAGAGCAGCGCGGAGGCCGATAGCAGCAGGGCCAAAAGTGGTAGGCTGGCTGGAGCCGCTTTGCTTCCCTTTTCACTTGACGGATCACGAAATCTCTTGCTTGTCACAACGGCCTCCTTCCTGGGAGTCCCATCTGCAAGTAGTGCTAATCGCTCACGTGCAACTGCACACTCAGGATCGGGAGAGCAGTGCTGAACGAGAAGTTGGATCGGGCGCTCACCTCAACTTGTTCGCTGCTTCCAGGGCCTCGATGATCCGGGGATCAGGCCGGAGGTCCTTACCAACGAATAACTCTAGCGATGGTGGATATCCCAGCTCTATCCGCAGGATTCGGTCAGGGTCATTCACCGTAGCAGGAGACGTGTTGATCACCACCCCCCCGTAGGTCAGCGAAGAGTAACTTGCCCAGAATGCCCCGCCATAGATCCGCTCGCGTCCGACACACACTACAAAAGGCAAACCCTGTACCGGAACATCGAGTCGCCCGATTCTCTCGTAGGCAGATTCAGTGAGCTGCATTTCGTGCGTCGTCGAAGCGTACGCTACGACGTCATCGAGGGAAATGATGGGGGTATCCTCGATCTCTAGCGCGTCCAGATCGGTCTGCAGCATTTCGTGAGCGGTGACCGCTCGAGAGACCAGGTAGACTGAGAACTCGTCATCTGTGAACTCGGGAGTTGCTGTTGGTGCCGCCGTCTTGGTAAGAACAGATGTAGCCGTTGGTACTGATGTGAGTGTTGGCGCAAGCATAGACATTGTCATCGTTGGAGCGGTAGAGGGGGTGTCTGTTGGTATAGAGGTTGGGGATGTGACTGGCTGACTGCAACTTGTAGCAAGCAGAACAAGCACTATAGCAGCGATATGCGGTATCTTCTCCATCTTTATGCCTCCTGCGGGACTAGTCCATTGAAAACCGTTTCTGCACCACATAGCCGTCCTCAAAGGTGACTGTTCCCCAATCCGAGTTCCCCCAACCTTCATCCGTGTGCCGGTAAGTCACCCAGCCTGTTACGATTTTTCCCTGTTCGTCGAACTCGGGTTCGTATTCTCTGAGAGAAGGCGGAGGACCACCGTAGTATCCCTGCATATATCCGCTCATAATTTGGTCCACCTGTGACCCCGTCATGCCCTCTTTGATACGATAAAAGTCCCTGAGAAACGGCTTGCGGCTGTTCCAATCAATGAAGCGCACAGAGAGAACGACGACCAGGAAGAGCGCCAGGATCAGACCCTTTTCCCGTGTGGGCCTGTCGTGGAGCAGCAGCGTGCCTACCAGGACCCAGAAGGCAGCGTAAATGGCGACGAACCTGGGATAGACCGAGACCGCAAGGCCAAGCCCGAGGTCCAGGATCAGAAAGACGCTCAGGGCAATCCAAAAGGCGAGCGCGAGAAACACGTACCTTAACCGCGCCCATCTACTTCCGTTCCCGTCCGCGTCCTCCGACTGAGTGTTACTTCCTGACCACCTCCTCAGGACGACCGCGACGATGGCTGTGCCGACGAGCAGCACCAGGCCGGCGATGATGGGGGGGATGGCGAGCGTCTCCAGCGTGCTATCAGGAACGATGGCCCAGGCGGAAGGCGCGGTATCTCCAACCAGCGTTGGATTTGGCGGAGATACGTCCGCCGTTGGTGTGCCAGTCAACACAGTAGTCGGTTCGACCGGAACTAGAACTACCTGGGGCGTGGATATGTACGAGCGCTCGACCCCGACGGGGGTCACCAGCAAGGCGCCAAAGATGACTACCAGCAACGGGAGCACGGCCAGAACGGCCAGAATCAAAGCGATTATGGCAATCCATTTCCACGGGCTTTGTGATTCCTTCGCAGTAGCCTCCTGATCTACCTCTCCACGTCCATGAGTATCGTTTCTTTTCTGTCTTCTCACAACTGCTATGATGATAACAGCGGCAATGAGCATCACCAGGCCGGCAATGCCAGCGAGGATGATAATCTCGAATATTCCGATGCTAGGAAAAAGCATATTTATTTCACCTCCACACAGCGCTCGAGAACACGATCACCTCGGCTACCACGCGATCACCATGCCTTTCTCCCCACGCGCTGACGATGCTGTCTTTGCCAATCTCATCCAACGTACTGATTACGAGCACCTGTTGGATCGGATCAGATTGCAGTCTGCCCTCAATCTGCCCCAAGGTGTCATCGCGGTAGACCAGTGTGTCGTGCGTGGTGATCATCTCTACTACAGGACCGTCGTGGCTTATATCCCATCGGGATGCGCCTTCCTGATCGCCGTCAACAACAACACCTGAAAGGTTGCCTGTGCCAACATAGAGACTGCTGCCCTCGTGCCGCACAAAGAGACCACCAATGTCTGGGGAAGCATTGGGCATTTCCTTGGCATGTTCGATTTCTATCCTATCTGCCATGACTATCTTGGACCCGTTTGGACCTTCCATCACAACCGCCTCCGGGTCATTCGACAATTGTCCAACCATAAAGGCGGTGCTTGCCAATAACAGTGCTAATACCACCACCCCACTTGCTATCCAAATCGAACGTTTCATTCTGCACCTCCAAGATAGCAAGTTTTTGGCTTTTGGAAAATCTGATTTCGCGCCCGCAACACCAGAACGGATTGAGAAATGAGCGGATTTTCGTATCCGTCCCATGCAAGCCCTGTTGTTGGATCCCATAGTAGCACGTAGGTGTTACGGGAGTATGGCAGCGGTGTCACAAATCTGGAACGACGTGTTACTGTTCTGTAACGCTATCCAGATCAGAGGAATTCTACTTTGCCGGCAACCGTATCGTCACCATCGTGCCCTGCCCGACGCGGCTGCGCAGCGTCACCTGGCCGCCGTGTCGCTCAATGATGGCACGCACCAGGGCCAGCCCCAGGCCGCTTCCAGGTACACTGCGTGCTCCCTGCCCTCGGTACAGTTCCTCCCACACGCGAGGGACTTCTTCCTTCGGTATGCCGGGGCCTGTGTCGGCGACCTCGATGACTACAAAGGTCCCGTCTTCAGAAGCCCGTACCTCTACCGTATCACCGGGCCGGGTGAACTTGAGGGCGTTGTCCAGCAGGTTGTAAGTCGCCAGAAAAAGTAGATCCCAGTCACCGAGAACGTCCGGCACGGGCCAGGGGGCCTGCGGTAGCGTTAGTGCCAGTTGCCGACCCTCAGATTCCGGTTGCTCCTGGGCCAGTACGACGGCCTCCTGCAACAGTTCGGCGATGTCTACAGGGATGCGTTCCAGCGAGCGTGTTTCCAGTTCGGCCATCTTGCGCAGATCAGCGGTCAGGCGGCTAAGACGCAGCACCTGCGTTTCCACGCTCGTCAGCGCCTCCTGTTGCGTGAGCGAGGACGGGCCGTTGACCAGATTCGCCAGGCCTGCGCGGATCGCGGTGAGCGGGTTCTTTAGCTCGTGATCGAGACGCTGCAGGAATCGGCGTCGCTCTTCGGCTGCCTGGGCAAGGGCGTCGGCCACGTTCTGCTGGCAGTGCTGCCCTGCCCGCCCCCATAACACCAATCCCCCCGCCACCAGGATAGATAGCGCCGATCCGGCAATCAACGCCAGAGTGCCAACATCTACGCGCACGTAGATGATCGGACTCGGCCAGGCGGGAACGTCTGCAAAGAGCGAGGCGACCACCAGTCCCGCGGCCAGTGGTACCAGTGCCAGGCCCCACCGATACCACTTCATGGCGCAGCCTCCACATGGCCCACGAAGCGGTAGCCATGGCCTGGCATTGTCTCAATGTACCGGGGTTGTGTCGGGTCATCGTTCAGCACGCGGCGCAGTTCGGCGATACGAGTGTCCACGGTGCGTGTACCGGTGGGATAGTCCCATCCCCAGACGGCGTCCAGCAGCCGATCCCGGGTGAGCAGCTCGTCGGGGTGTGTCATCAGGTACTCTAGCAGCGCGACAGCTTTGGGCGTCAGGCGCAGTTCCTCTGAGCCCATGTAAGCACGACGCGCCTGACGATCCAGGGCCAGGTCGCCGCTGGTCAGGCGTTGGGCGGACGTAAGGGGCGGCTGGCCAGGGCGGGCGCGCCGCAGAACAGCACGAATCCGGGCCACCAGTTCGTGTGGGTCAAAGGGTTTGTTGAGATAGTCATCGGCTCCCTCTTCCAGTGCCATCGCCCGCTCCGTGGACTCGCCGATCTGCGTGAGTAAGATGACCGGTGTCCAGTTGTCTTCCCGGCGCAGCCGACGCAGCGCTTCGCGGCCATCTACCTGGGGCATCAAGATGTCGAGAACGATCAGATCGGGGCCGAAACTGGAAACCTGGCGTAGCGCCTCTTCTCCATCGGCGGCGACGGCTACGACGAAACCAGATCGCTCCAGGAAGGGTGACAGATTGCCCGTGATCGCCTGTTCGTCATCCACCAGTAGGATTTTCGATTTGGCTGTCATGCCTTTCTCTCCTTTTGTCTGGCGCACTGTACAGAGACACAGCAGATCCAGGTGTTACCCCGCCGCCCTGGACGGTTATCTGGAGTAATTATACCATGTGCTCGTCACAGAACCATAGCAGCAGTGTTACCATCCTGAAACAGCACGTTACAGTTCTGACACGTGAGCGGTGGTCCACGATTGTTTGTAACATCGCTAGACCATTATTTGGGGAAGGGGGGGCAATCTTTGGTGGGTGCTGGGCTGTTTGACCTTGGAGATGTGAGAAGGTGCAACGCACTTGTAGCAAAAGTACGTTGCACCTGAGCAGTCAAGATTCTGGAAAAGCAAAAATCAAGGGCAGGTCTGATAATCGGCGCCCAGGATCAGGCGGAAGCCGAACTCGGAATGGCCGTCTGGCTGGTAGGTCACCATGTTATCTGGGAGACCGAACATTTGCTGAATGTATCCCACTCCGGTGCCCTTGGCTTGCCTGCCAAAGACGATCAACTGGGTCTCGGCATAGTCCTGCTGGTCCGGTTCGCCGATCACCGCCGCGAATCCGACCCGACGCAGGCGATCAGCTGCCAGCATGTCCCAATCCTTGTTCGGGGTTCCATTCCACACTTGGACCGGCGTGTAGACGCGGCCTATGCGGGCCTCGGGAACGGGGGCCATTGCCTCTGTCACGATGGGTTGGATCTTGTCCCAGCGTGGTAGGAAGACATTCCCCCCGTAGGGCGTCGTCCATGGGGTCACCGCGCCTGCGCCGATGTTGTAGAAGCGCACGTTCTGATCCTTCAGTGTGAGGGCTACGTGGGCCATGTCCAGGATGTCGGCGAGTGTCATGTCTGTCACCACCATATCTCGCCCTTGACTCCACAGGGCCGGAATCCGAGAGAGCATCCCTGATGTATCCCGGGCCTTGTGCCAGAGAGCCTGGAGGACTTGCTGTTGGCGGCGTTCGCGGGAGAAAACGCTGGTGGTTTTCCGCGAGCGGCTGTACCAGAGGGCGGTCTCGCCGTCCATGTGATGCATCCCCGGTTCCATAGCCAGGATAGGGTACTCGCCGTTTTCATCCGGGTAGGGCCAATAGTCGCTGAGATAACAGTGAACAGGGATATCCACCCCCTCCATCGTGTCTACGATGCCGATCAGACCGTCAAAGTTGGTGCGGACGTAATAGTCCGCCCGGATGCCCAGATTATACAGTAGCGTGTCCCTGACCAGCGCTGGCCCACCGCCTTCGTAGTCATAAGACTCTCCGTAAAAGTCGGCAAAGTTGATCCGACTCATCCAGAAGCCAGGGATGTAGAGGTATAGGTCGCGGGGGATGGAGATAACAGAGATCGCTCCCCCGTCGCGCTGGATGGAGACAACGTGCACGGCGTCGGTGTGCCACTCTGACCAGTCCGGTCTCCGGTCGCTGCCCAGGACGACGATATTGACGGCATCAGCGGCTACCGGGACAGGTTGGACAGGGGTGGGTATTGGCATCGTGGAGGAGGTCGTGGAAGTGATATTCGGGTCTGAGGCAGGGAAAGGGGATGGAACAATGAGGGGGATGGGTGAAGGGGTGAATGTTGGCGTCGGGCTGAGAGTCGGTGATGAGGTAACCATGGGCGAGGGTGTGCGAGTTGGGCGCGGGGTGGGGCTGGGCATTGCCGTGTGAGTTGGGCGCGGGGTGGGACTGGGCGTCGCTGGAGGGACGGGAACGTTGGTGGTCAGTGTGGCGTGGGGCCTGGGTGAACTGAAAACCTGGGCTGCCACGGTCGGAGGCTCTCCTCGCACCAGGATGCCGACTGTCCATCCAATCAGCGATCCCGTCAGTAACAGCACTCCCGCCACGGCCATCTGCCGCATTCCCCAGCGGCGGGATCTGTGGCCTTGTTGACGAATCTTTAGCCAAATGGTGCGAAAAAGCCCTATGGCCGGTTGCGAGTGTTCATCACTGGTAGCAGCCTGCGGGGACTCAGATTCGGCCTGTGGCTCGCGTGCGTGGGGCTGGAGAGCAGGGCCTATCTTCTCAGGTGTATCCTGGGGCTGCTCGAATGGCTGAGTGATTTCCAGGGTGGCGATCTGCCCAACGAGGCCCATGAGCATGACCTGGTCCTCTTCGTTGAGCGCGCCGGTCACATCGCTGTGCACGTCCAGCACAGCCAGAACCTGGTCGCGCAGCCTAATAGGCACGGCTAACTCGCCCTGTGTATCAGGCAAGTCGGGGTATGGTACCCAGTGGTGGTCCTGGGATACGTCGGGGATCAAGACCGGTTGGTGGGTGGCCGCGGCAGTGCCAGCGACTCCTGTGCCATAATCCACGCTGTAGCCAGCCGCCGTCATCTTCTCCCCAACCTGACCATAGCCTGCAGTCACCACCATGAGGTTTTGCTGGGGGTCGTGACGAAGAATCTGGGCGTGATAGTAGCCGAACCGCTCTTTGATCAGGGTTACGACACGGTGGAAGAGTTCGTCCAACGTGGTAGCAGCGGCGATTTCCTGGGACACCTCGGCGATGAGTTGTGCCTGGCGGACATGATGCTTGCGCATCTTTTCGCGTTCGCGCTCCCAGGCTTTGCGCTCGCTAGTGTCGCGGATGATGAAGGCGATGCTGGTGGGTTGGCCTGTCTCGTCTGGCACGGGGAAGACGGTCAGGTGGGCGTTGAACAGGGTACCGTCTTTGCGCTTTTGCCACACCTCGCCGCTCCATCTACCGGCCATGGCCTGTGGAAGCACCTGCCTGGCTAGAATGGGGATATCCTCTTTGGGCCAAAAGTTGACCAGCGGCATGCCGTCCATTTCATGGCTCTCGTGGTCGTAGCCAAAGAGTTCGTAGCAGGCGCGGTTGCCATAGGTCTGGTCGCCTTGCAGGTGACCTATGAAGATAGCGTCGGTGGCTTTCTCCACCATGGTGCGGAGTACAACCCATTGTTTCCTGGTGCGTCTGTGCTTGGGTATGTTCTCTCTGGTGGTTATTAGAGGTGCCGGCCCATCTTCTTCGGCCTGTATAGAATCTTCAAGATCGGAGAACAGACCTTCAAGTTGTTTTCTAAGGTCATTGGTGGCCATTATTCATCAACTCCTGGGCGAGTGCACGGTATTGTTGTGCGCCCCGGGTACGCGACGCGTAAAGCGTGATTGGTTTGCCGAACGCCGGACTTTCCTTTAACTTGGTGTCTACCTCAATAATGGTCTGGAAAAGTACCTTACTGAGTCCTTTCCGTGTTTGTTCAAGTACAAGCCGGCAGATCTTGTTGCGCCGGTCGTACATTGTCACCAACACACGGTAGGTCAGCCGCGGATTGGTTTTCTCCCGCACCAGTTTCGCCACCTCCAAAATCTGACGCAGCGAATGTGCAGCATAGTACTCGCACTGAACGGGGATGATGAGCAAGTCTGCCGCGGTCAGAGCGTTTAGGGTTAACGTGCCAAAGGAGGGTGGACAGTCAATCAGGACAATGTCGTAGAGACCATCGCCCATCGCATCCAGGCTGCTCTTTAAGAATCCATACCGCTTTCGCCCGTTGAGGACTTTGTCTATAACAGACAGCCTCTGATTGGCAGGAATGATGTCCAAACCGAACACTGGCCCCTCGCGACTGACGCCCGCCAGTGAAGCGCCTCCCAGGAGCACATCCTCCGCTGTATAGCGCAGCTTCTCCGGCCTCAATCCCATTGAGAGAGTAAGGTGAGCCTGAGGGTCCAGGTCAATGAGTAGGGCGAGTTGCCCCATCTCGGCCAGGCAGGCCCCTAAAGACAAGCAGGTGGTAGTTTTCGCCACTCCACCTTTTTGATTGCTGATGGCAATGGTCGTGGTCATAGGCTGTTTGTGCACCTAATCCATTTCGCTTTACTAGCGTACCATTTTTTGGTTTACATGGCGTTAGCGAAATGCAAGATTTTGATTGGAATCTGCCAAGGTACCCCCTATCGCATTATCATTATACTAAACTCTCGGGTGGGATGGTGTTACAGGCGGGTTACAGCCTGGTTACGGAGAGCAGGGCAAAGAGAGTAACAATAAAGCAAGCGTTCAGGGGAGTGACTGAGGCGCCAAACTCGTCCGCTGCAGGGACGACCCTGGGGAGCAATGGGCGTGAGCGGAATGATAGCGCATCAGTGTGGCATCTCAAGGATCACTACGGTGCCATAGTCGCTGGCCGTTTGCACATCCAACTTGCCCCCAATCGTCGCCGCGCGCTCGCGCATCCCTGCCAGCCCAAAGTGTCCCTGGGCCACGAAGCGGGCCGGGTCCACGCCACCTTCAATGCCTCGCCCGTCGTCGGTTATGGTCAGGCGTAGCCGGTCAGGGTACTGGGTCAAACGGACTGCTATTTCGGAACCGTCGGCGTGTTGGATGGCGTTGTGCAGTGCCTCCTGTGTGATGCGAAAGATGGCCAACGCCACGTCGTCTGGCAAGTGCAGTTCATCGGTAGTAATGTCAATGCGAACGGGTGCAGGAGATCGCGTATCCAACTCTTCGACCAGCGCCTTGAGCGCCGATGTGAGGTCGTGCCGGAGAAGCGGTGGGCGCAAGTCGTTACAAATTGCCCGCAGTGCGTTCACCGTATCACCGGAACGGGTCGCCAGGTCTGCGTAGAACGTTCCGGTGGTCTCCGCTTGTGCCAAGGCCTTCAGATCGCGGGTCACGGCGCACAGGTCTTGCAGCAGACCGTCGTGTAGTTCGCGCGACAGCCGGCCTCGCTCCGTCTCGCGTGCTGCAACTACCTGGTGGTAGAGCGCCCGCATCTCTGACGCGGTCCGCCGTTCCTGTTCGGCGTGGTGGGTCGCCTCCAGCACGGCGGCCGCCTCGCGGGCCACAGCCGTAAGCCAACGCAGGTCTTCAGGCGCGTATTGCACGCCGCCGTCCCGCGCACCCAATAGCCACATTCCGCGCAGATCGGCCCCGCGCATCAGGGGAACCCACACCTGCGCCCACGTCAAGTCGGCACGTCCCTGCTGGATCATCTCGTGGAGCCGGCCTCGGCTTGCTCTCTGCGCCTCCCCGCCCGACGCCACCCAACGCACGGCAGCGTGGCTGACGGGTAGACGCAGGTCGTCCATTTTGATGGCGACGAGTTGGTGCGCCTCCGGCAACAACAAGGCCGCCCGCCTAACCTGCAATGCGCGCGGCAGTTCAACGGCCAACAGTTCTCCCAGCGCCTGCCGGTCCGGCACGCCTGTCATCTTGCGACCGTATTCCACCAGTAGAACACTGTGGTCAATCGGTGTGCCGTACCGCCGGTTGTGCCACCATTTGCGCACTCCACGGTAGAGCAAAAGACCCAGGGCCAGGGTAAGCCATCCTAGCACCAGGCCGATCAGTAAGTAGTTTGTGTTTCCTTCCATCGTTATCCCAATAGAGAGAAACCAGGTTTTTCTCAAAAACCTGGTTTCTTTGAGCCTCAAATTAGGTGACGCTCATCGGCGACCTGGAGTGCTTCGTGACGGCTGTGGATGCCCAGCTTGCGGTAGATGGTGGTGAGATGGTTGCGCACGGTGCCGGGCGAAATGTGTAGAGACTGAGCGATTTGTGGATTGGGTAGACCGCGCTTCGCCAAGCGCAGGATCTCGATCTCGCGCTCCGAAAGCGGGGATGCCGTACCTCCAGCACGAGTGGCCTGTGCCAGTGCCGCGTATGCCTGCGGGCTGAGGTAGATTTCCCCATCAGCCAGGTCGCGGATGATGGTGTGAATCCGCGAAACATAATCGTCGTCCTTGAGAATGTAGCCATAGACGCCAGCCTGCAACAGGTCGCGCACCAGGGCGGGTTCGAGGTAGGCGCTGAGCAGGCAGATCTTGAGGTCGGGGAAATCGGTCCGCAGACGGCGCGCCACGGCCAGCGCGTCGAACTCGGGCTCGATGAACAGGTCGAGCAGCAGTACGTGTGGCCGCGCTCGGCGCACTAGCGCAGCCACGTCGCCGCCGCGCCGCGACTCGGCCACCAACTGGATGTCGGGTGTCTCGTCCAGCAGTGCGCGCAGGGCAATGGCGACGTGTGGATGATCGTCTACGACCGCAACGCGGATCACTCTCACTCCTTCCGTCAACGAGCCTGTTTGACGACGTCATTGTACCCAGGCTGGGCGAAAAGTCAATATCCGGTCGTAATGACAGTGTCATAGTACACCGTGACAGCGATAACAAGCGCAGGGTGACGCGCGTCTATGGAAAACCTTACCAGAAGGTGGTATCATAAGGACAAGAAGCGGAAAGTAAGCAGCAAGATTAAGGAGAGAGACAATGTTACAGGGAGAAAATCTTACACTAACATATCAAGACGGCGAGACCACGCTAGACGCCGTGCACGACGTCACGATCACCGTCGAGGATCACCAGTTCATCGGCTTGCTGGGGCCTTCAGGCTCCGGCAAGAGTTCGCTGTTGTACCTCCTCAGCGGGCTGCGCCAGGCGACCGAGGGCGAGGTCTACTTTGATGGCCGCGCTTATGGCAAGATGCCGGACCGGGAGAGGGTGGCTTTGCGACGTAGCGAGTTCGGCTTTGTCTTCCAGCAGCACTTTTTGATCAACTATCTCACCGCCCAGGAGAACGTGATGGTCGCCGCGCCGATGCAGGACAAACCCCACGCCGAGCAGTCGAAAGCACTGCTGGTTGACCTGGGGATGGGCGACAAGCTGCACCGCTTTCCCTACGAACTGTCCGGTGGTGAGCGGCAGCGGGTGGCGATCGCACGGGCGATGATCCACCGCCCGCGCGTCATCTTTGCCGACGAGCCGACGGGGTTGCTGGACCGGCACACCGGGTTGCAGGTGATGGCGCTTTTGCGGGGGTACCGCGACCAGGGCAGCCTGATAGCCGTCACGCACAACCCCGAGATCCTCGCCGAGGCTGACCTGGTGATCACCTTGCGCGATGGGCAGGTCGTCAAGGTCAAGGACCGGCTGGAGAGCGTTGTTCAGAGCAATTAGCGAGGAACGTCGCAAAAGGAGGGCTTGTGGCTATGACTTCCAGGACAATCAGCGGTGTGACCCTGGTCATTGATCCGCGCGAGCAGGATACTGTAGATTTGATCGCCAGTGCCTGTGCAAAGGCGATCCAACTAAGCCAGGAGATGTGGGGGCTGGGGCCGCCTGAGGACTGCCGCATCTATGTGATGATCTCCTGGTTTGGGTTTGTGTTTCAGTCGGCTCCCTGGCATTGGCGAATATTGCTGGGAGCAACGATACCGTTCTGGTGTTTCCGTGCTCGCAGGACGTGGCCGTACAGCGCTGCCTGGACTCAGCGGTATGGCGAGAGAGTGGCGATTGGGGTCAAACCGCCACGCCTATTGGAGCAAAGTGATCGGAGCATCGGTGTGCGCATGTTCGTGGAAGAGAAGGATATGAAGGTGAATGTGCAGCACGTTACGTGCCACGAGTTGGTACACGCCTGTTCGGCACATCTAAGGTTGCCCACGTGGCTCAACGAAGGGATCGCGACGGTGACGACAGACCGATTTTTGGAAAGACTGACGATCCGAAGGGAGACTTTAGAGTTCATGAGGGATTTTCTGCCAAAGGTGGCACCACCGACGTATCGAGAGCTATCGCGTATGGGGATGGAAGCGATTGCATATCACGGCATGCGCGGGTACTGGCTGGTGCGATATTTGGAGGAGCAGCACCCCGGTTTCTTGAAGCGGATGTTTTCGCTGCATCGTGATTCGAAGGCGATTGAGCGGGAGATGATTGCCGAGTTAGGCATGGAGCCAGGGCAGTTTTGGAATGAGATAGATAGCATAGTGAGCGATCATTTTGAGGAAAAAGATACGAGGCTGGTCGGAGGTTGAGATGAACCCATTATCACCTTTAACTTATTACCTGCGCCACAAACGCAGCGCGCTGCTTCTGATAGCTCTCATCTGCCTGGCGACGGTGGGGCTCTACCTGATGGTCAGCGTGGTGGACTCGATTCCTGCGCACGTCCAGTTCACCTACCTGTCCAAGGTCAGCCGGGTTTATCCGTCTGGTGGCGGCTCGTTGGAGCCAGGTGTTGCATCGCAGATTGAGACCCATCCGGACGTGGCGCGCGTGATTCCGAGTAACGGCCTGTTGATCTCGCCGCCGTCGTTGGACAACAATGACAGTTTGCGCCTGCTAGGGGTATCCCAGGAGGACGCTCAATACCTGCTGACTCGCTCCGGTGTGCGGCTGAAGGAAGGGCGAATGTTCGAGCCGCGCACCAACGAGATCGTGCTCTCGGAGGAAGTGGTACGCGCGTTGGGGCTGGAGCTTGGCGACGAGATCGAGCGTTCGGTCAATGATGTGTACTATGCGCGCGTTCCGGCCCCTTTGATGTTGGTGGGTATCCTGGAAGGCGATCCGACTGTCAATGAAGGCCCCAGCGTGCGGATGGGCCTGGCTTCCTACGAATACCTGGGGGCGCACGAGTTGTTCGCGCCCCGTCCGGTGAACCTGCTGGTCGCTGCCCGCGAAGGGCGCAAGGACGCAGTAGACGAGTTTTTGGAGACGACGGTTGCTTCTGTGCGCACGGGAACGGAGACCTACCGAGAGGTGACCCAGTTGATGGCGTGGGCGCAGCGGGAATTTTACATCATGTTTGGCATCGTGAACTGCCTGCTGTCCGTCGTCGTCGCGCTGGTCGTCGGGGTGATCAACCGGATCGCCCTGGCGCAGCGGGTGAGCGAACTTGGTCTGCTGCACGCCGTGGGTTATCACAAGAATCGGATCGTCAGGCGCATAACGTTAGAGACGGCGGTGGTGACTGTGATCGGGTGGGGAGTCGGCATAGCGCTCTCTTTGGCCGCTCTATATGGGCTAAAGACCAGCCTGTATTATGCCAGGGGAATGGAATTGGACCTGGCAAACCTGATGCCTCTCGTGTTTGTCGTCCCGATCCCCGTGGTGGTGATTGCCTTTGCGGCTTTTAGCGTCAAGCGAATACTTGCCCAGTTCGACGCTGTGGCCATCATCGAGCGGGGCAAGCTCAGTGCAGAGGAGGATGGGCGCAAGCAAACAACCAAACGTTCGACGCCCAGACCGTTGTCACCTCGAACCTTTTACAGCCGCCATCGCCGCAGAGGGATCATGCTGGTGGTGAGCATAGCGCTGATGATCCTGGGGGTCGCGTTCCCCGTGTTCATTATGCTGGCGACCCTCGACGCGATGGAGCCCGATTACGGCTACCTACGCTACGTGGGCGAGGTTGCGCCACGTGCAGGAGGTGAGGTTGATCCTGGCGTGGCAGTGCAGATCAGGAGCCACCCTGCCGTCGCCCGCGTTATCCAGACAATGGCACTGGCGTTGCAGGTCTTGGTGCCGCCGAGTGGGGGGTCTGGTGTCAGCATCTATGGTGTTTCTGAAGGCGATTTACCAATGTTGATGGACCTGTTTGACTTACAGATCGTGGAAGGCCGCCTGCCCCACCCTCGTTCCAACGAGATCGTCATATCGAGGGTCACGGCGCTGAATCGTGGGCTGCACGTGGGAGACGCGATTGGCCGCCCCGTCGAAGAAAGTAACGGCGAGGATAACCCCATGATCGTGGATGACATCCCGACCGAGATGGTGATCGTCGGCTTGCTTTCTCGTGACGATATATGGTTGGGATTTACGTCCCTCGAATACTTGCAGAGTCATGAACTCACTACGTCCCGCTCTCACCGGCTGCTCGTCGTGCCGGAGGCGGGGCGCAAGGGCGAACTGGACGCATGGCTGGAGGAGAGTGTGGCCTCGGCGCAAACGAGAGTGTACACCTACGATGCAGAGCGGGGCGAGTTTGCAGAGATGATGCGAATGATCATGGTGCTATTTGCGGCTGTCGAGAGTATCATCGCCATCGTCGCGGCGGTGGCCCTGGCGGCGTTGAATTACATCTTTTTCGCGCAGCGCCGGGACGAGTTTGGCATCCTGCACGCCATCGGGCGCAGTCGTCCGTGGCTCGTCTTTCGCACCGTGAAAGAGACCGGAAGCGTGGTCGGCCTGGCCTGGTTGGTCGGCGCTGCGGCGTGTGTGCTCGGCTTGATCGTCTTTCAGGCGCTCGTCTACACGCCGAGGGGGCTGAACCTGGACTTTTCAAGTTTTGCGCCCTGGCTGTTCACCGTACCGATTCCGCTGGCCGTCGTCGTCGGCGGCGCGGGTACGATTGCCCGGACGCTCCGCAGGCTCGCCCCGGTGGCCATCATCGAGAGGAGATGAACCGATGAATCCACTGTCACCCTTTACCTACTACCGCCGCCACAAGCGGAGTGCGCTGTTGTTGGTGGCCCTGATCACGCTGGCAACGATGGTGCTCTATACCATCGTCGGCGTGCTGGACTCGATCACGCTGCAACTCGATTTTAGCTACCTGAGCCGGCTCAGCCGGGTACGCCCGGATACCGGTCAGGCGCTTGAGCCGGGCGTCATACCGCAAATCCAGGCGCATCCAGACGTGGCGCGCGTGATCTGGGATAACGGTCTGGCGATCTCTGTGCCGACGCTGGGCGGCATTGATGCGATGCACTTGATGGGTGTATCTCAGGACGACGTGCAATACCTGATGGAACGCTGCGGCGTGCGCCTGAAAGAGGGACGCTTGCTCGAACCGAGCACGAACGAGTTTATGCTTTCGGAAGAGACCGCCCGCGCGTTGGACCTGGAACTTGGCGACCGGATTGGGCGCTCGATTGACGCGAGTTATTACGAGAATGTCCTGGAGCCACTGTTGCTGGTGGGCATTCTGGAAGGCGATCCTTTGCCAAGTTCAGAGCCAAGCGTTCGCGTGGGGTTCGTCTCTTACGAGTACCTGGAAGGGCACGAGTTGTACATCCCTCGGGTAGCCAGCGCACTCGTCGTGGCGCGAGATAGTCGCAAGGAAGCGGTGGACGAATTCCTGGAAACGGCAATCGCTTCTGCGCGCACGGAGGTGGATACCTACAGGGACGTCGTCGAGGTGGCGGCGCAGGCCCGTCGCTTTCTCTATCTCACCTTTGGCGTCGTGAACTGTTTGGTGGGGGTCGCGGTTGCGGTGGTCGTTGGGGTGGTCAATCAAATCGCCCTGATGCAGCGAGTTTCAGAGATTGGCCTACTGAACGCGCTGGGCCACCATAGGAACAAGCTCATTCGCCGTCTGACATTGGAGACAGCCGCTGTAGCAGGTGTGGGTTGGGTTTCAGGTCTGTCGCTTGGGCTGCTGATTCTATCCTGGCTGAAGGCTAATCTTTACTATGCCAGGGGCATGGAACTCGACCTGTCTAACCTGATGCCGCTCTGGTTCGTCATTCCCGTTCCGTTGATAGTGGTCGTTCTGGCAGTTTTTAGCCTTTTGCGTCTGTTTGCCCGGTTTGACGCTGTGGCAATCGTGGAGCGGGGGAAACTCAGTATGGAGGATACAGGAAGCAGGAAGCAGAGAGCAAAGCGATCATCGGGCAGGCCACTATCTTCCTGGACTTTTTACCTGCGCCACCGCCGCCGGGGGATCGTGTTGGTGGTGAGCGCGGCGTTGGTGATTGTGGGGGTGGCCCTTCCCGTGTTTCTTCTTTCGGCAGTGGCCGACGCGATGGTGCCCGATTTCGAATACCTGCGCTACGTGAGCAGGGTCACGCCCAACAGCGGGCGCACCGTTGACGCCGGTGTGATGGGGCAGATCAGAAGCCACCCGTCTGTCGAGCGCGTGATCCCCGTGATGTCACTGGGGTTGCAAGTCGATGTGCCGCCGAGCGGTGTTATGAGAGCCAGTGTCTATGGCGCTGCTGAGGGCGATCTGCCGGATCTGGTAGATTTGTTTGGAATGGATGTCAAGGAAGGCCGTCTGCCCAATCCTCGCTCCAACGAGATTGTCTTGTCGGAACCTGTGGCGCTGAATCGCGGATTGCACGTCGGTGACAGGATTGGTGTGCCGGCCTACGAGAAGGGTGAATTCGAGTTGATGGACGTGGACGACGTCCCGACCGAGATGGTGGTGGTCGGGATCCTTCGCCAAGCTCAGGACAAGTCCCTTCGTCCACGAGCGGAACGTTCGCGTTTGGGACAGACTCTTTCCTCTGACACGATGTGGTTGGGACTCGCTTCCTACGAGTACCTGGAGAGCCACGAACTTGCCTCAACCCGACCGATCCACCTGCTCGTCGTCCCAGCCGGTGGACGTAAGAATGAACTTGATGACTGGTTGGAGGAAAGCGTGGCCTCTGCTCAGACAAACGTGACGACCTATGACATCGAGTACCGCGAGCATCGGGGAATTGTGCAGGGCCTGATCCTGGGATTTTCTGTGGTGGGGTGTGTCACGGCCATCGTCGCCGCAATTGCGATGGCCACCCTGAACTATATTTTCTTCACTCAGCGCCGGGAGGAATTCGGCATCCTGCACGCCGTGGGACGCAGCCGCTTGTGGCTCGTCCTACGCACGATGAAAGAGACCGGCAGCATGATTACCGTCGCCTGGCTGGCTGGCGCTGTGATCTGTTGTATCGGTTTGATCTGTTTCCAGGCCCTCGTCTTTGCGCCCAAGGGGTTGAGTTTGAACTTTTTAAATCCTGTACCTTGGGTGTTGACGTTTCCGATTCCGCTGGCCGTCGTCGTTGCCAGCACAGGCACAATTGGCCGGATGCTTTCCAGGCTCGATCCGGTGGCCGTTATTGAGAGGAGGTCGTGATGAGACGCCAGATGTGGCTGATCTTGGGGGTGCTGCTCTTTTGTCTGACGGCGTGCAACGCGGGTGCAGTCACCCCGCCCACGCCGACGCTTGTGCCTGGCTACGCCGACCCGGTAAATCAGGTATCTCCCGGCAGCATCACGGCCAACGGCGTGCTGCGGCCCGCCCGGCAGGTGGGGTTGAGTTTTGACGTGGGGGGGAGCATTGATTCGGTAGAGGTCGAGGTCGGACAGAACGTGCAGGCCGGGCAGACGCTGACCGTGCTCGACACCACCGACTTGCAACGCGGGGTAGCACAGGCTGAACTGGAACTGGAAACCGCCCGGGCCCGGCTGGCCCAGTTGCAGGCCCAGGCCGCGCCCGTCCCAGAGCGGGTGCTGGCGGCGACGGCGGCCATCACCAGCGCACAGACCGCGTTGACCCAGGCGCGCGTGCAGGCAGGGCAGCGTGGTAACCAGGACGTCATTGACCGTTGGGAGTTGGAACACGCCGCACGGGCGCTGCAGGACGCGCAGAACGAGTACGACAAGGTGCTCGACAATCCACGCACGCACACCTGGGCGCCATCGTCGCCCCAGGCGCGCGACCTGGAAGAAGCCCAGGATCACTACGACGTGGTATTGGCCCGGTACAACATGCGCGCCGCCAACCACGGTTACGCCGTCGCCATCGCCGCCGCCGAGTCACAACTGGCCCAGGCGCGGTTGACGCTATATGAAGCGCAGCACCCCGTCACGTCTGAGGAGATCGCCCTGGCACAACTAGACGTGGATCGCGTGCGACTGGCGTTAGAGGCCGCCCAGGTGGATCTGGCGCAGACGACGTTAGCGGCTCCGTTTGACGGCGTTGTCGCGGCTGTCCCGGTCAACGTGGGGGAGTGGGCCGCGGCCGGCGCGACGGTCGTCGAACTGCTCGACCTGTCCCGCTGGCGCATCGAGACCAAGAATGTGGGCGAGCTGCAGATCGGGCGTGTGCGGGTGGGGCAGGAGGTCGAGGTGCGGGTGAACGCCTTCCGGGACGAGACGCTGCCTGGGCACGTGGTCACCATCTCGCCGGTCGCCGTGGTGCAGCAAGGTGACACCACCTACACGCTGATGATCGAGTTGGAAGCCACCGGTCTCAACCTGCGACCGGGGATGACGGCGCAGGTGGAGATATTGGCAGAGTAGCAGTTCGTGGCAAAAGCGGAAACCGCCCCCCTACGGAATCACACGGCGGTATAAACACTCTGGCTCGCGCCGTAATAGTTTGCATAAATGTGCTGATAGACGTCGTCTCGTTTCTGGTTGCACAGTTCGGGGGTGTAGGGATCGGGGAGGTGGTCGTAGAGGATGTCCTCGATGGCGAGACGAACGGCGGCGCGGGATTGTTGGCGTTTGCGCCAGTCCAGGATCAGTTTTTCAGTGCTGAGGGTGGTCAGCAGGTCGCGGGCGATTTTCTTGACCTGGCGCTCTTGTCTGGCGGTCAGGTGCATGTCCGGGCGGGTGAGGATGTCAAAGATGGCGAGTTGTTCTTCGGAGAGTTCTTCGCGCATGTGGCGTTGTTCTTCCTCGTTGAGGCGCTGGGCCAGGTCAACGAGTTGGTCAAAAAAGGTCTCAATGTTGGACGATCCGGCGTTATATGCGTCTATGAGACGTTGGAATTCTCGTTGATAGCTGACGCGGCTGCGGTTGCGCCGGATCAGGCGCTGGAGTTTGGCGTTGATGACGCCGCGCAGCCTTTCGGCCTCGGTGCGCCTGCGGCCCTGCGCGAATTGTTGCTTGAGGGCGTCGAAATCTATTTTGCTCAAGTCGTAGGTGGCCGGTGGCTCGCGGATGACATAACCGCGCGCCTTGATCGAGTCATCGAGCAGACCGGTGACCTGAGCCTCGACGTCGGGGATCTCGACCTCGCCCCGGGCCAGGTTGCGGATTTTGTTTGCCAGATAGACCAGGAGTTTGCGCCGGGGGCCGAATTCAGCGGCACAGGTGTCGGGCAGGATGGCGTGAAAGAGGCGATCCACGTTGGCGACGAGGTTGAGAAACTGGGTTTTGAGTCCGTCGTTGACGATGATGCGCTCGATAGAGTCGTCTATGCTTGCTTCGGTCTGGGCGTCCACGAGTAAGTGGGTGACCGCGTCCACCAGGGCGATGTGGTCAAAGGCATCGCTGCTTTGCAGGATGGGGGCCAGGTCTACGCCCCGTTCCCAGCAGAATTCTTGCACCTGGTCGAGGGCGTCTTGCAACTCTTGCACCAGGGCGGATTTGTCCTTGATGGGGTATCCCAATTCCTCGGCCCCCTTGCCGGTGGCATAGATGGCGAGGGCTTTTTGCAGTTCGCGAAAGATGCCGATATAGTCCACGATCAGCCCGTTGACCTTGTCGCCAAAGACGCGGTTGGCGCGGGCGATGGTCTGCATGAGGGTGTGGTTGCGCATGGGACGGTCGAGATAGATGGTCGAGCAGGCGGGAGCGTCAAAGCCGGTCCGCCACATGGCACAGACAAAGGCGATGCGCAAGGGATCGTCGGCTTGTTTGAATTTCTCGGCCAGGTCCTCTTTTGCTTTGCGCTCGCGGTGGGTGGAGATGACGAGGCCGTGTTTCTTGAACTTGGCGTCCTCGTGCTGCGCGTGGGAGACGACGACCGCCATATCGGTGCTCTCCATATAGGCGACCAGGTCTTGCAGGTGGGGCCGCTCGACGGGGGAAGCGGCGGCGAGTTGGGCGCGGAGGGCGTCGAGTTTGCGCTGCCAGTGAGCCTGGACCTTGTCGTACATTTTGACGGTGGTGAGTTTGTCTATGGAGATGACCATGGCCTTGCCCCGGTGGCCGCGGTGGATAAAGTGATCCACGATGTCGGCGGCGATCTTTTCCAACCGGTCGTCGCGGGTGATGACGTGGTACTCGCGGACGAACTGGCGGGCGAGTTCCGCCTCAATCTGGTCGTCGTCGCGGTCCACGTCGGCCTGCTCCAGGAGGGCGTCCATACCAACGTCCAGTTCCTGGTTGGTGAGTTGGAGTTCGGGGATGCGGTTTTCGTAAAACAGGGGCACGGTGGCCTGGTCCTCGACCGACTGGCGAAAGTTGTAGACGCTGACGTAATCGCCAAAGACCTGGCGGGTGAGTTCGACCTCGTCCGCCATCAGGGGCGTGCCGGTAAAACCGATAAAGGCCCCGTTGGGCAGACCGCTGCGCATGTTCATCGCCAGGGTGGCGTACTGGGTGCGGTGGGCCTCGTCGGTGATGACGATGATGTCATCCCGCTCCGAGATGACGGGGTATTTCTGGCCCTTTTCGGTGTGGAATTTCTGGATCAGGGTAAAGACGTAGCGGTGATCCTCGGCCAGGAGTTGCTTGAGGCGCGCGCCGCTGGTGGCGCGGGCCTGGGCGTCCCCCTCGGTGACGACGCCGCAGCGGGAAAAGTTCTTATAGATTTGGTCGTCCAGGTGTTTGCGGTCGGTGACGATGACAAATGTCCAGTTGCCGCCGAGTTTGCGCAGGGCCTTGCGCGAGAAAAAGATCATCGAAAAACTCTTGCCAGAGCCCTGAGTGTGCCAAAAGACGCCGAGTTTACCTTGATTGTGGCGGATGTGGCGGATGGCGGCGATGACATTTTCGACGCCCAGGTATTGGTGATTCTTGGCCGTGATCTTTTCCAGGCCCGCTTCCCCCTCGTGGTAAAGGGTAAAGTTTTCGACCAGGTCGAGCAGGCGGGCCGGGGCGCAGGTGGCGCGGACGAGGGTTTCCAGGGAGATGACGCCTTGCTCGTCTTCGTCCAGCACCTTTTTCCAGGTGCCAAAATGTTTGAAGGATGCGCTGAGGTTGCCAATGAGCGACTGGCTGCCGTTGGAAAGCAGGATAAAGCCGGTGTACCAAAAGAGGTGGGGGATGTCGGCCTTGTATCTGGCGAGATTGTCCTGGTAGGCGTTGATCAACCGCTTGTGGTGGGCCTTGAGTTCGCCAAAGAGCAGGGGGATGCCGTTGACAAAGCCGACCAGGTCGGGGCGGCAACTCACCTCGCCGCTGACCCAGAGTTGCTGGACCATCATAAAGTCGTTGTTGGCGGGGTCGTTCCAATCTATGACGCGCACTCTTTCCTGACATTCCCGGCCCTGGTCATTCTCATTGCGGTAGGTGACGGGGACGCCGTCTTTGAGCAATTGGTAAACCTCGTGGTTGGCCTGGACGGGGGTAACGACGCTGCGCCCGCGTCCGAGTTCGGCGATGGCGGCGTCGAGGGCGGCGGGGGGCAAGAGGGGGTTGAGTTTTTCCAGGGAGGCGCGCAGGCGGGGGAGGAGGAGGACCTGGTTGTCGTTGGCGCGGCCCAGGTAGGGGCGGGAGGCGGTGGCGTCCTGGGGGTCAAAGGCCTCGTAAAAGGCGTTGGCAGTGGCCCAGCCGAGGCTGGCGAACAGCCGCATGGTGCGGTCTTCGAGGGCTTGTTCGGCGTCGAGGTTGGTCGAGGACATACGTCAAATCCTTGCTATTTCAGCTAACAATTGCTGATTTTGGGTAAAACTTGATAAACTGGTGATTACCCACATGTCTCATGGCCCTCCTCCCGCGCTGGGGAAGGGATGTTGTGTAACAAAGGCCAGTGTGGCGATGGTGACGAAGACAGCTCGGATGCCAGCGAGAAGGACATAG
>JAXHUO010000037.1:0-43852 GCA_034189605.1 Chloroflexota bacterium
GGAGGTCTTGTTGGCATTGGACACTTGACCAGGTAGGAGATTGTTCACATGTACAATATCAAAATGGTCCGGTAGGGCGATGCGCTGATGGGTTGTTTGTGTTACACTGTAGGAACCAGGTTTTTGCCAAAAACCTGGTTCCTACTACCTGCTACTTTGGCTGATAAATCGCGTAAAGACAATACTTGTGCTCTCGATTAGAGATACAGAGATTCTCGTATAGGCGGCCCAAGCACTTACTCTCGGCTCATTCTCAGTCTCGGTTCGACAAGAATCGTTCAGAGGGAGGGGAACTACGATGGAAACTGATGTCAACAGCGCATTGATTGACCTGCGAGACGTGGTCAAGACCTACGAGACTGGCGCGGGAGACGTGACCGTTCTCAAGGATATCACGCTACGAGTACGGCCCGGCGAATTCGTCAGCGTGGTGGGGCCCTCAGGGTAGGGAGTAAGGAGTAGGGAGTGGGGAGCATAATGAGCATCATCTGGCGCAAAGTCTGGCGCGACCTGTGGCGCAACAAGTTCCGCACGTCCCTGGTCGTGCTTTCCACCGCCGTGGGTGTGTTCGCCCTTGGGTTTGTCTACGGCGTGTCCGGTGTGCTGACTGCCCGGATAACGGAAAGCCACCAGGCAAGTGTCCCGCCGCATCTTGCCTTTTATACCAGCATGTTCGATCAGGAGGTCATCGAGACGATACTGCGCGAACCTGGCGTCGTTGACGCGGAAGGTTTGGCCGCGACTTTCATCCACTGGAAGTTGGAGGGCGAGACGGATTGGCAGGACGGGAGCATCATCGCCCGCGCCGACCACGAGGCGCAGCGTTTGAGTCTGTTCGAGTTGCTGGAGGGTGAATGGCCGGGTAATTCGCGTACCAGGCACGCTGGGGAGCGTGCTGCTCAGTGTATTCAACGTCACCGCCGGCGCGTTCCGCCTGATGCCGGCTGCGGTGGGCGTTCAGATCGCAGTGGGACTGGTTGTACCCCTGCTGGCGGCGCTCGTGCCGGTGATCGGCGGCGCGCGCATCAGTCCGCATCAGGCCATCAGCAACTATGGCCTGGGGGCCGGGTTCGGGCGCAACTGGCTCGACCGGTTGGTGGGGCGGATCCGCCGGTTGCCGCGCCCGCTAGCGCTCAGCCTGCGTAATACTTTCCGGCGCAAGGCCCGTGTCGTGTTGACGATGCTCACGCTGGTGCTCGGGGGGGTGATGTTTGTCGTGGTTATGAATGTGGGTAGTCACCCTGTAGAGTGTTGTTGGACCACTGTGTCCTACCTGTGCTGTTCTGCTCGCGCCGGATAGCCATATCCGGCGCTTGGGGCGGGATCTGGCGATCCCTTGAGAGCAACAACACCCAAGAGGGGGACTACCTGCTCCTCAGAATGATGGTTATCATAATAGTCCTGACAAAGCGCTACGTGGTAGTAAACGACGCCCACGCGTGTGAGCGTGCCATTGCAAGGATGGGCAAGATGTGATAATATCAGGGTGATTGATACCGGCGAGAGGATGGTAAGGCCTGTATGTTCTTTGGAATCCGATGGGGGAGCCTGCGCAACAAAATCATCGCCTGGTCTTTTGTTCCCACTGCTATCATACTGGTTGCGGTGGCGTTGATCAGTTTGTACGCCTATCAGCGGGGGGTGGAGAATCTGGTTATCGAACGTGATCGAGATTTGACGCGCCTTTCAGCCAGCCTGTTGGCGGCGGAATTAAAGGTATATACAGATCCTCTCTCTGATCAGTTTTTGTCGGTTTTCGATAGCGGTATGGTCGTTTTTGATGCACGCGGGAAAATTCTGGCTGCCGAACCGGAGCGGATTGAAGGATGGGGGCCTGATTGGTCCAAACGTATTCCTTTCCGCCAGATGGTTCGTTCCTCAGAGACGACGTTCTCGAATATCGTGGTTGATGGGCCCAAAGGTGAAAAGATCGTCGTCGTTTTTGTGCCTCTCAAGAGCAGTGATGGCGAATCTGTGGGGGGAATCGCAGGGCTGTTTCGTATGGAACCAACGACCGACAGTGCGTTCTACGATAGTATTGAGAGGCTTCGCCGGGGAGAAAGCAGCCGTATCTACCTGGTGGATGGCAATGGGCGCGTGATTTACCACTCAAACCCAGACTACATTGGCGAGGATTTCTCCGCGCAGGCGGTTGTGCAACAGGTGTTGGGTGGGCAGGTCGGGGCCTTGCGTACCCGCGATTTCGATGGACGGGATATCGTCGCCAGTTTTGCGCCAGTGCCGGACACTTCCTGGGGCCTCGTCAGCGAAGAAAGTTGGGCCGTGTTGACCCAATCCAGCCGGCGCTACGGGCAGTCCTTGCTTCTGCTGTTAGTGCTGGGTGTGATGGTGCCGACATTCATTGTTACCGTTGGGCTAAAACGGATCATGTGGCCGATTCGGAAACTTATCGGCGCTGCTCAAGAGGTGGCCGGGGGGAATTTTGACCAAAGGATCACGGTGGCGACGGGGGACGAACTGGAAGAACTGGCCGAACAGTTCAACCTTATGGCCGCTCAGCTTCAGGAATCTTACGATCACCTGGAACGCGAAGTGGCCAATCGTACCAAGGAGTTGGCAACACTCAATACCCTCGCCGCTGTGGTGAGCCGTTCCTTGAATCTGGAAGAGATCCTGAACGATGCTCTGGACGAGGCCTTGGAGATCATGGGGATGAAAAAAGGGCAAGCGTTCCTTTTGGAGGAGGGGACGCATAGACTGATCCTCATAGCCCACCGGGGACTGTCTGATGAACTTGTCCAGTACACGACCCAGTTGCCGTTGGGAGCCAGCACATCCGGGCTGGCGGCCAAGGAGGAGCAGCCGGTGCTCAGGAAAGTGGATGACTATTCCGCTGGTAGATTAAAGGATTTGCTCCGAAAAGAAGGTCTGCAACTGGTGATTAGTACCCCTCTCATGGCCAAAGGGAAAACAGTGGGGGCTATTGATCTGGGATCTCAAATCTTGCGCTCCGTAACCCCTGAGGAGATTTCTCTGTTGGTGGCCATTGGGCATCAGATCGGCGTAGCCGTCGAGAACGCACGACTTTATGAACAGGCACAGGAGTTGGCGGTTGTGGAGGAGCGTGGCCGGCTGGCTCGCGACTTACACGACGCCGTCACTCAGACTCTCTTTTCGGCCAGCCTCATCGCCGAGGCCTTGCCCCCTCTCTGGGAAAGCGACCAGGACGAGGGACGACGGCTCCTGGCGGAAATGCAGCGCTTGAGCCGGGGCGCATTGGCCGAGATGCGTACCCTGTTGTTGGAACTGCGACCGGCAGCCGTGGTCGAGGCGAGTCTGGGTGACCTGTTGCGCCAACTGGCCGAGGCTGTCGCCGGGCGGAAGGATGTGTCTGTCACGGTGTCGGTGGAGGGCCAATCTACATTACCCGCTGACGTTCACGTTGCCCTGTACCGCATTGCCCAGGAAGCGTTGAACAATGTAGTCAAGCATGCCCGTGCCAGTCAAGTGGTGGTTAGCCTGCGTTGCACCTCCTCGTCTCTACCCACAGGAAGCGGCTACGAGCGGCAAGAAATGGTAGAATTGAGAGTGAGCGACGACGGCAGGGGCTTTGATCCCAGTATCATCTCGCCGGACCACCTGGGACTGGGTATTATGCGCGAGCGCGCCCAGGCCCTCGGGGCTATGTTGGAGATCGAAAGCCAATCTGGATGTGGCACCCAGGTAACAGTCGTGTGGAAAGGGTAGGAGCCGATGACTGACTCAAGCACTATTCGAGTGATGATTGTTGACGACCACGATATGGTCCGCAGAGGCCTGGCAGCCTTCCTAAGAGCCAAGCCTGACCTGGAACTGGTCGGTGAGGCCAGCAATGGCGAAGAAGCCCTGCGTGCGTGTGCACGAATCGAACCGGACGTGATTCTGATGGACCTGGTAATGCCCGAGATGGATGGGACAATAGCCACCCGGATTATCCGCGAACGTTGGCCCCAGGTACAAGTCATCGCTCTGACCAGTTTCCAGGATAAAAAGTTGGTGCAGGGGGCACTCCAGGCCGGGGCTATCAGTTATCTGCTGAAGAACGTCTCGATAGATGACCTGGCCGAGGCGGTCAGGGCGGCATACGCCGGACGGCCTACCCTGGCTCCTGAAGCAACCAAGGCACTGATCCAGGCCGCCAGCCAGGGGGAAACGGCGGGTCATGATCTGACCTCCCGCGAGCGCGAGGTGCTGATCCTGGTGGTCGAGGGATTGAATAATCCGGAAATTGCTGAACGGTTGACCATCAGTCGCTCAACGGCCAGGGCACACGTCAGCAATATCCTATCCAAATTGGGTGTTTCCAATCGAGCGGAGGCGATAGCCCTGGCGCTGCGATGCGAATTGGTCACCTGACCAATGAAAAGATTGGTCACCTGACCAATGAAAAGATTGGACACTTGACCAATGAAAAGATTGGACACCTGTCCAATCGTTAAATCCCCCAGATGCCCGATGCATCTGGGGGATTTCTGTTATATACTAACCAGGATGATGTCACTCCGCTTTGGATGGTATTGGGTCGTGCCATTGTCGAGGCGATTGACAGTATATCACTTCTTGCTGGCAGGGGCGGGGGCAGTCGAAAACAGACTGCCCCCATCCCGCTCCTGGCAGACAGGCGATCACGTTGCACTCTTCCATAGCCTGATGCTGACCGCTACTCCATAGAAATGGGGGGACTATGCCAACGTCACTTGAAACTGAACGAGATGATTTCGATCTCTGGATCGGCCGGGTGTTGGCGGGAGGCATGGAGAACGTCCGGCCTCCTGAGCAAGTATGGACGCGCATTGTTCACCAGATGGCCAACTCGGTTGGAACAGAGCGAGCGACTACGCTGGACGTCGAGGAAGAAAGTTATCCGCACGTTGAACTCGCCTGCTGACAAATGATATCTCTCGGCAGGTTGAGCAGGTAACTTTCTGATGGGTAGTAGACCAATTACATTGGCCGCCTTGGGCCAAACAACACCCAACACGGTTGGGCTACTATTCCGAATTTCCGAGAAATCTTTGGGTTTCAAAGGAGGTGATGCGTAGAGGATGAGAAGGTTATGTTTTACCTGCAGAAGTATCGTGAATGAGAAACACAAACCACAGGAGGAGAAAAATGCTTAACAAGAGATTGTTTGCCCTCGCTAGCCTGATCGTGGTAGCGGGGATGTTGGTCACGGCTTGCCAGCCTGAGGTCGTCGAAAAAGAAGTGATTGTTACTCAGGTTGTCGAGGTCGAGGGTGAGACGGTTGTTGAGGAGGTCGTCGTCACCGCCACGCCGGAGCCGGAGCCAACTGAGGAGCCGATGGAGCAAATCTCGCCCGACTTTAAAAACCCCGATACCTACGTCGTCGTCCAAGGCGCAGGCGAGCCTGAGACGATGGACCCGCACTGGACCTACGAGACGGCCGGCGGCGCTGTCCAGGGCAATATCTACGAGGGCCTGATCTGGTTCAACAGGGAGCGCACCGACGAGTTTGTGCCGATGCTGGCCACCGATTGGGGGGTCAACGAGGCTGGCGACGTGTGGACCTTCAATATCCGCGAGGGCGTCACCTTCCACGAGGGCGGTACGTTGGAACCCCACGATGTGGCCTATTCGGTGCATCGCGCGTTGCTGCAGGACCGTATTGATGGCCCGCACTGGATGACGCTGGAGGCCTTCTTTGGTCTGTATGCCATCGAAGACCTGGCCATGTCCATCTCCGGGGGCGAGTCGTTCGATGAGGTTTCAGACGCCGACCTGGTTACGACCTGTGAGATGGTCAAAGAAGCCCTCGTGGCGGATGACGAGGCCGGCACCGTCACCTTTAACCTCAATACGGCCACGCCCTGGTTCCTGGCTATGCTGACTAACACTTTCCTGGGCGCGACGCTAGATATGGAGTGGATGGTGGAGAACGGTGGGTGGGATGGCTCGTGCGACACTTGGGTAGACTATTACAACCCGGTGGCGCAGGATACAATTCTGTTCGACCAGGCGAACGGCACAGGTCCCTACATGCTGGATCACTGGACGCCCGGCGAGGATATCGTGCTGGTGGCGAACGAGAACTATTGGCGCACCGAACCGATATGGGAGGGTGGTCCCAGCGGCCCGCCCAGCATCAAGCGCGTGCTGATCCAGAACATCAACGAATGGGGCACCCGCCGGGCCATGTTCGAGGCCGGCGACGCCGACACCATTTACGTCCCATCCCAGTACCGCCCGCAACTCGAGCCCTACTACAAGACAGTCTGCTACCCCGACGAGAGTTGCGAGGAAGGCAGTCCCGAGGGCTACATCCTGGCCTACCGCGACATGCCGATACCCGCTATGACGCCGGCCCAGTTCAACTGGCAGATTGACGTAGAGGGCGGCAACCCCTACGTTGGCAGTGGCGAGTTGGACGGCAACGGTATCCCGCCCGACTTTTTCAGCGACATCCACGTGCGCAATGCCTTTAACTACTGCTTCGACTTTGACGCCATGATCGAAGCAGCGCTGAACGGCGAGGGTGTGCAAGCACAGGGGCCAATCATCGCCGGGATGATGGGCTATCGCGAGGGTGAAGCCCCGCTCTTCAGTTACGACCCGGCCAAGTGTGAAGAGGAATTCAAGCTGGCTTTTGACGGCCAGTTGTGGGAGAGCGGTTTCTACATGCAGTTGGCTTACAACACCGGCAACGATACACGTCGTCTGACTTCGGAGATCCTCAAGGCCGGCATCGAGGCGGTCAACCCCAACTTTAACGTCTCCATCGTGGGCATGCCGTGGCCGGTGCTGCTCAACAGCCGGCGCGCGCGCAAGTTGCCTATCTATGTCGGCGGTTGGCTGGAGGATTTCCACGACCCGCACAACTGGGTGCATCCTTTCCTGCACACTCAGGGCGGCTACGGGCGCGTGATCAATATGCCAGAGGATATGGCTGCCGAGTTCGACGCTATGATCGAAGAGGCTGCCTCATACACCACGGTGGAAGAACGCCGCCCGCTCTACGAGGCGATCCAGCTCAAGGCGCAGGAAGAGGCCGTCGTCATCTGGATGTACCAGCCCCTGGGACGGTATCACTTCCAGGAATCCATCAAGGGCTTTTACTTCAACCCCGCCTACCAGCAGAAGACCTACTCCTACATCTACGCCCTGTCCAAGGAAGCGCCGTAGGATAGCGAATTCACTGATGTAAAGTAAAGAAGGTGCGACGCACGTGTCAAGTGCGGCGCACCTCTTAAGGAGGCTGTTTTATGGTGACGTACATCATTCGGCGGCTTTTGATTCTGCCGATCATCATTCTGGGCGTCACGTTATTGATTTTCGCAATGCTCTCGCTCCTCACTCCTTATGAGCGCGCGTCCCTTTACGTGCAGGATATCCCCAAGCGCCAGGGGGCCATTGACGACATCATCGCCAAGTACGGGCTCGACGATCCGATCCACATTCAATACTGGCACTGGATGGTAGGACAGAAGGATGAGGATACGGGTGAGATCATAGGAGGTGTGCTGCGCGGCAACCTGGGTTGGTCCCAAACAGGCAAAAGCTCAGTGGCGGATGTCATCGGCCGGCGACTGCCCGCCACGGCCGAGTTGGCGATCTGGGCTGCCATACCGATGATTGGCATCGGTATCTGGTTGGGTGTGCTATCCGCAGTCCACCACAACAAATTTCTGGATCAGGTACTGCGTGTGTTCAGTATCGTCGGCTGGTCCATTCCTACTTTTGTCTTTGGCCTGATCGCGCTGATGGTCTTTTACGCCCGGCTGGACTGGTTTGCCCCAGGGCGGCTCTCGGAATGGGCAATGCGGATCGTGCAGTCTGGCGAGTTCACGCGATATACACAGATCAATACGCTGGATGCTTTACTGAACCTGCGGTTTGATATCTTCCTGGACACGCTCAAGCACCTGATCATGCCGGTCACAAGTCTGGCCTATCTGAACTGGGCTTTTATGCTGCGCGTCACACGCTCGTCTATGCTCGACACGTTACGTCAGGATTATCTAACCACGGCCCGCGCCAAGGGACTGGCCGAAAAGATGGTGATCCGCCGGCATGCTCTGCCCAACGGCCTGATCCCGGTCGTCACCGTGGGTGGGCTGACCCTGGTTGGGCTGCTCAACGGCGTGGTGATCACAGAAACGGTCTTTAACTACCCCGGCATGGGATCTTTCCTGGCGCAGGCGGCGATGTCCCTCGACGTCGTCTCTGTACTGGGCGTGACTCTGTTCAGCAGTATCATCCTGGTGTTTGGCAACCTGGTCGTGGATGTGCTCTACGGGTTTATTGACCCTCGGATACGTTTGCGGTGAACGAGTCAGCGAATCTACGAATGTACGAATCTACGAATGTACGGATAATAGAGGTGCCACGATGAAGATCATCAAGAAACTACTGATCGCCCCAACTTCTCTGGCCGGAATCTTGCTGTTATTGGCCTTTGCTGTCATCGCCGTGGCCGCCCCGTGGATTGCGCCACCACCGGAGGGAGGGCGCGATTCGTATATGATTCCCCGAGATGGATTCAGTTCGACGCCCCAGTCCCCCAACGATGAACATCCCTTTGGCACGACGGAGGGACAATACGACATCTACTACGGTGTAATATGGGGCACCCGCACAGCATTTCGTGTCGGTGTGGTGATTACCATCTCTACGACAATCATCGGCCTGCTCGTGGGGTCCGTGTCCGCCTATTACGGGGGCTGGCTCGACGAGATGCTGATGCGGATCACAGAGATCTTTCAGGCTTTTCCCTTTCTGTTGGCTGCCATCACGTTGACTTCAGTGTTACACACGATTTATGGACGGGGAGAGGCTGGTCCTTTGATGTTCCTGGCCAAGTTGTTGGCTCTGGTTACCTTTGGACACAACCCCACCCAGCCGGTTAATCCTGTACAACTGCAAATCCTCACTGGGATGTTGGCCATCATCTTTTTCGGCTGGATGGCTTATGCCCGTGTGATCCGGGGCAATATCCTGGCCATCCGAGAACTGGAGTATGCAACAGCGGCGCGCGCCATCGGCGCTAGCAACCTGCGCATCCTGTTCCGTCACCTGCTGCCCAATGCGATCTTCCCGTTGCTGGTCATCGCCTCGATGAACATCGGGACCTACGTGTTGAACTTTGCGGCCCTGAGTTTTCTGGGTCTGGGTGCACAGAGGGGATATGCCGACTGGGGCCAGATGATCAATTTTGCGCGGAACTGGATTCCATCCCTGGCGGATCATTGGTACATCGTGGCTTTTCCTGGCGTGGCTATTGTGCTGTTTGTGTTGGCCTGGAATCTGGTAGGGGATGTCCTGCGTGACATTCTAGACCCGCGCATGCGCAAGGCACGCTGATTCTTCGTCTTACTCGCTGGTGGCCGATAGCCCTGGCGCTGTGGCGAAATTGGTCATCTGGCTAATGAAAAGATCGGACACCTGTCCAATCGTTAATTCCCCCAGATGCCCGATGCATCTGGGGGCTCTTTGTTATATACTGGGCTCAAATGAGTAGATTGACGGCTTGTTGATGAGGTGATGACGATGCGTATCTTGCTCGCCGATGACCAACCGAGAGTACGATTCGCGCTGCGCGTGTTGTTGGACCGACGACCAGGATTTGAGGTGGCGGGTGAGGCCGTCAATGCCGAGGGGTTGTTGGCCCAGATGGAGACGACCTGCCCCGACCTGGTGCTGCTTGGATGGGAGTTGCCGGGTCTGGCGGCGGTTGGTTCGCTGTCCGCCTTACGCAGGATTTATCCTAATTTGTACGTGATCGCACTCAGCGGCCGACCGGAGGCGCGTCGAGCAGCCCTGGCCGCCGGAGCCGATGCTTTTGTCAGCAAGGGTGACCCGCCGGAGCGATTGTTGGCGGCCATCGCCGATATGGGTGCGGATAACATAGACAAAGCGCGTTGATTTTGTACCCTTCTGCTTATCCCTGTCCAACCAATTGAACCAAATGCCACCACTGGGTGTATAATAGGTGGGTCTTTTGGAAAACTTTGGTCTGGAGGGGTATCTTTCATGGACGAACACTTGCATAGATCTCGTGTGGTTCTGCGTCGTTTGGGCACCAGCCTGGTGACCCTGTTTGTCATCGCTTACTTGACCCTATTCGGCCTGACTATGGCCGAGCGAGGGCGGGAGGGGCTGCCGGCCGAGCCACTGAATGCGGCTGGCGAATCTCTGCTACGGATGGTTACTTATGTGACCGATCACCCGACGACCTATTACTGGCACAAATATAACCTGCCAGCCCTTGAGTTGGTTGCCACGACCTTCGGTCGCAGCGCCGGGCTGCTGCTCGTATCCCTGGGCCTGGCGGCAGCGTTGGGGGTGCCTTTGGGCCTCGCGGTGGCGCTTACCCGGCGAAAGGGATGGGCGTCGTCGCTGCTGCTGCTCTCCGTATTGGGAATCTCCACGCCCAGTTTCCTGCTGGCGATGATGTTTTGGGTGATCAACTTCCAGGCGCACCGGCGGCTGGGTGTCCCAGCGTTGCCACCGACCGGCTTTGGCTGGGACGTGCACCTGATCATGCCGGCGCTGGTACTGGCCGCTCGCCCACTGGCCCAAATCGCGCAGGTCACCTATATCTCATTGTCCGAGGTGCTTGGGGCGGACTATATCCGTACAGCGCGGGCGAAGGGGTTGCACTGGCGGGCGGTGCGTTACCGCCACGCCATGCGGAATGTGCTGATCCCGATCCTGACTACGCTGGGTACGTCGCTACGCTTCTCGCTGGCCAGCCTACCGGTGGTAGAGTACTTTTTCTTGTGGCCTGGAGTGGGACTGGCGCTGCTGGAGGCAATCGAGTTGGGGCCTGCCCTGAGCGCAGCCGGGGGTATGATGCCGCTGGTGGTTGATCTGACCTTATCGCTGGGGCTGCTGTTCCTGCTGATCAATCTGCTGCTGGAGTTGATCTATCCATTGCTGGACCCGCGTTTGAGGAATGGAGGACAGGAGAGAAACCAGGTTTTTTCCGAAGAACCTGGTTTCTGGGAACGTCTGACAGACGTGGTTAGCGCCATCACCGAGTGGTGGGCTGATCTGCGCCGTTCTCTGCCGGGCGCACGGCGTGAGAGGCCGAGACTGCGCCCCTTGCCGGTTGTGACGGTAAATGCGAGCGCGTCGGGGGGCAGTGAGCCGGCGGCTTTGCGCCGGTCGCGATGGATACTGCGCAGCGTGTTCGGCAATCCGGCACTGATAGTCGGCGCGTTGTTAGCATTGGGCTTTCTCGGCCTGGCCCTGTTCGGCGGACGGTTGACCGAGGCGGATCCTTACGAGATTCACGGCACAATGGTCATTGATGGTCAGATTGGTGCGCCTCCCTATCCTCCCTCCACCGTCTTTCCCTGGGGCACCGACCACATAGGCCGAGACGTACAGGCGCTGGTGCTGGCGGGGGCCAGGCAGACGCTGTCGCTGGCATTGTTCGCGACGCTGGCGCGGGTACTGGTGGGCACGGCCCTGGGAATGATCGCGGGCTGGTGGCAGGGGGGGCGGCTGGATCGGCTAGTCACCGGCGCAGTGGGGGTGTGGGCAGCGTTTCCGTTCACGTTGTTTGCCATGATTCTGATCCAGGCGTTGGGCATCCAGCAGGGGATGTGGGTGTTTGTGCTGGCGCTGTGCGTAGTAGGGTGGGGAGAGGTGGCGCAATTCGTGCGGGGGCAGGTGATCGGCATCAAGCCGCGATTGTACATTGAGGCTTCGCGGGCGGTGGGGGCGCGGTCGGGGCAGATTTTGACGCGGCACGTGCTGCCTGTTCTGTTGATCTCTCTGCTGGTGCTGACCGTGCTGGAGATGGGCGGCGTTCTGATGCTATTAGCAGAACTGGGCTTCCTCAACACTTTTCTGGGAGGCGGCTTCAAAGTCGAGATTGGCGAGGTTGGGATGATGGTGCCCGTCATCGCCTACATTTCCGACGTGCCGGAGTGGGGAGCGATGCTGGCGAACATCCGCGCTTGGTGGCGGAGTTACCCCTGGATGGCCTGGTATCCGGGTGTCGCTTTTCTCCTGGCCATCGTGGCCTTTAACGTGTGGGGCGAGGGATTGCGCCGCTTCCTGGCGGAGAGCCGCGTCAACGTCAGCCGGCTGTTCAACAAGTACACGGCTGTGGTGGCGGGCGTGGCAGTGGTGGGGCTGGTGTGGGTGATGCGCTCCACTTCTCCGTTGGGAATTTACCAGGCTCAGGCAAAACAGTTCGACGCCGGGCGGGTACTGGAGGACGTTCGAGTATTGGCGTCTCCCGAGTTCTATGGGCGCGAGACAGGCACACAAGGGGCGGGTTTGGCCGCCGAGTACATCGCTGGGCGAATGAAAGAGGTCGGATTGGATCCCGGTGGTGAGGGCGACACTTATACCCTGGCTGTCCCCCAATCTGCCTACCACTTGGTGGAAGCGCCCCACCTGGAGATACTGGACGACCAGGGATACGTAGCCGAGGCCCTGGTCTACAGGGAGGATTTTATTGCTTACACTGGCCCCCTCATCATCTCTGGCGAGAGCGAGGGGCCGATCGTTGGCCTGGTCACCGGCCCTCTCCCGGAGGTCTCTGGGGGAGACGCGGTTGAGATCTCCCTCACCGACCCTTCCGGGGGCCAGCATAGGCATGATCCTTATGGGCTGCGCAACTGTGACCTTTACGACAAGGTGGTACTGGTGCGTGAGGCAGAGTTAGAACGCGTCAATATTGATGCCACAGCCGGTGCACTGGTTGTCAGCGACGATCCTTCCTCGTTTCAACGCAAGTATCTGTTTGGTTTCTCGTATGGCCGCGTGCCACCTGTAATGTATATTACTTCAGAGGTGGCTGATCGGCTGTTGGCCACGGCGGGCAGCAGTCTGGAGAGCCTGGCGGGTTTGACAGATGGCCTGCAACCTGGCGAGGTCGCGTTGACCACGCCAGGAGTGACGGTGCGTCTGGAGACGGTCTTGGAAGAAGATTACAGGTTGGACTTTGATGCTGATTTCACGGTTGTGGAGGCAGAGTTTGTCACACACTCTACCATCATCGGCTACATTCCTGGCACCGGCGCGGCGATGGAAACCGCACCGGAGGTTGACTACCGGGCAGTTTTTGAGAGGCCGGGGACACCGCTGTCCAATCAGGCCATCATTGTCAGCGCCTACTACGATGGCGTGGGGCTGGGTATTGATGGCACGCTCTACCCAGGGGCCAACGACAATGCGAGCGGCGTGGCGGCGATGTTGGAAATCGCCCGTGTGCTCAAGGAAGCCCCTTATCCACCCAAGCGCACGGTCATCTTCGTCGCCTGGCCCGATGGCGAACGGTATGAGGGATTGAGCGTGAGTAACGTGATGAACACCCAGACCTACTTGCGGTCGCTGGAAGTGGAAACAGTGATTGAACTGAGCGGCGTGGGGGCGGGCACCGGCGAGGGAATCGCGTTGGAGCAGGGGAGTAGTTACCGGTTAGTGCAACTGTTTCAGAAGGCGGCGGGCCGGTTAGGGGTCTCCACGACCACGCGTGGGCGAGGCCCTCACTACGGCCTGTACACTAAACCAGGCTATGGGGGCCGCTCCGCGCTGACCGCTTATGTGAGTTGGGATGGCTCAGATCGGACGGCGCACACAGTGGAAGATACGTTCGAGTCGCTAGATCCGAGGAAACTGGAGCAAGTAGGCCAGACGACGCTGTTAGCACTGACCGTGCTCAGCCGCGAGTTGGACTATTGAGTGTTGCTGAGGTGTAATAATGGACATAGAACACAAAAAGCTCAAAGAGACCATTGTTGCTACGGTTCGACGCACGATCAAACAACGCGCCGAGATACCAGATGTGCTGGGCGAATTGGCCCAGGAGGTTCCAGAGCAAGCCATTGCGGGCGCGCCCTTTTGCATCTTCCAGTTTGTCACCAGCGTTCAAGATGGTTATGACGTCGAAATAGGGTTTCCCGTGACCCAGAAGGTCGAAACGACCACTCTCAAGAGCAGGGTTTTACCTGCCCTGGATGTCCTATCCATCGTTCACCGCGACGCGTCAGAAAAACTTGGCGAGACGTATGGCAAACTGTACGGTTACGCCGAGGAGCATGGGATCATCTCGGACGAATTCTGCCGGGAGGTCTATCCCTTCGACGCTGCTCAGGGCGGGCCGGACACAGGGGTTGAGATTCAGTTTATCATCCACCGGTGGAATGACCGCCTGGCAGGAAGCCTGGATCGTATTCTCGGGCAAGAGGTGAAACAAGTCGTTATGCAAGGGAGTGATGATCTGGGCATAGAATCGAGCGCGGACGACCGTTTCCGGTGGGTCAAGGGAATGGTGGAGCGGTTGAACGGCCTGGCGGACGAGCCTCAGAAGTATGACATTCTCTCCAGTTGCGCCCACGTCTGTCCGCCGGGCCAGATCAAAAAACTCAAGACGGTTTACAAAGAGGCGAAAACCAGTGCTCAGGACGCTATGCAGGCCGTGGATGCCGTTCTGGATTTCATGGAATCAGACCCGGGGTGGGGCGGAGACCGTCCCCTCCGGGATGGCCACGTCATCTATTCCACCAAAAACCCCCGTGATCCGAAAGGGTATCAGGATGCCACAGATGCCCTGGAAAGGCGAAAGGCCTATTGTTACTGCCCCCTCGTCCGAAATCACATGGATCAGGGAATGCCAATTACGTTCTGCTACTGCGGGGCGGGATGGTACCGCCAGCAGTGGGAGGGTGCAATTGGCAGGTCTGTAACCGTTGAAATCGTCAAATCTGTTCTCAAGGGTGATGAGGTGTGCCAGTTCGCCCTCCATCTGCCGGAAGACCTGTGATGGTCAGTCTGCACGGTGGTAGCCGAGTGGCGGCGAAAGGAGTAAGAATATGTCATCTATCCGTTACACTGTAGTTATTACGGTAATGATTGTTCTAGCCCTGGCCTCTGGTTGTAGGGAAGCCGAGCCGACGGTTATGCCTGTACCGACTACTACTCCTATACCACCTACAGCGACTCCCTTGCCGCCGGCGTCAACACCGATTGTTACGCCTATACTACCGACGGAGACGCCAACGCCGACCGCTACCGCGACGCCCATCCCACCGACGCCAACACCCCTTCCAGCCACCGACATCGTGTGCACCTCCGGCTGTGATTTTACCACCATACAGGCCGCCATTGATGATCCCGGTACCGCCGACGGCGCCATCATTGAGATTACCGATCCCATCCACACCGAAGCAGGCATCGTCGTAAACAAAGATGTCACCATCCGGGGATTGGGAGCCGCCGACACCATCGTGCAGGCCCACGAGACGCCAGACGAGGCCCCTGAACGGGTCTTTCTCATTGAGGAAGACGCTACTCTAGTCCTTGAGAAAATGACGATTCGGCACGGCAGGCCAAGTAAACAGGAAGAGTGTGGCGGCGGCATCATGAACCTCGGCACGCTGACACTCGATAACTGTGTCGTCAGTGACAACGGTTCTAACAGTGGGGCCGGCATCTGCAGCAGTGGTGCGCTGATGCTCATCAACAGCACCGTCAGATACAACACCGCCGATGGAGTCGGACCCATCGGTTACACCTGTGGCAACGGGGGTGGTATCAAGTGCGAGAGAGGTACTCTGACGCTCATCAACAGCACCATTAGCAACAACAAATCCGAGGACGCTGATCCTTTCAGAGATGTGGGCTGTGGCGGTGGTGTTCACGTCGCCTGCAGTTGCACAGCAGTATTCACCAATAGCACCATCAGTGGCAACAGATCCGTCGCTTGCGGCGGCGGGATCTATGACCATGGTGTCCTGCGCCTCGTCAACTGCACCATCAGTGATAACCGCACCACTGGCGAGGGCGGAGGCGTCTACGTTCGAGGCCATCTGGATTACGTGAACACGATCATCGCCGGCAACGCCGGTAAAGGTGGAAACTGCGTCGTCGGTGGCCCAGGCGGCTATCGAGGAATGGGCTCCGTCGGCACGAACAGCAACAATCTGGTCGGGGGCGGCGGTTGCGATTCGGATTACTCCGATGATCCAATGCTTGGCCCCCTGGCCGACAACGGCGGTGACACCAAAACTCACGCCCTGCTTCCGGGCAGCCCGGCGATTGATGTGATTTCCGTGATCAGTTGCACGCTTCCTACCGATCAACGGGGAGCGTTACGACCGATTGTGCAGACATCCCCTGATACTCCCTGCGACATCGGCGCGTTTGAACTGCAAACCGAATAGCAACTCATTTGTGAGGAGATAGAAATGAAACCCAGGCTCTTATATATGTTGATGATCCTTACCCTGGCAGTTCTAGCAGGATGCACTACCTCACCCTCTCCCGCTGCCACACCTGTAGCGTCGACTGCGACTTCCCCGCCACCGACGGAGACGCCAGTGCCAACCGCTACCGCGACCCCCGTCCCGCCGACGGAGACGCCAACGCCTACCGCTACCGTGACCCCCATACCGCCAACTCCTACCCCCATCCCACCGACGCCAACGCCCCCGCCAGCCACCGACACCGTGTGCGCTTCCGGTTGCGACTTTACCACCATCCAGGCCGCCATTGATGCTCCCAGTACCAAGGCCGGCGCCATCATTGAGATCACCGACCACATCCACACCGAAGCGGGCATCGTCGTGAACAAAGACGTCACCATCCGGGGACTGGGTGCCGCCGCCACCATCGTGCAGGCCCACGAGACGCTAGACAAGACCCCCGAACGCGTTTTTTTCGTCGAGGAAGGCGCTACTGTGACCTTTGAGAAGATGACCATCCGGCACGGTAAGCCGAGCATCCAAGATGATTGTGGCGGTGGCGCTATGAACTATGGTACGCTGACGCTCAAAAATTGCATAGTTACCAACAACACCGCCAATGGTGGTGCCGGCATCTGCAACAGCGGTGCATTGACAGTCATTAACAGTACTGTCTCCAACAACGTCGCTCACGAAAAAGCGCCGCGCGGTCTCGAGTGTGGCTGCGGTGGCGGCATCAAGAGTGGGGGTGGAGAATTGATACTCATCAACAGTACAATCAGCAACAACCAAACTGGAAACGGGAACCTTGGTAGAAATAGGGGAGGAGGTGTCCATATCGGCTGCGCCTGTACGGCGGTATTCACCAACAGCACCATCAGCGGTAACCGGGCCACTAACCAGGGGGGTGGAATTTACGTCGCGGGCGCTCTTCAACTCGCCAACTGTACCATCAGTAATAACCGGGCTTCTAAGAGAGGCGGAGGAATCTATCTCCTGGGCAACCTGGACTACGTGAACACAATCATTGCCCACAATATCGGGAGGGGAGGGAACTGTGGTACCGGCGTCACAAGCGACAATACAAAAGAGGGCACAATCGGTGTGAACATCAACAACCTGGTTGAGGATGGTAGTTGTGACTCGGACTACTCCGGCGATCCTATGTTAGGCCCCCTGACCAGCAACGGCGGCGACACCCGGACCCACGCGCTGCTCCCCGGCAGCCCGGCGATTGATATGATCCCTGCGATCAGTTGCACCCTCCCTACCGACCAGCGCGGAGCCCCACGGCCGGTTGTGCAGACGTCCTCCGACACTCCATGCGACATCGGTGCGTTCGAACTGCAACCTGATTAGATCTGAATCTGAACATGGCGAAGGTTTGTGCGACCTTCGCCGGGTTCACAAAGTTATGAAAGGGTCTCTTTGACCTCGGAAGGGCTACTGAATACTATCCTCGCTATGTTGCTGACCCTGGCAGCGGTCACCGCCTGCGCCACATCGTTGCCCACGGTGACCCCATCCCCGACTGCCACCGCCACGCCGAAACCCACGACTACTTCTAGCCCCAGCCCCACGCCAACACCAACAGACACACCCACCAGCACGCCGACGCCCATTCCTACACCAACGGCCACCCCCACTCCTCTGCCAGAGGCTGTCTTGCTGGAGCCTATGAATCACCAGGCACAGACCTGGAATAACTGCGGCCCGTGCAGCGTCGCCATCTTGCTCGGCTACTATGACCACTGGGTCACTCAGCGCGAGATCCAGGAGTGGTACGCTCACGTGTACAACCCGTGTGTCGCCCCGGTGTATGCCTCTGAGCACGGATTGATGGCTCGGGTCTATCACTTCCCATTGGACCGTGACCTCAGGCTGCTGACGGTGCGCCTGTTGTTAGCCAACGACATCCCAGTCATCGTTTTGCAACGGCTATCCACTGATCGGGGAATCGCCCATTTTCGTGTCATCCACGGCTACAATGATGCGACCGGTGAGTTTATTTCTGACGATCCATTGCTAGGCCCCGACTATCGCATTTCCTACGATGCCTTCAACAGTCTCTGTAGTGGTTGGTCTCCCTTTGTTATCCCTGTCTACCTACCGGAGATGGATCAACAAGTCAAGTCTATGATGAGAGAGGTGTGTGCGCGCCGCTGGACTAACTTTGAGGGATTGTCGTGCAATGCAGTGGAATGGAAGTAATGAGAGAGATGGAGGTGCGCGAGATTCTTTATTGTCCCCCCTGACCGCCTGAAGAGAGCCCGTCTGGTTAGACGGCCCGGACAACAAGAAATGCCCAGTGTAAAGGAGAATAAGATGACCTGCCAATCGTTCCTGGCTGTGAAAAAGACCTTTGGATTCATTCTCGTCACATACATAGTCCTGGCAGCACTCACTGCCTGTGTTACGCCAACGCCCACGGCGACACCATTTCCTACCAATATTCCTGAACCTACCGCCATTCCCGAACCCACTGCCACGCCAATGCCGCCTGAAGGGCCCACTGCTGTTCTTGTGCCGAGTCTTACTCCCACGCTCATTGCATCCCATCTGTTTGATGTAGCCTGGGATGACCGTGCCATCTTCCGTAAAGGGCTGATCGGCGCGGAGCAGGCAGTGCTTGATCAATTATCGGGCGCGACGGTGTATCACATTGACCTGCGGATTCCCGATGATTTTCTCGTTCTACAGGGCCGCGAACAAGTCCGTTATACCAATCAGGAACGTGAGCCGCTCGACGAAATCTACTTTCGCCTGTTTTCCAACACGGCTGGTGGTGCAGCGACCGTGTCTGCGGTCAGGGTAGACGGACAGGATGTAGAGCCCATCTACGAGTTTGAGGATAGTGCCGTGCGTGTACCGCTGCCTGTGGCTTTGTTACCCGGCGCGCAAGTCGTCATCCAGATGGACTTTGAGGTAAAGGTACCGCGTGAGATGGCGGGCAACTATGGCTTGTTCGGTTATTTTGATGGCGTGCTGGTGCTGGATGAATTTTACCCGGTCATCCCGGCGTACGACGATCAAGGCTGGAACGTAGAGGTGCCGCCTCCCAACGCGGACGTCACTCATTTTGACGCCAGCCTTTATTTGGTGCGCGTGACCGCACCCGCAACGCTGACGGTCGTTGCTTCGGGGGTTGAAGCCGGCCGTGAGTGCAAAGCGGGCACCTGTGTTCTGACCTTCGCGGCCGGCCCGGCGCGCGATTTTTATCTGGCCGCCAGTGAGAATTACACTATGATCAGCGAGAGGGTGGGGGAGACGACGGTCAATAGTTACGCTTTTCCGGAGCGAGCAGATGGGGCGGGGCTGGCCTTGCAGTTTGCGACCGACGCGTTGAAAAGCTACAACGCGCGTTTTGGTCTTTATCCGTACACTGAATTTGACGTTGTGAGTACGCCAATGTTAGCACTGGGCATGGAGTATCCTGGCGTGGTGGCGATAGCCCTCAATCTTTACGATCCGAAAGAACAAGTCAGGGGGTTGCCATCCCAGGTCATGCTCGAAGGTACTGTAGCCCACGAGGTAGCCCATCAGTGGTTTTATAACACCGTCGGCAACGACCAGGTGGACGAACCGTGGCTGGATGAGGCAGTTGTGCAATACGTCACCGGTCTTTATCACCTTGACGTCGGCGGTGAACGTGCTGCCCAGGGTTGGCGCGATGGTTTGTACTATCGCTGGGACCGCGTTGATCGGGCCAGCATTCCCATCGGCATGCCCGTGAGGGCCTACACGGGTGGAGAATATGGCGCGATCGTCTATGGCCGCGGGCCGCTATTTGTTGAGGCTCTGGCAAAGGAGATGGGGCAGGAGACGTTTGACGAATTCTTGCGTGATTACTACACATCTCACAAGTGGGACATTGGCACGGGTGATGTCTTCAGGCAACTGGCCGAACACCATTGCCAATGCGATTTGACAGCGTTATTTGAGGAGTGGGTTTACGAAAAGTAAGACTTGGGGCCTGTAAATAAAAAGTTTCCCAATCGTGTCATTGCGAGGAGCGCTTTTTGCGACGAAGCAATCTCCTTCCTAGACAAACATGGGGATTGCTTCGCAAAAAAACGCTCGCAATGACATCGTGTCGGGAAGTTGTTATTTTACGGACCCTTAGGGAGACCAAGGAAAATGAAAAAGAATAGAAATCTTGTACTTGCATTGGCCCTGATCCTGGCAAGTGTCTGGGCCGGGGGGTGCAGTGATGCCCAGCCTACGGAGTAACCTGCAATCCAACCGACGGCTACAGCCGAAGCCACAGAGCAACCCGCGATCCAACCAACGGCTACGACCGAACCCACACTGGAGTTCGCAGAACAGCCCACAGCCCAGCCAACAGCGCCAGCCGGTGAGCGTGCGGTGCAGGGTTGGGCCGTCCTGGCCGAAAAAGACGATTACAGCGATGTGGATATGTCCGACCTGCTTGTGGATTATATCGGTATCACTCAGATGAGCCAGGTGCTTGAGGATGCGGGTTGGGAGCCAGGTCAGATCCACGAACTGCGCTAATTCGACCGAGAGACCTTGCAGGATGACCTGGATTGGCTGGCGGAGAACGCCGACGAGGACGACGTCGTTTTTTTTGTACGTGTCCAGTCACGGCAAATACCTGAGAGAGGTGCTGGTCTGGAGCGAATTCTTTGCCGCCGAAGATGCATATCCCTAGATCATCCCCAGTTCTCGCGCGCGCACGGTTGCCTGGGTACGGTCGCGGACGCCCAGTTTCTGCAGGATGCTGGTCACATAGTTCTTGACAGTGCCTTCGGCCAGGCTCAGGCGCGTTGCAATCTCGTGGTTGCTCAGCCCCGAGGCCAGCAGCCGCAACACCTCCCGTTCCCGCTCTGAGAGGGGTTCCGGCAACCCCTCCTCCGGCGGTCGTGCGGGCGGGACCAGCCGGGCGAACTCGGCCAGCACCTTGCGGGCGACCGACGGTTCGACCAGTGCCCCTCCAGCGGCCACCGTGCGCACCGCCTCCGCCAGCTCCTGGCCAGATACATCCTTGAGCAAGTATCCCAATGCCCCCGCCCGCAGTCCCTCAAAGACGTACTCATCGTCGTCAAAAGTGGTCAGGATGATAATACGAGCCTGGGGCCAGCGCTCGCGCAAGCGCCAGGTGGCCTCGACGCCGTCCATGCCGGGCATACGGATGTCCATCAGCACTACGTCCGGCTGAAGGGTGGCGTAGGTCTCCAGCGCCGTTTGCCCGTCCTCGGCCTCACCTGCCACCTCCAGGTCTGGCTCCAGTTCCAGCAGGACGCGCAATCCCTCGCGCATCAGTTTTTGATCGTCCACCAACAGGACGCGGATCGGTTCAGCCATTTGTCTCCTCTGTGGACAGTGGGAGACGGAAGGAGAGACGCGCTCCCCCACTGTCAGGTCTCGACTCCAGAGTGAGCCCGCCGCCCAGTTGTGTGGCGCGCTCCATTAGCCCGCGCAGCCCGAACCCCCTTTGTTCGGCGATGGGGGGAAATCCAACCCCATCGTCGCTGATCAATAACACGACCTCCTCGTCCCGCCAGGCCGACTGAAGCCACACGTTCCGCGCGTGGGCGTGGCGTTGCACGTTGGTCAGTGCCTCCTGGGCGGCCCGGTAGAGGGCCAGCCGGTGGCTGTCGGGCAAGGCGGGCATGTCTTCGGCTAGCGTCAGGTGGACGGTGATGCCGGTGGCCTCTTCAAACCCGGTCGCCAGCCGCGCCAGCGCGCGGGGCAGCGAGATGCCGGCCTCCAGTGGCGTCCGCAGCGTCGCCACCGTGCGCCGCAGTTCGCTCAAGGCTTCGCGCACCTGATCGCGCACCGTGCCAACCATACAGGCGGCGCGTTCTGGATCGCTGGGGATCAATCGTTGCGCGCCTTCCAGTTGCACGGCGGCCACGGTCAGGCGATGTCCCAGGGTGTCGTGCATCTCGCGGGCCAGACGGTAACGCTCCTCGGCCCCGGCCAGTTCCTCAACCTGTTCGGCGTACTCCTGTAACTGGTGGTGGGTCGTTTGCAGCTCTGTGAGCAGAGTCTGGCTTTCGCGTCGGGCCTCTTCAGCCTGCGTCCAGGCGTAACTGAAGAAACCGAAAGAGGCATACCCGCTCGCGATAAGCGTCGTCCACAACAGGCCACTGGCCCAGCCGTTCTGGTAAATGTATATTGCCCCGGTCGCCAGTGCCATTAAAGCGATCCAAAGCGCGCCGGTACGGTTGGGGAGCAGATACATCGTGTGCCCACTGAGTATAAAACAGAGGAACACAAAGTCGCCAGGACGAAGGGCTACCAGGCCAACGACCAGCGCGGTCTCTATGGCCAGGTGAAGATGAAATGGCTGCCTGGACCAGCGATAGTACAGGATGCCCAGGGCGAACAGCAAGCCCGCGGCTATCCCCCAGGGCTGCCCGGCCCGGTACATACCCAACAGGCCGGCCACGGCAACTACCGCCAACATCACGTATGAGACTATGCTGGAGAAGAGATCTGCACGTTGGGCCATATGCAGACCATACCACGTTTTGAGTGTTTAATCAAGCCAGGGAATCGCCCGTTCTGGCAGGAACCTGCAACAGCGCCCCAAGCAGCAACGTGCACAAGAACAATATGATTCCGTTGGCATAGAAGGGAGCCTGTGGGCCGAGGGTTTCGTACAGCCATCCTCCCACCAGCGGGCCGGCGGTCGCCCCCAGCCCAGCCGCGAGCGTGTATAGCCCATACGCCCGGCCGCGCTGGTCATCGCCGGCCAAGTCCGCCACCAGGGCTTGTTCGGCCGGGTCGCCGGCCGCGTAACAGAGCGCCTGCATGGCCCACAGAGCCGCCAGTCCCGTCAGGCTGGCGAGGCCAGGGATGAGAAATGAACTACCGGCCGCCACCGCCATCCCCAACACCATCAGGGGTTTCCGCCCGAACCGGTCCGCCAATTTGCCTAACCGAGTCGGCAAGAGCGCCCAGACGAGTGCGGCTGGCAGATAGGCCGTTGCCAGGTCTGTCATCCCCGCCTCCAGTTTCTCCTGCAGAAAGATCATCAGGATGGGAGAGAGCAGCGCCCACGACGCACCGGTGATGGCCGTCACCAATAACAGCAGTACCCAAGGCCGAGACCAGACGATGGGGCGCTGCGCTGCGTGGCGGGTCGTTTGCCTGGTTGTCTGCCTGGTCGCCGGGTTGGTCTCCGGCAAACGCCGCCATGCCAGCAGCGCTGCTATCAGGCTCACAACCCCGTAACCAATGAATAGGGGAATCCAACCGTCTCCAATGCCCAATGGCACCAACACGCCGAACCCCGCAAAGGTGCCGAGCAGCGCTCCCTGCATACTGGACTGATCCACGCCTCCAAAAGCGCGCCCCCGGTGGTTGGCCTCGGCCGTATCAGCGGTGATGGCGCGGGCAGAGAGCCACAGGAAGGCGGAACCGATTCCCTGGAGCGTGCGGGCGACGACGATCACCCACACCTGGTTGGAGAGGGCAAAAGCGAACATAGTCGCACCGTAGCCGATCAGCCCGGCGAGAAAGAAAGGGCGACGCCCGTAACGGTCCAGCCCCGCGCCGACGATGGGACGCAGCAAAACCGTCATCAGGGAAAAGGCGGAGAAAAAGAGCCCGATTTGGACTGCGTCGGCGCCGATCTCTTTGCCATAGATAGGGAGAACAAAACTGAGGATGCCAAAGGGCAGCGAGATCAAAAAGACCGCCTGCCTCAGAGTGTAGAGTGTGTTTGGGGGCGTCTTTGCGGGTAGACGGGTGGATGGACGCTTTTCTTCACTGGTCATTTTGTTCCTCCTGGGTGCTATTACTCAGGCTACCCTCCCGCGGGTTACAACTGGTCCAAACCAGCGCGAGGGTGTATGGGTCGCCAGTGTCCAGGATTATACCATGTTGGGGGTCACATAGACCAGTGCCAGAGGTCACTACTGGGGGGCATCTGCACGTTATTGGCAATCAGTTCCAGCACCTTCATTTCCCTGTCGTCCAGCCCAGTTCGGTGGCTGGGTCGCTTCTCACAAATCCCTCCCTACTCGTGTATATAAAGTAGAGATGGAGCAAACACTGTTGGATAAACCCCTGGGCAGCCTTGTAACTCTGGACTGGGAAAAAGGACTCTACATCATTATCGTTGTCCTGGCTCTCACCACGCGGTTGTGGGGGTTGGGCGACTTGGTACCAGGCCACGACGAGAGTGTGCATGCCTGGTACTCGTGGAATCTGTACACCGGCCGTGGTTTTGCACATTCGCCATGGAGGCATGGCCCCTTCCTGTACCACGCCACGGCTCTATCCTATTTCCTTTTCGATGACAATGAATTCACCGCCAGGTTGCCAGTCGCGTTGATGGGGGTGGCCCTGGTCGCCTTTCCCTACCTCCTCCGGCGCTGGCTGGGTCGCGCTGGCGCTCTTGCCACTTCATTTCTCCTGCTCATATCTCCTTCCATCGCCTACTACTCTCGTTACATCCGCCACGATATCCCAATCACCCTCTGGTCCCTCGTCGTTCTCTTTGCCATCTTCTCCTACCTGCGCGATGGCCGTGATCGCTGGCTTTATCTGATGGCAGCCGGCGTCTCGTTGATGTTCGCCACCAAAGAGGTATCTTTCATCTACAATGCCATCTTTGGTTTTTTCCTCGTCGGCCTGTTCGCCATGCGAGTCTGGAGACGGCAACGGTCGAACGATGTGTTTGACCTCATCATTGTCCTGGGTACCCTCTGCCTTCCGTTCCTCTCGCCTATCCTGATTCAGAGCGTGGGCCTGGACCTGGATCAGGTCGTGGGCCTGGATTCGATGGACTTGAGCACGCCAACGTTCTATTACTCAGGCGCTATCGTCACCGTTTCGCTGCTGGTCTCGGCTGCCATTGGCCTCCTTTGGGACCGGCGCCGCTGGAGCATCGCGGCCGTGATCCACTATGCCATTTTTGTCGTCCTGTTCACCACTTTCTTCACCAATGGCACCGGCATCGCCAGTGGTTTGATCGGCTCATTGGGTTACTGGTGGACCCAACAGGAGGTCGAACGAGGCAGCCAGCCAGGGTACTATTACGTGATTATGGCGCTTCTGTACGAGTACCTGCCACTCTTGCTGACCTTCATCACTGCCATCTATTTGGTCATCCGCCCCAAATCCCGCCTGTCACCCTCCAACCTCCACTATTCAACTTCCACTCTCCAATCCCCAGTCTCTACTCTCCAATCTCCTTTCATTCCCTTCCTCCTATGGTGGACCGCGCTGTCCTGGATCGGCTACTCCTACGCGGGCGAGAGGATGCCCTGGATGACCGTCCACCTGGCAGTGCCGATGATTCTGCTCTCCGGCTGGTTGATTGGGCGGCTGATCGAAGGGGCTGATTGGCGGCGGGTACTCCGAGATCGAACCTGGCTATTAATATTCGTCACCCCTCCGTTTGTTTTAGCGTTGGTGGTATTTATCCAAACGGCTCTCTCCGGCCCCTTCCAGGGGTACGAACTGGCGTCACTGGGCGTCACCGGGCGGTTCCTGAGTAGCCTGGTGGGCACGCTCGCTTTTGGTGCGGGGATGGGGTACCTGGTGCACCGGGGCGGGTGGCGTGTGTCCGCGAGTGTCCTGTTGCTGATCCTGCTTCTTCTGCCGGTGTTCCTCACCATCCGCACTGCCTGCCGCTTCTGCTACGTCAACTATGATTACGCGACCGAGTTCCTGGTTTATGCCCACGCTGGCCCAGCCGTCAAGGAGGCCAAACGTCAGATCGAAGAACTCTCGCGCCGCACCGCCGGTGGCCCGAACGAAATCAAAGTCGCTTATGGCTCTGATGGCTCCACGTTATTCCAATGGCAACTGCGTGACTATCCCAACGCTGTCTTTTACGGCGAACAGCCCGCGCGAGAACAGATGGATGCGCCGGTCGTCATCGCCGGGCGGCAGCAGTGGGATGCCGTGGCCCCCTACATGGACAGGGACTATGTTAATACCTACGTTTTCATGTGGTGGCCGATGGAGGATTACAAGGACCTGACCTGGGCGCGTTTCACTCACGCCATCACCGACACCCAGACCCGCGCCGCGTTGTGGGACATCTGGTACAACCGCGACTACCGGCGTTACGATGAACTGACCGGCAAGACGCATACACTCGACCAGTGGCCGCTGCGCAGTGAATTCCGCCTCTACGTCCGCCGTGATGTGGCGTCTCAGATGTGGAACCTGGGCACAACCGGCCCGCTGGAAATCGGGCCAACCGACCCCTATGCTGAAGGCTGGCAGGAACTGACTGCTCGATTGGTGTTCGGGAACCAGGGCTCGGAACCCGGTCGACTCCAAAGTCCAAGCGGGGTCAATATCGGCTCCGATGGTTTCGTCTATGTCGCCGACACAGGCAACCAGCGCATCCAAAAGTTCAGCGCCGATGGGCAGTTCGTCGCTGCCTGGGGGCAGAACTCGGCTGTCGAGGTGGAGGTGGGATTGCCCCAGGGTTTCAACGATCCCTGGGACGTGGCCGTCGCACCCGACGGTCACATCTACGTCGCGGACACCTGGAACCATCGCATCCAGAAACTGGACGCCGGGGGCAATCCGGTCACCGCCTGGGGGCTGTTCGGCCAGTATGGTCCTGAGGAGGAGGTTGGAGAGAGCGCCTTTTACGGCCCGCGCGGTATCGCCATCGGCTCCACCGGCCAGGTCTATGTGGCCGACACGGGCAACAAACGGGTGCAGGTCTTTGGGCCAGATGGGCAGTTCATGTCCCAGTGGGGTGGGGGAGGGGTGCTGGAGGGTTACCTGGACGAGCCAGTCGGCATAACCATCGGCCCGGACGACGAGGTCTACGTCGCCGACACCTGGAACCGGCGCGTGCAGGTCTTTACCAGCGACGGTGTGTTCCTGCGGCAGTGGTCCATCGCCGGGTGGGACACGGGGTTGCCCGACGAGAAACCCTACCTGGCGGTGGACGATCAGGGGTACGTGTACGTCACCGACCCGGGCCACTACCGGGTGCTGGTGTTCGATGGTTCAGGCAACTATGTGCTCTCCTTCGGCCAATATGGCCTCGACGAATCCTCCTTCGCCCTGCCTGTGGGCATATCTATAGGGCCGGACGGCTCGATCTATGTGACCGACGCCCACGGCGGGCGGGTGCTGGTGTTTGATCCGCTTTTTTAGAACGCGGATTTCAGGACAGTAGCGGATTATCGGATAATTACCAATCGCTGCTGTTGTCTTACCTGCAACACTCCTCTGTTAGGATGGAGTCAAATTCATCCGCAGAGGAGGTGTTGTATGGGACGCAGACCTGATCAGGGACGTCTAAGCCAGTACGATGAGTTGGTCCCCGAGTATCCCGATACTGTTCGCCCCAGCCAACTGGCGCAAATGTTAGGGGTTCATCGCTCCACGGTGCAGCGAGACTTGCCGGCGTTGGAGGAGCAGGGCACGCTGCTGATAGAGGACGAGCGTGGGTTTCTGAGTCTGTTCCGCAGGCGGCGGTAGTGCTCTGTCGAGCGGGGGCGCCATTACAGTTGACCGTCATTCTGAGCGTAGCGAAGAATCTCCTTTATTGTGAGGTCGCCGGGCGATAAAGTAGGTGATGGGGTGTCAAGCCGCCGGGCGATAAAGTCGCCCGGCTACGGAGCAGCGTCCGATGAATCGGACTTTGTCGTCAAGGCCGAGTGGGGTCGCCGGGTGATAGGGGCGCCATTACAGTTGACCGTCATTCTGAGCGTAGCGAAGAATCTCCTTTATTGTGAGGTCGCCGGGCGATAAAGTAGATGATGAGGTGTCGAGCGGGGGCCGCCGGGCGATAAAGTCGCCCGGCTACGGAGCAGCGTCCGATGAATCGGACTTTACAAAAGTCGGGTTGGTTGCCGCGTATCTGTTGCGGAATTTGAGGGGGAGATGTGGTATAATGGTCAAGAGCGCAACGCAGATGAAAGGACATCTGGAATATGGAACGAGCAACCGGTAAGGCAGAACGGCTGTTGCAGATTGAGGCGTTGCTTTTGGCTCACCCCGAAGGATTGACCCAGGCAGAGATTGCCCGGCGGTTGGGAGTGAACCGCTCCACGATCCATCGTTACCTGCCAGACCTGGACCGGTTTTGCGTCTACGATGCCGGCGACGGGAGGCTGGCGATTGACCGGGACCATTATCTGACCCGCGTGCGCCTGACGTTGCACGAGGCAATGGCGCTCCACCTGGCGGCCCGGCTGATGGCGACGCGCACGGACAAACACAACCCGCACGCGGCGTCGGCCTTGCGCAAACTGGGCCTCGCGCTGGAGCGGCTAGCGCCGTTGATCTTTCACCACCTGACTGTCTCCGCCGACGTGATGGACGACGAGGCTCAGCGGTACGATCCGGTGTATATGAAAGTGCTGGAGACGTTGACCCGGGCCTGGTCGCAGGGACGGATGGTGCACCTGTGGCACCGGCACGCGAGCGGGCGGGTGCACGAGTACGACTTTGCCCCCTATTTCATCGAGCCCTACGCCGTGGGCCAGACCACTCACGTCATCGGCTGGCGAGAACCACCGAGGGCGGTGCGCACGTTCAAGTTGGAGCGTATCCAACGGATTGAACTCACCACCCAGCCCTATACCATCCCGGAGGATTTTGACCCACACGAGAAATTGGCCGATGCGTGGGGTATCTGGTATACTGAGGCGGAGCCGGTCGAGGTAGTGTTGCGCTTCCATCCACGTGTGGCACGCCGGGTGCTAGAGACGCGCTGGCACAGCAACGAGCAGACGGAGGAGCAGCCCGACGGCAGCCTGGTCTGGCGGGCGCAGGTGGCCGAGCCACAGGAGATGCTGCCGTGGATTCGGGGGTGGGGGGCGGACGTGGAGGTGGTGGGGCCACCAGTGCTGCGAGATCAGATGACGGGGGAAGCACGGCGACTGGCAGAAGCCTATGGTTGGCAGGCCAGTCGGGGCAGCGCAACAGAGAGTGATACGTTAGACCAGACCTTTGCCAGTTATTTTGGAGGATGATCAATGAGCATGGTTCCCTACCCCTTTCAGCGGCGTGTGGCTGAGTTGCTCTTGAGCGGTCGTAACGTGATTTTGCAGGCTCCCACCGGCGCGGGCAAGACAATGGCTGCGATGTTGCCCTTTCTCGAAACCATCGAGCACGGGCGCGATTTTCCCCACAAATGCCTGTATGCTGTGCCGATGCGCGTGTTGGCCAATCAGTTCGTGGAAGAATTCACAGGCAAGGTGAGACAAGCGGGACGCGATGACCGCATTCGCGTGGCCATCCAGACCGGGGAGCACGCCGACGATGAATATCTATCCGCCACGCTCACCTTTGCCACGATAGACCAGGTGTTGAGCAGTTTTCTGCTCTCACCTTACAGCCTGCCCCGACGATTGAGCAACCTGAATGCCGGTGCAGTAGTCGCGTCGTATCTCGTCTTTGACGAGTTCCATCTGTTCGACCCCCTCTCGACATTGCCCACCACGCTGGAGATGCTGCGGACATTGCGAGGGGTGACACCTTTTTTGCTGATGACGGCTACGTTCTCCAGCGATATGCTGGACGGATTGGCCAGCGCGCTAGATGCAGTGGTAGTACCCGAGGATGACGATACCCGCCAGGCGATGGGGGTGCTCCCGTCGCAGCAAAAGACCCGCCGCTGTCACGTCACGGATGGGCCACTGTGCGCCGACGCATTGCTGGCGCAGCATCGCAACCGCACCCTCGTCGTCTGCAATGTGGTGGATCGCGCTCGCGCTCTGTTTGAAACACTGCGCGCTCACCCCGACCTGGGTGAGACCCAGGTGCTCCTGCTCCATAGTCGCTTCTTGCCAGAGGACCGTCAGCGTATTGAGGGCAAGATCCGCAAGTTGTTCAGCAAAGGCGAGGATAGTGACAGTAGCGGGAGCTGGATCGTCATTGCCACCCAGGTGGTCGAGGTTGGGCTAGACATTACCTGCCAGGCGCTGCACACCGAACTGGCCCCGGCCAACGCTGTCTTGCAGCGGGCTGGGCGCTGCGCAAGATACCCAGGCGAGGAGGGAGACGTATTCGTCTACGCCGAGACGTTCAATGCAGAGGGTGAAACGGTTGACCTGACAGAAAACGTGATGCCCTACAAGGACCAAAAGGAGGAGGTTGCCTGCACGCTGGCCGAATTCCGGGATCGTAATGGCGACACGTTGACCTTTGGCGACGAGCAGGCGATCATCAGCGCGGCGCACGGGCCCCGCGACCGGGCCATCGTCGAAGGGCTGGTCGCCACCCAGGAGATGCACCGGCGCAAGATGAACAGCGTGATGGACGGCCAGCGGTCCGGTGAGGCAGGCGACTTGATCCGCGCGGTGTCGTCGCGGCTGGTGGTGGTGCACGATAACCCACTGGCGGTGGCTGAACACCCCTTTGCAGCAGAGGCTTTCAGCCTGCACCCTGGCACGCTCTACGGCCTGGTGAAAAAGTGGCTGGAACGGGAGTGGGACCTCGACCTGGATGATGGGTACGGGGTGCATGCATTGCACGACCTGGGTGACGTAGACGAACTCGGGCGGTCGGCCTACCGTTGGCTACCGGTGCAGGATAGGGATGATGTCGTCGGCTCCGCGCTGGTGTTGGTGCATCCGGCGCTAGCGGGCTATGACCACGACCTGGGCTTTGTGCCCGATCGAGGCACTGGCTACCGGGCCAGGCTGACACCGGCGCGGGACACCACCTCGCGTGGCGGCTACGCTTACCGGCTGGAGGACTATGCCGAACACGTGCGGCTGGTCTATCAGGCCTTCTTACGCCACGTCTGGCCAGAGTTGGCGCCGGCGGCGACCCGCCTGGAGAGTACCTGCGGCTGGCCAGCTGGAGTGGTAGAGCGGGCGGCACACCTGGTCGTGCTCCTGCACGACGTGGGTAAACTTAACAAGGACTGGCAGAGTTGGGTGGTGCGCTACCAGAAAGCCATCGGACGCCCCGCGCCGGCCGGGTTCTACGCCCACACCGACTTTGACCCTACCAATGCGCTGCACCGGAAAAAGCAGAAATCGCTGCGCCGCAAGCCGCCACACGCTGTCGAGGGGGCAGTGGCAGTGGCCCCGCTGCTGGTGGTGGCCTCTGAGGAGTGTATGCCGGTGTTCAACGCAGCCTTTACGGCCATCGCCCGGCACCACGGCGCGTTCACCCGGGAGTACCGGCGTTACGCGCTGGCTCCTGCAGCCAGCCTAGCAGTGGCCAAGACACTGGCCTGGCTGCCGCCTCCCCTGATGACAGGAATCGATGCCGGAGACTTGTTGATCAACGAGGACCCGGCACAGACGCAGGTTGACAATTTGCTCGTTGAGCCGCGGCGAGACGAGGAATTTCTAGCCTACGTGCTGCTGGCGCGGGCGCTACGCCGGGCGGATCAGGCAGGGACTATGATGGGAAGTTCATAATGAAAACGAGGAGGTATCCCTTGACCCAAACGTTATTCGTTGACAAATCCACCGGCACGTTCTCCGATCCGCTGCTGGCCTATGGGCTGGCGGTAGTGGTGGGCGATGTGCTGAAGCGCACCGAGGAACATGGCCAGCCCTCCGTGCGCCTGAGCGACCACGGCGCGTACTATCGCCTGGACTGTACCCCAGCGCTGGACGACGCCCGGCTGGCTGGCTTACCTTCTCCCTACGTACCAGCCGTGGTCATCCGCACGGCCAAGAATGCTGCCAAATTGCCCGTCGACTTGCCGCCGCAGACAGTGGTGGATTACGAGGTCGAGAGAGACAAGCGCAACACGTTCTTTGAGATTCGCAAGAACTTGCCCAAAGAAGCCCGGGTCGCGCTGGCACGGGGCGAGGACCATCTGGCATTGGCAGTCCTACGCGGCCAGGAACCCCACGAACACTGGGATGTCTTTCGAGCCATCAATCCCTCGGCGCTCATCGGCTACAACAAACTGATGACTCACTGGTGGGCGGTTCAGGAAGCGCTGCCTGATGTTCTTGTGTTGTTGCGTGATCTCTTCGCCCAGACGCCCAACGACCTGCCCGCGGCCGTCGCCGCCTGGAAGAAACTGGACAAGGCCCACGGATGGGGAATCAATGCGGGAACGACGGCAGCGCAAATCTACAACCCCAGCCAGGGCAAGGGGCAGAACCGGACCAAAGCCGACAAGTTGAGTATGGGAAACGTCAAAGGCTTCTGGCTGGTGGAGTGGCTCAAGGCGGTGGGCTTTTACCACGCTGCGCTGACCAAACAACTGCGCGGCGTCAAAGACCGCAAGACCTACGTGCTGGCTCCGGCCGAGATTGATCTGGAGGTAAGCGGCAAGATCATGCACGCCTTTCAGGGACGCATGGCCCGCGCCGAGACCGCTATCCGTTCCGATGTGTTGGCCTCCATCCGTTACACCCAGGCTATGCTCGATTTCACCCGCCAGCGGGAGGGGGCCAGCCTGAAGGCGCGGCTGTTCAGGCACCGGCAGCCATCCCGTGTGGTGTCCGGCTTTTACAGCGCCTTTTACAAAGACCTGGGCAACGCCACAGCGACGATGAATCTGTCCTTCATCCGGCTGCCCGGTTGGGTTCGGGTGGAGGAGGATGCCGACGTAGCGAGTGCGCTCGACGTGCTAGCCGAGCACGAATCCATCGTGCGCCAGTTCGACGAGAGCCACAGCGACGATTACGACCTGCTCCTACGCTACCGTGACTTTCTTTCTGGCAATGACCTGCGTCCCTTTTTCGAGTTCACCACCGCTTATAGCGGTTACCTTATCAGTCGGAAGGAACGGCGAGGTGGTTACGTTCCGCAATTCACAACACCAAATCTCAGGAGGTTGATTATGAACAGTCAAGAAGGACCCCGTTTGAGCAAGATTCTGGAGACGCCGGGTTTCCAGAACATTGCCTACGCCATCCGACAGGCGACGGTCACGGCCCAGTACCGCAAACAGCAGGGCAACCGCAAGTATGATGTACGCTACGGGCTGGGCCAGCAGTTGGCGCGCAAGGCGGCCTATCCCCAGGAGTTCATCGCTGAACTGGCCGATTTTTTGGCCAAATACAACGCCGAAAACGCGCAGGTGATGGAGAATCGTCCCGGTCCCTATCGGCGCAGCATCCGCACCAGTGACATTGACGACATCGTAGCGCTGATTGACGAGTTCGGCGACTCGCGGTTGATCTGCAATCTGCTGGTAGCCTACGGCTACGCCCGCGTGCCGCGGGCAGATGATGCAGAAGAAGAATCTACTGGTGAAAGCAACCAGTAATCCAATCAAGGAGGAAACAATCATGACCAGGAACGTGTATTCGCTTTCCATTTCCGCCCAGGCCACCCTCGACATGCACAGCCTGAATAACGAGGGGGGTGAGGGCAACCAAATCACCACCCGTATGGTGAACATCGTCGGTGAGGACGGGCGACTGCACAACGTCAACGCCATCAGCGGCGACATGATCAAGCACATCCAAGCCGAGCACCTCTTCCGGCTGCTATCTGGTCGAGAGGACGTGCCGTTGTGCGCTGGCTGTCGCGAGTTCAATGCCAACCGCATCAGCGCCGATGTCGAGTATGGCAAGGCCATTGATGGCAAATCCGACGCCGAGGCAATCGTGCTGTTGCTAGAGAGTTGTGCGCTGGACGACCTTGCCGGTAACCTCATCACGGCCGGCAACCGCTCCATCCCCCGCAAGAGCGTGGCTGAGTTCAGTTGGGTGGTGGGCTTGCCCGAACTGACCACGACCGATAGTTACTTCCACGTCAAGTACGCCAGTGAGCGCAGCGCGGAGGCGCGGGCAGCAGCGTCGGAGGAGGAACGGCGCAAGGCCAACTTGGGGCAGGCTATCTTTCACCGCCCAGCCAGCAGTGGTGTCTACGCGATCGTGGCAAACTTTGAGGTCGCCCGCATCGGCTTCAACGATATCACCCAGACCTACGCGGTGGATGAACCACAGCGAGCGTTACGCTACCGGGCATTGCTAGAGAGTGTTCTGTACGCTTTCATTGAGCCCAATGGCGCTATGCGCGGCACGCAGAACCCCCACATCGTGGATTTTAGGGGTGTGGTAGCGGTCAGTAGTGACGTCATCCCAGGGCCCACGATGAGCCCTATCAACAGCCGCTACCGGCAGCAGCTGCGGGGTATTCAGAAGGCATTGGAAAGGGTGCGCCCGGGCGCGGTCGCGCTGTCCGAGTTTGATTCGCTGGCTCAGTTTAGTGAGGTGATGACGGCGTTGGTAGAAACGACAGCGCCGTACACGCTGGGTTACTAGGGAGGGCGCAATGTGGCTGATCGCAGAATACCAGCCCACGGCGCTCTTTAGCCTGAAGCCAGCCTGGGCCACATCGTCGGGTGGCAAGAGCCTACTGGTACCGACGCCTTACGCGGTCAAGATGGCCCTGCTGGACGCTGCCTGCCGCACAGCGGGCGTGGCGGTTGCGAAGGATGCGTGGCCCTGGCTGCGCGACCTGACAGTAGCATTGCGACCGCCAGAACGAGTGGCTGTGACGAATCTGTTCACCAGAATCCTCAAACCCCGTCGAACTCCGGCCGGGCCAGGCACACAGCACGCCGGACCGTTGGGCAAGACAATCTGTTTCCGTGAATACGTTTACTTTGACGGATCGCTGGAGATCGCACTAGATAGCGAGATAGGCAACCAGTCATGTCTGGAAAATTGGTTGCTTCAGGTCAACTACCTGGGCAAGCGGGGTGGGTTTGTGCAGCTACTCGGCCCGCCTACGCTGGCCGAGACGCTCCCGTCAGAGTTCATCGTGGTAGACAGCGACCCAACGCGGCCTTTCTTGGCCGATGGAATCATCCAGCAACTGGATGATTGCGATGCCAGTCTGACGTTCGAGAAGGCCGACATCTACAGCGGCAAACACATAAGGCTGGGCAAGGAGCGGGTGCTACACCATATCGTCCTGCCATATCGCCTGGTTCGTTCCAGCAAAGGCTTCAGTTACTACGAGCGCATAGACTAACACAAGATAACCACGGACAAAAGAAATACCCGATAGACGGAAACGGAGAATCGTGTTTTTCTATATCCGAGGTTATCTCTGCTCCTACTTGTGAGACACAACAACGGATTTCTGGAACGAATTGAACGGATAGTTGCTCATCCGGATCCGAGCCTGAATCCGTTCAATCCAATCCCTGAATCCGTTGACATATCCCCGCTGGAGGATGTTATGCACAACTTTACCGCCCACCGGTTGCGCTTTGTCACCAAGGTGCAGAGCACAATCGAACTGAACGAGCACCAGGGCTCGGCCATCCGTGGCTCATTGTTCCACGCGCTGCGGAACCAGTTCTGCACCTACCGCGAGGCCCGCGAGTGTGCTGCCTGCCCGCTCGTCGCCACCTGCCCCGTCGCCACGTTGGTCAGCACGCTCAGGCCCGCTGGCGACCGGGGCCGCGACGTGCCGCGTCCCTATACCGTCCAGCCACCTGTATTAGCCATCAACAATCAGCGATGTGGACATGCGGTCGAATTGCCCGACGGGCGCGTCGTGTTTCACTATGAGCCAGGAGAGCGGTTCGAGTTTGGACTGACCCTCTATGCCCAGGCGCTGTCACTTTTCCCCTACGTCGTGCTGGCCGTGCACGGGCTGGAACGGGGAGGGATCGGGCGCAGGACGGAACAGGCAGATGGCCGCTGGCGCAGGGGCACCTTCGCCGTGCGGGAGATATGGGCCGAAAACCCGCTCACCGGCGAACGGCAGCCAGTGATGGTAGCCGGCGACGATCTGGTGCAGGTGCCCAATATCCCCATCACCCATCAGCAGGTCTGCCAGTGGGCGAATGCACGAATAACGAATAACGAATTGCGAATCACTCTTTGCTTCCTGACCCCGACGCGGATCATTGAGCGCAAGCGGTTGCTCAAGCCAGATCGCTTCCGCTTCCAACCCTTGTTCCAACGTTTGATGGAGCGCCTGGAGGCGTTGAGCCGTGACTTTTCCGACACGCCGCTGAGCTTCGACGATCCCAAAGGACTGATCGAGGCCGCTGGGCGCGTGCGCGTGGCCGACAATCGGCTCGTCTGGGAGGAACTGCGCAGTTACTCCACCCGTCAGCGGCGCAGTACTCCTACCGGCGGGCTGCTGGGGAGCGTCGTGCTGGAGGCGGACGACTGGTCTCCCTTCCTGCCGTGGTTGGTATGGGGGCAGTTTGTGCACGTGGGGAAGGATGCGGTGAAGGGGAATGGGTGGTATGGAGTAGAATAGAGGATGGAGAATGGAGGATAGGGAGATGACTTTTGAGGAGTGGGGGGCGACGGTGCCTGGGCGGGTGAAGGCGGAGGCATGCTGGTGCTTTGAGGCATATCCAAAGGCGCTCTATGTGTACGAGTTGGCCTGGGATGATTGCGACGTTCTTATGCGGGATGAGCGTGGGCGGGCCGTGGCACGACAATTGATCCGCAGCGTCGGGTCTATCAGTGCGAACATTGAGGAGGGGCATGGCCGGGGCGTTGGGGGCAGATCGTACCTTTACTTCTTGCGCATCGCTGAGGGCTCTGCCCGCGAGTCAAAGGGATGGTACTTTCGTGCTCGTAAGATATTGGGGCCAGATATCGTCAAAGCACGCCAGGCTCTCCTGGATGAGATTCTTGCACTCCTGGTCACCGAGAAACGCCGCCACCAACACCAATCCCGCCGCCAATAACTCAATTCTCTATTCTCCATTCCAGGAGAAACCCAATGCCCATCATCCAAAGCCTGATCGTAACTGAGTACGGCGCTTTCGTCGGCAAGCACAGTGGTCGCTTGCGAGTCACAAAGGACAAAGAGAAACTGGCCGAAGCGCCGATCCTGCATCTGGAACAGGTGCTGGTGGCCGGGCGGGGAATCGGCATTTCGGCCGATGCCATTCGCGCCTGCTGTACGGAGGGCGTCCCGATCTACTTTCTGGATGGCAGAGGCCAGCCCTACGCGGCGCTGTATGCGGCGGGGTTGACCGGGACGGTACTGACGCGGCGGGAGCAGTTGCTGGCCTACACCGACCGGCGAGGACTGGAACTGGCGGTGACCTTTGCCCGGGGCAAGATCACCAACCAGGGCGGGTTCCTGCGTTACGTCGCCAAGTACCGCCAGGAAACCAATCCTGACCTGTACCAGGAGTTGCGCTGGTGCGCCGACGAGGTGCGGGATCATCTGGAGGAATTACGCCACCTGAAAGGAAACGTGGTGGACGATGTCCGCGGGCAAATTCTGTCCATTGAGGGACGGGCCGCGAAAAAGTACTGGGATGCGCTAAAGCAGGTCATTCCAGAGCAGTACGGTTGGCCTGGCAGGAAAGGACGCGGTGCACGCGATCCGATAAATGGAGCGCTCAACTATGGCTATGGCATCCTCTACGGTCAGATCGAACGGGCGCTGGTGCTGGCAGGATTGGATCCCTATGGCGGCTTTATTCACACTGACCGTCCAGGCAAGCCTAGTCTGGTCTTTGACCTGATCGAGGAATTTCGGCAGGTCATCGTGGACCGCACGATCGTGGGGATGGCGAACAAGGGGACAAAGTTGGAACTAGACGAAAAGGGGCTGCTGGTGGAAAAGAGCCGGAGGGCGATTGCAGAGAAGGTGCTGGCGCGGCTGGAGGCAGCGGAACGGTACGAGAGGAAGCGGCAACCACTGCGGGTCATCATCCAGAGCCAGGCGCGACACATCGCCACTTTCGTGCGCGGCGACCGCGCCGCCTATGAACCCTTCATAGCCAAATGGTAACTACTCACAGCCAATGCTCCCAGCCCCTGTCCCGGGGGCGGCTTATGCGGTAAATAACTGCTCAAAACGAGCTGCTCTAGCCAAAACCGCCCTCGGGGACGATGGCTGAGAGCCTCAAACATCCAATTCTGTGACCGTCTGAGTAGTAACGCCAAATGGTAATTCACCGGCGCTGACTCGCTGATTCGCTGACTCGCTATGAAATGTTTGCTGGTGTATGACATCCCACATGACGGGACGCGGACAAAGATCGCCGACTTTTGCCTGGACTATGGACTGGACCGCATCCAGTACTCGGGCTTCCTGGGAGACCTGGCGCGCACGCATCAGGAAGAGTTGATGTTAAAGATCGAGGAGCGACTGGGAGATCGGGATGGAAAGATCCAGTTGTTCGTGATCTGTGATAAAGACTGGCGTCAGCGTCTGGAGATCATTCACGAGCGAGATGAGGATGAGGAATGAAGCAGTGGAGAAATTGATCTTTACCGTGACCGATCTGAAGCAGTATACCTACTGTCCGCGGATTGTTTTCTATACCTACTGTCTTCCACTGCTGCGCCCAACGACCTTTAAGATGGAAGCGGGGATAAGGGCACACGAGAGAGCGGGGCGGCGGGAGCAGCGGCGCACGCTGGCCGCTTATGGGCTAGAGGAGGGAAAGCGGCACTTTGACGTGTGGGTAGAATCGTCTATACTAGGGCTGCGCGGGCGGATTGATATGGTAATCGAGGTTGGGGCAGGGGAGGAGCGGGAGTGGATTCCGGTGGAGTACAAACAGACGCGGCGACAGACGGGGTCACACATCCGGCGTCAGTTGGCAGCGTACGGCATGATGCTGGAGGAAACGCGAGGCGGGAGGGTCCATCGGGGCTTTGTTTACTCCCTGTTGACACGGAAGACAGAGGAGATAACGCTGACAGAGCGACTGCGGAGAGGAGTACGCGAAGTAGTGGCGGCGATGCGAGAGATGGTGGAACAAGAAACGATGCCGGGGCCACCGAGGTCACGCCGGCCGTGTGTCAACTGCGAGTTCCGCCGGTTCTGCAACGATGTGATATAAGGGCAAAGTCGCAAATCGGCGGGGTTTGGGTGCAGAAAACGATTTGCGCTCCAGAGGGGATGGAGCGAGAACGTAGAAGAAGAGAAGGTATGAAAACGCCCTCCAGGGGCCGTTCTAAGCCTCAAAACAACCTCAAAACGGTTTCCGGGGCCGGCACTTTTACAATCGAGGCCGGTTACAGCGAGTTCGATCCGAGAGAGGATACTGAAAGAAGCAGGGCCATTCGATGATACGGCAGTTGGACGAGCAGTTACAGCGAGTTCGATCCGAGAGAGGATACTGAAAGACTTCTTACTAGCTTGCTCCCGCTTTTTATCTGCTTGGTTACAGCGAGTTCGATCCGAGAGAGGATACTGAAAGCACTGCCTGGACTGCATTATGTCTCTTACTGGAACGGTTACAGCGAGTTCGATCCGAGAGAGGATACTGAAAGTCACTTTTCTTGCTGGTATAGTTGGGCTGGTGAGATGTTACAGCGAGTTCGATCCGAGAGAGGATACTGAAAGGTGTACTGCAAGGAATGCATGTACCGAGATAGATGTGTTACAGCGAGTTCGATCCGAGAGAGGATACTGAAAGATCTTCTTGCTTGCCGAACAGGCAAGCAACTGCCTGTGTTACAGCGAGTTCGATCCGAGAGAGGATACTGAAAGTTCATGATTTGTGCGCCGTTGTGCCTGCTGTCGAAGGTTACAGCGAGTTCGATCCGAGAGAGGATACTGAAAGCGGTCGGGACCTATCGGCGTATAGTCCTGATCTTACGGTTACAGCGAGTTCGATCCGAGAGAGGATACTGAAAGCCCGCCTGGACGCTCACCCCGCCACAGTTTGCCGCTGTTACAGCGAGTTCGATCCGAGAGAGGATACTGAAAGCGCTGTCAACCGTGGTCACAATCGTAAAATTCAGCAGTGTTACAGCGAGTTCGATCCGAGAGAGGATACTGAAAGACGGCTCCTCGGTCGTGCCGCTGTAGGACGGTGTCCGTTACAGCGAGTTCGATCCGAGAGAGGATACTGAAAGCGCGAACGTTTTCACCTCTACCGCCAGCCAGCACCAGTTACAGCGAGTTCGATCCGAGAGAGGATACTGAAAGAGATCGAGCAAGCATACAAAGACGGATGGAAAGAGAGTTACAGCGAGTTCGATCCGAGAGAGGATACTGAAAGACCGACCTGGTCTGGCTGGACAGCGAAGACCAGGCCGTTACAGCGAGTTCGATCCGAGAGAGGATACTGAAAGTTATGCTTTTCGGCATGGGCGCTGATGGTCATATTGCGTTACAGCGAGTTCGATCCGAGAGAGGATACTGAAAGTCTACGCGGCGCTTATAGCGTCCAAAGGAGGGAATGGTTACAGCGAGTTCGATCCGAGAGAGGATACTGAAAGTTTCTAGCATGGTGGGCATTGGGAGCGATTTCATAAGTTACAGCGAGTTCGATCCGAGAGAGGATACTGAAAGCCAAGTATGGAGATGGCACTATCTCGGATCACTGTAGTTACAGCGAGTTCGATCCGAGAGAGGATACTGAAAGGCTGCAACCGCCTGATCTCCTCCCCCATCCCCCTCTTGTTACAGCGAGTTCGATCCGAGAGAGGATACTGAAAGTCGACTCTTCTGATGTCCCCGAGGATCGGGGCATCGTGTTACAGCGAGTTCGATCCGAGAGAGGATACTGAAAGCAGGCGACGATGGCGGGGATGAAGGAGATCAAGAAAAGTTACAGCGAGTTCGATCCGAGAGAGGATACTGAAAGTTTTTCACTTATGGGCCTACAATAACCATAGTCAAGTTACAGCGAGTTCGATCCGAGAGAGGATACTGAAAGATAACCATGCCGAATTTGTTAAAATAAAACCAAAGGTGTTACAGCGAGTTCGATCCGAGAGAGGATACTGAAAGGCATGATTGTCAAGAATGTCTAGGAGGATTGACATGACAGTTACAGCGAGTTCGATCCGAGAGAGGATACTGAAAGTTCTCATCATATTCAAATTCCAATTCCCCCTCTGTGGTTACAGCGAGTTCGATCCGAGAGAGGATACTGAAAGTCGGGGTCTGATATGCTGCCGGCTGTGATCTCTGTTAGGTTACAGCGAGTTCGATCCGAGAGAGGATACTGAAAGCCCAATTTGGTTTAATCTTTAGAACATAAAACCATAGTTACAGCGAGTTCGATCCGAGAGAGGATACTGAAAGTGGAACAGGCCAAAAGTGCACCCCGCGCCGCTATACAGTTACAGCGAGTTCGATCCGAGAGAGGATACTGAAAGCAATACAGACTGCGCTCAGGCAACAACTAGTTGCCCTGGTTACAGCGAGTTCGATCCGAGAGAGGATACTGAAAGATTTTGTTTCACGTGATGCCTGGGAATATAGACTCGAGTTACAGCGAGTTCGATCCGAGAGAGGATACTGAAAGACAGCAATTCCGCGAGTAGGGCCTGTGCCTTACTCGCATGTTACAGCGAGTTCGATCCGAGAGAGGATACTGAAAGAGTTGATGCATGCTTCTGTTCCAATTCTTGGGTTCGTGTTACAGCGAGTTCGATCCGAGAGAGGATACTGAAAGTGATGCAAGTCAGAGATTCTTTGTCATTGAATGCAAAGTTACAGCGAGTTCGATCCGAGAGAGGATACTGAAAGTCGTACACTTGGATTTACCCGAATGATGCGTGCCAGGTTACAGCGAGTTCGATCCGAGAGAGGATACTGAAAGCGGAGATGTTAGGTTCGATAGGTTTGAGTTTCTTAGAGTTACAGCGAGTTCGATCCGAGAGAGGATACTGAAAGCTGGGTTTGTTGCTGCTAAAGGTCCCAATGATGCCTGGTTACAGCGAGTTCGATCCGAGAGAGGATACTGAAAGTAGCCATAGGGTGCGCAATACTTCCCGCAGTCGTTCGTTACAGCGAGTTCGATCCGAGAGAGGATACTGAAAGAGCAATGGGCCAGGCGACACATGAAGATTGGGCCGCAGGTTACAGCGAGTTCGATCCGAGAGAGGATACTGAAAGACCACGGCCAGGAATAGCCACAGGAGGAGAAATTCAGTTACAGCGAGTTCGATCCGAGAGAGGATACTGAAAGTTTGCCATCTTCCAACCGCGCCGTGATGGCGTCTCTGGTTACAGCGAGTTCGATCCGAGAGAGGATACTGAAAGGTCGTCACCTGATAATACCCCACACGGAATAGTTCCGGTTACAGCGAGTTCGATCCGAGAGAGGATACTGAAAGACACGTTGTAGAAGGCGTCAAAGTTACGCGGGATATCAGTTACAGCGAGTTCGATCCGAGAGAGGATACTGAAAGTGGTGCTCAACTGTTTCTATCATATCTCCTCCTTGTGTTACAGCGAGTTCGATCCGAGAGAGGATACTGAAAGCCCTTCACCGGCGGCGGTACGGTCCCCGCTGTCTGCAGTTACAGCGAGTTCGATCCGAGAGAGGATACTGAAAGCTGAGCCCCCTACCCCACCGAGGCGGGATCACCCCCTGTTACAGCGAGTTCGATCCGAGAGAGGATACTGAAAGCCGAACGCCACCCCCACACCCCGGCCAGGGAGGGGCCGTTACAGCGAGTTCGATCCGAGAGAGGATACTGAAAGCTATCCTCCGTCAATAGCGCGTGATGCTCGTGCAAGGGTTACAGCGAGTTCGATCCGAGAGAGGATACTGAAAGTGAAGTTGGGACATTCTTGGACTTCGCGGCTGGCCGCAGTTACAGCGAGTTCGATCCGAGAGAGGATACTGAAAGTTCAACAGGATGGGGCGCTCCTGGCTCAGCGGGGGCTGTTACAGCGAGTTCGATCCGAGAGAGGATACTGAAAGTCGATGATATAAGGCGTGGCCATCGCTGTCCAGACTGGGTTACAGCGAGTTCGATCCGAGAGAGGATACTGAAAGCTGAATGGCTGGCACGGGAAGCCCGCAGTGATGATAGTTACAGCGAGTTCGATCCGAGAGAGGATACTGAAAGTTTATCTTACTCTATCCCCGCCAGCCCAATGCTGACGTTACAGCGAGTTCGATCCGAGAGAGGATACTGAAAGGCCGGCGGTTTGGTATTCCGTCGTCCCGCCCGCTTGGTTACAGCGAGTTCGATCCGAGAGAGGATACTGAAAGAGTTTCATTGCTTCGCTCCTCCCGCGCGTGAATGCCAGTTACAGCGAGTTCGATCCGAGAGAGGATACTGAAAGAGCATCTTGCAGACAGCGGGGACCGTACCGCCGCCGGGTTACAGCGAGTTCGATCCGAGAGAGGATACTGAAAGCTCGCACGCCAGACACAATCATATCCACGATACTGGAGTTACAGCGAGTTCGATCCGAGAGAGGATACTGAAAGCCCGGCTCATCGAGACGATGGAAATGTCACTCGTGAGTTACAGCGAGTTCGATCCGAGAGAGGATACTGAAAGATTCACGCCTGGCACGAACACAACCGAGCGATGGGATGTTACAGCGAGTTCGATCCGAGAGAGGATACTGAAAGACTTCGTGCCTGGCAGCGGCAATGGCTTGAACTCCCGGTTACAGCGAGTTCGATCCGAGAGAGGATACTGAAAGAGGCGTCCCAGGCGGTCGGTATCCCCGCCTGACGGTGTTACAGCGAGTTCGATCCGAGAGAGGATACTGAAAGAAGAAAAACCGGGCGCTCACAGAGATTCTGGAGCGTGTTACAGCGAGTTCGATCCGAGAGAGGATACTGAAAGGCGCGATGGGCCAACAGACGGCCTACGGCGGCGACCGGTTACAGCGAGTTCGATCCGAGAGAGGATACTGAAAGTGAGCGGAACCGACCAGCACGCGCTGGGGGATGCCAGAGTTACAGCGAGTTCGATCCGAGAGAGGATACTGAAAGGCCGCCAGAACGGCGGCCGGAACACGGCGGCCAGGCGTTACAGCGAGTTCGATCCGAGAGAGAGGGTTGGACCAGTCCTGACTGGTTACGCCATGAGCACAAAAAAGCGTAACCAGTGATTTGACTGGTTACGCTTGGGGTTGAGGGGGCCAGCGGG
>JAXHUO010000038.1:0-42923 GCA_034189605.1 Chloroflexota bacterium
GGTTTGATCTCCTCAGGCTCCACACGCGGCAGTATCAGGTGCAGTCGCATCTCTCGTTCGCCTCCCGGTTTAGTCTGGCCCTAATCTTACACCAATTTTACCGGTTGTCGAACAGTCACCACATAGGTACTCTCTTGATCAGACGCCAAACGTAAATAAAACTGCCAGCGAGCTAACAAATGCTGTTGTGATAGCAGTAGTATAATATGGCACAACCAGTGGGTACTCATCCAAGATCTTGCTGAGAGGGGCAGCAGTAAACACTATGGCGTAAACCATACCCACTGCGATAAAGCTAGCAAGTATCAACAATGCCGCGTTGAGGGGCTGCATAGACTGCTCAAACCGCACCCACCACCCAAAAACACCAGGCTGCTCCAATTGCACAGACTGCCCAAATCGCGCCCACCACCCAAAATAAGGCTGCTCCAACTGCACAGACTGCTCAAATATCCCGCCAACTGTCGCCAAGGTCGCAATCACCCAAATAGTAAGGGGCAGAGAACACAATATCCTCCGTATTAGATACCTCTGCCAGAAAACCCTGCGTCGCGCATCCGACACCTCCAATTGTTTAGTGAGTCTCTGCCCAAACTCAACGAGCAGATACAACGCAACCGAGTGAAGGGCGTACAACAGTATGATCAACACAAAGTATACCCCCCCCTCACACCGTTTCTGCAACGACGTGGCCTGTAGCACCCCAGACGTCACTTGCTGGAGGGAAATGCCGACAGGTATCCCTATTAATCCAATGATCAAATCTGGAAGGGCATCCTTAAAGGCTAGTTCTCTATGCATTTTCATACCTCGGGGCAAACAAGCCGTAGATTGCATAGGCAATGAGAAGAAGCATTGGGAGCACGCCCCAAGCCGGTTCAACCTCTACAAGGCTAAAAACAAACACTAGTATGGACGAGAAAATCATTGCCCAAATAGATAACCGGAACAACTTCTCCCCAGTGAAATGCCACCACTTTTCCACAGTCACTTTCCGCAAGACTAATTTTCTTGGAGCCTCAAACGCAAGTTGGGCCCACTCTCCATCAAGACTGGCCAGTCCCTTTTGCTCTAGCCGTTCAGCAACATCTTTTTCCTTTTTGTAACGAAGCGTCAACCGTCGTCTGCGAGCCAGATCCGCCAACAATTGCTGTTCAAATGGGTGCAGCAGACCCCAAATTTGATCAAACCACGGTTCGACATCGTCGCGCAGCCACGTATTCCTCGTCGCTCTGGTGAGTTTGGCAGAGGCGGTGTGATAACATCCTAACAACTTGCATTCCAGACTTGGAAAGCCGCCAGTCCACCGCCAGACCGCATCCCTCAATCTGGGACTAGGTCTCAGGACGTTGACCTGCACCAGATCATCCATATCTTCCCGGGTAAAAGGGGACAACCATTGCTCTGTAAAGTAGGTGAAAAAATCCTTCACCTGGTGAATGTTATGGGTGCTCGTGGTAATCAGGCAAACATTGGAATAAGTAATAAACTCGGTAAAATGCCAGCCTGTGACCCATTCCGCCTGAGATCCTGATCGAGGGCGTTCACGCGGTTCAGATTTATCGAAATCATCCAATAAGAAAACAACTCGAAATTCAGGAGCCGTTATCTCCAGGTCTTTGAAAAATCCAGACCAGGTCTTGGCATCTGCGCCTTCGGCTGTCGGCGAGTCTGTCCAGATAGCGTTTTCATACTCACCCGTAAGCCGAGAAACAGCAGCGCGCTTTTCGAATCGGGTGCAGACTCGGTTGGCGATCAGATCTAGCAACTCGGACCATCGGATGACCTCAGTGCGTTCTTTACATTCGATGCGCACCACACAGACGTTGGCTCCATATCCATACGCATCTTGAGATCTCTGGGGAGCCGCCCGCTCCTCTATCTCGCGCAACAGCCTCGATCGCCCTATGCCAGGTAACCCCAAAAACGAAAGCCCTTTGGGCACACCGGTCTTTAGGAATTCGGCTATCCTTCTCAGTTCTTGCTCTCTGCCGACAAAGTCAGCACAAATTTTGTAGGTCATACGGAACCTCTTTGGGTTAGGAGATAACAATTTGGGACCAAAACATACATGTATCTGTTTACCAGGGTCTCCCCTCCTCATTGTAACCGAAGGTAATATCCGCCGTCAATAGCAAGCAATCACTAGTAAACAAGTACTACTACTGAAACGGGACCTCTGGCTAGGAAATAAAAACTTTACATGAATGCCTGCACCGCGTCAAATCGCGTGGCCAACTGCTACCACCCAATCTCGTACGACTCCCACCACGCCCGGCTGAAAAGTGGAATGAGAACACGCAGATGGTACTTGTTCCTCGTCCCTGTAACAATTCCCCGATCGTGCAACTCGTGCGCGATCTCGCCAATTTCACCTCTGAAAGGCGCCAGACAACGTCGTTCCCTCAAGTCAGCCAGGGTAACAGAACGCTGGATATCACTGGGGTTACCAGCACGCAGCATGGCAACCACAAAACGAAATAGTCGCCCCTCAGGATCTCCATTGCCATCAGTGAGGGCCCTTCTTATCATATTATCCAAGGAATGGTTGTCGCCCTGTCTCAGTTTATCTAGAGTATAATCAACCCAATTCTTATCAATAATTCCGTTTCTTACACTTGGTTCAAGAAAGTATACCTCAAGATAAGGGATGAACTTCTCAACCAACTCTCGAATCTCTCCAAAAACATACAAAACCTGAACCACACCTTTGGGGTCACAATCGTTGACCCTGTACACAAAATCGCCAACCGGCATGAGAATACCACTAAAGTGATCGAGGATCAAGTTCTCCACTTCTGTGGCTGTCATTCTATCGTTCATCCTTCTATCGCTCATCCCTAGTCTCCTCCAACACGCAGAGAGAAGCGCGCCTCTTTGGGAGCCATGGGGCCTGTGCGCGTCATAAATTTCGTCTCAACAGAAAGATACTGTCCCTTGAGAGATGGATTTGTGGCGAAAGGGGAAAGGGGATTCTGGACAAGGAGCCAGGGCGATTTCGCAGGAATCTGCATTTCCTCACACACAGCCCGAGCCTGTGCCACAAAATCCTTTGAACTCACCTTCTGGAGAACCAGGGTCAAGGCACGATAAGGAATGTTCTCCAGACTCTCTCTCAGGCGACCAGATTCAGATACGCCCAGTTTGAGTTCACCCGGGGTGGGATCAACCCTCACGTAGGCGATAACATTGTCTAGCCTCGACAACTCGTACACCTGTTGCCCATGATACAAATCGCCAGGGGCGTTATCATCCAAATGGATGTCAACCCCGTACAAGAGAGGAAAGTCATTGTTCACTGCAGTCCCGATATCGAGTTCCACAAACATCGCAAATTCGCTCCGACCCCTGAAATGGCGTAACCCTGGAGCGCGCAAGCGGACCTTGGGTCGAGGGATCGGCTCTCGGGGAGGACAACGCCCACGTCGCTTACAGGCAACAATCCAGCGGCGAATCATAATCTCCATTCCTCGCTCCCATGGAAAGAGTCTCGTTCGACCGCGCTCACCTTGAAAGGATCCGCGGTGGGTTTCCAGCATCTTTATTGTCTCTGGCAACTCTTCCCGATCGCTCAACTCAAGATTGGCAAGATCCCTGATTACATCCTGGAAAGACCGACAGAGCATCGCCCGTTCAAAATCTGGTGAGGCATCCATAAGAAAATCGAAACATTCGGCGCGAAAAGTCACAGAGTCATCAATCACATTCCGCCCCAATAACGTGCCTACTTGCCAACATAATTGCCTGAGTATGTTGCGATAATCCCAATCCCTCAGTTTAGGAAAAAGATTACCCAGTTCAATCAGACCCTCGGCCACGTCAATCTCGTCTGCCCAGATCAACTGCTTCATGATCTGCGACAGCCGGGCCTCCTCTTTTTTCATAATCACTCTCCCTCCATAATAAATCGTTCCACCATGGTTTCATACTCATAAACCTGGTAAGGGATCTCACCCGCGCGGTAAAGGTCAAAATACAGGTCCCACTTTCCCGCCTCGATCAGCCGGGCCAGACACCACCCAGCCGCGATCTGCTCATTCTGCACACAACTGGTGGCCAGTTTTTTGAGCCATTCCACTGCCATCACTGGACTCCCAACATCTAACCACTTGTCAAAATAGGCAATTTGTCCCCCTGCAATGTAAGAGGCTGTTTTTGCTGCCCGTATCCTCTCCTTAAGCTGATCCAGTAGAATAGGTCTCAGACCATCAAGTGCCTCTCTGACTTGTATCAGTTGCTCCGGGGCTCGGATGTCTTGATGTTCAATACGCCTTACCTCTCGATTAACATCTATGTATAAAGGTTCCACGTCAAGCTTGGCGTATTGCTGAGATGATCTGTTGTGCCAGCGCCGTAATCCTTCGCGCCAACGCCGCAATCGCGTGGCCGGCAAAACAGCCGGTATCAACTTGTCGTGCTGCAGCGCCTCTATAAAAGATTGAGCGGCCTTTAAGCTCCTGATCTGAAGCATGCACCAGGCCTTGGATAACTTTTGCCTGTGCCGCCAAAGCAACCTCCCAATCACACCAACTAGAGCCACGATGAACATGGTACATGCCACATCCTGCCAACGTGACCACCTCACCTTCACTTCTTTCTCAAACTGCAGAACACGGCCATCTGGCGGTTCAGGCTGGACCGAGACGGCAACATTGTACCTACCACACGTGGGCAAATATCGGTGGGTACAGGACAACACCCCCAGTTCCCCGCCGAATCCACCTGCTTCCGGCACTAGTGTCATAGTGATCGGCGACTGCATTGTGTAACCAGTCACGCGGACAGTGACAGGGATAGGAGACGCAGCAGCCTCCACTGGTACAGATATACGCACAGATATACGCACAGGTTCCCCATCCCGCGGCCGTGCCGGGGACACAATCATGATAGGGTCATCCAAGATCAAGTCCATGATAGGCGTTGCGGTTGGAATGGGAATGGGAGTAGGCACCGATGGTGGAAGCGTGGGAGTTGGTGTTACCGGAAGGACTTTTATGATCACCGGAAAAGAACGTGCTTCCAGTGGCTGACCATCAAGAAAAGCCGTCGCTGTGATCGTATAGGTTCCCTCCATCTCCACGTCTTTATAGCCACCAGTGTGCCGCCCACCACCAACGGATGAGAGGGCCTGGGTGGTTACACCACCGCCGGGCAGGGTGATCCTCGCCTCGAGGCGCAGATCGGGATCTACAACGGTCACGCCATTTTGAACCAGACTGGCCGCGATGGTAATAGGCTGACCTACAAGAGAGGGAGATTCTATGGGCTCGACCCGAATGAGAGGATGCTGCCTCTCCACCCAATGTTGGACTTGTCCCTCCCCCTCCCAGGATGCCTTCCATTCTCCAGCATCCGGGCTTGTGATAGTATAAATCGAGTGGTATGCATCCGCAGTCCCCCCTACTGTGGGGGGTATGACGACACCAGTCGGGGAGGTCAAGGTGACATGAATGGTCGGTTCGCTCTTCATGAACGAAAAGACAATGTGTTCCAGGTAAGGCTCAACCTCAACGAACACCTCCTGTCTGGTGGGAGTGGGCGCTACCGTTCTGGTGGGAGTGGGCGCTACCGTTCTGGTGGGAGTAGGCTCCTCAGTCACTCCAATGAGGTCCTCCACGATACGATGGTAAACACCGGCCAATTCCTCTGTACTCGCGATGGGAATGTAACGGTCTTGGGGTTCGGGAATAAGCCGCATCCAGTTGTCCCTGTCTTGCTCCGCATCCCCGATACTCAGAACAAAAAGCGAGACTCCTCCATCCTCAAGTTCACCTACCAGAGGAGCCAAATCCTCAAAATAATCTAACAGTTCCTGCTCGGACATAGGTGCATCCATCATATTGGGACGGCCATCGGTGAAAAGAATGACAGCCATCTTATTCCCAGTGCCAAAGCTTTTGGTTTTGAACTCCTGGGTCGTAAACAGCAAGGGGGCACGAAAATCGGTGAATTGGATTTCCTCGGCGTGGATGTCGTCGCGCACGGTGCCATCCTGCAGTAGACGCAAGGGGATGACGCTGCTCACCTCCCCGCCGAAACTGACCACCCCCACGCGATAGTTGGCCCCCCGAGTATCGGCAATTGTTCTGAGGTAATCCACCAGAAACCTTGCCGCATGGATGCGCAACTCTTCTGGATCACTCGGCGGGTCTTCCCGAGACATGCTCCACGAATTGTCAATCAGCAAGATAATATCCAGGTTTACGGGCCGGTCTCCTGACCCCTGACCCCAAATGTGAGCTGAGGGCCACACGAATAAAAGCACCAGCCCTATCCCAAGAATACACCCAATGAGCAATTTCAATCTGGCAGGTTTAGCAAAGGGTATTATGGCTTCCCTGCCTGGCCGCAACTCGCTTTTTTCGCGCCCGATCAGTACGTTCTTCCTTGCAGACTGGTTTATCCGGCCAGTTTCCACACAAACCTCCCGCCCCAAAGTAAAATCAGGCCGATTGAAGCGCCCGGTCTCGCCCCTGGCGTGCTCGAAGCCATTCTTCAAGCAGCCTTGCTCGCAATCTGTAACGACCCTGTCTCTTCTCTACCATCCCCTTTGCCTCCAGTCGAGCGACGGCGGGAACAACGGACTTTTCCATACCAAGGCACGTCTGAATCCGAGCCAGACTCACGAACTCAGAGCCGTAGAGGCGTGTGCTCTCCAAGAGAGCCTCTATGACGGCCCGTTCGTCCACTGGAAAAGCGACCCACGTCCCGGTGACAAACCCAGAGAAGAACACCAAATCCCAGTCAATGATGTATTTGACAATCTCCGGAACATGGGCGCACGTGACATATCTCGGCTGGCCTGTCTTCCACCTTTCCCCATCTTTCAGATACTTGATCAAGCCAATCAGCAGGATATGCACGAATAGAGGATAACCCCCACTGTACTCCAAAAGTTGCAGCAAAGCAAGTTGATTGCAGTGCACATACAGATTCGCTTCCAAACAATACTGCCTCAACTCATCAGCAGTCAGGGGGTCGTTGGATTGGAGCAATCCAACTATTTCCTCTCCAATAACACGTCCACGGAAAGCCTCCAGAACTGTAAACCCTCGATGGGGATAAGAGATACGCTCGGTGCGACGTTCCCACCCGTCACTCAGTGAAACAGCGAGTGTCAGATTCAGATCAGTTTGAAGTTCCGAGTCTGCGAGTGAGCCCAATGTAAACTGCATGCGCTTCTGGTCACCACAGAGTAGCACATCTCCTTTCGTATCACACTCTAGTTCTCGTTCCCCCAAACACAGGGTGATGCAATGAATCTCTGCGGAACTGGGGCCCTCATTGTGAAGAATCCACGCAACGTGCGCCTCGCCAGGCCCCACATTGTTGGGGAACCATTTGGTAACAGGTTTCACTATCAGTGTTGTCGTCTCTCCGCTCAGTTCCCGCTCAATGAAATCACGCCAAGATTCGAACAGATGAGCCAGCATATACCATTCAGGTAGGGCCCTCTCATCCTCTTCCAACTCAATCAACTGCCGTTGGGCCTCTTTTAATATATCCAAGAAACCGGTATTGTCTTGGGTGTGAGGCGGATGCAGTCCTATACCATCGAACTGTACGAGAATATCCCTAATGGGACGCAATTGAGGGATGCCGGCAAAATCACTCTCGCGTAATAGCGGAGGTACATCAACCGGGACAACACCTGGCCCTTTCCCGAGTCTTTTCGAATCACGGATACACTCGTACAGAGCGAGTAAATCTCTGGCTTGGTAACGCGCAAGTATCTCCATAACCTCCATCTCTAGCCTGGGCAGACGGAGATCATCCTTACCAAGCAAGCCTGAATAGATTCCGCACAACTTGGCTATTCTGAACTCTTGGCGCACGTCGGCTTCCTTCAAGCCTGGCACGTCGTGTGCATCTGCACGCCGAGCGTATTGTAGAACCTCGCTATCACATCCTAATCTTATAAGAGCATACAGCCGTGGAAGGGCAGTGCGCGGTTCCTCCCGGATCAAAAGGTTGAATACTGCAATACCCGCCCCCTCCTTCTCCGCACTGATCTTGCTTCCGGCATACCTTTTGAGTTCCTGTTCAGCGTACTCTACATCCTCAATACCATAAAGCCTGAGTACCTTTACTGCAAATAGTGACGGAGAATATTGTCCCAACATCTGTGTATCACGTTCAATTGGCCGCACTATTTCTTCTATCCGCCCCAGACTCGTCGCCCTTTTTACCTCGTCAAGGGCTTGCGCCGGAACTCTCATTCTTTTTTCTCTCTCAGACAGTACGCTCTTCCTATGCAGGAGCCAGGAGGTCATCCCCAAACCTGCCACGATCAGCACCAGAATCAAATCCGCCAACCTGACCGCGGGAGTGGAGATGGGAGTGTGCCTGAGTATGACGGGAAGCATGGGCGTAACTACTTTCGGCATCGGCGTCTTAGTCGGCTCAGGGGAAGGGGATACCTCAACCAGTGTTGGCACTAGCCGCACGGATAATAGACGATCATCTAATACAGCCTTCGCCGTCACCGTGTAGATTCCCTCTGCCTGCATGTCCTCATAGACGCCCATGTAGTGGCCACCGCCAACAGGGGAGAGAGATTGGGTGAATACACCACCACCGGACAGGATGATCTCCGCCTCAAGGTGCAGGTCGAGGTCTTTAATGGGTTCGTTATTTCGAACCAAACTGGCCGTGATGGTGATGGGCTGACCCGCAAGAGAAACAGGTTCTATGGGCTCCACCTGAATGAGGGGGGATTGTTTATCCACCCAGTAGCGTACCCCTCCTTCCCCCTCCCAAAAGACCTCCCACTCTCCTGCATCCGGGTTCGTGATACCGTAAATTGAACAGGGTATATCGTCCGTCCTCAGCGTAGGCGTGAGGATAACACCGGTTGGGGGGATCAAAACGATACGAATGGCCGGATCGCTCTTCACGAACGAGAAGAAGACGTGTTCCAGGTAGGGCTCGACCTCAATAGATGTGGCCTGCCCGGCGGGCAAGACCTGATCTTTGGACGCGCCCGCTCCAGTAAGGTCAGCCACGATGTCATGGTAGACGCCGGTCAATTCCGTCGTGCTCGTGATGGGGATGTAATGGTCCGGGGGAATGAGACGCATCCAGTTGTCCTGGTCTTCTTGCGTACCCCCGATGCCCAGGAGAAAAAGCGACACTCCCCTATTCTCAAGTCCGTCCACCAGAGGGGTCAAATCATCATAGTAAGCGCGCAGTTCCTGCTCGGTCACGGGCGCATCTGCCAAGTTGGGACGGCCATCGGTGAAGAGGAGGACAGCCATCCTGTTCCCGGTGCCGACACTCTTGGCCTTGAGCTCGCGGAGTGCAAATTGCAAAGGGCCATGGAAGTTGGTGAGTTCGATGGCCTCGGCCTGGATGCCCGCGCGCACAGTGTCGCCCCGCAGCAAGCGCAAGGGGACGAGGTCGCCCACCACCCCACCGAAACTGGCAACCCCCACGCGGTGGTTGGCCCCCAGCACCTCGGCATTGGCCCCGAGATAGTCCACCAGGAACTGCGCTGCCTGAATGCGCAGTCCTTCCGGATCACTCGGCGGCGCTCCGGTCACCGGGTCTGCGCGGGACATGCTGGGCGAATTGTCAATCAGCAGGATAATGTCCAGCGTTGCAGGTCCGCCCCCTGGTCCCTGCCCCCAGACGCGAGTCGAGGGCCACACGAGCAGAAATGCAAGCCCTATCCCCAGAAAACATCCGCTGAGTACTCTCGACTTTCCGAGTGTATTGAAGGCCACCACGATCCTCTATTCGGTCAATCGACTGGTCACGCCAGTGGAACACTGCCTGCTGAATGACTCGCTCCAGACCTCCGAGTTTGGGGCTGTGCACTTGACTGGAAAGCGAGCCGCGTGCCACTGACGACTGAGGAGCATAAATTGCAGACCTCGGAGGTCTCGCCCCCGCATCCCTGAGAAGATACCTTCTCGATGGTGTCCTGCTTGTTTCTCTTGGACACCGGCAATCTGTCCGTAGTAGCAACTTGTGAACCCTATTGTAGCACAAGTATAAAATCGCGGCAAATTGTGCTGTCAGTCATTACAACAAAGATCGCACTTGTGCTCACGGCTGGGCCTGACGGTCCAGCCGGAGCAAAGTGCGATCTTTTGCCCTGGTGCCTTTCAAGGCACAGGACGATTTGTCTATAGTGCTACTGTGGGCTCAAAGTAACCGTAAGTTCATACGGAGTGCAATTATCAGCATCACCGAGAGATTTCACGACTACTACATAGTACCCGATGCCCTTGGCAGACCAGTCAATGTGCTCATCAACCCCAAGTCCTGTATTCTCGGCTCTCACCCACTCCCCGACCCACAGGAAGAGGTCATAGTTCACCGTGTCGGGCACGACAAGATCAACCTCAATGTCCTGCAGAGTGTCAATCGTAAACCAGTACCAGTCACGCTCTACCAACTCATCACCCTCCATTTCCGGGTGGCCCTCACATATCCAGCCCTCGGTGGTCTCACCAGGTTCCAGGCCCGGCCAGTCCAGGTAGTAATCGTACTCGTCGGGTTCGTGCTCGTCCCGGCAGGGACACGATTTGATAACGCAGGGGAGATAGGCATAGTAAGTAGGCGGTCCAGGATTGACAAAGGTAGCGGTGATGCTCTTGCTGCTGTTCATAGTGATGGCGACAGGGTTGTCCGCGCTCGACAAGTCGCCACTCCACTCTACAAACATCCCGTATTCCAGGTCATCAGGGGTAGCGGTCAGCGTAACCGTTTCACCGTAGCGATAGGTCTCCTTGTCAAGTTCCTTGGTGACCGAGCCAGGACCATCAATGATAATGGTCAAAGCGTGTTTGTTAGTGGTTATTTGCAGGTCATAACTGACATCACATCCACCGTTCCGATCATCAAAGGGCAACACCTTCACATAGTACTTGCCATCATCAGGCGCCTGCCAAACAATCTTGGAAGGCAAGAGATTGTCAGCATCATAGTCGTCGTTGACCTCCTCTGGCTCGACGCCTGGATCGTACAGGATACCCACGCTATATAGTTCAAGCAGCGTGTCATTGCCGCCTCCCAGACCAGAGGTCTCGATAGTATACACCACCCCTTCTTCAGCCTGGAACCACACCCAATCCACCTCGTCGGCAGCCCGCTCATCACCACAGATACACGGAACGTGAAAGTTGTGAAACTGTGGATCACTATCTACAGTAATTGGTTTTGCCTGATCCGGGGCATCGTCTTCCTCATAATCATCTATGCAAGGGACAGTGCTGGTAACCTCCAGGGAATAGGTGTAACCCGGTCCCCCTTCGGACTTGGGATGCTTCACCCGGATGAAATAGGCTCCCGTCTCACCTGCAAGCCAGGTGATAAGGGAATCCCCGCTGCCGGGATAAACATCGTCGTTATAAGCCAGCGGTTCGACATCCGCGTCGTATAGGTACAGTTCCGTATCGTGGCCCGCAGGCAGGTCGGATGTAGCGATGGTATACTCGTTGCCAGCAAAGGCCCAGAACTTTACCCAATCCTCATCCCCTGTCACGTCGAAATTACGCTCTTGCAGGCCAGCGTTGACCTTGATAGGCTGCGCATCATACCAGTGATCGTCAGGCTCAAAGCCATCAGCATAGTCACCAGGAGGGGGGCTGGACCCAGGTGGATCCACCGCCGTCGCTACTTTCAGGGAATAACTGAGATCATCACCCCCACCAGCGAAGCGGTTAAAGTGAACCACCTCCACGAAATACGTCCCTCCGGTAATAGCCGTCCAGTCTATCCTGGAGGCAGGGGGATAATCCGGGTCATCATCATCAGATGCTATTTCCTCTCCACTGACATTATACAGTCGCAGTACTGTGTCATTGTCACCGCTCAAGCCCAACGTCTGAATTGTATACGCGGTGCCAGGTGTGGCCTCAAACTTTACCCAGTCCACATCACCACCACACGCGCCATGAAACGTATGTGCCTGTTCCGTACCTACGGCGATCAGTTTAGCCTCAGCCATGGTGTTATCGGGCTCGTAGGCATCGCTATCGAGGTAACTCTCGATCACCTGTAGGAAGTAAAAGTAGTCATCCCCGCCACCCCACCCTTTTTCGTGGGTCACCTTGACAAAATACGTTCCACTTGTAGGAGCCACCCAATCTATCCTGGAAGCAGTGGGGCCTCCATAGTCCGTGTTGTGCTCCAACTCGGTGCCGTTCGCATCGTACAACCAGAGATCCGTATCGTTAAAGACACTCAGTTCAAACGTCTCAATAGTGTACTCTACACCAGCCCAGGCCCAGAATTTCACCCAGTCCTCATCGTACGGCTCTTCAAAGTAGTGACATTGGGGCGTGTGGGCAACGATCTTGTTTGCCTGGTCTATCACATCGTCGGGCTCGAATACGCCAGGGCCACAGTCGGTCACGGTCACCGTGGCTGTGTCAATGGCGCTCACCACTATGCCGTCCGGATCAGTGCCCGTGGCAGTCGCCGTGTTGGTAGTGTCACTAAACAGATCGGCTGAGGCAGTGGCAGTGATGCTTTCGCCAGGAAGAAGCACGATTCTGGCCTCAAAGTTCTGGGTCACCTCGGCTGGGCTCAAGGCCCGGTCGTAGACGCTTACCAGACGCAATTCTCCCAGCCAGGTGCGGTCAACGTCGAATTCGTTCGCCAGCGCAAAGCGGAAATCATCACTCCAGTTGGAAAAGTCACCGGTGATATCGTCACGACTGCCTACATCAACGCCATCCACGTAGAACCGGGCCACACCAGAAGCGTCGCGCGTGTAAACGACGTGGGACAACTCCTCTGTGTTGACCGTGCCGGCTGCCAGCGACGGGATGCCATTGTCGTCGGTGGCGGTTGTGCGCAGACGCACGTCGTAGGTGCTTTCCTCCTGCCCCAGCGTAAAGTTACGCTTATGTGCACCGTCCGCAGGGTCTGAAAGCGTCACGATGCGAACAGGGCTGCCGGGGCCCTGCGTGGCATTGGCCGGCTTGACCCAGGCCTCAATGCTGACTTCGTTGCTCCCCTTGCAAGCATCAATGACCTTGGTCGCCGCGCTCGCAGAGGCCACGATAGTAGAAGAGTTAATGGACAAGCCACCGCCGGGCACCCAGTCTACGGCTGCCTCGTCCTCCACCGTCAGGTGCAACAGCGGTTCGACGCCCGAAACGTCGTAAACCGTCGTGCCGCTGCCTTCCTCGAAGGTGTAGAGCAGTTGTAGCCCACTTGTCACTCGCTGGGGAACCAGGGCAATGTCACCCAGTTTGTCGTCGCTAAGCGTGATGTCAACCAGAGGCACATCGCCGGTATTGGTGATCCCATAAGTGTAGACAACCGTGTCACCAGACTGGATCGTCGTTGGATCAGCCACCTTGACCAATTCGATGCCCGGATTGCCCGCTCCCAGCGGCTGAGCCGAACTGGTGGCAAATGACCCCACCAATATACAGGTGATAACAACGCAAGCAGCGATTACCGATTGCTTATACCGAACTGTGATTTTCATGACTTTTCTCCTATTTCTCTATTCTCTCAGAGCACTTTGTACTTTAAGCCAACCAATGGCGGTTCTCGACCACCGACTATATTATATGAAGGCATCGTCATAAGCCGGTGGCGAAAGTCCTTAAAATCCATTAAAAACTGACTTGAGCCCATCTGCCTTTGTCGTACTGACCGGGGGGCTCCTACTCTTCCAAAGCCCCCCGGCTATAAGCAACCTTATGGTGGTGGTATTGTAGGAGGCGAGGACGGCGGTTTCGTCGGTCGCGGCCCACCTCCTCCACCGCCGCCACTCGACACCGGAGGCGGCGCCGTAGGCGGGATGGCCGTGGGTGCAGGTGGCCGGTAGACCCGCGTGGGCGTCGGGGTCGGGGTTGGCGTGTCGGTTGGCATCGGCGTCGGCGTCGGAGCGACGACAGTGAAAGCATTGGGTAACTCGCTCAAGGTTCCATCAGGGTTCTCCACCAGCACACTCCACACACCTGGCTCGACGCCGCTGATGTTGAAGGAACACCACAGCCTTTTCCCGCCGCCATAGACCTTTACCCCTGTGGCCGGGATGTCGCCCTGGGCGCCGCTCAGGAACACATCTACGGATTCCTGAAAGTTCTCACCCACAATGGTTATCTCGACGCTGCCCTCGTCTGTCACAGCGGAGGCAGGACTCGCGCTGATCATCTCTGCCGCTGGGACCACCGTTGGCATCGGGGTCTCAGTTGGCATCTCAGCCGGTATCGCCGTCGGAATCGGAGTGGGCTTTAGTGGCCCTATGCCCATCCCTCGTCCCATGACCCACAAACCTCCTACCACAATGACCCCGGCCGCCACCGCGGTCAAGGCCCATTGCTGCAGACGTTCGGCCGGCGAAGGCTGTCGCTCTATCGGCCTCACTTCCCGCTCCCTTGGGCTTGATATCGTAGACTGGCGTTGGTTGTCCTCGGTCACTTTGCCACCGGGGAGCGAGGGCATGTGCACGCCAACCCGAGGGGCAGGCACAGCCCGGTCCAGCATCGTCACCATCTCTCCTATGACCGGCCTGGCGGCGGGACGTTTGTTCAGAGCCTGGAAGATGATATCCTCGACCACCGGCGGAACCTCGGGGTTAAAGTCGGTCAAGGGAATAGGTGTGTCCTCGAGAATCGCGATCTTGATGCTTTCCATATCATCAGCCGCAAAGGGCAAATCACCCGACAGCATCTCGTACAACACCAACCCCAGGGCATACACGTCAGCCGGCCGCTGATCCATCACCTGGTCAGGAGGAATCTCCCCCAGGTGAACCCTCAGACGCTCCGGGGACATGTAACGCACGCTGCCAGCCACCACCGCTGGCCCGTGAGTGCTCCTGGCGATGCCAAAGTCAGTCAACACCGCTTCTACCGCGCCGTTCTCGGACCGTGGGTAGCGGAACAGGATGTTGTCTGGTTTGACATCCCAGTGCACATATCCCCTAGCATGCATGTAATCCAGCGCCGATCCGATCTGGTAGGCGATCTCCACCGCTTCGCCGAGCGGAAGGATGGTCAACTCCTTCAGGCGGCTCTCCAGCGACCCCCCTCCCAGATGCTCCATAGCACAAAACCATGGCTTGCCAGGCACGTTAGCAGCCCGCGAGATATAACGTTCTCTATGCCCGTTTCGGGATGGAATGGGATAGATCTTGACGATGCCGGGGTGGCGAAGTTTCTGGAGTGTCTCGACCTCCTTCCGCAACGCGTTGAGTTCAAAGAACCCATTACTTTCACTGCCGGTTTCTTCTCCCGGAACGAGTTTGACGATCACAAGTTGAGACCCGTCCACCTGCGCCAACTGGGCCAGGAACAACGTGGACGTACCCCCTCTAGCCGTCGCTTCCTCCAGTGACGTTACGACCTTATAGGGTCCTACCCTACTTCCTGCTCTTATGTCTAACATAACACATCCTCCTTACCTGTGTGTACTGCCTATAGCATACCACGGCTGCTCACACTTTGCCGAATGTTCCAGGAACGTGTCTGGAACGGTTCTCCAACGATAGGCGTTCTGGTAATTACCACATGTCCGAAAGACCTCCGAGGTTTCACTCCCTGCAACAAAACAGTCCATATTGTAACTACTCAGCCTATGTCATTGCGAGGGCGTTTTTTTGCCCGAAGCAATCCCCAAGTAGCATCATAGGAGATTGCTTCGTCGCTACGCTCCTCGCAATGACAAATGCGGCGTTGTTGTGCTGTATGCCCGAGTAGTTACTCCATATTTTGCCCTAAACCTCGGAGGTCTGAGGTGACAATGAACTTGACAATCACCAGTAAATGTTGCATTGACAACAAAAAAGGGATAGGCGTGCTGCCTATCCCTGGATAGATGCGCGGATCAGTCCTGTGCCAACCAGGGGATTCCTGATCCAGTCGCAACCCCCCCCCGGCTACAAGTGACCCTACGGTAGTGGTATTGTAGGAGGCGGCTTCGGCGCCCCCCCACCCCCACCACCACCTCCACCACCGCCGCTCGGCTGCGGCACCGACGTGGGCGGTGGTGGCGGAACATCCGTGGGTGCAGGTGCCCGGTAGACCCGCGTGGGCGTCGGGGTCGGGGCCGGGGTGTTGGTCGGAGTCGGCGTCGGCGTCGGAGCGACGACAGTGAAAGCATTGGGTAACTCGCTCAAGGTTCCATCAGGGCTCTCCACCAGCACACTCCACACACCTGGCTCGACGCCGCTGATGTTGAAGGAACACCACAGCCTTTTCCCACCGCCATAGACATTTACTCCTGTGGCCGGGATGTCACCCTGGGCGCCGCTCAGGAACACATCTACGGATTCCTGAAAGTTCTCACCCACAATGGTTATCTCGACGCTGCCCTCGTCTGTCACAGCGGAAGCAGGGCTCAGGCTGATCATCTCCGCCGCTGGGACCACCGTTGGTGCCGGGGTCTCGGTCGGCACCTCGGTTGGTATCACCGTCGGCGTCGGAGTAGGCGCCAGTGGTCCTACGCCCATCGTGCGCCCCATGACCCATAAACCTCCTATCACAATGACCCCAACAGCCACCGCGGTCAAGGCCCATTGCTGCAGACGTTCGGCCGGCGAAGGCCTGCGCTCCCTCGGCTCCACCTCCCGTTCCCCTGGGCGCGATGGCGCAGGACGGCGTGTGCTAACCCCCATACGCACGGCGCCACCCTCGGCCATTTCACCACCGACCCCGGGCATCGAGGGAACCCGCACGCCAACCCGAGGGGCAGGCACAGCCCGGTCCAGCATCGTCACCATCTCTTCCATGGCCGGCCTGGCGGCGGGATGTTTGTTCAGGGCCTGGAAGATGATGTCCTCGACCGCCGGCGGAACCTCGGGGTTAAAGTCGGTCAAGGGAATAGGCGTGTCCTCAAGAATCGCGATCTTGATGCTTTCCATATCTTCAGCCGCAAAGGGCAAGTCGCCCGACAGCATCTCGTACAACACCAACCCCAGGGCATACACGTCAGCCGGCCGCTGATCCATCACCTGGTCAGGAGGAATCTCCCCCAGGTGAACCCTCAGACGCTCCGGGGACATGTAACGCACGCTGCCAGCCACCACCGCTGGCTCGTGAGTACTCCTGGCAATGCCAAAGTCAGTCAACACCGCCTCTACCGCGCCGGCGCCGTTTTCGGACCAAGGATGCCGGAACAAGATGTTGTCCGGCTTGACATCCCAGTGCACATATCCCTTGGCATGCATATAGTCCAGTGCCGCCCCAATCTGGTAGGCGATCTCCACCGCTTCGCCGAGCGGAAGGATGGTCAACTCCTTCAGGCGGCTCTCCAGCGACCCCCCTCCCAGATGCTCCAGGGCACAAAACCACGGCTTGCCAGGCACGTTAGCAGCCCGCGAGATGTAGCGTTCTCTGCGCCCGTTTCGAGATGGAATGGGATAGATCTTGACGATGCCGGGGTGGCGAAGTTTCTGGAGTATCCCGACTTCCTTCCGCAACGCGTTGAGTTCGAAAACCCCACCCCCCTCGCCGCCCTCCCCTTCCACCGGAACGAGCTTGACGATCACAAGTTGGGACCCGTCCACCTGCGCCAACTGGGCCAGAAACAACGTGGATGTACCTCCCCTGGCCGCTTCTTCCAGAGGCGCTACGACCTTATAGGGTCCTACCCTACTCCCTGCTCTTATGTCCAACATAAAGATCCTCCTTACTTACTCCCTTACCTATGGGACGATTTACCTTACCCATTATTATTACGACCTTCTTTTTCGTCCGCAGCCCCACCTTCCATTTCGAAGCGCAGGCGGATGCCTCCCTGCCCCAAGTCAACGATGTCACCATTCACCAAAGCCCGTTGCCCCTTGAATGGCAGCCTCTTTTCATTGACCCATGTACCATTCTTGCTGCCTTGATCGTAGAGCACGAACTGTCCATCCTCGTTCACCAACGTCGCGTGCAAGCGAGATATACGTGGATGGTCAAAGGCAATGTCCACCTTGGTCTCATCCCGTCCCACGTTCGTGACATCATACAACGCATAGGGTCTCCCATCCTTACCATTCTCGATCAAAACGAGCCGCGTCCCCTTGGTGGCTATACCCAGGAATTCCGTGACCTTTCTGATGCCTCCACCGACAGCCTCAATCGCCTTCTTGGGACTGCGGAGGAAGAGTATCAGAGTTACCAACGCGATTACTATGGCCACCAGGCCCATAACATTGGACCTGAACAGGCCAAGAAGAATGTCGCCGAAAGTTTGTATGTCCACACCGACACTTAGAGGAACTTGAGCCTCCGCAAACAGGCCCAGTTCATCAACCACCCGAACTTTTAGGGCATACTGTATCTCTTCAACCTCTTTATCAACAGTTCCCAGAGCCGAGATATCCAGTTTAAACTGATCCAAGGAAGTCGTCGTGGCAACCTGCTCCCCGTCCAGATAATACTCCACCCGCTCAATAGCGCGACGCTGACCAGGCCAGGTCAATTCGATCTGTACGGGTAACTCATTGGGCGTGGTTTCTTCCAACTCGGCCCGCCACCTTCCGGCACGCTCAATACGACACACACCAACCGCAGGATCAACCACAGGGTCAAGTATCTCAACCTGAGGATGGAGAATCTCCACCTCAAGGCCAGAGACCTCGTCTTCCGCGGAGTAACCTTTCTGGTCAACGGCCACCACTCGCACAGCCACATTCCGAATCACGCCATTGCCCTGCGCATCTACTTCCACCGGTCCGACGTTCGGATTGTCGGGCAGAGTCGAGGTGTCCCATTTCCAGGTAAAGGGAGGAGCAAAAGTCCCCGCCTTTTCCCCACTAACATAGTAGTGCACCTCTCTAATAGGGCACTGTTCAAGCACAAATTCAGGCTCCAACTCCACGATCCCAGAGAATCTCTGACCCTGTTCCACGTCGCTCAGCCTGATGATGGGGAAAACAGGCGGTATCTGGATATCTTCTTCGTCCGACCGCCCGCCGACCGTAACGCGCAACGTCATTTGATCGGCACACGCTTCTGTGCCGTAACGAATGACGTATTGCTCACCCTGAGTGAGAAAGCGATCAAACGCACCGTTCAGCTCCCCCTGTGCATCCGCTCTCTCGCCAAAGTAGTGAATGAACTCGCCCTCCGTGATATCGGCCAGGTTCCTCAAATCGCTAAAATTGTCCCCTTCCTCGGGCCCCACGCCGACAGCATAGACCGAGATATTGCCCTTGGGATCTCTGGCTATGAGCAGTTTCTTCACGTCGGTGAGTTCGTACCTGCAGGCACTGAGGCCACTATCCAACCCATCGGAGAAGATAAAGATGGCCTTTTTCATGCGAGCGAACTCGTCTCCCCGTTCCTCTTCGCCGCCAGTCAGGTCCTCGATCGCTTCCCACATAGCATCATAAAGGCAGGTGTACTGTAGCGCAGGATCGGTCGGTACGACGAACTCGCTCTCCCTCCCCCGATCGGATGCCAGAGGTTGGACCTGCTCGACCACTTTGGAGAAAGTAAAGATGCCGGCCAGATCCTCTGCCTGCAGGCTTTCCATAAACTGGCTGTTGGCGTCCTGGACATCTTCCAGTTTGTTACCACCCGGCGACATCCCCCTGCCTTCCATGCTGCCACTCACATCAACCAGCAGTTCAACCGCCACACCCTGCCTTTCCGGAGAGACCGAAATCTCGGAAACCCTTTCGGTGAACTCTTCGACCGTAAAATCGCGTGAGCTCAAGCCGGACACGTGCTGGCCTTCGTTATCCAGCACAGACACGTAAGTTGTTATCAAGGGATGCTCGCCGGATCTGTCTTCGGCTACGATATCGGTGATAGTGACCCTGGCTATATTGGACTGTGATTGGGCTGATGGCGCCATCCACGAGGACAACAAGGTTAAACAAACCATCAGACCGACGATTATGCTACACGATTTCCTGAACATAGAGAAAAACCTCCCTTACCAAATTAAACTGAAACAATGCACCGCTATTGCTGACTCTCTAGGTTACCTTGATAACAATGACACTGATATCGTCCGTGCTTCCGCCATCGCTGGCCCATTCGACCAGTCGTTCCACGGCCGACGCGGGGGAGCACTCGTTGACCACCTCTTTGATCTCATCATCCTCGACATACCCTGACAAGCCGTCAGAGCACAAAACGATGCTATCTCCCGGTTCCAACTTTCTCTGGAAAATATCCACCTCAACCCGGTCATCAAGGCCCAGTACGCGGGTGAGGAGATTGTTCTGAGGATGATGTCTGGCCTCCTCGGGAGTCATCCTGCCACCCCGCACCTGCTCTGCCACCCAGGAATGATCCTGTGTGATTTGGCCGATCTCCCCAGCGTGGATTAAATAGGCCCGGCTGTCACCCACGTTTGCCACGTATAATTCCTGGTTCCGCACGATGGCAGCCACCACCGTGGTGCCCATGTTTGACTGGGTGGGATTATCCCTGGCTTGCCGGTAGATTGCATTATTGCCCGCCGTAATGACGCGCTTCAGAGATGTGGGAACATCTTCCCCGGTATCAACATAATACCCCTCAACGATTGCATCCACCGCCAGGCGACTGGCCGTATCTCCGGCTCTATGCCCTCCCATTCCATCAGCCACAATGAACAGACTTCCCCGGCGACTCTTTGGGGGATCCGACGGCATGCAAATCTCCAGACTATCCTGATTGACTTGATGAAATCCCACCTCGGTGAATTGGGCCGCCTCTAACACCAAAGACTCAAAAGCGGGGCTGGGGGCTGTTTCCTCCACCTCGCTGACCTTGACTGCACTACTGGCTTGACTAACCGGACTGGATTCGCTAACTTGACTGGCTTTGACTCCTCTGCCCCCTGTAACCCTTTCCAAAAGCCTCTCTGCTTCTGCATCAATCACCGTGAGGCCTCTGCTGGCCCAATAACGCACCAGAGTATCGGATACCCCCGTTTTAGCAAAATATGCAGATTGCGCCGTCTTGTTAAACCGGGAGGCAAGATGATGATAGACGTGGCGAAAGTCGTGGTGCGCCAAATTGCACCCAATGAAGAGCATAGTCTTGCCAGAAAGCCCCTCTTCCAGAAGACTCAGAGTTCTAGGAAGGCCATCGAAGAACGTAAACTGATCATCCTCAGTGACGACCATTGAGTCCTGTTCCGTGATACAGCCATATAACTTGACTATGCGCACCCGATCTAACATCCCATGCTTAAGGTCATAAGTATCAAGGATTTTCTGATAAGCAGTGCCATGCGCATCGAGGGCCTTTTCCAGCAATGTATCATAGTTAGTAGTCAGGATCAACCGAAAGGGCAACGCCGCAATAGCCCGATAACAGCCCGGAAGATCCTTCACCCTCCCTACCTTTTCCTGTACAAGAGAGAGCAGCGAGGGCCTTCCATGTTTCAGTTCATAGTATTGAGCAGCCTGGGGAAAAGACAGGCCGTTCGGGGAATACCACCCCTGGCAACTTGACAACTGTCGAGCCAACATCGCCCTGCCGGGCAACGCCATCGGCATATCAAGACCTATATCGGGGCCGATAAATAGTATACAATTTCCAGTGATGATCTGTTCTCTTAGTATCTCCTCCTCTTGCCCAGAAAGTTGTCCAGAAAAAAGTTGTCCCGTCTCAGTCAGCATATTCTAGTCTCCCTCGTACGCCCCGACGCCGGCCAGATCTTCTGTCCCATCCCCTGTTCCCTCCTCTAGCCCCTCCAATTCCGATGACTCGCCATAGACAAAACCGTGAGATTTTGCCTCTTTGCTGAGCGATTCGTATGGATAAGGCCGGACGACAGCCACACTCCAGAAGCACTCGGCGCCTTCCCCTGGGATATTGTACATGAGAGTATCCAGATCAACCTCTACCATCGACTCTTTCTGGGGTTCTCCGGCTCTACCGTGATCTTCACCCTCCCTCCATATCCGCAACTCAAAGGCCTCGTCATTTTCTAGTTCTCTCTTCCAATGCCAACTGAAGATCACGCGCTCATCAATAGTCAACCCATCGGCTGGTTCGAGCAACTTGGGAACCGGGTAACGCTTGCGACCACTAGGGATCAATTTGGACATGGCTGCCTTGAATTTCTCGGAAAACGTAGGAGCAGGCGGGACTACCTCATCCCCACCACGTACGTCAAAGGGTCGAGAGACATCGGAGGTGTAAGGGAGAGTATGGGCACGAGTGCCATCAGCCAGAGCACCTCCATCACCGATGGGAACTCTTATTCGAGACCCCACTACCCGCGGAGGAGGCACACTCTTGTCGAGGCTGATCAAAAGCTGCTCCATGGTGGGTCTCCCTGCGGGGTCTTTTTGCAGAGCCTTGAAAATCAGTTCCTCAACTTCGATAGGGACATCGAAGCGCAGCAGTGGAGGAGGATCAGCACCGAGGATCGCTCTTTTTATATCTTCCTCGTCACTGCCAGTGAAAGGAGGCACACCAGCGAGCATATGATAGAACAGCACCCCAAGAGAATAGACATCCTTGGGCCGGCTATCGAGTGGCTGATCGGAGGCCCTGTCTGGCCTGATGCACTCGGGAGGCACATAGGATTCGAACCTTCCCTCTGTCATCCGCTCGTCAATCGCCCCCGGCTGATCAGCACTTGCGGCGTTCCCAAAACCCGTCAGCACCAGTTCCACCCTCCTCGGACCCAGCCCCATATCCGGACCAGACAGAGGGTATCGGAAAAGGATGCTTTTAGGGTGGATATTCAGATAGACGATGCCCTTGGAGTGAATATAGTCCAATGCTTCCGCAAGTTGATAGGTGACCTCAGCCGCTTCTTCCAGGGGCAGTCTTTTCCCCTTCATCCTTCTGGCCAACGAATCACCCTCCAGGTGCTCCATAGCCCAGAACCACCAGGCCTCATCCCTAAAGTCGTGTTGGGAGAGATAGCGCTCCTCCTGAAGAGATAACGCTCTAGAGTTGAGGGGATAGATTCTGGCGATGTTCAAATGTCGCGCTTTCTTGAGAATCTTGACCTCGTTCTGCAAGGCTGCGTACGCGCGTTGATGTTCTTCATCCAAATCACCGTGGGGCAGCCTCAGGATATTGAGAACTACTTCCTGTGTATTGGGAAGTCGCGAGAGCCAAGATTCAACGAGATCGCCCTTGCGTTGCGGCGGAAGTCGCCGGATGGTACAATATGGACCCAAATCAAAGTTTTCAGGAATAGGCGGCATGGATTTCCTCTCCTCTTCCACGGGGTATCAAGACCCCGCGACAATTACTCACTATGGACAGCGAGTATCCGTATCAACTATCGTAGCATGCTTCAGTGCAGGCAGGGTCAAGAGAATGTTAAACATTTGCTAGAATCCGTCGGTCATCGTATCATAATGCGGTGGATTTGTCAAGCCTTTGGTGACTAATTCGCCAAAGGGAGAGCAAATGCCTTAACCCGTGGCCATTGACACCCCAGCCATCAATCCCACGATGAAGGCAACCAGCATTATGATGATGATAAATCCAATGCTGATGGACAAGTTCGATACAAACATTTCAGCCTCCATTTAGCACCGTGCAATATATTATGGTCATAGTTTACCATGCTGATACATATCTTGCTAAACGTTCCGGCAACGTGATTGAAATGATTCTCAAACGCTGGACGTTGGAATGGCACAAAAACAGGAGAGGCTTGATGCCTCTCCTCAGAACGACTGGTTGGCCTGCGCCTGTATTGTGAACGCAGCAAATGCGAGCACCTATTTGCTCAACCTGATATTTCAGAGCCCTCAATTCGAGGACATCTCGAGCCGATACCCCCGCCCCCTAACTGTCACAATGTAGCGGGGATTGAGCGGCTCAGGCTCGATTTTATTTCGCACTCGCTTGACAAGTTGGTATATCTGGGCATCGGTGATGCCCTCCTCTGCCCAACATGACCATACCTCCTGGGCAATCTCGTCCTTCGTGCATATCTTGCCTGGACGCCGGCACATGAACTCCAGTAGTGCATACTGATCCGTACTAAGTTGCGTAACCTCCTGCCCATTCAGCCAGACTCGTTTTGCATCCTCATCGCACCACAATCCACGGCGTACAGATTGCCGCTGTTTACTCAGTTCCTGCCGTACAAACGCCTCAAAGACTGGGCTGAAGATGATCAGTCTGCCCCCTTCCTGTTTGACAACCAGGCCCTTGGACTCCAGACCATACCTCCCCACACCAGGCCCCAGAGTTCCCTCCCTGGTCAGGGCCAGCAACCCCTCACGCTCACCCTCATCAATCTCGTCCCATAACCGCCTGCACTCTTGCTGGATTAGCCACTGCTCGCTTAACTCGGCTATCGCAGATTCCATGGAGGTGGGGGGAGTCTGGCGGCCTCCGTAGAGAAGATCGTAGATACACTCTATGAGCCCCGGGTGACCGCCGGAGAGAGCGCTAACTAGAGCGACGTGCTCTCGCCTGAGAGAGTGGCCCCGTTCCCTGGCCAGGTAGGTGATAAAATACTCGGCATCCACTATGTGAAGCGGGCGGAGCATCCGTGTACAGGGCTGAAACAACTCGCGGAACTCGTATGTGTCCACATCTGAGCGCAGCCGTTCCAAACGACGGGACGTCGCCGCCACGTAACATAACCGACTGTCATACGTATCCCTGAGAACCCGAAGTTGGCGGAATGGCCAGGGGGCCAGGGTGCGGAAGATGTCGTCGAACTCGTCCAGGATGATAATCAATGCACTCTGCGTCCCCTGCATCAACTCGCGCATACTTTTGGCGAAAAGGGAACGAATTACAACATCGGTGGCAGTATCCAGCACGTCACTGTATAACGTCCTGAGCGTGGCTACAATAGACTCGGGTATATCAGAAGCCTCCAACGCTCCCAGAATGCAGCGGAGAAGTAGCTCGTAGAAGGCCTGCTCGCTGTCACCAGCCTCAAGATAGTCTATAAAGACCACGATCGGTGGCCGAGTCACTCTCCGCATACAGCGCTGACAAACGTCTGGCGTCAGTAAGGATTTTAAGAGCAGAGACTTGCCTGTGTTGCTTGGGCCCACCAATGAACAACACTGGCCCCGGCGGATACAGTCCACGATGTATTGCAAATCATCTGCCCGTACCGGTGCTTTTGGAAAAGCCACCTGGGAAAAGTCCATATCAAACATCCTGCAAGAATATAACCTGGATTAGTAACTACTCAGCCTATGTCATTGCGAGGGCGTTTTTTTGCCCGAAGCAATCCCCAAGTAGCATCATAGGAGATTGCTTCGTCGCTACGCTCCTCGCAATGACAAATGCGGCGTTGTTGTGCTGTATGTCTGAGTAATTACCTGGATTATAGCATAATACAAGCACAGTTGTCAAAAATGGAAAGAGGGTCACGCAAGCAGAGTACTTTCGCCACCCGAAAAAGCCCTCCCGATGCTGCGGATTCCCGCTACATAAAAGACTCCCACGCCACCTGGGCAGCCACTTGCTCGGCTGCCTGTTTACTACGCCCCATCCCTTGCCCCACCACCTCTTGGCCCAGCAGAACCTCCGCCACAAAAATCTTGGCGTGATCAGGCCCTTTCTCAGCAACGATGCGATAGCGAGGTGTGACGCCCCTCTCGGCCTGGCTCCACTCCTGGAGGCGGCTCTTGGCATCCCAATCCGCCTCTGCCGCCAGCGCCGCCTCGGCCACTGGTTCGATGAGTGCCTCGACGAACATCGCAGTGGCGGTCAGCCCGCCGTCGAGGTAGAGTGCACCCACGACGGCCTCGAAGGTGTCACACAAATTGGCACCTCGCTCCCGCCCCCCAGCATCCTCCTCCCCGCGCCCCAGTCGTAATGCTCGCCCAAGCCCCACCTGCCTGGCCAAGCGTGCCAGCGTTTCTGTGCGTACCAGGGCCGCTCGCAGACGAGTCATCCGTCCCTCGTCGAAATCGGGATAGTGACGGTAGACCCAAGCGCCAGCGACAAAGTCGAGCACAGCGTCGCCCAGAAATTCGAGGCGTTGGTTATCACCGATTTCACTTTCTGGATGCTCGTTGACATAGGAGGGATGGGTGAGGGCACTGAGGAGGAGACTCGAGTCGTGAAAGTGATACCCGATGCGCTGCTGAAGGAAGTCCAGACCAGATGCTGAGTGCTGGATACCAGATGTTGGCAATCGGCTCATCTAGACCCCGGTCCTTCTCGTTCTGTCAACCGATGCTCGTACTTTTCCAGAGTAGCGTCGAGCGCACTATCGGTATCCACACCACAGGCTTCGACCAGCGCTAGCAGGCTATAGAGAGCATCTCCAAGTTCGCTCGCCAGTTGAGGACGAAACTGCGGCGCTCGCTGCCCATAGTCTGTCGCCAGCAGCACCTCTTTTGCTACCTCGCCGACTTCGGAGACCAGGTCAAGTGTACAGGCGTCAAGGTCGTGTATGAGGTTGTGACGCCGGGCAAAAGCGGCGACCTTTCGTTGCCAACCAGCCATCGGCGGGGGGCTCTTAAAACCGCTCCCTGTCAACACGACAACCGGCACTTTGCCCAGGCGGTCGCGCAGGTGATCCAATGCCGCCACGACCAGCGCGGAGGTTGGCTCGACGTAGAACCCCCGTTGAGCGAGTTTTTTCTGCGCAGCCAACGTCTCTTCATCCGGCAGGGCCAGCACCAGGCCACCGCTTGCACGCACGACGGCCAGCGCAACCCGGCCCCAGGGCGGTGCAGCGATGCGCACTCCCTCCGCGACGGTTTCTTCCTCCTCAACTGGCTCCACATCCGTCACGCCGCGATCCCAAGCGCGCGCCAGTGGGGCACACGGTTGCGCCTGTACGCCGAAGAGACACGGCAGCCGCTCAATGAACCCCGCCGCCAGCAGTTCACCAAAGCCACGATGCAGCCCAAGCAACAACCCCCCATGGCCCAGTGGCACCACGACGCTCTCCGGTGCACGACCGCCTAACTGCTCCCACAGTTCAAAGGCAATCGTCTTCATCCCTTGCGGATAGAAAGGGCTGTAAACGTGACTCGCATATACAGCCCCCTCCCCGGCAGCCTGGCGCACGACTCGAGCCGCCTCGCTGCGGGGTCCGACCACCGGCACTACCTCTGCGCCGTAAGATGCGATCTGCGCCTGCTTGACCGATGAGGCATGGGCAGGCACATAGATTGTGGCGTTGAGCCCGGCCCGAGCAGCGTAGGCTGACAATGCAGCCCCAGCGTTACCGGAGGAATCCTCGACGACCTCCCCCACGCCAGCCGCCTTTAGCGCCGTGACCAACACAGCCGCGCCTCGATCCTTAAAGGAGCCTGTAGGATTGAGGTACTCGGCCTTGAGGTAGATAGGCTGGTCATCCCACTCAGCGGCAACCAGTGGAGTCCAGCCCGCGCCCAATGTCACCGGGGTCGCGCCATCCGGCAGGGGCAGCATGGCCTGGTAGCGCCAGAGAGTGTAATCCTGCTCATTCACGCGGGCCGGGTCAAATGACGGCACACCCGCGATCTCGAGCACACCGCCGCAGTCACAGCGCCAGCGTGTGAAGTCAATAGGCCAACTTTGCGCACAATCCGCACATTGTAAGTTCACGTTCCGCATCCTCGGCATCAAAGGCTTGAGCAGGAATCCCACCAGACAGCCCATTTGGATAACTAGTGGGGATGTGCAGAACTTGAACGATGCGCTCAAGTTCACATTCAAGCAATGCCTGCTGTCTGGACCGCTGTTTCTGCCAATACTTTAGCATTTCTGCTTTTCCTCTCGTAACTCCCTGCTCAGCCGCCACCGGAAGCGCGGCAGGTCGCGGAACGCACTGAGGATCACCTCAAAGTCGGCGCCGGTGGCCTCGCCCGCCTCACGCGGCAAATGGGATACCTCCACTTCGGCGATGCGATAACCGCGCGCCTTGGCACCGGCCAGCAACTCTGTGTCAATCGGTGCCCAATCGGTGACGAGGGTCACGTGCTCCAGAATCTCGCGCCGGAACAGTTTGAAGCCACAGTCAATATCACAGCACAGGTAACCAAACAACAGTCGCACCACCATGTTCCAGCCCCAACCGTTGAGTTTGCGGATAAAGTTATCCTGCCGATTGGCCCGGTAGCCGGACACGATATCCGCCTCGTCCAGGCGTTCCAGAAGCCGGTCAATTTCACCAAAGATAAACTGCTTGTCTGCCGGGAAGAACGTAACCAATTCCTTGGTGGCAGCCGCGAACCCGGCTTTCAGTGCTCCCCCGTAATGTCGGCTGGGATAGTGCTCCACCAGCCGAAAATCAGGGAACCGTTGCACCAGTTCGCGGGCGATTTCACCCGTGCGGTCGGTGCTGCCGTCGTTGACCAGGATAATCTCGTAATCCATCCCTAATTGCTGGACCACATCGTAGACTTCTTCCACAACGCTCTCAATGGTTGCCTCTTCGTTGTGAGCGGGAAGGATGATAGACAGAGATGACATTGGAATTCCCCTCGCTTTCCAGAGTTGTACGACATTATATCACATCCGACTACATTGCTCAACCCTGTGCTTTGGGGTATAATCCTATTTGACAGATTGTTCATTGGCACCGAGTTAGGAACTGAGCGCGCTATGACCACCCCCATCACTCACTCGATCAGAGACAGTCTCACCCGCACGCGCAACGTGGTGTTCAGCCACATCGCGGGGCTGCTGGGAGCCAGCCAGGTGACATCCGCCACGTGGGACGAACTGGAAGAGTTGTTGATCCAGGCCGACGTAGGCGTGGATACAACGCTCTACCTGGTCGAACAGTTACGCCAGCGTGCCCGGGACGAGGCGATTCTACGGGCTGGCGCGCTCCAGGCGGCGTTACGGGAGGAACTGCGGGCGCTATTGCCCACCGTGCCACCACTCAACCTGGGAGGACACCCGCTGGACGTGGTGCTCATCGTCGGGGTGAACGGATCCGGCAAGACGACGAGTATCGCCAAACTGGCCCACCTCTACCGGCAACAAGGCCGCCGGGTACTGCTGGCAGCAGCCGATACCTTCCGCGCTGCGGCGATGGATCAACTGAGCATCTGGGCACGGCGGGCGGATGTGGACATAGTCACCGGGCCGGAGGGAGGCGATCCGGGCGCGGTTGTCTTTGACGCATTGCAGGCCGCGCGGTCGCGGAACAAGGATCTGGTGATCGCCGACACCGCTGGCCGGCTGCACACACAGTACAACCTGATGGCCGAGTTGCGAAAGGTGCGCAAGGTGGCGGCGAAGAGCGTCGAAGATGCACCCCACGAGACACTGCTGGTACTCGACGCCACCACCGGGCAGAACGCCCTATCGCAAGCACATCACTTCCAGGAAGCGGTGGAGGTGACCGGCGTAGTGCTGGCCAAGTTGGATAGTACCGCCAGGGGGGGAATGGTCTTTGCCATCGCCCGCGAACTGGGGTTGCCGGTACGCTTTGTCGGCACAGGGGAGAGGATAGAGGACCTGGTTCCATTCGACGCCGATGCGTTTGTGGAGGGACTGCTAGGTTAAAAGAGAAGCATGCTCAAGTGGAGACAATTCGGATTAGCGACGAGTTATACGGCTCAAAGACCATTGCTGTTGCCTGACGAGGAGGTGCATGTGGAAGAACTTTGTAATCGCCTGACGACCTTGAAAGAGAAACTGGAACACATCTGGAGGCGTCTTTGACTTAGCCGCCAAGGAGCAGGAGATCACTCAACTGGAGAAGCGCGCCAGCGCCCCAGGCTTCTGGGACGACCCCGAGGCAGCCCAGGCAGCGATGCGTCGCATCTCCGGCCTGCGAGAAGAAGCGGAACGCTGGAACAGTCTGGCGCAACAGGTGCAGGACGCACTGGAACTCTCCGCGTTGGGTGACGATGGTCTGGGCGACGATCTGACCGCCGAGACGGCGGCGTTGGAGCAAGAGATAGGACAGTTGGAGTTCCGCCTCCTCCTCTCCGGCCCCCACGACCAGGGTGATGCCATCCTGGCCATCCACGCCGGTGCTGGCGGTACCGACGCTCAGGACTTTTCCGAGATGCTCCTGCGCATGTATCTGCGCTGGGCCGAGGCGCGCGGATACGCAGCCGACGTGGTGGATCGGCTCCACGGCGATGAGGCTGGCATCAAACGGGCCACCGTCACCATCTCTGGACCATACGCCTACGGCTACCTGCGCGCTGAGCGGGGGGTGCACCGGTTGGTGCGGCTCTCTCCCTTCGACGCCGCTCATCGTCGCCATACCTCCTTCGCGCTGGTCGAAGTCTGGCCCGACATCGGGGACACTGTCTCAGTCACGATTGGCCCAAGTGATTTGCAGATTGACACCTTCCGCGCCTCGTCGGCTGGCGGACAGCATATGCAGAAAAATGAGACGGCGGTGCGTCTCACCCACGTTCCCACCGGCATCGTTGTCTCCTGTCAGAATGAGCGTTCGCAAGCCCAGAACCGAGAAACTGCCTTGCGCGTGTTGCGAGCGCGCCTGCTCCAACAAGAGGAAAAGAAACGACAGGCAGAGATTGCTGAACTGAAGGGAGAACACATAGACGCTGGATGGGGGAATCAGATCCGTTCATACGTACTACACCCTTACCAAATGGTCAAGGATCATCGCACCGAACACGAGACCGGCAACGTGCAGGCCGTGCTTGATGGGCGGCTGAATGAGTTCATGGAGGTCTATCTGCGTTTCACGCTGGGTGATTAATGAGCATTAACAAAGGAGACAAAATGAGCGCCAAGAAATCTAGCAAGTCTAGCGTCAAAAAGCCCACGAGAAAAATCTCATCCCCTGCAGAAGAACATCTGACGCCAAAGTCAAAGAAAACGTCAACGACTACCCGCCCCACCACCAGGATACAAAAAAGACCTTCGAGAGCAAGACGTGCTGCACCAGCCGCAACGGTGAACGAGGAAACCCGCGCCAAACTGGACGAACTTGGAGATCAGTTTGGGGATCTACAAGAGTCACTGCTGTTGACTGGCGCGCACAACGACATGGGGGATCTGGAGACAACCCTCTCGCTGCTCCCAGCCGAGATCGAGGATCTGCGCACCCGAGGTTACGTCTTCCGCAGTTTCCTGGAGAACAAGGGCAATGTGCTGGCGGAGCAGTGGGAAGAGATAGACAACCGCGTGTCCCGCGAGGTAACCAGGCGGCAGCGGGAACTGGAGCGAGAGGCCGACGAGGCCGAAAGCACTTTGCGACAGGCAATGAGCGGCCGTGCCTCCCAGGTGGCCCGTGCCGAAAGTGCTATCGAGACGCTGGAGCGTAAGGTGAGGGCGGCCCAATCGGCGGTCGAGGCGATGTACGAATCGCTCCAGGAAAACGTCAGCCAGACAAAAGCCCAGGTGGAGCAAATTCGCTGGCTGCTCAATCAGGTAGACGAGGCCAGTTTCCAACTCTATCCGGCAGAGGACCCTGTGGCGGCCTGCAAGGCACAGTACATGGAGACCAAGAAGGAAGGGCCAAAGGGTGTACTCTACCTGACCGATGGGCGACTGATCTTTGAGCAGAAAGAGGAAAAAGCGACCAAGAAGATGCTCTTCATCACTACTGACAAGGAAATGGTCCAGCAACTTATCTTCGAGGTGCCCATCGGACAGATTGAGCAGATCAAGGCCAGCGACAGGGGCTTCATGGGGCGCAAAGAGATGCTGGAACTGCTCTTTGCCCCCGAGGCCGACCTGAGCGGCGCCACGCTACGCCTGCGCGATGCCGACAACGAGGAGTGGGCCGGGCTGATTGGGCGGGTCAAATCGGATGAGATCACCAAAGAGCGCACGCAGCCAAAGGATAAGACCGTGGTAGAGGCCACCCGTGCCGCGCCGACCAAGTGCCCCACCTGCGGTGCGACCCTCTCCGTCGAGATCGTGCGCGGTATGCGGGAGATTACCTGCGAATACTGCGGATCTGTGATTCGATTGTAATCAGCAGATGGCGATTAAAGTGGTTGGCGAATAGCCAGTAGTCAAAGCCAGGAGGGAATAATGGCGGAGAAATTCATTGGCAAAGTGGACCATTGGTTCGGCAGAATCGGCGTTGCCGGGATCGAACTGACCGACAAACTCGCCGTGGGTGACAGCATCCACATCCTGGGACACACGACTGACTTTGAGCAGAAGATCACTTCAATGCAAATCATGCACCAGGACATAAGTGAGGCCGGCCCTGGTGACGATGTGGCGGTCAAAGTCCAATTCCGGGCTCGGGTCGGTGACCGCGTCTATAAAGTGACGGAGTCTTGACTGACGTCCTGAAGCAAGTCCGGCGTACAATTGAGACATACAGTCTGCTCGTCCCTGGCGACGTGGTGATCGTCGCCGTCTCCGGCGGACCGGATTCGCTCTGCCTGCTCCACGTCCTGCTGCGCCTAGGCGAGGAATACCGCCTGCGGCTCCACGTGGCCCACCTACACCACGGCGCGCGGGGGGCAGAGGCCGATACCGACGCCGACTTTGTGGCAGAGATCGCTGCCGAATGGAACCTGCCAGTCACCATCGAGAGGCAGGACATACCGGCACTGGCTCGCACCTACAAACTGGCCTTTGAGGAGACGGCCCGGCGCGTGCGCTACACATTCCTGTCGCGGGTGGCCAATGAGATCGGCGCGTACAAAATCGCCGTGGGGCACAACGCCGACGACCAGGCTGAGACAGTGCTGATGCATTTCCTACGCGGGGCAGGCATGGCGGGGCTGCGCGGCATGCTTCCTCTCACTCCCATCACAGATTATCGGCTGCTCGAACCTTTCACAAAACAGGAAACGGGTTTGACTGTGCATTCCACACCTTCTATCATCCGCCCACTCCTGGAGGTTCCCCGCTCCGATATCGAACGCTACTGCACCACCCACGCCCTCACGCCACGCTTTGACCGTTCCAATCTGGATACCACCTACTTCCGCAATCGCATTCGTCACGAGTTGCTGCCTTTGCTTGAGACCTACAACCCCAAGGTCCGCGCCCGGCTGCGCCACACCTCCGCTGTCGTCGCTGCCGACTATGAACTGCTGACCCAACTGCAGGAGCAGGCCTGGGCCAAAGCAGTGCAGGAAGAACAGGAAGCGACCATCCTATTCAATCGGGTTACGTGGAGAGCACTGCCGGTGGCCCTGCAGCGTGCCACCTTGCGCCAGGCAGCCTACCGGTTGCGCAGAAGCCTGCGCGATGTGAACTTTGTCCACATAGAGCACGCCCGGCAGGTGGGGCTGAGAGGAGAGACCGGCGCACAGGCTACGCTCCCGATGGGCCTGGCGCTCACCGTGGGCTATGACACGTTGACTGTGGGCAACGCGGGTGATATTGGGCCACCGCCCGACGAACCATTGTTATGGAGCACTGAACCGTTGCATGTGCAGGTACCTGGCAGGACACCTCTCCCACAATCAGATTGGACGTTACAGGCAGAGATGCTGAACGAGTGGGACGCGGTGCAGATAGCCGCAAATCCTGACCCCTGGACAACCTACCTTGACGCGGCCAGGCTCACCGCCCCGCTGGCGCTGCGCTCCCGTCGCCGGGGAGACTACTTCCGACCCCAGGGGATGGGCCGGCACAGCGTCAAATTGAGCGCGCTTCTGATCAATCTCAAGATTCCTCGTGCCTGGCGTGATTACATACCGCTGCTCGTGGCCGGTGACGAAATCATATGGGTATGCGGCCGGCGCATAGGGGAAAAAGTCACTATCGGGGCAGAGACACGACGGGTGGCGAGGTTGCAGTTCAAGCGCACATTATCTGCACAGGGTAGCCGCAACAAGTTGCGGACTCCGAACCGCTGAGGCCAAGGAAATCTGTTTTCGCAGCAGATTAGCCCAGACGCACAGCAACGGAACAAGATTGAGGTCCAAACCTCAAAAACGGGGGAGGCGATATGTTGAACGACAGAGCACGCATGATCCTGTTCTGGTTTACCATTGGTATGTTAGTACTCGTCGCAGTAGTGGCAGTCATCACCATCCTGCGAGCGTGTGGAGGCCCCATAGAGACGGAACCTCCTCTGGTGATCAGCCCCAGCGAGGCCAACCTGTGCCCCGGCGAACAACACCAGTTCACCGTCGAGGGCGACACTGGGGTCACGTGGGAAACCACAGGAGGCACCATCAGCACAGGCGGCCTCTTCACCGCTGGTGATACCCCAGGTGACCACATCATCACAGCCACCCGCAGCGACTCGCGCCAGGTAGCCGAGGTCAGCGTGCACATCGTCGCCTGTACCCCAACACCTACACCCGTGCCCTCCCCCACCCCTGTCCCTACCCCGACCGCCACACCAACGCCAGAGCCCATCACTCCCCCATCCGCCGACCCGCAGGGAGATGTAAGCACCTATGAGAGCGGGGACGCGGTCGAAGCGATCCCCGCCGGCGTGGATATCCGCGCGGCCAGCGCGGGACCCGACCTGCGGGTGGTGCTCCAGCCCGCCGAAGGGATACCGGTCGGACTAGCCGATTGGGCCACTGAGAGCGAAGTACTCCTGTGGATCGCCCTCCACGAGCCAATCCCAGACCCGCCAGAAGTATACACCGAATGGCTCTTTGCGCTCGATCTGGATGGCGACACAACTACCGGCCGTCCCGTTGACTCAGCCCGCATCAACCCTGACCTGGGGGCAGAGGCAGCCATCGGCTTCTACTATGACCCTGCTGGCGAGGAGTATGGGTCATACTTTCTCGTGTGGGACCCGGCGCAGGGGGACTGGGCAGAGGGGCCCGAGGTGATACGCTTCCACGTGGACGAGTCGCGTACGTTGATTGGGTTGGCATTACCACTGGAGATGCTTGCACAAACCGTGGCTCAGATCACCAACGTGACGCTCGTGCCCGAGGCCGTGATGGGCCGGGCGGCGGTGCTCTCCTACGCAGGAGAACAGGCGGTGATAGACTTTTACCCCGACCGGCCCTAAGCGTCAGCAAGGTAGGAGCGCGGCAACCGCGCTCCTACTCTGCAATCCGCTACTCCAAGACTCCTGCGATGCGCTCCAACATCCAGTCCAGTTCCTCTTTCGTGATGACCAACGGTGGAGCCAGACGGATGACAGTCCCATGGGTATCTTTGGCCAGCACGCCCTGCTCTTTCAACGCCTCACAGAAGCGGCGCGCGCCTCCAGCCTCTGGCTTGAGCACGATGCCGATCAAGAGACCCTTGCCCCGGCAGAGCGCCGCGTGGGGACTCTGAATCTCCCGCAGGCGAGCCAGCAAATAGTCCCCCAGTTCGGCGGAGCGCTCACAGAGGTGCTCATCCACGATGACCTTGAGCGCTTCTCGCGCCACCGCGCAGGCCAGCGGGTTACCCCCGAACGTCGAGCCGTGGTCGCCCGGGCCAAAGACACCCAACACATCCCGCGAAGATAACACCGCCGAGACCGGATACATTCCGCCTGAAAGCGCCTTGCCCAGCGTCACCATATCCGACCGCACCCCCTCGTGTTCGCAGGCCAAGAGTTTGCCGGTGCGCCCCAATCCGGTCTGAATCTCGTCGGCGACCATCAGCACGTTGTGGCGAGTGCAGATGTCGCGCACGCGCCGGATGTACCCCTCTGGCGGGACGACGACTCCTCCTTCACCCTGTATGGGCTCAAAGAAGAATGCCACCGTGTGGGGCGTGATTGTCCGTTCCAGTGCATCGGCATCTCCGTAGGGAATCAGTTTGAAGCCGGGCGTGAAAGGGCCAAAACCATCGCGATACTCTTCCTCCGGGGAGAAACTGACGATGGTAATCGTGCGCCCGTGAAAGTTGCCAGTGCAAACGATGATCTCGGCCTGATCATCTGGTACACCCTTGACCATGTAACCCCACTTGCGGGCCGCTTTGATGGCTGTCTCTACCGCCTCTGCGCCAGAGTTCATCGGTAGCATCATCTCATAGCCGGTCAAGTCGCACAACTCTTTTGCCAGCAGTGGAAGTTGGTCATTGCGGAAGGCCCGCGAAGTCAGTGCGAGCCTCTGGGCCTGCCCAACTAACGCCTGCACGATGCGAGGATGACAGTGACCCTGGTTGAGGGCTGAGTAAGCCGAGAGACAATCCAGGTACCTGCGCCCCTCCACGTCCCAGACCCAAACCCCCTCCGCCCGCGTGATGACAACGTCGAGAGGTTGGTAGTTATGAGCGTTGTACTGATCCTCCAGAGCAACATAATCCTGTGTTCTCAGCATGTTTATTTTTCACTCCTTATGTGGGTATGAAACACACGCCGTTGGTGAGGTCATATTACCACAATTTGGGGGATTGGGAAACCGCTAAATTGGTAGACAAGGGCAAGCGCTAGCCAACCGCCAGTCTATCCGTTTTGCTCCTACCGGTATCAGTGGTATAATCTCATTCGTGCAAACGAGGAGGGAAAGATGATACTGATCGCCGGTGCCACGGGCTTTGTGGGACGGGCCGTGGTGCGCCAGTTGGCAACCAAGCACCGCGAGGTGCGCTGCTTGTTACGCCCATCTCAACGCGAGCAACAACTTGCCCCGGGCATACTCTTCTCCACTGTCTCAGCCAGCATGAGCGACTTGCCCGCCTTGCGCACGGCAATGCAAGACGTGACGGCAATTATCCACTTGACAGGAGAAGAAGACCTAGACCATGGGAAAACACTGCAAAGCCACGTTGAAAACACGGCCAATCTCATCACGGCGGCGCAAGAGGTAGGAGTACATCGCTTTATCTACCTGAGTCACCTGGGGGCCGACCGCGCTTCCGCCTATCCATTCTTCCGCGCCCAGGGAGAGGCGGAGGCTATAGTGCGTGATAGTGGATTAGATTACACCATCCTCCAGCCATCAACTACCTATGGGCCGGAGGATGCTTTTACTAACGTGCTGGCGATGCTGACCAAGACGCTCCCCTTCCTGCTGCCCATACCCGACGTAGGTTTGTCCCGCTTCCAGCCGCTATGGATTGGAGACCTGGTGAGGTGTATCATGGCCACCCTGGATCAGGATGACATGAGGGGGCAGACCATTCCTCTCGGCGGGCCGGAGCACTTTACTTTGGAGCAGATGATAGCACAGGTGCTGACCGCAGCGGGAATGCGCAGGCGACTGGTACACGTACGTATGCCGTTGGTGCGAGGCATGGTCAATCTATGCGAGGCATTGCTGCCGCGCAACCCCGTACCCTATGGATGGCTCGACGTCCTTGCGGTAGGCAGTGCAACAGAACTGGGGACAGTTTCGCGTCATTTCGGCTTTGAACCCGGCCGTTTCGCTCAACATCTCGACTACCTGCACGGCAAGCGCCCGTGGCGGCGTGATCTGGTGCGTTTTGTCCTGGGTGGCCTCTAGTCAAAATGTCGGACGCGGGTCTCTGCTGGACAAATCCTCCAAAATCGTGTATCATCCTATCATTCTGACCTCAACGAACAACGAATCTGGCGCGAGTAACTAGCCGATAGGGAGGCTGGATGTTTGCAAAGCAACTAGGAATTGACCTGGGTACGGTAAATGTGTTGGTGTACGTACAAGGGCAGGGGATCGTTCTGCAAGAGCCCTCGGTCGTCGCCATCTCATCCAACGAGTACAAAATCGTGGCTGTCGGCGAGGAAGCCAAAGCAATGCTCGGCCGCACCCCGGATGTGATTGAGGTGATGCGCCCTATGCGTGCCGGCGTCATCGCGGATTATCGAGTGACACAGCGAATGTTAGAGTATTTCACCCACAAGGCCTGCGGGCGCTTTCGCCTGTTCAAACCACGGGTGATGATCAGTGTGCCCTACGGGGTGACGAGCGTGGAGCGGCGAGCGGTGCGTGAGGCTGCATTAGAGGCGGGCGCTAGCCGGGCCCACCTGATACCAGAGCCGTTGGCCGGGGCTATCGGCGCGGGCCTGCCGGTCGGGACACCGTCGGGCAATATGATCGTGGACCTGGGAGGTGGCGCGACCGAGGCAGCCGTCGCCGCGATGTATGGCATCGTGGTGGCGAATTCGATCCGCGTGGGCGGCCTGCGAATGGATGAGGCCATCGCGGCCTACGTCCGTCGTAAGTACAATCTGATGATCGGTCAGCCGACAGCGGAGGAGATCAAAATACGTATCGGGGCCGCATTGCCGTTGGATGAGGAGATGCACATAGAGGTGCAGGGCCGCGATCAGGTCGCCGGGCTGCCCCACACCATCACTCTTAGTTCCGAGGAAGTAACCGAGGCACTCGCTGAACCTCTCTCGGCAGTGATCAACGTAGTCAAGTCAGTTTTGGAAAGGACGCCACCGGAGTTATCGTCAGACATAATCGAGCGCGGCATGGTGCTGCTCGGTGGCGGTGCGCTGTTACGCAAGATAGACGAACTGATCACACGCGAGACAGGAGTACCGGCCTACGTAGCCGAGGCCCCTATCGCATGTGTGTCACTGGGAGCAGGGCAGGCGTTGGAACAGTACGAACTTCTCCGCCGCAGCGTGCCCGGGTTGTAGTACAGTTCGGGTTGCTTGTTCATATCACGCTTCACGTTTCAGTTCCCCAATGTCCAGCCCGGTACGCTCCAAAATCTCGGCCAGGATTGTATGAGCAGTGCGTCCACGCAACTGGCTATCCGGCTTGATGATCAGCCTGTGAGCCAGGGTGAGCGGGACCAGCATCTTGATGTCGTCCGGGACGACATAGTCGCGCTCACGCAGCGCCGCCAGCGCCTGGGCGGTTTTGTAGAGAGCCAACGATCCACGCGGACTGGCCCCCAGCGCCACATCGGGGTGAGAGCGGGTGGCACGCACGATGGCCAGGATGTACCGTTCCAGCGACTCGTCTACGTGCACGTCGGTGACAACTTGGCGCAGGTTCAGCAATTCGGCCCCGTCCACCACCTGCCTCACCATCTCAATGGGGTGCTGTTTCCTCAGGTTGCGCAGTATCTGAATTTCGTCGTCGGATTCTGGATAGCCCAGCGACAAACGGATGAGAAAACGATCCAGTTGGGCTTCTGGCAGGGGAAATGTGCCCTCGTATTCGATAGGGTTCTGCGTGGCCAACACCAGAAACGGCGCGGGCAGCGGGCGGGTGACGCTATCCACTGTCACCTGTCGTTCTTGCATGGCCTCTAGCAATGCCGCCTGGGTGCGGGGCGTAGCGCGGTTGATCTCGTCGGTCAGCAGGATGTTGACAAAGACCGGGCCGGGCCGGAATTCGAAATCATTGGTCTTCTGGTTGAACACGCTCACGCCGGTGATGTCATTGGGCAACAGGTCAGGCGTGCATTGCAGCCGCTTGAAACTGATACCCAGGCTGGTGGCTATGGCCCGGGCTAGCATCGTCTTGCCAGTGCCGGGCACGTCCTCAATGAGCACGTGTCCCTGACACAGGAGGGCCACCATCAGCAACTCGATCTGCTGGCGCTTGCCGACGATGACTGTTTCGACGTTACGGATAGCGCTGCTGGTAAACTGGATGATGGGGTTCACGCATATTCCTCCTTGGCAGTGTCAGTCTCGAGCCGCTTCCATGATTATCTGGACGATTAATTCCCCGGACGGACCAGTATGGCTGAACTGATGTCCCGCATCCACTACTGTCCACGTGGCATCATATCCCGCGTCCACCAGTTTCTCAACGAGTTGCTGGGAGAGTTCGACGGCCTCGGCGGGGAGCACACTATCCCATTCTCCGTGGATGAAACGAATCTGGAGACCGGGGTTACCGCCGACGAAAGCAAATGGACTGACAATTTCCCACAATTCAGGATCTTGCTCCTTCAGAGACTCAAACATGGTGTAGGCCCCACCATATCCCACGAATGCATCTGGATAGGCTGAGCCCTCGCTTACCAGGCAGTCAACCTGCGGGGACGGCCCTCCCCGGCTCGCGGCGAACTCTTCCCACAGCGGGTCAAGATCGTCCCCGGCCAGAGCCACCCACGAACCAACGCCCCCTCCCATAGAGTGCCCGACCAGGGTCACCCGCCCCGGATCGCCGCCATAGTCCGGCGCATTCGCCCGGGCGAAGCGCACCGCGCAGGTCAATGTCTCGGCCCATTCACGTAACTTGGCGCCATCACCTTGAACAGCATTGGTAGGTGAGGTCCAGGCAGCCCAACCGACGGTGAACACCACCGCGCCCTGCTCGGCAATCGCCTTGCTGATAAGCCCATATTCATCTTTCGAGACGCCGAATCCGTGCACTACCACCACCACCGGCCAGGGGCCCGGCTCGGCAGGCACGTATGCGTCGAGTGTCCGCGCCCGCACATCCGGTTGCAGCGATGTGGTGTAGGTGATATCTTTGGTGGTCTCCAATGGAAACGGAGTGGGTGTTGGTATCTGTGTTGGGGTCGAGGTCGGATCAGGAGTTGGTGTGTTCGTCGCCGTGGGGGTGACCGTTGGGACAACGGTTGGCACAGTGGTCGGAACAGCGGTCCCCGTTGGTGTCGCAGCCGGAGCGCAGGCGACCAGGAGCAGGAATAACAGCGAGAGTGAGAAAACCAGGTGCAATCGGCTCATCTTGGATTCCTTTCGTCAAATCCTCTTTGTCTGTCATGGTAAACCACTTGATTATACCCTGATGGCAGGGCTCGCACAAATGCCCAACACTTGTCGAAGCAGTTACCTCATCCGGGCCCGTCACGCCGGGGCGATTGACTCAACTGCTTCACTACCCTCTCCCCCGATGGTGACTGAGAACAACACTCGCTCCTGGCCTCTCACCCCCGCACAGTCACCAGATTGCCCGACTCGTAGCGGCGCAGGCCCCAGGAGAAGACCCACCGGGCCGCCAGCGTGATACCGGCGGTGAAGGCCACCAAGGCCGCCATGCGCCCCCAATCGAAATCGTTCAGCAATCCCGCCGGGATGGAGCCGACAAAGGCGGCCGGGATGAGGGTGTAGAGCAGCACCCGCACCACGCCGGGGAAGATCTCCGCCGGGTATAGGCCAAAGGTGATCAGCGCGTTGATCGCCTGGGCCGCCAGTTGGTCGGCGTTGCCCACCCAGAAGGCCAGCGACCCCACCAGCACGCTGAACCCGACCAGGATGAGACCCGCCAGCAATCCCAGCAGGAGAAACAGCGGCAGGCTCCCCCACCGGCCTGGCGCGGCAACCAGGAACACCGCCAGGCCGAACAGCAGATCCCCCCAGCCGGAGAGCGACATGCGCGAGACCAGGAGGTGCACCAGTGGGTCGGCCGGCAGGGCCAGGTAGTAGTCCAGGTCGCCGCTGGTGATAACCCGCGCCACCAGGAACCCATTGCCGCAGACGACAGTCGCTGCGCCGAATCCGAAAGCGACGATCCCGTACAGCGTCATCACCCCCGCCAGGTCCCACCCCTGCAGCGTGGGCAGCCGGTTAAAGAGCACCCACCAGAAGAAGAGCAGCATCGTGTTGTTCAGCATCATGCCGAACACCTGCAAGAAGAAGGCTCCCCGGTAAGCCATCGCCGACATCAGATTATGTCGCAGATAGCCCCAGACCAATCGCAATGTCTTCATTCGCTGACTCGCCGACTCGCTACCCTCCGTGCACCACCAGCCGCCGTTGAGCCCGCCGCCAGACGAGCACCACCAACGCTGCGAGTATCGCCACATAAGTCACCTGCCCGGCCACCGCCCGCAACACGAACCCGGGCTCGAAGGCGACAAAGGCCCGGGCCGGAACGTAGGTGATGAACTGGAACGGCAGCCACGCGGACACCCGCCGCAGCCAGTCGGGGAACATCTCCAGCGGGAGAAACAACCCACCCACGGTGAACAGTAGTTTCTGGTAGATCCAGAAAACCGGCATAACCTCCTCAATCCAGAAAGCCAAAAGGCCGACGAGGACAGCGACGAGAGAATCCAGCAGTAGAGCCAGCGCCGCCGTCCCCAGGAAAGCCGCCAGACCCGGCAGGCTCCCCGCTCCTTCGGCGGAGTTTATCCCGAGCGAAGCCGAGGGCGACAGGACAGGCACCTGCCCCATCCCCAGCCCCACCACGGCCGCCGCCGTCAGCAGATTGAGGGCAAAGCGCGGCGCGGAATTGCCCAGCGAGTTGGCCACCTGGAAGAAGGGATAACTCAGAGGGCGCGCCAACTCGTAGGCCAGGTTTCCCGCCTTGACCGCCTCGCTGATCTCTACAAAAACCCGCGACGATGAGAGGGTAATCGTCTCAGTCATCGCCAGGTACCAGACCATCTCCACCAGCCGGTAGCCCTCCAGTTCCGCCCGCCCGCTGACGCTGAAAGCCGTCGTCCACAGCGCCATAAAAACGCCCATGAAGAGCACCATCTGGACAGCGCGCATCCCCAGTTCGGCCCGATAGGCCAACTGCTGCCGTGCCGAGGTCCAAAGGACAAATCCATACCGCATCATTCCTAGTCCTCTATCTCCCCATCTCCCTGTCCCCTTGTCCCCTTGTCCTCCTCTCCTCCCCCGTAAATACGAGCAATGATCTCCTCCATCGGAGGACTGTCCACGTTGATGTCCACGATGGTATACCGCGCCAGCAGTCGCCCCACCACTTGCTCAATGGATACAACAGCGGTGTCCACCTCCAGTTTGACTCCGTACCCCTTGTGTTTGAGCAGCCGCACGCCAGGGCTATCGAACCCCAGCCAGGGCTCCCCCAGTTTCAAGGAGACGGTCTTGGCGCAGATATAGTCCCGCCTCAGCGTGGAGACTCGCCCGTCGTAGATCACCTCCCCGTGGTTGATGACCATCGCCCGCTTGCACAGAATCTCGACGTCCCCCGCATCGTGGGAGGTGAGGAAAATCGTGACCCCCTCCTGCTGGTTGAGTTCCAGGATCAGGTCACGAATGCGCTGCTTGACAACGACATCCAGGCCGATGGTCGGCTCATCCAGGAAAAGGATGCGCGGGCGGTGCAGAAGCGAAGCGGCAATCTCGCAGCGCATGCGCTCCCCCAGCGACAGTTTCCGCACCGGCACCTGCAGGTAATCGCCGACCTCGAACAACCCCACCAGATAGGCCAGCCGGTGGCGGTAGGTAGCCCTGTCCAATTCGTAGATGCGGGCCAGCAACTCGAAGGAGTCCGCCGGGGGCAGGTGGTACCATAGTTGGGACTTTTGGCCAAAGACGGCGCCGATCTCATAGGCCAGCCGCTTCCGCTCCCGCCATGGAGTCTTGCCCAGCACCTGCGCCTGGCCGGAGGTGGGGTAGAGAATACCAACGAGCATCTTGATCGTGGTGGATTTGCCCGCCCCATTGGGGCCGATGAAGGCCACGCGCTCTCCCTCCTC
>JAXHUO010000039.1:0-35024 GCA_034189605.1 Chloroflexota bacterium
TCTGTTAGAATAACGCCAACTGTGGTATACTGATAGTTGGCTGTAGGCTGTCAAGTTGACAGGCGTGGAGGTGGGCGATGGGCAAAATCTCAAACCTCAAATCCCAAATCCTAAATCCCAAATGGCTGATGGTGTTCATTGGCGTGTGTTTGTCATTGGTCATTGGTCATTTGTCATTTGCCACAGCCCAGTCCGGTTCCGATATCGTCATCAACGAATTGCAGTACCATCCTCTCTCCGACGACCACGGCGAGGAGTACATCGAACTTTACAACGCCGGCACCACCACCGTAGATCTCTCCGGATGGGAGTTTAGCGACGGCATTGAGTACACCTTCCCTGGCGGCGTATCCATTCCGCCGGGCGGCTACGTCGTCGTCGGCCACGACCCGGCCACGGTCGAGGCTGTCTACGGCATCAGCGGCGTGTTGGGCCCTTTCGAGAGCGGCCGCCTCTCCAACAGCGGCGAGCGGGTGGAGATTGAGGACACCGTTGGTAGTCTGGTGGACGAGGTCACCTACGACGACCATCACCCCTGGCCCGAAGCGCCAGACGGCGATGGTCCCTCGCTGGAACTGATCAGCCCGGCCTTTGACAACGACCGCCCCTGCTCCTGGGGGGCCAGCCAGCCGGTCGAGACCAGCCTGGGCACCCCCGGCGCACAGAACAGCATCTACTCGACCGACAATATCCCCCCCTGCATCACCGGCGTGGCACACACGCCCGCTTTTCCCACCTCCAGCCAGCCGGTGACCGTCACGGTATTGGTGGACGACAACAGTGCCGTCGCAACCGTGACCCTGCACTACCGTCCTGAACTGACATCCGACTATGTGACGCTGGCGATGGCGGACGACGGCAGCGGTGGAGATGAGGTGGCCGGCGATGATCTCTATACCGTCGTCATTCCAGCCCACGCCGATGGGTTATACGTCGAGTTCTACATCACCGCCACCGATGACGAGGGGGCCGGGCGCACCGTACCAGAGAGCGCGCCGGGCATCACCTCCGCCGAGACGGGACTCCCTGTCACCATCAGTTACCTCTACCAGGTGGAGGACGCCCCGCCCAGCGGCGATTTGCCTATCTACCGGCTCATAATGACCCAGGAGAACTGGGCTGAACTGACCACCCGTGATCTCTTCTCCAACGTCCTGCTGGACGCGACCTTTACCTACGAGGGAGAGGTGTTCTACAACGTCGGCGTGCGCTACCGGGGCGAGGGCTCCCGCTCTTCCTGGCCCCGCCCCTACCGCATCAAGTTCCGCGACGAGCACGAGTTCGAGGACCGGGAGCGCATCAACCTGGTGAGCGACAACCTGGGGCGCGAAGCGCTGGCCCACGATCTGTTTCAGCGCGTAGGGCTGCCATCCTCGGACACCCGCTTTGTGAGACTCTACATCAACGAGAACCTGCAGGGTGACTATCTGGATATTGAGCAAGTGGACAACGACTTTCTGGAGGCGCACTTTCCCGCCGACGATAACGGCAACCTCTATCGCGGTTTCGATGGGGCGGACCTGAGTTATCGCGGCCCCGATCCCGACAGTTACCGGCCCTACTACCTCAAGAAGAACAACGAGGACGCGGATGACTATTCCGATGTTATCGCCCTCACCGATGCGCTCGACAACAGTCCCGACGAGACCTTCCGCCTTGAGGCAGAGGCGGTGGCCGACATGCGGGAGTGGCTGCGCTGGTTCGCCGTCCAGGCGGTGCTCGATAACCATGAGGGGGCACTGTGGGCCGGGCAGGGCGACGACTACTTTCTCTACCATCGCCCCTCCGATGGCCGCTTCATCCTCATCTCCTGGGATCACGACACCCTCTTTCTCTTCCCAGATCACTCTATCTGGGAACCCAACTGGTTGGCAGGTGAGATCGTAGTGCGCATCCTGAACTATCCGGATTTTACGCGCTGGTACTATCAGGACATCGCCAGCATCGCGGCGAACGAGTTTTCGGTGGCGGAGATGTACCCGCGCATTGACGGGCTGCCCGACGTGGTGAGTAGCGAGGACCGGGATGAACTCAGGCAGTACGTCGCCGCTCGCATTCCGGCGTTGAACGATCAGATACCCGACACGGCGCTTTCTATCAGCACCAACGGTGGGGCGAACTTTGTCACGACGCAGCCAGAGGTGACGCTGGAGGGGGAGTGCTCCCCTCTGCGCGACGTCTACGCCAACGGGAGCCAGGAGGGGGTGTTGTATCCAACGGCGACGACCTGGCGCTACACGAGCACGCTCTGGACGCGGGACAATGTCTTTGTCTTCACCGATGGGTTGGATAGCCGCACGCTCACTGTCTACTGGGACACGTTCCACGGCGGCACGCTGACGGAGAACACCAGGCTCCCAACCAGCGACTATCCCTATGAGATCACCGACGACATCTTCGTGCCGGCCGGGCTGACGTTGACCATTGAGCCGGGCGTGACGCTCCAGTTCCAGACAGACCTTTCGCTGCAAGTAGATGGTGGCCGGTTGTTGGCCGAGGGGACCAGCGACCAGCCCATCGTCTTCACGCGGCAGGGGAGCGATTACTGGGGCGGCATCCTGCTCTACGATACCCAGGCGGACAACCAGATCCGCCACGCCGTGATAGAGTACACGCGTCAGGTGATTGACCCTCCCCGCACCCACGGCGTCACCGCTTACGGCTCCCACGTGACCATCGCCGACAGTATCCTGCGCCATACCCAGGCCAGCAACGCGGTCATTGCTGACTATGACTCGACGATCTACTTGTTGCGCAATGAGATTTACGACATTGAGAGCGATGCCGTGCACGTCACTGGCGGATACGCTTTCATCCAGGGCAACCACATCCACGACATCCAGCGGGGGGCCTACCCACTGGAAGGCATCGAAGTCAGCCACATGACCACGCCAGCAGTATTGCTGGACAACCATATCCACGACGTCTCCGACGACTGTATGGACCTGAACCACTCGTCGGCGAGCATTGAGCGCAACGAGGTGCACCACTGCGGCGACAAGGGCATCTCCATCGGGCATCCCTCCTACACTATGCTGGTGAACAACCTGGTCTACGCCTGTCATGACGGCATCGCGGTCAAGGACGGCGCGGTCTCGCACATTGTGAACAATACCGTGGCCGACAATCAGGAGAATGGCATCTGGCTGTACGAGGTTCAGTTGCCGGGGCATTATGGACTGGGGGCCGGTTTCGCCACGGTCGTCAATACCATCGTCTGGGGGAACGGCACTGAGATCGAATTAGATCTGGAGCACGGCGCGACCATCACTGTCACCTACTCCGACGTACGGGGCGACTCGATCTGGCCTGGTGAGGAGAACATCAACACCGACCCGCTGTTTCGAGCCCCACAAGGTGGCATCTACCGGCTGCTGGAGGATTCGCCGTGCGTGGACACGGGCACGCCGGAGGGAGCGCCGGACGAGGACATCCGGGGTGTCTACCGGCCCCACGGCGAGGGGTACGAACGGGGGGCACACGAGTTCTTTGAGTTCTTCTCCTGTTACCTGCCGTTGATCTTGCGGTCGCATTGATGTACAATCTGCTATCTGAACAAAGCCAAAGGAGATAACAAAATGACCCCAAAGATGGAATACGATCTCGAATCGGTCAAACTACCGTACCTGGCAGGGCCGTTGCTGCGCCTGTTCGTGACGCTGCTGGAAAGCCCGCTGCGCGGTTTGCTGCTCCCCAACTTGTTTCGCAGCGCCGGAATCGCCCGCCTGCGGGAACAGCAGATAAATGAACCGCCTACCGTGTATCCGACACACCCCACGGGGGCACTGACCTCTAAGGCGGGGAGCGTGCCGCAAGACGAGTGGCCTGGCCCGCCGGCTCAACCAGGCCCCGGTTTCCGCTTTGCCACCGTGCACGATTACGCCACGGCGTATCGGGAGGGGAAAACCACCCCAGACGAGGTAGCGCGCAAGGTACTGGAAGCGATTGAGGCCAGCAACGCTGCTGCCCCGCCTCTCCGCGCCATCATCGCCGTGAAGCGCGAAGATGTGCTGGAGCAAGCACGAGCGGCTACAGAGCGCATCAAGAACGGGCACCCGCTGAGCGTCTTTGACGGCGTGCCGGTGGCGGTGAAGGATGAGGTGGATATGGTGCCGTACCCCACCACGGTGGGCACCGCCTTCCTGGGCAAATCTCCGGCGGAGGAGGATTCCACAGTGGTGGCCCGGATGCGCGCGGCGGGCGCACTGCTGATCGGCAAGGCGAACATGCACGAGATCGGCATCGGGGTGACCGGGCTGAATCCCCACCACGGGACGCCCCGCAACCCCTACAACCCTGATCACTACACCGGGGGCAGTTCGAGCGGCCCAGGCGCGGCGGTGGCCTCGGGTCTCTGCCCGGTCGCCATTGGGGCAGATGGCGGCGGCTCGATCCGCATTCCGTCGTCGTTCTGCGGGCTGGTGGGTCTGAAACCTACCTTCGGGCGGGTGAGCGAGTTCGGGGCCGCGCCATTGTGCTGGAGCGTCGCCCACCTGGGGCCGCTGGCGGCCACCGCTACCGACGCCGCCCTGGCCTTTGGTCTGATGGCTGGCCCTGACCCTAAACATCCCACCTCCCTGCACCAACCCCCGCCCACACTGGCGGGATGGGATAGTCTGGATTTGAGCGACCTGACGCTGGGGGTTTACTGGCCGTGGTTCCGGCACGCTGCTGCCGACGTGGTGTCAGCGTGCGAGTCGTTGCTCAAGGCGTTTGAGGATCAAGGGGCTCAGGTGCGTGGGATCGTAATCCCCAATCTTGAAAACGCACGGGTGGCGCACACGCTCACGATTGCCGGGGAGATGGCCCAGGCGATGGGTCGTTATTACGCCGATCACCACCACGAGCATGGCCTGGACGTGCGCATCAACCTGGCACTGGCACGTGCATTCACCACTCGCGATTATATCCAGGCCCAGCAAGTACGCACTCAGTTGATGGCCAACTTTGACCGGGCTCTGGAACAAGTGAACGTGATCATCACTCCAGCCACTGGACTGACTGCCCCTGCTATCCCCCCGGCCGCTCTGCCACATGGCGAGTCGGATCTGACCACACTGATGGAGATCATGCGTTTCACGACACAGGCCAATTTCACCGGGCTGCCCGCCATCTCCTTCCCAGCGGGCTACAACGAGGCCGGACTGCCCATCGGTATGCAGGCCATAGGCCGCGCCTGGCAGGAACAGATACTGCTACGGTTGTCGCTGGCCGCCGAGCAGACGGTGGAGCGGCAAGCGCCGCAGGTGTATTACGAGATATTGGCAGAATAAACGTAAAACCCAACAGGTCTTTGCTCGGAACCCTGTCAGGTCTGGCCTGGGCAGTAACCTGTAACGCAAAAAGGCCCCCTCACCAGCGTGAGGGGGCCTTTTGTCTGCAAATTGCCCGTGAACTGACAGCGTCAGTCTAGTACTGAGGCATCTGGGGTGCTGCCGGAGGCGCCTCTTCCTCTGGAATGTCGGTGATCAGCGCCTCGGTGGAGAGGATCATGGCCGCGATAGAGGCAGCGTTGGAGAGCGCCCCCTTGGTCACCTTGGCCGGGTCAATGATGCCGGCCTCAACCATGTCCATAAAGTCGCTCCGGAGCACATCGTAGCCGATGTGATCGTTGCCCTTCTCCTTTTGGGCCCGCCGCACAGTGTCAAGGATCACCGCGCCGTCATCTCCTGCGTTCTCGGCGATCTTGCGCATGGGCATCTCCAACGCCGTGCGCAGGATATGGACACCGGTCTGCTCGTCGGGATAGTCCATCGCAACCTTGTCGATCGCGGAGACGGCGTTGATGAGTGCCACTCCACCGCCGGGCACGATACCCTCTTCGACCGCCGCGCGGGTGGCCGAGAGCGCGTCCTCGACGCGGTGTTTTTTCTCTTTCAACTCGGTCTCAGTGGCCGCGCCGACGCGGATGATGGCCACGCCGCCAGCCAACTTTGCCAGCCGCTCCTGCAGTTTCTCCTTGTCGTAGTCGGAGGTAGACTTGTCAATCTCGACCTTGATCTGCTCTATGCGGCCCTTGATCTCCGCATCGTCGCCGCTGCCACCGACGATGGTGGTATCGTCCTTGGTGGAGATGACCTTGTCGGCCCGGCCCAGGTCCTCAATGGCGGCGCTTTCCAGTTTGCGACCCTCTTCCTCGGTGATGACGTGGCCACCCGTGAGAACAGCAATGTCGCGCAGCATAGCCTTGCGCCGGTCGCCAAAGCCGGGGGCCTTTAATGCCAGGCAACTCAACATACCTCGCAGTTTGTTGAGCACCAGCGTCGCCAACGCCTCGCCGTCAATGTCCTCGGCTATGATGACCATGTTGCGCGCGCCCTTCTGCACCAGTTTCTCCAGGATAGGCACCAGGTCCTGCGCAGCCGAAATCTTTTTGTCGTAGATCAGAATGTATGGTTCCTCAATGACCGCCTCCATCGTTTCGGGGTCAGTGATAAAGTACGGAGAGATGTAACCCCGGTCAAACTGCATACCCTCGACGTACTCGGTCTCAAACTCCAATCCCTTGCTCTCTTCGACGGTGATGACGCCATCCTTGCCGACTTTGTCCATCACATCGGCAATCAGTTGACCGATTTCTTTGTCCTGGGCAGAGATAGCGGCCACGTTGGCAATTTCTTCTTTAGTGGTCAATTCAATCGCCTGGCCGGCGATGGCCTCGACTACGGCATCGGCACCGGCCAGGATGCCGCGCTTGAGTAGCATCGAGTTGGCGCCAGCGGCCACGTTCTTCATACCCTCGGTGATGATGGTGTGGGCCAGCAGGGTGGCAGTGGTGGTGCCGTCACCGGCGATGTCGTTCGTCTTGGTGGCTGCTTCCTTCAATAATTGCGCCCCCATGTTTTCAAAGGGATCCTCTAATTCGATCTCCTTGGCTACCGTCACTCCGTCGTGGGTAATGGTAGGAGCGCCCCACTTCTTATCGAGTGCTACGTTGCGTCCCTTGGGGCCCAGCGTGGTGACGACAGCGGTCGCCAGGGTGTCAATCCCGAGTTTGAGGGAGCGACGGGCTTCCTCGCTAAATACCAGTTGTTTTGCCATTTTTCTTTATTCCTCCCTGTTAAGATTGGGTTGTTTCTATGTTACTTTAGGATAGCCAGAATATCGCTCTCTTTTATAAAGAGAATTTCCTTGCCGCCCTCCATCTTGAACGACGTGCCAGCATACTTGGCATACACGACTGTCTCCCCGACCTTGACCTCCATCGGGATACGCTTGCCACCCTCGTCGAGACGGCCCGGCCCCACAGCCAGCACCTTGCCCTGCTGGGGCTTCTCTTTGGCAGTATCGGGCAGCACCAACTCGCCACCGGCGAAGGTCTCCACATCCTTCTCCAGCGGTTCAATGACCACCCGCTCAGCCAACGGTTTGATGTTCAGTGTCATCTTGTTACCTCCTGATCTGATTTGAAATTGATTGTTCGTTATGCTAGCACTCAAACCGCGAGAGTGCTAACACAGGCGTAATCATACCACAAATTTTAGAGATGTCAAGAGGTCTCGACCAGAGATTTCGCCAAATTCGGCCACTTGACATCTCTATTCTTTGTGGTATACTATACTCGGGTACAGTATTCCTATGTGTGGAGGTGAAAAGATAGATGCCGATTTACGAATATCGTTGTGCCGAGTGCGGTGAGAGATTTGAACTGTTCGTACGCTCCGCCGCCAAGCAACCCGAGCCCACCTGCCCCAAGTGCGGCAGCCACAAGGCCCAAAAAGCCATCTCGCTGTTTGGAGTCGGGGGGGCAGGTGGAGGCAGCAAGATAAGTGCTGCTTCTTGTGGCTCCGGCCCTACCTGAGGGATAAGCCACTAGGAGACCGTGAGTCTCCGACAGGGGGAAAGATGCAGTTAACTGATTCATCCGGCAAGGCTGACCTGCTGAGACGGGTACGGCGTATTGAGGGCCAAGCACGCGGAGTGGCACGTATGATCGAGGATGACCGCGACTGTCGTGATATTCTGCAACAACTGGCCGCCGTCCGTTCCGCCGCCCACCAGGCTACGGTCGCACTGGTGCGGACTTATGCCACCGAGTGTGTGGCATCGAATAGTTCGCCCGAGGAGATCGCCGACGCGCTGGCAATGGCGCTGTCGAGATTAGCATAGAAACGAATAACGAATCGCGAATTCCAATTCAAAGGAGATAAAAAGGTGACTCTACTAGATCCAGAGATTACAGAACAAATCAAACAAGAATTGGCCGATCTGGCTGGCCCGGTGCAGATGGTGATGTTCACCCAGGAATTTGAGTGTGACTACTGTGCCGAGACCCGGCAACTGATCGAGGAGGTCGCTGCACTCTCAGACCAACTGACGGCTGAGGTATATGACTTTGGCACCGACAAGGAGAAGGCCGACGAATTGGGCGTGACCAAGATCCCGGCCGTCGCCATCATCGGTACGGAAGATTACGGGGTGCGCTTCTACGGCATCCCCTCCGGCTACGAGTTTACCTCCCTCCTGTATGCCATCAAATTGGTGGCAGCGGGAAAGCCGGACCTGAGCGAGGGAACACTGCAGGCGCTGGCGGAGGTGACCGATCCGGTGCACGTGCAGGTCTTTGTCACTCCCACCTGTCCTTACTGTACGCGGGCTGTGGTGCTGGCTCATCAAATGGCTGTCGCCAGCCCGATGATCCGGGCGGACATGGTCGAGGCAACCGAGTTCCCCCACCTGGTGACAAAGTACCAGGTGATGGGCGTGCCACGCACGGTGATCAACGAGACGGTACACATCGAAGGGGCTGCGCCAGAGCCGATGGTGCTAGAGAAACTCCAAGAGGCACTGGCAAGCGCGGAGAGGTGAGCATGATGAAAATCACCCCCATCATTACAACCTTGGAACCTGAGAGTGCAGACGAGCAGGAAACAGTTTACGACCTGATCATCATCGGCGGGGGGCCAGCCGGCCTCACCGCCGCCATTTACGCCGGTCGCGCCGCTCTCAAGACACTGGTGCTAGTCGGCCCCGGCCCTGGCGGGCAGGTGGCCAATACTGACTTGGTGGATAACTTTCCCGGTTTTCCCGAGGGCATCAGTGGAGCGGAATTGGCACAGCATATGCAGAGCCAGGCTGGACGCTTCGGGGCCAGGATCGTGATGGACGCCGTGACCGAGGTTGGCTTTTTTCCCCCCCCTTTCACCATCCAGACACACTCCACGACATACAGGGCACAGGCAGCGATCATCGCTACCGGGGCCGTCCCTCGGCGCCTGGGCGTGCCTGGTGAGGCAGAGTTCTTTGGACGTGGCGTCTCCGCCTGCGCCACCTGCGACGGCTTTTTCTACCAGGGGAAAAAGGTCGTGGTGGTCGGCGGAGGTGATAGCGCCATCGCCGAGGGGATCTTTCTCACCAGGTTTGCCAGCGAGGTTTTTGTCATCCACCGGCGCGACCAACTGCGGGCGACAAAGATCTACCAGGAGCAAGCGTTTGCCAACCCCAAGATGCACTGCGTATGGGACAGCGTGGTGGAGGAAATCTTGGGTGAACAGACTGTGACCGGGGTACAGGTGCGCAACGTGAAAACCGGGGAAACTGGCATCATTGAAGCCGACGGCGTGTTCGTCTACGTCGGGATGGACCCGGGGACAAAACTATTTGCCGGCCAGATCGAATTAGACGATGCTGGTTATATCATCACGGACAGACAGCAGCGCACCAACGTGCCAGGTGTCTTTGCGGCTGGCGACGTACAAGATCCCCACTATCGCCAGATAGTGATCGCGGCCAGCACCGGTGCAATTGCAGCGATGGAGACGGAGCGGTTCCTGGTGGAAGGGGCCGGTTAGCGGCCTGGGCAGGGTAAGAGTATGCCCGACCACCCTCCTCCGGTCAAGATGCCTCGCGTGGATGAGAGCCGGTGTCAGGTCTGCCGCAAGTGCGTAGCGCGGAAAGCGTGCCGGGTCAAAGCAATTGTCGTCATAGACCCAGGCGAGTCGCCGTTCATTGACGGCAATCTCTGCTACGGCTGTATGGCCTGCGTGCCGGCCTGCCCGTTTGAGGCCATCGTGGCCTAACCCTGCGTTTACCCGCTTTTGCAACTGGGGTACCATAATTCGAGGCTCAAACCGGACACAGTAAAGGCAAATGACGAACACCGGAGAGCAACAACAAGAGAAACAATTGGTCGAACAAGTGGAACATCTGGCCGCCGTCACGACAGTGCTTGCCCAGGAGGTTGAGCGATTGCAGCAATGGCACCCCTTGTCTGGCAGCCTGCGCCGTTTTCTGGGGCTCAGTTTCCTCCAGGGGGTAGCGATAGGGCTGGGCCGGGCGGTGGGGGCAACAGTGATATTGGCATTGCTGGTATGGCTGTTAGGACATCTGCAGGTGGTGCCAGTACTGGGCACCTGGATCGCCCGGTTGCTGGAGACGATACAGCTAGCCCAATAGATTTGGAAAAGGAGATTGTTATGCTGAACATAGATTACCTCAAAGTGCCTGCGGAGGCTGCTGGGGAAGGGATCACCATCCGCTGGGTCATCGGGCAGCCGGAAGGAGCGCCCAACTTTGCCATGCGGGTGATAGAGTTTCAGCCAGGGGCGGTCTTTGCCCGGCACCAGCACCCTTTCGAGCACGAAATTTTTGTGCTGGAGGGGGAGGGAGTGGCGGAGGGGCCAGGAGGGGAGGTCCCGATGCGGCCCGGCGTCGCCCTCTACGTCCCCCCCGACGAGCCTCACGGCTACCGGAACAGCGGGGGGCAAACGCTGCGGTTCATCTGCGTCATCCCCCACCTGGAGGAGTGACATTGAGTGCGCGGTGCGTGCAGTGTCGCGCGAGAGAGGGAGACCCGGGATGGAGAGCGAGAACACAACAGCACAAATTGCTGAATTAAAGGAACGTATCGCCGACTTGTATTCCCGCCTGCCCAAACACTCTATCCCTCCGGCGATGCTCATTGAACTGGAGGAACTGGAGGAGGAACTGGAGCGGGCAACGCAGGAGGATCAGCGATGACCATCGCGTCCTTCGAGGGCAAAACGCCACGCATCGGTGCGGGCACTTATATTCACCCTTCGGCCGACGTCTTCGGTGACGTAACCATCGGCCAGGGATGCTGGATTGGCCCAGGAGCGCGCATCCGGGGCGACTATGGTGTTATCATCCTCGGCGACCATTGCAGCGTCGAGGACAACTGCGTCGTCCACGCCCGTCCAGGGGAGCAGACAACCATCGGCAACTGGGTCACCATCGGCCACGGTGCGGTCGTCCACAACGTGGAGATGATCCATGACTATGCCATCATCGGCATGGGAGCCGTGGTCTCCGACTGGGCGCTCATCGGCGAATGGGCCGTGGTGGGTGAAGGGGCGGTGGTACGGCAGGGCCAGGAGATCCCGCCGCAGCACATCGCCGTGGGGGTGCCGGCCAAGGTGCTGGAGAAGACGGTGAGCGAGGAATACAAGGCCCAGTGGACCCGTTTCAAGCAAACCTACGTGGACCTGGCGCGGCGGTATCCAGAGGGGTGGGTGCCGGAGGGGAGATGATGATGATGCGACTCGGCGCTCACGAATCAATCAGCGGCGGGCTGCACAAGGCATTCGACCGTGCTCAGTCTGTGGGCTGCGAGGCGTTGCAGATTTTCGTCAAGTCCAATCGCTCATGGGCGGTTAAAACGCTGACGGCGGAGGACATCGCGCGCTTCAAGGCAAAGGCCGAGGAGACGGGCATCCATCCGGTGGTGGCCCACACCTCCTACTTGCTCAACCTGGGCACGCCCGACGATACGCTGTGGAAAAGGTCACGCGATACGTTAATTATCGAACTGGAGCGGTGCGAGGCGCTGGGGGTGCCCTACCTGGTGCTTCACCCGGGCTCGCACGTAGGCACAGGGGAAGAAGCGGGGTTGGCGCGGGTGGCGCAGGCGCTAGGGGAGGTTCACGCCGCCACGCCGGATTTCCGCGCACAGATTCTCCTGGAGACCACCGCCGGGCAGGGCACCAACCTGGGTTATTGCTTCGAGCACCTGGGCTGGCTGCTGGAGCACACGCCAATGGGGGAACGGCTGGGGGTCTGCCTCGATACGTGCCACGTCTTCGCGGCGGGTTACGAACTGCGCACGCCGGAGGGATATGCCGCTACGATGGAATCCTTTGACCGCGCCATCGGCCTGGGGCGGCTCAAGGCGCTGCACCTCAACGACAGCAAGGGAGAGATGGGGAACCGCAAGGACCGGCACGAGCACATCGGCCAGGGACACGTTGGCCTGGAGGGATTCCGCCACGTGCTGAACGACTCTCGCCTGGCAAACCTTCCAGGTCTGCTGGAGACGCCCAAGAGCGACGACTTGCATGAGGACAGAGAAAACATGGCTGTGTTGCGGTCGTTGGTCAAATGAGTATCTTTGACGACGTCTCTTCCGTATACGACCGGGGCATGCAGCCGCTGGAGTGGCTGATCTTCCGGCGACTACGGCGGCGGATGTTCCCCCTACTCCGTGGTGCTGTGCTCGAGTTAGGAATCGGCACGGGTGTTAATCTGCCACTCTACAAGCCGGAGGCCCACGTGACCGGTTGCGATGCCAGCGGGGAGATGCTGGCGTGGGCATCCCGCCGCCATCCACAGGCTCCCGTGACACTGGTCCAGGCCGATGCTCAACGATTGCCCTTTGGCGACGGCAGTTTCGACGTGGTGACAGCCTCGCTGGTGTTCTGCTCCGTCGCAGACCCGACACAAGGACTGGCCGAATCGCGGCGCGTGCTTCGGCCTGGCGGACGACTGGTGTTGCTGGAGCACACCCGGGGCAGTGGCCTGGGAGCCTGGCTGACGGAGGTTTTTCACCCGCTGTGGCACACCTGGAGCCGTGAGTGCCATCTGAACCGGGATACGACGCATGTCGTAACGGAAGCAGGATTCGAGGTACAGCGCGTGGAACGGCACGCGTTGGGAATCGTGCGAATGATCGAAGCCACATTTTGATGGAGTATGTGATGAAGCGTTTCTGGCGCGAGAATTGGTTAGTGATCGCAGTGATCGCCGTGATGGCAGGGGGTTACCTGTTCCTGCATACGCCGGGCGACGATCTGGCCTCGACGGCCGAGTTCGACGCACAGGTGACCGGCGGCGTGCCCACACTGGTAGAGTTTTACTCCAACACCTGAAGCGCGTGCCTCTTGGCCAAGCCCGTCGTGGACGGGCTCGAACGGGAATTGGAAAGTCAAGCGCAGGTGTTGCGGCTGAACGTGATGGACAGTGTGGGCGGGTCACTGGCGATGCGTTACGGCGTGCGTGGTGTGCCCACTTTGGTACTCTTGAATGGCGCGGGTGAGGTGGTGTTGAAACAGGTCGGGGTGCCGGAGCGGGCTGAGATTACAGCAGCGGTGCAGGAGTTATCAGGACCATAGTCTGTCCAGTCCTACAAATCAGCAAAAGCAAGACCAGTATACTAATACGAGGTTTTCAAGACAGAGCACGACTGAGCACTCTTACTCCAGTCCCCTGAGTTCGAAGAACACAATCTCCGGCCGGCACAGAAAACGCGCACGGGGCATCCCGCCGCCCTCGAACCCCAGCCCACGGCTGATGTACATCTTGGTACTGTTTTCCTCGAACAGACCTGCGGCGTACCGCCTGCCGTACATTGATGAGGTGATGATAGCGCCGTAAAAGGGCAGGCGGAGTTGACCACCGTGGGTGTGCCCCCCCAGGTAAAGGTCCACCTTATGCTCAGACGCCTCGCGTATCAAGTCGGGCGAGTGGTAGAGTAACAGCGTGAAGGCATCGGCAGGGAGGCCATCCAGCGCCTGGGTCAGCCGTGCCGCGTCCAGTTCCTGCCGGTGACTGCAGGCCACCCCCACCAACGTCACCGGTTGCCCTCGCACATCAACCGTCACCGCTTCCTGCTCCAGCCACACGATGTCTGTCCCTTCCACCAGCCATACCATAGACTCCAGCGTCGGCTCCACCGACCCGCGCACACCGTAGATGCCGTAGGGTGCTTTGAGTTGCGCAACGAACTGGCGAAAGTGAGCGGCGGACATAGGGTCGGAGAGGTACGAGAGGTTCAAGTAATCGCCAGTGAGGAGGATGAGATCGGGTTGGAGGGCGTTGACCCTCTGGATGACCATCTCCTCCCTGAAACTGCTGCGCTCAATGTGAGTATCGGTGATGTGCACCACGCGGACCGGCGGCGCTGCCGGGACCAGATCGTCGAAGGCCAACGCTAGTTCCGTCGTTTCCACCAGCAGAGGTTCCACGACATAAGCGTCCAACTGCATGGCGGTAAAGCCCAGGTTGACGATCAAGAACAGGATAACTGCCGAACGGGTATGCACTTTCACGCTCCGGCGTCGCCCCCGCCAGCGAGCCAGCAGCGCGGCCCCCAGCAGTCCCCAAAAGACGAGCAGACGCACTGAGAGACTGGCGAGCAACGACGGCACAATTTCGGTGGAGAATGAGAGCCGCAGACGTGGCAACGCCCACAGCAGCGCCCAGTCGGCCAGGCAGAAAAGTAGAAAGACCAACGCCAGCGGCAATCCCTCCATCGCGAGCGTGTGCGCCTCCCGGCGCCGCCCAGCCAAGACCGACGTTCCTACCCCGGCAATGACTCCGACCACGCTGAGCACAGCCACACCAGCCACGATCTCTGCAGGTTGGTGCCATATTAGGAATAACACAAACTGGCGAATGTGAGTCAGCATCGGATACATCTTTCACCCGCCCAACGCCGGTCGCGGGGGTGGTTGGCCATGGGTGCGCATCTGTGTCAACGCCAGGAAAGATTGCGATCCTGCGCCTACGGCAGATGGACGTGGGGATCTACCGGGCGACTCTGATAGCGTATCTCAAAGTGTAGGTGCGGACCGGTGGAATAACCGGTGGTGCCTGCCCCACCCAAAAGTTCCCCTTGCCGCACCTCTTGCCCCACTTGAACCACTATCTCCGTCAGGTGCGCATAGTAGGTGCGCCAGTCGTCATTGTGATCCACGATGACCAGGTTGCCATAACCGCCTCCCCATTCAGCAAAAACTACCACCCCGTCCGCCACGGCAACTATGGGGTCCCACATTCTGGCGGCGATGTCGAGGCCAATGTGACCGGGGTTGCGGGGATCGTGGAAGGTCCAGCCAGAGATCTCGCGTCGTGTGGTGGGCCACTGGAACCTTCCTTGAGTGGTAACGGCGCGATCGCTGGGCTCTGCCACGGTCGGTTGCGGGGTGGTTGCCCCAGGTATCACCAGCGCAGGCGCATCTGAGAGGGTGAACAAGAGGGAGTAGCGACCCGGCGCGCCTGAGACCGGTGACACCTGGACATGATAGAGGCCGGTGGCTGGGAGGTTGGGCTCGACCAGGTAGGGAAGCAGGAACACGGAACCTGTCTCACTCGCCAGCACGCTCCCGTCAGGCCCGATCAGCTGGACGGCCAGTTCGGCCTCCACGCTGGAACCAGAACCTGGGTGGAGCCACATTTCAATGGTAGTAGACTGTCCGGCGCGGCCATGAAACTGCCATGCGTCCCCGGCATCCGCACCCAGTGTCCCCTCCACGGGGCCACCAGGCGTGAGCCACGCAGCGGCCTGTGCCGGGGCCTGCGTCTCGCTCGGAAGTGCCTGGGGCGACTCCATCCAGCCACGCGCCAGTGGCGGCTCTGTCCAGCGATGCGCCAGGCTTGCTCCGATCAAGTAGGCCGCCGCCGCAAGCACAGCCGCTAGAGCCGCCCACATCAGTAACGAAAGGGGGCCTCTCCCGCCGCCCCTCGTTGAATTCGCTTCCATCATCAATTACAGCCCCTGGTGTGGTTGGCATCGTCTGGCCTGACATTGTCAGAAGTTCAGCGCCACTTTTGGTTCAGGCCAGCACGCTCTAGAATGTGCCGCCGGTCAAACTTTTCGCACGAGCACCACAAAGGCCCTGCCGTCTCGGTCTCTCTGAAACGTCTGCACTGGCCGGAATCCGACCTTCTCACACACCCGCAGCGCCCGCTTATTAAACTCAGCCACTGTGGCGCGGAACATAGATGGCGTAAACATGCGGCGCGCGAATCCGAGGACGGCATTGAGCAATGTAAAGCCCAGCCCTCGCCCGGTCAAGTCAGGGCGCACACCAATCCCAACGTCAAGCGCATCGGCGTTATAGTCACCACCGAGCACCTGCGCATCTGGACCAAAGCAGCAGTACGCCATGAGGTCACCATGCTCATCCGTAATGGCGTGGTAGGCATTATGCCGATCCAGGAATGCCTGCAGGCTCTCCTCGATTTGACCTGGGGCCATGTTGTAGAGAGCGTACGGCTCGTCGTAACACCAACTCAAAATGGTGCGCGCGCTTGTTTCGTCCATTGGGTGGAAAGTGAAAGGCAAAGTCTCCATAACAGGGACTATTACCGTGGCACTATCTGGCCCTGCATATCAGGCGGTGCTGGCACCCTCATCAGGTCAAGCACTGTGGGGGCCACGTCCATCAATTGCAACCCCTCAACGTACCGCCCGCCGTGATCCTGACGCGGATCCCAAAGGATGAGGATACCGTCTTGATCGTGGTTGGCATCGTCCGGCCCGAGGTCATTCTCAAAGGTGTAAATACCTGGCAGGCCGAATGAGCCCACCGACCGCCAGCGCAGGTTGCCAAAGTAAGCCATCAGGTCTGGGGCGACGTTGCGCACCTCCCGGTACAGTTCCTCCGGCTTAAAGACCACGGAGCCCATCGGTCTGCCCTCGTGGTCGGGCAGGGCTTCAATCATCTCCTTGATCTCATCCCGCACCTTTTCATAGTCGCGGGCGGGGATCTTGCCCTGGGGTTCGCGCCCCTCCACGTTCAGGAACACGCGGGCGTAGTAGCCACCGGCCCCCCAGGCGGTAGTCTTCTCCCAGTCCACCTCCACCTTCTCGAAGGGGATCAGCCCTTCGTAGCGTGGTTCCTCTTTCAGCACCAGCAACCCCTCCTGGCGGAACCACTCGTTGATGGCAAAGCCCCCGTCCATCGCCTTGGCTCCGTGGTCGGAGACGACCAGCACGACAGTGTCGTCGTCCAACATTCCCAGAATCTCGCCGATTTCCCGGTCCAGGTAACGATAATATTCAGGGATGGCGTTCTGGTAGGGGTTGCCGGGCTCGTGCTTAGAGTGACCAGGATCCCAGTATTTCCACATGCCGTGGTGGATGCGGTCCAGGCCGATTTCGACAAACATGAAAAAGTCCCACGGTTTTTCCCGCAGGATGTACTTGATGACCGCAAATCGCTTCTCGGTCATTTCCTGAATCTGCCGCAGGAGATGATCCTTGTCGTCGGTGCGGAACTGGGGCACGTCCACGTCGTAGGGGCGGCCCTCGAGCACCTGGTCAATCTCGTAACGCAACTCGTGGGGCTGCGTGTACTGCCGCTCAGTGCTGGGGGTGAGGAAACTGCTGATCATGTTGCCTTTGAAAGGCCTGATAGGATAAGTCTGCGGAACGCCGACGACGGCTGAGGGCTTGCCGGCCTCGCTCAGGACGTCCCAGATACGTTTCTCGTGAATGGCATTGGCGGTGGCGATGGTCATACGCTCGTAAGAGTGGTCGGCCCGGTTGCGAAAGCCGTAAAAGCCCAACACACCAGGATCCTTGCTGGCGAGCATTGAGCACCAGGCCGGAACAGTGATGCAGGGGATGGAACTGGAGAGCGGGCCGTACAGCCCCTCGTCAATCAGGCGACTCAGGTTGGGCAGTTGGTCCTTGAGGCCAAGAGGATGTTCGGCGCTGGTGCGGAACATCACCCGTGGCGGGGCACAGTCGAGACCTACGACGAGGACTCGGCGGGGCTTGCGGCGCTTGAAAAGCCCTGGCATGATTCACCTCCTGGTGACAAGAACAAGTGAAACGTGATCCGTGAGCCTTGTTCACGTTTCACGTTTCACGTCTCACGTTTCACGTTTCACGCTTTACGTTTCGTTCCCTCCAGCAACACACGGGCGACCTCGGGGCGGGTGAACTCCTCTGGAAGCATCTCCCCCTGCTCCAGCATCTCGCGCACCTGGGTGCCGCTGAGGAAAATGCGATCCTCCGGCTTATGGGGGCAGGTCTTGGCGGAGACAATGCCGCCACACTTGCGACAGTAGAAGGCGTGCTCAAACCTGAAGGGAACGATGCCGATGTCCTCGGGCGAAAATTGGTCAAAGATGTTCTGGGCATCGTAGGTGCCATAGTACTTACCCACGCCGGCGTGATCGCGCCCGACGATAAAATGGGTACAGCCGTAGTTCTTGCGGGCGATGGCGTGGAAGATGGCCTCGCGGGGACCCGCGTACCGCATGGCGGCGGGGAACACGCCCAGGATGACCCGTTCAGCAGGGTAATAGTCCCGCAGGATGGCCTGGTAGGAGGCGATGCGCACATCGGCGGGGATGTCGTCCTTCTTGGTCTCGCCGACCAGGGGGTGGAGGAAGAGACCATCCACTATCTCTAGCGCGGTCTTTTGGATGTACTCGTGGGCGCGGTGGATGGGGTTGCGGGTCTGGAAGCCTACGACGGACCGCCAACCCCGCCGGGCGAACATACGCCGGGTCTCTGCCGGGGTGTGCCGCAGTTCGGGAAACTCGGTCTTGCAGGCAGTGGGCCAGTCCACCAGCCAGACGTCGCCGCCCAGGAGCACCTCCCCCTGCCGGTAGAGCCGGGCCACGCCGGGGTGGGCCTCGTCGGTGGTCTTGTAAACCTCGCTAGCCTCCCGCTCCTTGACCTCCTGGTCGTAAGGGTATTTCTCCGCCACCTCCATCACGGCCAGGACACGCTCTCCTTCGCAGAGGGCTACTTCCTGCCCCTCCTGGATGCGGTCGGCCAGGCCTTTCTCCACGGCCAGCGTGACAGGGACGGACCAGACCAGACCGTTGACCAGGCGCAGCTCCACAACGCAGCGGTCATAGTCGGCCTTGCGCATAAAGCCGGTGAGAGGACTGAATGTGCCGCTAGCCAGGAGCTCCAGGTCAGAGAGGCCCATCCGGCCCAGCGGGATTTTGATCATCTGTTCGGCCCGTTCCTGCACCGCTTCTCGCATCTCGCCGCGCAGGACGCGGTCCACCAATACGCCGCCGTGGGGGCGGATAACGTCGTAATAAGGTTCGCTCAACTGTCTACTCCTTTACTCTGTAGTTTGTACGATAGGAACCGAGGGGATTGTACCACGCTGGCAGAGAGTGTCAAGATGGTGTCCCGGTTTGCCTATTTGCCTGTTGATGCCTTCATTGGTACAATGATCAGGTCGCCTATGCTCCTTGAATGATCTTGCTTGACCGAGTCACCTGGGCCATTGTAACATATTGCCGTTCACGTAACGTTAAAGGAATATGAAATATTTGCTAGAATCCGCTGCATCCTTGTTTAGGGGGAAGGGAGAGTGACCGGATGAGAGCGATGCTTTTGCACGAACCCAAACCGGCCGAGGAGCGGCCGCTGGAGTTGGCCAATCTGCCGCTGCCTGAGCCCGGCCCCGGCGATATCCGCCTTAGGGTGCGGGTCTGCGGCGTCTGCCGTACCGACCTGCATACGGTGGAGGGTGACTTGCCGCTGCTCGAACTGCCGCTCGTGCCCGGCCACCAGGTCGTAGGTCTGGTGGAAGCGCGAGGGGAGGGAGCGACCCGCTTCACTCCAGGTCAGCGGGTCGGGGTGCCCTGGCTCTATCGCACCTGTGGCAAGTGCGAGTTCTGCCAGCGCGGGTTGGAGAACCTGTGCCAGGACGCGCGGTTCACCGGCCTGCACGCCGACGGCGGCTACGCCGAGGCGATGGTAGTTCCAGAAGACTTTGCCTATCCCATCCCGGAGGGCTTCTCCGACATTGCGGCAGCGCCGCTTCTCTGCGCCGGGATCATCGGCTACCGGGCGCTGCGGCTGAGCGAGATCCAGCCCGGCCAGCGACTGGGACTCTACGGCTTTGGGGGTTCGGCCCACGTCACCATCCAGGTGGCGCGTCACTGGGGCTGTGAGGTCTACGTCTTCACCCGCAGCGAGGGCCACCGGCAACTGGCGCGGGAACTGGGGGCGGTCTGGGTCGGCGGCGCGGAGGAGACACCCCCAGCAAAGATGCACGGGAGTATCATTTTCGCCCCAGCAGGTGGCCTGGTGCCGGAGGCGCTGCGCGTGCTGGAGCGGGGCAGCACGCTGTCGCTGGCAGGAGTGACGATGACCCCCATCCCCGAGTTGGACTATGACCGGCTGCTCTATTGGGAGCGGACGGTGCGCAGCGTGGCCAACTTTACCCGGCAGGACGCAGAGGAATTGCTCCAGGTGGCCGCCGAGATCCCCATCCACACCACGGTCCAGACCTTCCCGCTGGAGGCGGCCAACCAAGCGCTCCTGGCGCTCAAGCGGAGCGAGATTGACGGGATGGGGGTGTTGGTTGTAGAACAACAGATTGCAGGACAGTAACAGATTCGCTCACTCTGCCCAGAACGGCGCGCTGGCGTACTTAAAACCGCCGTCAGGCAACAACGTTATAATGACGCCGTGCGCCAGTTCCTGCGCTACCCGCAACGCGGCGACCACCGCCGCCCCGGCCGAGACTCCCACAAAGAGCCCCTCCTGGCGGGCCAACCGGCGGGCCATCGCCTGCGCTTCCCCGGTGCTCACCTCGGCCACCCGGTCTACCAGGCCAGGGTCGTAGATGGCTGGAGGATTGGCTGTCGCCAGGTGCTTCAGTCCCTCGATGCCGTTCTGAGAATAGTCGGGCTGTACGCCGACCAGTTGCATCGCTGGGTCTCGCTCCCGCAGGTAGCGGCCCACCCCCATCATCGTTCCGCTGGTGCCCAGGCCAGCCACAAAGTGGGTGATCTGTCCCTCCGTCTGGTGCCAGATTTCGGGGCCGGTGGTGGTATAGTGGGCCAGTGGATTGGCCGGATTGCTGTACTGGTCGGCGTGAAAGTACCGGCCGGGCTCAGCGGCCGCCAGTTCGCAGGCCAGATGGCGCGCCCCGTCGGTCCCGGCGGCGGGATCGGAGAGGGTCAGTTGCGCACCGTAGGCGCGCAGGATACGCACCCGCTCCGGGCTGGCGTCCGCGGGCAACATCAGCCGGACAGGGAAACCCAGCACCGCGCCGAGCATCGCGTAGGCGATGCCAGTGTTGCCAGAGGTGGCGTCGAGCAATGTCTTGCCGGGGGCCAGGTCGCCCGTCCCCAGAGCCTCCTGGACGATGGATAGGGCAGTACGGTCCTTGACCGAGCCGCCGGGGTTGAGCCCCTCCAACTTGACGTAAAGAGCAACAGTGGGGGGCAGTCCTTCGGCCACGCAGGCCAGCCGGACCAGTGGGGTACGTCCGATCAGAGACACGACCGGGGATGTTTGAAAGGTGTGATAAGAGTGTGTTCGGGACATCGTCTCCTCCCAGTAATTAGCCGTTAGCAGTTGGCGATTTCCGGCTAACATCTGACTGCTCCCTGCTAACTGCTTTCTTGTTCCCAAGCCAGGGACACAAAAAGCCAACCTTTGCCTGCGCAAAGCCCCTCACGTAACTGCGAGGGCGCTGTCGCCTGGCCCGGTTGGCCTGGGAAGAGATATGCGTGTCCAGAGCCTAGACGATCATCGCCCTCGCTCCAGACAGATGCAGCAGAGATATGAATACATTACTCTCTCGCTCATCGTTCCTCGTTTGTTGCCTCTTTGAGTACCACGGCGATCAAGGCCGGCAGCGCCGCTTCCACATCCGGGCTCAACCCCTCGCCCCAACCGACGCTGGCCGGCTGGACGCCAAAGATCACTATTCCAGGGAGTGGACGGCCCAGCGCGTCGGCCAGCGCCAGGGCCTCGCCCAGGCCAGCGTGGTGGAAGGAAAAGCGGTCGGGCGTGGAGGCCAACCGGACGTCGTCCGGGGTGAAGCGCACAAACTCGCCTGGCCTGCGCCCCATCTCGGCAGCATCCACGATCACGATACGCTCCCATCCCTCCACCAGGTTGAGCAGTCCCAGGCCAGCCGCGCCCCCATCAAGCACCTGAACACCTGGTGGCAGTTCCTGGCACGCCATTTCCTCGACCAGACGGCAGCCTATGCCATCGTCGCCGCGCAGCGGGTTGCCCAAACCGAGGATGAGAACTGAGGATGGCATAGCCACAACCCAGGGTTTCGTGAAACGTGATGCGTGATTATGTCTCACGCATCACGTCCCACTTTTCACGCTCCCGGGTTCCAGTGCATCAATCTATACGAACTTTACCGTGAGAAAGTGCGCCGAGCAGGAGATGCACGGGTCGTAGGCTCGCACCAGCATCTCCAGCATCAGCCGAATCTCATCCTGCGGCTTGTCCATGATCTGCGGCACCAGCACGCGCATGTCGGCATTCAGATTGGCCATGTTCTGGTTGGTGGGGATGATGCAGTTCGCCTTCACGCATTGGCCATCCTCGTCGTAGACATAGTTGTGGAAGAGAATGCCTCGAGGCACATCGCACGAGCCAGCCCCTTCCCCGGCCTTTGCATCTACCGCCACCGGCTCCTCGGGCTGGATGCCTCGCGTGAGCAGTTCATCTATGATGCGGATGCTGTCCTCTACGCAGTGGACCATCTCCACCACCTGGGCGGCGCTATTGAGGAAGGTGTTGTAGCAGATGGGTTTCAGCCCTAGTTTGCCTGCTGCCTCCTTGGCACGGGGATGCAGTTGGTCAAAGTTGTTATTCAGCCGCGCCAACGCACCGACCATGTAGGACTCGCGGTTGTGATGGGTCCACTTGGCCGTGGAGAAAGGCACACACTTTTCGTTGGTCACCTTCCGATAGTCCTCAATAGAGTAGGAGAAACCGTCGGAGGTGACAATGGTGCCGTCAATAAAGGCATACTCGTCGTCCTTCTTGAGGGAGACGTACTCTGTCTCTCTCTCGAACTCGGGCCAGGGCAGAGTGGCAAAAAGCGCCACCGTCTCGTCCATGTCGGCGCGGGCGTCTACCAGCCGGGCCTGCATCGCTCGCAGTTCGGCCTCGGTGGGTAGATGGGTAAAGCCGCCGACGGTCATCGCGATGGGATGCGTATGGCGGCCACCGACCATGGCACACAGGTCGCCGGAGAGTTTCTTGATCCGCAATGCTCGCTCCACCACCTCCAGGTGGGTCTCTGCCAGCGGAATGACAGAGCCAACGCCGAGAAAGTCCGGTGCGACCAGGTAGTAGGTGTGCAGAACATGGCTGTCTATCGTCTCGCCGTGGAAGTTGAGTTTGCGGAGAAGCACCGTCTGCTCCGAAGGCTCGACCCCCAGCGCCTTCTCGGTAGCGCGAAGGCTGGTGGTAGCGTGGCCCACGGCGCAGATGCCGCAGATGCGAGAAGTGATGTGGCTGAGTTCGTGGTAAGGCCGGCCGCGCACAAACGCTTCGAAGAAACGCGGGGCCTCGACGACCTCGAAGCGACACTCCTTCAGTTCCCCGTTCTGTGCGTCTACGACAATGTCGCCGTGTCCCTCGACACGAGTCACGTGATGTACGTTAACTTTCAAAGTAGTCATTTTGCCCCCTCTTCAGCCGCTCGTTCCTGCACCTGATACGTATTAAACATCGTGAAACGAGACAGAATATCATCTACAGTCAAGCCAGCCTCAGCCAGCACATCCTTCATCGCGTTCTCGTTGGGGTTGGGGATAAGCCCCCGGCAACCCTCGCAGCCGCTGCCAAAGGTGGGGCAGATAGCGTCGCAGCCAGCCCGCGAGATTGGCCCCAGGCAGAACTTGCCGACATGGAACAGACACACGTTCTCCTTCAGTTTACACTCGACGCAGACGGGATAGTCGGGAATGGGCAGGCTCTTGCCCAAAAGAACCGCCTTGACCACCCTGACGAACTCTTCCCGGTCAATAGGGCAACCTGGGATGACGGCATCTACATCAATCACGGCACTGATGGGCCGGGCCGCGTAGGTCTCGTACCAGTCCGCCTTGTCTCCATAGACCCAGCGGCGGACGTCCTCCAGCGGATGCAAGTTCTTCAGGGCGTTGACACCTCCCAGGTGAGCACATGCTCCCAGCGCGACGACGATATCGGCCTGATCGCGAATTTTCTTCAGGCGCGCCTCGTCGGAGGCACGGGTACAGGAGCCCTCGATGAACGCGATTTGGTAGTCCTCTCCCTTCTCGGATATCGCCTCGCGGAACTGCACAATCTCAACGGCATTGAGCAGATCCAGGTGGGTCTGGAGGGAATCAACGACGGTCAGTTGGCATCCCTCGCAGCATGCAAAGTCGAAGAAAGCAACCTTGGGCTTTCCATTGTTCGTTGTCTCACTCATTACAATGCCTCCTCTACGCCCTTGACCTGAGCATAGGTGAACACCGGACCATCCTGGCAGCAGTACAGGTTGTTGATCTGGCAGTGCCCACACTTTCCCACGCCACACTTCATCCGCCGCTCCAGCGAGAGGTAGATCTGCGTCTCTGGGATGCCCTTGCTCAGCAATTCCTTTAGCACAAAGCGATACATAATCGGCGGGCCACAGGTGATGGCGACGGTATTGCGCGGGTCCACGGTAATCCGGGGGAAAAGAGTGGTGATGACACCCTCGCTGCACGTGAACGCCATGTCATCGTCCCACGTCTCGTCCAAGCAGTCCACTGTATATTGGCACTCGACGTCCTCACGAGCGGTCCACTCCTCCAGTTCGTCGCGGAAGAGCAGTTCAGCCGGCCGCTTGGCTCCGTAAAGGATGATCACCCGCTCGAAGGAACCACGCTCGTCGAGTACCTGGTTGATCAGCGAACGAAGCGGGGCCAGCCCCAGACCACCCGGCGCGAAGAGCACATCCTTGCCGCGCATCTCATCAATGGGGAAGCCGTGGCCAAAGGGGCCCCGAATGCCCACCATACTCCCCGGCTGCATTGCATGCAGCGCATTGGTCACGTCGCCCACTTGCCGCACGCAGAGTTGAAAGGCACCGTTGGAACGGCTAGGCGACGAGGTGATAGAGATGGGAGCCTCACCTATGCCCAGTATCGAGACCATCACAAATTGCCCTGGGTCATGACCCAAGTCACGTCCGTCCGGCAATTCGATAGTGAACAGTTTTTCCAATTCTGTCATCTGTTCCACGTTAACCAGACGGGCCATCTCAGGTGTATAGACAGATGTCGTCATTGTCCGTTCCCTCCTGCTGTCTCGTGAATGGTATTAAAGCCCTCGACGATACTGATGTTCGCCACGCAGGTGCGGACACAACGACCACAACCCACACAGCCTAACTCGCCGAACTTCTCGTAGATGTATTTTCCCTTGCGCATGAAGCGGTGGCACTGGCGGGCTGAGCGGGCCTCGCGGAAGTTCTCCCCACCGGCCACGCGGGCGAACTCGTCCAACTGGCAGGAATCCCAGCGACGGTACCGTTCCCCTTCAGTCAGCGCCATATCCACCTCGTCGAAGACATTAAAGCAGTAACAGGTGGGACAGACGTTGGTGCAGGACCCGCAGGCAAAACACCGCCCTCCTAGTTCATCCCAGAGGGGATGATCATAGGCTGTGCTCAGCAGGGCTGGCAGTTCGGCTGCCTCAAAGTCCAGGCGAGAGGTGAAATGGGGCCACTTGTCGCCGAGCACCTGGTTCAGGAGGCTCACGTCGGCATCGGCAGCGGGCCGGGCCTGGGCATACTTCTCCAGGAGCGCCTCCCCTGCTTCAGTCGCCACGTCCACCATGTAGGCCGATCCCAGGTCGGTCAGGTGCAGATCGTACCCTCCATCAGCGCTCAGTGTCCCCATGCTCTTGCAGAAAGAATATTCGTCGCATGGTTCCAGACACTCCAGGCTGACGATGATGGTCTGCTGCCGCCGCTCTAGATAGTGAGCGTCGGGGTACTCCTGGGAAAAGGCCTGGTCCAGCAGCCCGATGGCATGCAGATCGCACGTATGCACGCCCAGGAGCACTGTCGGGCCAACCTCAATGACCGGCTCCACATGCGGCTCCTCCCCCCTGGTGAAAGTGGCCAGCCGTTCCTGTGGGGGCTGTAGCACTTTCTTGGGCGGCAGGATGGTCGTGTCGTAATCGAGCCGCAGTTGGGCCGGGTTAGTGATCGGGCCAAAGGCGAATTTTGGTCCCTTCGCCTGCGGCCCGACGACCTGGTAGTCGGCCATCAGCCGCTCCAGGTATTTGTCCAGCGATACTTTGTCAAGTACTTGTCTCATAGCATACTCCTTTGTTTCTGAGAAGCAAAGTTACAGAGGGTAGATTATAGCACATCTTAGCCCTGTTGCCAACAGCGGGCCAGCGATGACGCCCGCTGCCAATCTTTGGGAGAGTTGACGTTAAAGAATGACAGGCCCTGGGGATCGAACTGGGCGATTTCATCCCGCTCCACATAGCGCACTCTGAGCCCGTCGTAGAATGAGATGATGCGCCGCTCGCCACGGGCCAACGCCCTTTCAATCGGTTCCAGGCAGGTCGCCGGACGGTAGATGGCGTGCAGCGGCTCCACGTCCGTCCAGCGAGGCACGACGATGTCGGCGTCATACGCCAGCGCGATGACGTGGCGCAGCAGGTCAAGGTTGAGAAACGGCATATCGCAGGCAACGACGAGCGCTAATTCCTTGCGGGCTGCTAAAAGCCCGGCGTGCACACCGGCCAACACCCCGGCGCCCACGTACCGATCGGCGACGACCCGCACTGACGGAGGAAACAGACGAGGAGCCATGCTGGTGACGACGATGAGGTCACCTGTCAACTGGGCCAGCACGTCTAGTATGCGGGCAATCAATGGCTGCCCTTCCAGTTCGACGAGTATCTTATCGCGACCAAGGCGGGTGCTTTTGCCTCCTGCAAGTATCACACCGCTCAAGGTCGGGTCTGGCCTAACCACATCCATAACGCTACGGTTTGGAAACCACCTCCTGCCTGGCACACGCTACGCAGGCTCCAGATTGATCGTACAGACATTGTGCTTCGGGCTACCTGCCTGCGCTCCTGCCACAGCGCTTAGCCGATGATCGAGTACAGGATCACCTTGATCCCGTCGGGATCAGTGAGCGAGAAGGCACGGTGACCCCAAGGTTTGTCTGCGAGTTTCCCTCTGATGGACAGTCCCTTCTCTTGTACACGCCGATAGCACTCATCCACATCGTCCACTTCGTAGGCCACCTCCATCCCATGTGGCGGCGTGTATTCCTGCCCAGGGATGAGGGCTAGAACTTCGATGATGCCGGAGGCTGCCTGGAACAATACCCCCCGCTCGGCTGGCCCTCGGTCCCACGAGCCAACGACAGGCAACCCCAGCCCATCCCTGTAAAAAGCCACCGAGGCCTCATAGTCCTTTGTTCTGAAGATAAATCGAAATTCATGGGGCATATTGAGCATCCTCTCTTAATTTTCGTGTATGACCGCCATGCCGCTACACATTATTATTATACACGCGAATCAGCAGCAGGCCAACCGAGCCCCCCACCCCACTCGCACTATGACTGCCGGTTCCACCCTGACCGCACAGATACTGTCATCCAGAACCCTGACCCTATCACCTACTCACCCTTATATTGACTATATCACGGCCCCTGCTAAAAAACGGATGTTATCTATTTTTCCCGAAGGAGGGCCGATGTGGTATAATCACAATGGTAACGCTCATCACTTGCAGAAATGCGCTGATGGAGGCCCAAAATGAGACTTGGATTCCGAAACGTTTTCGACCATCTGCAGAACGTTTTGCTGATCTCTTTTATCCTGATCGCCATTATCACCTCCGTGGTGGGAATCTGGACAACTTCAGTGGTCGTGAATAACTATACGGAGCAAGCGGAAAATGAGCGGGTAGCCCGGGATATGAACCTGGCTATTGCCTTCTACGAACAGAGCCTCACCCAACTCAACGGCGCTGCCACACGTTTAGCCAGCGAACCGACGTTTTCTCAGCAGATTGGCGTAGCCCAGGCGGGTGATACCGCTGCCCAAAGCGACATCGAACAGCGATTGGCCAGCGAACTCGGCACTATTTATCATCCTGGCACCCAGTTTATCCTGGTCGTGGATGAAGACGGCAACATGGTCGCTGCTTATGGAATAGTGAATCAGAGGCCGCAAAAGTTACCGGCCACAGGTAACTGGTATGACTTGGCCCTTCTGGCAAAGGTCTTGGCCGATCAGCACGCGCGGGCTGCTACTGAGGTCGTAGACAGAACACTGCTGGCACAAATTGATCTGGCGGAGCAAGCCTACATCCCCCTGAAAGAAACCCCGAAGGCGAACCCTGAGCCCTTTGACCCTCGGGAGGGCAGCGCGGGCCTGGCGCAGATCGCCTGCGCGCCGGTTCTGGGTACGGATGGAGAGGTAGCCGGTGCAGTGCTCGCCGGGCATCTCTTCAACAATGACTTTGCGCTGGTAGATCGCGTCCAGGCCGTCGCCGGCGTGGACACCGTGACCATTTTCTTCGGTGACCTGCGCGTCTCTACCAATGTACGCGAGAATGGAGAGCGCGCCATTGGCACTCGTGTTTCCCAGGTTGTCTTTGACACGGTGCTAACGCGGGGCGAGCCTTTTACCGGCATCGCCTATGTCGTCAACGAATGGTTCATCACCCGCTACACCCCGCTCTTCGATCATTGCGGTGGAGTGGTCGGCAGCCTCTATGTCGGCGCACGGCGGGCTACTTTTATCGAATTGCAGCACACACTCAGAAACCGCATCGCATTGGTATCCCTGTTGGCAATCATCCCAGTGGCGCTGCTGGCACTGCCCGTCGCGCACCTGATCACCCACCCACTGGAAGAGATGGCGCGGGCCAGTCGCCAGGTTGCTCAGGGTAACACCCAGGTGCGCGTCCCAACCCGGGGTGTGGGGGAGGTGGCCATTCTGGGCCATGCTTTTAACAGTATGCTCGACGAACTGGAAGAGATCCAGGTGCAACTGATCCGCAAGGAAAGACTGGCCTCAATGGGACAACTGGCGGCTGGAGTCGCCCACCAGTTAAACAACCCGTTGGGCACGATCCTACTCTTTGCGGACCTCGTGCTCCAAGATCTACCGGAGGGAGCCCAAGGCCGGGAAGACGTGCAAATGATCGCCCGGGAAGCGCGCCGGGCGAAAGAAATCGTGACCGCACTGCTTAACTTTGCCCGCCAGCAACAGGTATGGGCACAGCCAACCGCGCTCGACACTATGCTGCACGAGTTTGTCGAGCGCGCCCGCCAGCAACCAGTCTACGACCGCATCCAGATCGTGGAACAAATCGCCCCGGACCTCCCACAACTCGAGGTTGATCCAGTCCAGTTATCGAACGTCTTTGTGAACCTCATGGATAACGCCGCCGACGCCATGCCAGATGGAGGCACGCTAACCATCTGGGCCGGCCTCTCTCCGGATCGTCAGTCGGTGGTAGTGCAGGTAAAAGATACCGGCTGTGGCATCCCACCAGAGGACATCAAACAAATTTTCAGTCCCTTTTTTACGACCAAGCCATTGGGACAAGGCACTGGGCTGGGACTTTCCATCGCGTATGGGATCGTTAAAATGCACCACGGGACAATTCAGGTCGAGAGCCAGGTTGGAGAAGGCACAACCTTTACAGTAACACTACCTGTGCACCTGCCCAAGAGTGACACGCAGGTATCTTTTGCTGAAGAAACATAATAACCCCAGGGATGTAGAAATGGAACCAGAACCCGCTACCATTCTAGTAGTTGACGATGAATTAGGCATTCGTGAGGGGTGCCGTCGGGTATTGAACCGCGACGGGCACCATGTGGTCGTGGCCGCCGCAGGCGAAGAAGGATGGCAGCAAATCCAGTCTAATCAGTTTGACCTGGTATTGCTGGACATCATGATGCCAGACATCAACGGCATGGAACTGCTCAAGCGGATCATTCCGTTCGATCCCGACCTGGTCTGTATCATCATCACCGGCTACGCCACCGTCGAACTGGCCGTCCAGGCCATCAAAGAAGGGGCGTATGACTTTATCGCCAAACCTTTCGACGCCAATGCGCTCATTCTGACTATCCGCCGGGGATTGGAGCGGCGGAGACTCTCCCTGGAAGCGCGCCGCCTGGCACAGGTGGAAGCAGAAAAAGATGCACTGGAGCGACGCCAAGCAGAATTGGAAAGGGAGGCGCTAGAACGACGTGCAATGGAACTGGAGCGGTTGGACCGTGTTAAATCTGCCTTCACTCTTACTGTGGCGCACGAACTACGCGCTCCTATCGCCGCCATCCAGAGTTACCTGCGATTGATGTTAGATGGATACATCCCCCCTGAACAACAAAAAAAGTACCTGGCCCGCGCCGAACAGCGCACCTCTGCGCAGTTGGAACTGATCGGCGATCTGCTGGACCTGGCCCATCTGCAGAATCCCGATCTGCGCATCAAGCGCGAGCCGGTCAACGTGGCAGAATCGCTCCAGGAGGTTTGTGACCTGATGAGCAGCCGCGCTCGAGAAAAGGGGATCAAGTTCACCGTCTCTATCCCAGAAGAAGCACCCACCATCTCGGCCGACCCCAAGCATATCAAGCAAATCTGGAGCAACCTGGTGAGCAATGCCATCAAGTACACAAACGAAGATGGCGCTGTGGATGTCACGATAGCCGTGCAGAACAAACAGGTCATCGCCAGCGTTCGTGACACCGGCATAGGTATCGTTCCAGAGGACCTGACTCGAATCTTTGAGGAGTTCTATCGCACCAAAGCCGCCAAAGAATGTTCGGAAATGGGAACTGGCCTTGGCTTATCCATTGTCAAACGGATCGTCGAAACCTACCAGGGTCACATTGACGTGCAATCCACGGTAGGCGATGGCAGTATCTTCACAGTCACGCTGCCGGTAGATACCTCGTAAGCGTTCAGACCTCCGAGGTTTTGGCCGCAATTTGGCTTGAAAAGTGGTTTGTCTGCCGTTCAAAGTCGTCGAGAGAACACCATTTTGTAAACCTCGGAGGTCTTGGCGAGCGTTTTCCTTACCCTCCTGAACACTTGCGGTACCTAAAGCAACCGATTAACTTCCTTCACCATCCGCTCTGGAGCGACCGGCTTGGTCAGGAAGGTGTCCAGGTGGACGTACTCGTCGGTCGGGAACAGTTCGGCATAATCGGTGTTGGCGATAGAGGTGATCATAATAATAGGAATGTCCCTGTACGCAGGGCGATCGCCCAACTCCTGCGCGACCGAGAGGCCATCCAGAACGGTATCCATGATCACATCCAGGATGATCAAGTCTGGTGTGTCCTCGGCGATCTTGTCCAACGCCTCGCCTCCACCAGCAGCACTAACAATGGTGTGCCCCTCCCGTTCGAGCACAATCTGGGTAAACTTGACAAAATCAGGGTCATCATCAACGACGAGTATCTTGGCCATCCTACTCCTCCTTGCATCAATCATCTTCGAAACCAGGTCTGTTCCTCAAAGCCCGGTTTCTGTCTTCTCTCCACCCCAAATATAGTTCTCATACTCCCCGCGAAAGTGCTTTAGCGACGAAAGCACGGGATTGACGGCTGCGTCGCCCATAGGGCACAAAGTGTGCCCGGCGATGCCGGCGCAAATCATTTCCAACTGGTCCAGATCGCCGGGTTTGCCCTGTCCCTGCACGATGCGGGTCAACACCTCTACCAGGCGTTGTGTACCCACGCGACAGGGCGTGCACTGGCCACACGATTCGTGAGCGAAAAAGTCCGTCAGGCGGCGGGCCACTTCCACCATACAGGTACCTTCTTCGATCACGATGATCGCTCCTGTGCCCAGCATCGAACCGGCCTCGGCCAGCGACTCAAAGTCCATCTGCGTGTCTAGTTGCTGCGGGATCAACATCGGGGTGGAGGCCCCGCCGGGGATGACCGCCTTGAGCGGACGGTCCCCGCGCATCCCCCCTGCGTATTCTTCGATGATCGTGCGCAACGGCGTGCCTAATGGCAGTTCATAGTTACCCGGCCGCCGCACGTGCCCGCTGACGCAGAAAAGTTTAGAGCCGGTGCTCTTTTCCGTGCCAATGGACCTGAACCACTCGGCACCCCGGTTGACAATGTGAGGCACGTTAGCCAGGGTCTCTACGTTATGCACCAACGTGGGCTCGTTCCACATGCCGATCTGCGCCGGGTAGGGAGGCTTGATGCGCGGCTCGCCCCGTTTGCCTTCGAGTGAGTTGATCAGCGCGGTCTCTTCCCCACAAATGTAGGCCCCCGCGCCCCGGTGGACCGACAGATCCAGATCAAAGCCGCTGTCAAGGATATTCTTGCCCAGGAAGCCATGAGCGTAAGCGGCATCAATGGCCTTGATCCAGCGCTTGACCCCCAGGAAGAACTCACCACGGATGTAGACAAAGGCCCGATTCGCGCCGACTGCATAAGCAGCGATGATGACACCCTCGATGATTGAGTGGGGATCGTGCTCCACCAACAGGCGATCTTTGAACGTCCCCGGTTCTCCCTCGTCGGTGTTGACGCAGACATACTTGGTGACCGCTTCCTGGGGCATAAAGCCCCACTTGACCCCCGCCGGAAAGCCCGCGCCACCACGCCCGCGCAACCCAGAGGCCTTGACCAGAGCGACCAATTCGTCAGGCTGCATCCGTAATGCCTTGCGCAAAGCAGTGTATCCCCCGCGCTCCAGATAGACCGCGATGCGCTCCGAGTTGGGGACGCCCACGTTGCGCGTCAGGACCGGTTCAAAGCCATCCATCGCTCTGCCCGCTCTGTCAACTGGTCAATCAGCATGTCCACCTTTTCCGTCGTGAGGTTCTCGTACAGTTCGTCGTTCACGCGCATGGCCGGCGCGGTGCCACACGAGGCCAAACACTGCACAGTCTCCAAGGTGAACATCCCATCAGGGGTCGTTTCGCCAGCCTTGATCCCAAGTTTGCACTCCAAATAGTCCACCAGCCGCTCTGCGCCTCCGACCAGGTAACAGCTCAATCCTGTGCAAACTTGGATCACGTACCGGCCTACAGGCTGGGTGCGAAATAGTGTGTAGAAACTGGCGGTGCTAAACACCGCTGTCTCTGGCACATCCAACCGCTCGGCAACCCGCTTGAGTGCCTCAGGAGTGAGATAACCATTTTGCTCCTGGGTTATGTAGAGCGCCGTGAGCAAACGTGCCCGCTTGGCGGGGTCAAGAACAGATGCCCCTGTTGTCACTCACTCTCTCCTCTCTACTCTCCCCTCTCCACTCTGACAGCGCAGACCTTGAACTCAGGAATCTTGCCCGTGGGATCCAGCGCGGCGATGGTCAGTTTGTTGGCCGCGGCCTCGGCAAAGTGCCAGGGCATGAAAATGACGCCAGGCTCGGTCTTGCCGCTGACCAGCGCCTTGGCCTGAACCTCCCCACGCCGCGATGCGACCTTTACCACGTCCCCGCCGGCAATGCCCAGTCTGGACGCATCCTCAGAGTTGATCTCCACCACTGCCTCTGGGTAGATCGTATCCAATCCCTCGGAACGACGGGACATTGAGCCGGTATGGAAGTGGTACAACACCCGGCCGGTAGTGAAAATGAACGGGTATTCTTCGTCGGGCTCCTCGGCCGGCGGCTGCCAGTCCACCGCGCTGAGATGTCCCAGCCCGCGACTGAACCTGCCCACGTGCAAGATGGGCGTGCCGGGGTGCTCAGCGTCCGGGCAGGGCCACTGCAGGCCCATCTCGCCAATGCGGTCGTAGGACATCCCACCGTAGATGGGGGTCAGGCGGTTGATCTCGTCCATGATCGCACGCGGCGAGTCGTAGGTCAGCCCGTCGTATCCCAAACGGTGGGCGATTTCGCCGATGATCCACCAATCCTGCCGGGCCTCACCGGGCGGATCCACCGCCTTGCGCCCAAACTGGACACGGCGCTCGGAGTTGGTGAACGTGCCATCTTTCTCGGCAAAGCAGGGGGCGGGCAAAACCACGTCCGCCAGTTGGGCCGTCTCGGTGAGGAAAATATCCTGCACCACCAGGAAGTCGAGGCTCTTGAGACACACTTCGGCATGGTTCGCGTCCGGGTCCGAGAGCATCGGGTTCTCGCCCATGATGTACATGGCGCGGATCTCTCCCCGCTCCGCTTGGTGGAGCATCTCCACCAGGGTAGTCCCCACCTGGTTGGAGAGAGGCACGCCCCAAGCCCCCTCGAACTTCTTCCGCACCGCCTCGTCGGTCACTGTCTGATAACCAGGGTAGACGTTGACCAGCGCGCCCATGTCGCACGCACCCTGGACGTTGACCTGACCTCGGAGTGGGTTGACTCCACCACCGGGAACACCCATGTTGCCCAGGAGCATCTGGAGGTTGGCTGTGGAAAGGACATTCTTGTGACCCGTCGTATGCTGGGTGATACCCATGCCGTAGAGCAGCGCCCCCGGACGATTCTCGGCCAGCAAGTGCGCCGCCGCGATGATTTCCTCGGGGGTGATACCGCATATCTCCGCCGCCCGCTCAGGCGGGTACTCCATCACTTTGGCCTTCAACTCCTCGAAGCCTTCAGTGCGCTCCGCGACGAACTCCTTGTCGTAGAGTTCCTCAGTGATGAGGACGTGCATGATGCCGTTGAGCAGGGCGATGTCGGTGCCCGGCTTATGGCGGATGTGGAGCGCGGCAAAATCGGTGATAGGAATGGAACGCGGGTCGCAAACGATAAGTTTGGCGCCACGTTGTTTCACTGCCTGCCGGATGCGCATACCCAGCACCGGATGATCTTCCGTAGTGTTGGAGCCAATGATGAAGTAGGCTCGTGCGTCGTCGGCGATGTCGTCGAAGGAGTTAGTCATAGCGCCGGAGCCAAATGCTGTGACCAGACCGGTCACGGTGACGCTGTGTCAGAGACGAGCGCAGTGGTCTATGTTATTGGTTCCCATCGCCGCCCGGGCGAACTTTTGCATTACGTAGTTCTCCTCGTTGGTACATTTGGCGGAGGACAGGGCACCGAACGCATCGGGGCCGTACTGCTCTTTAACCTCTCCAAACCTGGACGCCACAAAGTCGAGAGCCTCATCCCACTCGACCTCTTCGAACTCACTCCCCTTCTCCCGCCTGATCAACGGCCTGGTCAGCCGGTCGGGGTGATGGACAAAGTCCCAACCGAAGCGCCCTTTCACACATAGCCAACCATGGTTAGCGGGAGCGTCCCACTTGGACGTCACCTGAACTATCCGCCCATCCTTGACGTTGACGTAGAATTGGCACCCCACTCCGCAGTAGGGACAAGTGGTCGCCACCTTCTCGAACTCCCA
>JAXHUO010000039.1:35124-42904 GCA_034189605.1 Chloroflexota bacterium
CCGGCCTGAGCCTGGATTTTCTGATCGTTGATGGTGACGTTCACCGTATTCATCGCCCGTTTTGTCTCCTTTTCTTGATCTGGAGGGAACCTCCTCCGGGGGCTACCCCCGATAAGGTGCTTGTCACGAATTCCACTCGCCTACCGGGATAGGTTCCTCTGGAACCTGAACACTCTCCCCCGAGACCTTTGCCACGGCGCTGAAGCGCGATGGGCATAACTCAAGACAGTTTCCACACTTGATGCACTTGCTTTGGTCAATAACGTGGATCATCTTCTTGCCACCCGATATCGCTTGAGCAGGACAGGCTCTCAAGCAAATGCCACAACCCCGACACTTGTCAGGAAGGATGTAGAATGAGATGAGTGCCTTACACTTTAGTGCTGGACAACGATTATCCACGATGTGGGCGCGGAACTCGTCCTCAAAGTAACGCAACGCCGACATTACCGGCCCCGGGGTCAGTTGCCCCAGGGCACACAACGCCCCCGTTTCCATCCCGGCAGCAATCTCACGGATGGCATCCAGATCCTCCAACCTGCCCTTTCCCTCGGTGATACGGGTCAGCACCTCCAGCATACGCTTGCCCCCCATCCGGCAGGGAACGCACTTGCCGCAACTCTCGGCGGCGGCAAAGGTGAGGAAGAACTGGGAAAACTCTACCATGCAGGTGTCCTCGTCCACAACAATCATCCCACCGGAGCCCATCACTGCGCCGAGATCTTTTAGCGAGTCAAAGTCTACTTTGACGCTCAAGTGCTCGGCCGGAATACACCCGCCTAACGGACCACCTGTCTGCACAGCCTTGAACTTTTTCCCGTTGGGGATTCCACCGCCGATGTCAAAGATGATTTCCTCCAAGGTGATGCCCATCGGCACCTCCACCAGGCCGGTGTTATTCACATTGCCGGTGAGGGCAAAGATGGCCGTGCCCGTAGAACGACGTGTGCCGATGCCGGCGAACCAGTCGGCTCCGTTGATGATGATTTGGGGAATGTTGGCATAGGATTTGACGTTGTTGAGATTGGTTGGCTTACCCCACAGCCCGCGTACAGCCGGGAAAGGGGGGCGGGGACGCGGCTCACCGCGTCGCCCCTCGATAGAGGCGAGTAGCGCCGTCTCCTCGCCACACACAAAAGCGCCGGCCCCCTCCTTTATGTGCAAGTGGAAGGAAAAGTCGCTACCGAGAATGTGGTCCCCCAGGAGCCCGTATTCCTCGGCCTGGGCGATGGCGACCTTGAGGCGTCTGATGGCCAGCGGGTATTCGGCCCGGCAGTAAATATACCCATCCTCTGCACCGATGGCGTAGCCGCAGATCGTCATTCCTTCCACCAGGCTGTGGGGGTCGCCCTCGATGACAGAGCGGTCCATAAATGCGCCGGGGTCGCCCTCGTCGGCGTTACAGACCACGTACTTGACGTCACCGGGAGCACGGGCGGTGAACTCCCACTTCATGCCGGTGAGGAAGCCAGCCCCTCCTCTCCCCCGGAGGCCCGATCCCTTCACCTCATCAATGACCTCATCAGTCGTCATCTCGGTAAGAGCCTTAGCCAGGGCAGCGTAGCCGTCGCGTGCAACGTACTCCCCGATAATCTCCGGGTCAATGAAGCCGCAGTTGTGCAGGACAAGACGCCTTTGCGAACTGAAGAAGGGTATCTCTCCCCAGGCCGGAATGCCTTCATACGAGTTTTCACCAATCACTGCCAAGGCCAGATCGGGACGGGGATCACCTCTTATCACGCAATCGTTGACCAGTTCCAGAGCTGTTTGGGGAGTGACATTCTTGTAACTAATGCGCGGACGGTCCGGCTTGACGATGTCCACCAGCGGTTCACTGCTGCACATACCGATGCATCCCACGGCAGTTACATCTGCCTCTACGTCGTGCTTGGCCAGTTCGTCGAGAATGGCTTGTAGCACTTCGCCGGCCCCGGCGGCGATACCGCAGGTCCCCATACCGACGATGATTCTGGTGGTCACCTCATTGCGGCTCTCGATGGCTTTGCGTGCTTCCTCCCGGAAGCATCTCAAGTCTTCTATGGTCTCTAGTTCTGGCATCTGCGATAACTCCCTTCCGATGAGGATTAGATGACACTAATCGAGGTTCTCAATGAGGCTCAACGTCTTTTCCGGCGTCAGCCGCCCCGCCACCTGATCATCAACTATGGCTGTGGGCGCCAGGGCGCAGGAGCCAATGCAGTAGACCACTTCGTAGGTGCACTTGAGGTCAGGAGTCGTCTCGCCCGCCTTTATCCCCAATCCCCGCTCTACGGCTTCGATTATCCGGGCAGCCCCGCGCACGTGGCAGGCGGTGCCATCGCATTGCTGGATGATGTGACGGCCGCGGGGGGTCAGGTGGAACTGGGAGTAAAAGGTCGCCACGCCATAGACTTTACTTAACGCCACCCCTAGCCGGTCGGCGATCAACCGCAGTACTTTTGGCGGCAGATAGCCATACACCCCCTGTGCCCTTTGCAGAACAGGGATCAGACTTCCCTTCCCCTCCCCTGCTTCCTCGACAATCTGATCAAGTTTGGTGAGATCCAAGTTTTCTTCCATGAAGAGATGCCTCCTTGTTTCAAGTCTGCAAGCACCCGTTGGTCCATTCAGCCCGCCCGGGATTGTCATAGCCTGCAGCGAGAGTATACTTACCTGACACAACTCCAAATTGTAATGCGCCCGGCATCCTCTGTCAACAGATGCGTGGCAGCTGTTCCCCCACCAGCAGGTCGAGGATGCGATGAGCACCCAGCGCAGTGCGCAGCACGACGCGGCCCGTATGCTCCGCCATCACCCGCCCGATGATCGCTGCCTCCCGCCCGTACTCGTGGGCGCGCATGGTAGCCAGCACCGCGTCGGCCGCTTCAGGGGCCACGAACGCCACCAATTTCCCCTCGTTGGCCACGTACAGCGGGTCGAGGCCCAGCAACTCGCAAGCGGCGCGTACCGCATCCCGTACGGGAACGGCGTGCTCCTCAATCTCAATGCCCACCCCTGATTTGCCGGCCACTTCATTCAGCACCGTAGCCAGGCCGCCCCGCGTGGGATCGCGCAGACAATGGATGGCCTTCGGAGAGGAGAGGAAAGAGAGAGCGTCCAGCATAGCGGTCACCAGGCCGTTAAGCGGCGCGCAGTCGCTCGCCAGCGGCGAATCGAAGCGCAGCCCTTCCCGCTGGCTCATGATGGTCATGCCGTGGTCGCCGACAGTGCCGCTGAGAATGACCACATCGCCAGGCTGGGCCTGGTCACCGCCCGGTTCCACACCCACGGGCACCATGCCGACCCCCGCTGTGTTGATGAAAAGTCTGTCGGCCTTGCCGTGATCCACCACCTTGGTGTCCCCGGTCACAATTTGCACCCCTGCGGCCTGAGCGGTGGTGGCCATAGAAACAACGACTCGCTTCAGGTCGGCCAGTTCCAGCCCCTCTTCGAGGATGAACCCGGCGCTAAGGTAGAGCGGCGTGGCCCCGCTCATCGCCAGGTCATTGACCGTGCCGCATACGGCCAACTTGCCGATGTCGCCGCCGGGGAAGAAAATGGGGCTGACCACGTAGGAATCGGTGGTAAAGGCCAGTTTCCTAGAAACCAGGTTTTTCGGAAAAAACCTGGTTTCTCCGATCACAGCCGCATCATCCATCTGCGCCAGGACGGGGTTGGCAAAATGTTTCAGGAACAGTCGCTCCACCAGTTCGTGGCTCAGTTGGCCACCAGAGCCGTGAGCGAGCAGGATTTTATCGGCCATAGGCTTCACCGTACCGGTACCACGCAGCGCAGGCTCCTTCAGCGGAGACCATGCAGGGACCAATGGGATGGCCCGGAGTGCAGACAGAGCGAAACAAGGGACATTCGGGTGGCTCTACGGTGCCCCGCAACACATCTCCGCAGCGGCAACCTTTGTGTTCACGGGTCGGGCCGGGGTCCACAGGGAAGGCTAGCGCGGCGTCGAAACGGGCATATTCGGTGCGTAACACCAATCCGCTGGCAGGCACACGGCCCAATCCTCGCCAGTCCGCTGCGCTCACTTTAAACACACGGTGCATAATATCCAGCGCCACGCGATTCCCCACCGGGCAGACGCTGCGGGAGTAGGCATTGATCACCGCTGGCTGGTCATCCTCGGCCATCTCCACCAGCGCGGCCACGGCTCGCAGGATGTCCAATGGCTCGAAACCAGCCACAGCGCAGGGGACGGAGTAATCTCGCGGGAGGAATTCCCAGGCCCCGCTGCCGATGATGGTAGTCACGTGGCCGGGGCCAATGACTCCGGAGAGCCGCACCTCCCCAGCGTCGAGGATAGCGTGGGTGGCTGGAGGAGTCAACTTGTGTAGTGAGAGAATGTAAAAGTTGTCCAGGCCCCCTGCCTCCGCCTCCAGGACGGTCGCTGCCACAGTTGGCGCGGTGGTCTCGAAACCGACGCCCAAAAAGATGACTGGCCGGTCAGGGCAATCGCGGGCAATCTGCAGCGCGTCCAGCGTAGAGTAGACAATGCGTACGTCGGCCCCTTCGGCCTTGGCAGTTTGCAGAGAGCCATAGCTGCCTGGCACCTTGAGCATGTCACCGAAGGTGGCCAGGATCACGCCGGGCAGTTCGGCCAGGGCGATGGCGCGGTCCAAGTCAGCGTCGGCAGTGACACAGACGGGACAGCCGGGCCCGGAGCGTAGTTCGACTGTGGAAGGGAGCATCTGCCGCAAGCCATGGCGGAAGATGGCGTGGGTGTGCCCACCGCAGAATTCCATGAAACGCATGGGCTGTGTTGAGCGCGCCTGGATGCTCGCTAACAGGCTCCGCGCCAATTGTGGGTCGCGGAACTCGTCAATATACTTCATCGTAGAACTCGGCCAGTTCCCCCAGCAGTTGTAGGGTCTCCTGTGCCTCTTCCTCGTCCAGCACGCCGATGGCGAAACCGGTATGTATCAGCACATAGTCGCCCACCTGTGCCTCGGGCGTAAGCGCCAGGCTGATGGTGCGTTCCACCCCGCCGACTTGGGCGCGGGCGGTGGTTCCTTCGATAGAGGTAATTAATGTCGGTATGGCTAAACACATGATATTTTATCCGTGTGACTACAAGTATACCAGAAGAACCGCTTTTCCTCAATCTGCGGCGAAATGCGCAATCACCGCCTGCCCCAACGCAATACCGCCATCATTGCACGGCACCTGGCGGTGCAAAAGGACACCCAGTCCCGCCTCCTGCAATCGCGGTACGACCAGCGTAAGAAGCAGCCGATTCTGGAAGCAGCCGCCGCTCAGCGCCACCGTCCGTAGCCCCGTCTCCCCGGCAATTCGCTCACACACTGCCCGCATCATCTCCGCCACAGTGACGTGGAAACAATAAGCCATCTCCCCAACAGCCACCCCATCCCGCCGATCGGCAAGTAGCGCCTCAAATAGGAGGCGCAGCCGGATCACTGTCCCATCCTCACCTTCCTCCACACCGAACGGATAACCATTGGGGATTGGGGGTTTGGGATTTGGGATTTGGGCTGCCATCTCCAATTCTATAGCCGCCTGTGCCTCGTAGGTGACCCGCTCGCGTATCCCCAATAGCGCCGACACCGCGTCGAACAACCGGCCACCGGCCGACGTCTGGGGGCAGTTGATCTCTTTGTCAATCTGCTGTTGGATAATGCGCAATTCCTCCTCGCCTGCGCGGCCCCCACCCCCGGCCCCTCTCCCAACCCCGGGGCAGGTGAGTCCTTCCCTCCCAACTTGGGGAGGGATTGAGGGGGGGACGCCGGTGAGAGCATAAGAGTAGCCGCTGGCCAGACGGTAGGGGTTGCGGATAGCCGCCTCACCACCAGCCATAGGCAGATATTCCAAATGGGCCACCCGCCGGAAGCCATGGTAGTCGGCCACCAGGAACTCCCCGCCCCAGATGCGCCCGTCGGTGCCGTAGCCAGTGCCATCCCAGGCCACGCCGATGACCGACCCGTCGTCGGGCGACCAGCCGTTATCGGCCAGGCAACTGGCGATATGGGCGTGGTGGTGTTGGATGGGGATTTGAGAGTGGAGATTGGAGATTGGAGATTGGAGAGTGGAGGCTTGAGATTTTGCGTATTTGGTGGAGAGGTACTCCGGGTGCATGTCGTAGGCTACGATCTCCGGCTCAATGCGGAACAACCGTTTGTAGAGTTCGATGGTGGTCTCGAAATGGGTCAGTGTTTCCAAGTTCTCCATGTCGCCGATGTGTTGGCTGAGAAAAGCGTATTCGTCCCGGGTGACGCAGAAGGTGTTCTTCAGTTCCGCCCCGCAGGCCAGAATCTGCCCGACCCTGAACGGCAGTTTCACAGGAAAAGGCGCATAGCCCCGCGAGCGGCGGATCGGCTGGGGTAAAGAAACCGGGTTTTTAGGAAAAAACCTGGTTTCTTCCCTTGATGGCACGAACCACACGCTGTCATCGTACCGCGCGTAAATATCGCGGTTATGCAACAGGAAATAATCGGCCAGATGTGCCAGACGGCGCACTGCTTCGTCGTTGTCGCGAGCGATAGGTTCCTCCGACAGGTTGCCGCTGGTCATCACCAGCGGTTGGCCCGAGTCCCGCAGCAGGACGTGATGCAGCGGCGTGTAGGGAAGCATGACCCCCAGGTAGTTGTTGCGCGGAGCCACCAGCCGCGAGACGCCCGACTCGGGCTTCCACGGCAACAGCACGATGGGGCACTGAGGCGAGGCCAGCAGCCGCTCCTCTTCCTCAGAGACCCAGCAGTGTTGCTTGATCTCCTCCAGCGTGGTCATCATCACCGCCAGCGGCTTAGCCGGGCGTTTCTTGCGCTCCCGCAACGTACGCACGGCCACTTTGTTGGTAGCATCGCAGGCCAGGTGGAACCCGCCCAGCCCTTTGATGGCGAGAATAGCCCCTGCCTGCAACAGACAGGCGGCCTGGGCGACAACGTCATCAGTTTCAGATTTCTCCACGAGGGGTGGAGTACCATCAGATGCCCTGCTACGAGTGTCGAGTGCCAGGTTGGAACCCGAGGCCTGGAACCTGGAACTCGAAACTAACCAAACGTGCGGCCCGCATATCGGACACGCATTCGGCTGTGCGTGAAACCGCCGGTCGAGCGGGTCGTCGTACTCCGCCTGGCACTGCGGGCACAGGGCAAAGTCTCGCATGGTGGTCAGCGGGCGGTCGTAGGGGATATCGGCAATAATGGTAAAGCGCGGCCCGCAGTTGGTGCAATTGGTGAAAGGGTAACGATAGCGGCGGTCAGTCGGATCCAGCAGTTCGCGCAGGCAATCGGGGCAGGTGGCGATGTCGGGGGAGATGAGTAGGGGCGGGGTGACCCCGCTCCCACTCATCTCCTCAGCCACGCTGTGGCGGATTTCAAAGGCCGGGTAACCAACCGGCGGCGCATCGGCGACTTTGATGCCTTCGATACGCGCCAGCGGCGGGGCTTGTGCTTTCAGGTCGCGCACGAACAGAGCCAGCGCGTCCCCTGACCCTTCGACCTCAATCTCCACCCCACCGGAGTGGTTGAGCACCCAACCTTTCAGTCTATGCTCGTGCGCCAACCGGTAGACAAAGGGCCGGAAGCCGACCCCCTGCACTACACCGCGCACGCTGATCGCTTTCCGCATCAACCCTCCCGACACCTCTCGACCAGCCACTCCGTCCACTCTGCCACTCCTTCCCCCGTCTTGCAGGACACGGGGAAGAAGACGACGTCGGGGTTCAACGCCGCAACGCCGCGACGAAAGTTGTCCACGTCGAATTCCAACAGCGGCAACAGATCCACTTTGTTGAGCACCAGCACGTCCACCGCGCTGAACATACCCGGAT
>JAXHUO010000004.1:0-123787 GCA_034189605.1 Chloroflexota bacterium
CAAGAGTTTGTTTCGTCTTGGTCTTGACTGGCTCAAGCACGTGTTGAAACGTGGGTTGTCTTTTGACGTGTACTTTTTCTTCCAACCTGCGCAACTCGGTGGAAATGTACGGTAGAGAAATCGTGGTAAGATTTGGTTGATCTGGATAGGCTGGACCACGATCTGCAGACAGCCGGTGATGTCCGGTAGTCGCCCGATCTGACCTCGGAACATTCTCGCAAAGACGGATTTGCCCCGCTCTGGGCATCGGAGTATAATCTGCTTGCACGTTGAGTGATGGGGAAACTGGTAGATTGGGAATTGGGCCAGTAGGAAGACAGGGAGGGCTCAGAATGGACAGAAAACTGATAGGCCGCTACATTGTCACTGACCCCAATATTTGTCATGGCAAGCCAACGTTTCGTGGCACACGTGTTTTCGTTTCAGATGTACTGGAGCAAGTTGCCAGTGGAATGGCCTGGGAAACCATTATTGAGGAATGGCACAACAGCATTACCGAAGAGGCAATCACCGAGGCTGTGCATCTGGCCAGCCGATCATTTCCTGAGCACGTGCACGAGTACATTCGGAGTACAATCCAGCTGCACGATTGATGGCGACAAGCGAGAGGTAAAAGGTATCTTAGCCCAGGAACAACAACTCATTGATGTCTGGATGAGCCGTCACAAACTGATTCTCATGCCTGGTGAATGAATGACTGAAAAGCGCTGCGCCTTGATCATCGCCAGTTATCAATACCAAGATCCCGACCTCCGGCAACTGGTCGCCCCGGCTCAAGATGCTGAGGGCCTGGCGCGCGTCCTCCAGGATCCCGCTGTCGGCGGCTTTCAAGTACAAACACTCCAGAACGAACGCTCGTACAAGGTGAACCAGGCCATCGAAGCCTTTTTCGCCAACCGTAAGACCGATGACCTCTTGCTGCTCTACTACTCTGGCCACGGCATCAAAGATGAGGATGGACGCCTCTACTTCGCCACCACCGACACGCGCCGCAAAATGCTGCGCACCACCGCGATACCGACCACCCTCGTCAACGACGTGATGCGCTGCAGCCGCTCTCGGCGACAGGTCTTGTTGCTGGACTGCTGCTACAGTGGGGCATTCGCCAAAGGGATGATAGCCAAAGCCGGCGCGGACATCGGCACCAGGGAGCATTTCAAGGGACGTGGGCGGGTAGTGCTGACCTCCTCCGACGCGATACAATATGCCTTTGAGGGAGACGAGGTCACTGGAGAGGGCCGCCACTCTGTCTTCACCCGCCACCTGATCCAGGGCCTCGAGACCGGTGAGGCCGACCTGGACGACAATGGATGGGTCTCCCTCGACGAACTCTACGATCAGACCTACCGCCCCGGCCCTTACCACAACTCTTGTAGACGCTTTACCCGTTGCTAGCCCCCGGCGTGGGTGGGTCCAGAAAATTCCACGTGTCCGACCCATCCGGCTGCCGGCCGTAGGAGATATCCTCCTGCTGCGGGCCAAAGACAACACTATCTAGTGGGACGTTGCCGTGGGTTTCATCGGCGAATAGGCCGATCTCCTCCCCGTCCCGGTTCAGTTTGAAGTTGGCGTGCAATGCCTCCTGCCCCGCGTCCTCGTCGCACCACACCAGCAGGTGGCCGCCCGGCGGGATGGTGGTGCCGGCCGGGAATTGCCATTTTGTCGGCGCGCTCAGGTCGTCCGTGAGGTACATCCCGTCCAGCGTCACCGTGACCGCGCTCCCGTTGTATAATTCCACCCAGTCGTCGTACTCCCCCGCCTCGTCCTGGTTGACGCTCTCGTTATCAGCCAGGAATTCGTTGATCAGCAGGGTCGGCGGCGCGTAACCGACCTGGTAGCGGTGCGTGGCCGTGGGGGCAGCGGGAGGGTGCAACGTCGTCTGACCGATGCTGTCAATCGCCTCCAGGTAGTAGTTCACCAACGTGCCCTCCGGCTGCGGAGGAATGTACGCCGTGTAGACGCGATCCTCGCCGTCGCCCCCTCGACTCTCCGTTCTCCATTCTCCATTCTCTATTCTCCAATCTCCAATCTCCAATCTCCATTCCATCGGCATGGCCTGGAAGCCACTCCCCCCGTCGTACCACAGCGTGGCGGAGATGATGGGACTGCCAGCAGTGATGACGGCGGTGACGGTCACACCCTCGCCTGCGCTGGGCCACAGGGGGGTGCGTGTCACCTCCAGGAACTGCGGTGGTAGCAGCAGATTAGGCTCGCCGGGCGTGGGGATGTCCATCGCGTGCCACGCATCGTACCCGCTTGTGGTGGTCCCGGTCGAACCATCGGGGAAGCGGCCCCAGGAGACGTCCGGCGTCTGTGGGGGGAAGTAGACGGCGTCAATAGGAGCATAGTGGTGTGCCTGGCTGTCGAACAGTCCCACGTACTCGCCCGCGCCGGATAGTTTGAAACTGAGATGGTCGCCCGTGCCATCGCCGTCGGCCCAGAGGATCAGGTAACCGCCGGCCGGGACGGTCGTGCCGGGCGGGAGTTGGTAAATGTGGGGATCATCCAGTTGTTCAGGATCAGGCTGGTCAATGTTGTCGGAGAGATACATCCCGCCCACGTCAATGTCCACCGGCCCTCCGTTGTAGAGTTCGATCCAGTCGTCGTGGTCGCCGTCCCCGTCCTCGAGCGTGTGGGTGTTTAGCGCCATCAGTTCGTTAATATAGAGCGGCGGGCGCTGCCAGCCGACGATGTAACGATAATCCCCCAATGGCCAGCCGGGACGATCCACCGTCACCATCCCCGCCACGTCTTCCGCCTCAATGTAATACTCCACCCTGGTGCCGTCGGTCTGGGTGAAGATGGTGCCGGTAAAAAGGCTACCAGTTCCTGTTGCGGCGGCGGTCATCGCCACGGCCTGATAGTAATCCGGCGGTTCCGTCCCCGCCGCGAAAGCGCGGTACCACAAAGTGGCCGTAACGGTCCCTTCGTCGGTGATGACCGTCGTGACGGTGACGGTATCGCCACTGGTGGGCCAGGCTGGCGTGTGGGCCGTATCGCCGGTGATGGGCGACCGGCCGCGATTGAGCCAGCCGGGAGTGGGCGGGGTCAAGAACTGCCAGTCCTCTCCGCCGTCGGGCATACGTCCGTAGGAGACGTCGGTCGCCTGGGCGGGGTAGGTCAGCACAGAGATGGCCGCGTTGCCAAAGACGTCCCGATCAAAGAGCCCGATCTGTCCCCCGTCCGCGTCTAGCGCAAAGTTGGTGTGCAGCATCCCCTCCCCCTCCTCGCCGTCAGCCCAGAGAAGCAGCGTGCCACCCGGCGAGACGAGAGTGCTGGTCGGGATCTGCCACCTGGTCGGATCGGAGAGATCATCTGTAAGATACATCCCGCCCAGGTCCCAAGCCAGCGTACCGCTGCCGTTTTGAATCTCTATCCAGTCGTCATAGTCGCCGGCCTCGTCAGCGATGGTGCTGGTATTATCGGCCATAAACTCGTTGACCGTAAGCGGTGTCTTCAGGTCAGGGCAGAAAGTAATCATCTCTGTCTCAAGGAACTGGATACGGTTGGTGATATAGGTCTTGAGTTCGTCCGGCCCGGCGGAGAACTGAAAGCCCTCCGGCTGCCAGCGCTGGGGGTCGGCCTCGGCCCAGGGACGGATGTAGGTAAAGGCGGTGTCAACGCGGGGGAACATCTCGTCCGGGCTGAACTCAGCGGTCATTAACTCTTTGAGCCGGCGGCAGTGGGAGAAGCGGAACTCTGGTACGTTCATCATGCGGTCAATCAGTCCGTTCCACTTGCCATCAATCTTTTTACTCTCCTGAGTACCGCTGTCAATAGGATTATCCCAACTTATCTCCTCGTCGAGCAGCCCGCCAACGCCAGGTCCCCACATATTGTGGCCGAGAGAGAGATCTACGTCCCAGGGGAGGATAAGCCAGCGGTCGGTGCTAAAGTCGTGATAGATGTAATAGTTCTTCTCCAACATCTCAAAATTGCCGATGAGGATGTTGACGGCGTACCAGTCCAGCCAGCCATTGACGTCCAGCAGTTCTGCGATGGCCTCCGGGAACTGTTCATCGGACGTGTAGTTGATCAACTCGATAAAAGCGACGACGTCATCTATCCCGCTTTGCCGGTTCGTCTTCTTGGGATAGTAATAGCGGTACCACCAGTCTTTCTCCTCCGGATCCTCGATGTAATCCAGCGTCGTGAGGTTGCCGTAGAAGGGCTTGTACAGGTTGCCGTGCATCTCAATGCCCAGACGGTGGAGGAAACGTTCGTCAACCTGCTCGACCTGGGAGAAAAGGCCATAGTACTCGTCGTTGATGTGCAGGCGGGCGTAACCGGCGCGCGGGGCGGGCACGCCTGCGCGGGCAAACAGGTCGTAGCCGATGTAACTGCGCAGTAGTGTCTGATCTGGGTAATCAGCATTGAGATTCATTTCCCCCTGGCCCTGGAACAGGTCGGAGCCTGGGAAAAAGACCTTCCAGCACTTTTTGTCCATCAGGCGGGAGACGTCGCCCCGGTAGCGGACATCCACGTCCCAACTGCGCTCGTAGATGAAGGTGGCAGGGATGGTCTCGTCCTGGTAGGGATTCTGATTCGCCAGCCAGTCCAGGTCATCGGGGTCGGCGTAGAGGCGGTAAAGGGGCGGGGCAGGCGGATAGTTGTATAAAACGAGAGGCAAGTAGATGTGGTGCTCCTGGTCTGGGGCACGCGGAACAATGGGGGTAAGGAGGGCACTGGCGGCATTGGCGGCTGTCGTGATTACCAGCAACAGGCCCACGATAGTCAGCGTTGCCAGTATCCTGTACATCTAACGTCCCTACTCCAAGTTTCACATTTTGAGCACGTAGATAAATCTACCGGGGGCGCCATGCAGAGTCCACTGTCGGGACCAAGGGCTAGATGAGAGTATACATCAAGACTGGAGCGTTAGCAAGTCTTGGCGAGACTATCTAACGTCGAGAGGCTGGTTATTTTGACAGCCTGTGTTCCGCGCCATTGCGGCGGTAGAAGGAAAAGCCCGCCGATTCAAATCCTATGTTGGATGCCTGGGGCACGATTTCGGTGCCACCCACAAACAACACACCACCAGGTCGTAGTGCGTCGTGGAAATGGTTGTACAATTGCTTCTTGACCTCAGCCGTAAAGTAGATCACCACGTTGCGGCAGATGATCAAATCTAACCCGCTTTCAAAGGGGTCCGCTAGCAGGTTGTGATGGCGAAAGGTGATCCAGCGCCGCACGTTCTCGGCAACCCAGTAACCATCCTCCTGTACCTTAAAGTAGCGGCTGAGCAGAGTGGGCGGCACGTTCTCTACGTCCTCAGCCGGGTAGGGGCCGCCGGCTCGTGCCCATTTCAGTGCAGATTGGTCAATGTCGGTGGCCAGGATTTGATGCCGGCGGTAAGGGCCGGTTACCTCGGCCAGCATAATTGCCAGCGAGTAGGGCTCGTGGCCGCGCGAACACCCCGCGCTCCACACTCGCAACTTGGAGTGGCCGTGCATTAACTCGGGCACAATGGACTCCCGCAGATACGCGAACTTTTTGGGGTCACGGAAGAAAGATGACACGTTGATGGTCAGGTAATCCTTGAGTTTGCCGAGTACCACCGGGTCATCCTGCGCGGCGTGGAAGAATTTTCGCCACGTGGTGTGACCCGATCGCAGCAGATGCGTTCTGAGACGGCGCTGCACCTGCGGGGCCTTGTAGTAGTTCAAGTCCACACCGGTCAGCCTCAGTACCTCTCGCTTGATAAAAGCGTACTCCAATTGATCCATCGCCAAACAACCAACTAACCCATCAACTGACCCATTCCACCAACGCCGGGGCCACCTCTGGCAGCGGCACCACCTGGTCTGCCAGACCCGCCTCGACAACGCTGCGGGGCATGCCGTAGACCACGCTGGTCGTCTCGTCTTCGGCAACAACCTTGCCACCAGCAGCCTTGATGTGACGGGATCCCTCCGTGCCATCGGCGCCCATCCCTGTCAGCACTGCGCCAACCACTGCCGCCTCATACCGTTCGGCTGCCGATGTCATAGTCACGTCAGCGGCGGGGCGCACGTGGCACTGAGGCGGCCCATGATCCAGGATCACCTGCCTGGCTGCTCCGAATCGCAGATGAAAGTCGCCAGGGGCCACCAGCACCAACCCGCGCGCCAGAACTTCGCCATCCGTCGCTTCCCGCACTGTGAGTGGAGAGTGTTCGTCAAGCCGTCGGGCCAGCGACCGGGTAAAGCCCGGGGGCATGTGCTGCACCACTGTCATTGCGGCCGGCAGATCAGCGGGCAACTTGGATAAGACCTCTTGCAGTGCGCGTGGCCCGCCGGTAGAAGCCCCGATGACGATCAAGGGATCGCCCCTGTTAAACGGACGTGGCCCCAACTTGGAAGTAGTGGGAGGGCGTTGGGGTGTGGGAGGGGAAGAATGTGGTGTGACGAGGCGTGTGCCAGCGGCGACTTTGAGTTTGACAACCAGTTCTTCGATGGTGGCCTGCATGTCAGCGCCGGCGGAGGGCTTGGACACAAAGTCAACCGCGCCCCGCATCAGAGCCTGGATAGTGGTGCGAGCACCGCGTTTGGTGAGGGCACTGAGCATCACTACCGGCGTCGGACATTCCGCCATGATGTGCTTTAGCGCAGTCAGGCCATCCATGCGTGGCATCTCCACATCGAGCGTGACCACGTCCGGCTTGAGGTCCGGTATCATGTCCAGTGCGTCTAACCCATCGCGGGCGCTGCCCACCACGGTGACACCAGGATCGGCATCCAGGTACTTGGACATGGCATAACGCAAGACGGCCGAGTCATCCACAACCAGGACACGAACGGGACCGCCCACAACCCTACCCCAGCACTTTTTGCAGCGTCGTCACCAAGCGATCGGGGGGAACAGGCTTTGCCAAAAAGTCCTTAGCCCCGAGTTGTACTGCCTTTAGCGCCACCCCTTGCTGATCCAGCGCTGTGAGCATGATCACTTTGGCCTGGGAGTCCAATCGGCGAATCTCGGCCAGCGCCTCCAGGCCGTCCTTATCCGGCATGACGACGTCCAGAAGCGTCACGTCGGGTTTGGTCGAGCGGTAGAGACTTGTTGCCTGATCGCCATTCTCCGCTTCAATAACTTTGTAGCCATTCTCAGCGAGCACCTTGGAGATGCGCTTGCGCATAAATTGATTGTCGTCTGCAACCATAACTGTGTGCATTTATGTCCTCCCACATAGATCTGCAGTGACTGTCAAGGGGTGTCTGAACATTCACCATAGATGCTTGGCAGTCTTTCCAATATTTGTTCACCCTGTCCCAGGCTTCTCGTGATCACCTGCCCATTGGCGATGTATAATTTCACCGTGCGACCGATGTGCCCACCGGTGGCCTGGGCCTGTATCCGAAGACCTGCCTCTCGCAAGGCTGCCTCAGCAGCCTGCACGTTACGCTCCCCGATAGCATGCGAGTTGGATAAACCCGGGGCAGATAACACCGCTGCTCCACCGCACATTTTCGCCACCAGCCGCGCGCGCCCGGCGCCCAACTTCAAGAGCGCCTCGATCAGCAGCGGAACACCCTGATCCACGAATTTGGCGTGTTTACCCTCGTCTCCGTCCTCACTGGGAGCGGTGGGCAGGAGAGCGTGCAACATGCCTCCTATATGCGCCACCGGATCGTATAGGCAAACCGCCACGCATGAGCCAAGCCCGTAGGCGATCAACACGTCGCCGGGGGCGTCGCTTACCACTATCTCTCCAATACAGACTGGACGTGTGTTCTCAACTACGTTTGGCATCTCTTCTCAGCCGATACCCGCGCTCTCAAGCATCTGGAGCGTCAGATCGGGCAACACCCACAAACGAGCCTGCATGAGCCCGTCGGGGTCCTGGAGGACCGTTTCGATGATCAGCAGGTCGTCGCTCGTCTCGCCCACCCTCGTGGCGACCACGTTCAGAATGGCGCCCAGCATGTCCACCATCACCGCTGGTGGTGATGGTCGCAACGGCTTCCCTGTAAGGGTGGCCATGGCGTTGAGAAAGTAAGAGACTGTCAGGTTGCCAACCTCGGCCAGTGCCGAACGCTCCATATCACCCAGGTTGGTGGCTGTGCCCGGTGGCGTGTCCATGACGAAATCGGCCAGGTTCAGCGCGCTAGCCAGGGAAAGAATCAGAATAGTCTGGCCGCTCAGGTTGCCCTCCATCAGCAGGTAGATGCCCACCATTGCTGATTCTGGATCACCAACCTGCACAGTCATGTCATCAAAGTGAACCACCCTGGCCTGGGAAGTGCCTGTCCGGATAGGGCGTCCTATCATATCCGTCAGGCCACGGGCCGCGTTTTGTACCGCGGCACGCACCAGAACCGACAACCTTGATACGGACCCCAAGTTGTGCCATGCCGTCAACTGCTCGCTCATATTGCCTCCTGCCTGTGGGCCTGCATAGCAGTGTTGATGAGACCCGGAACGTCTATAATGAGAGCGATGCATCCATCGCCCAAAATCGTACAGCCGGACAACCCCGGCACCCGGCCTACGACAGGACTGAACGATTTGACCACGATTTCTTGTTTGCCTATGATTTTGTCCACCACCAGGCCAAGCCGCACTTTGCCCCAGGCCAGTGTAACCACGGCCGATTTGGTGTCATTCTGCCCCCTGTTCCCTCGCAGGTAGGTCCCCCCTTTGTTCTGTCGTCCACGGGGAGATGAGTGGGCAAAGAATTGCCGCGAATATAGTAGCGGCAGCACCGAATCCCGCCAGCAGATAGTTGGTCTCCTCCTGATGGTGCTGACCGTCACGTCCTCCATGTACAATGAGTCGAGGATGCCGACCATAGGGATGGCATACACATCGTCATCTACCCCAACCAGCATGGCCTGCACGATGGCCAATGTGAGCGGCAAAGTGACGCGGAAGATGGTGCCGCGTCCCACCTCGCTTTCCACCATCACCGTCCCGCTGAGCTGCTCGACGCCGGTGCGCACCACGTCCATGCCCACTCCCCGCCCCGATACCTCGGTGATCTGCTCAGCGGTAGACAGGTTGGGCTGAAAGATGAGGTTAGTGGCTTCATCGTCATCGAGTTGAGCAGCTTCATCCTCGGAGAGCAGCCCATGGCTTACTGCTGCCTGGCGCACCCGTACAGGGTCAATCCCCCGGCCATCATCTTCCACCGTGATGACGATGTGCCCCTCCTCGTGCGCCGCTGTCAACTTTATGGTGCCGGCAGGCGGTTTGCCCGCCACTATCCGCTCCCTGGGTGACTCAACGCCGTGATCCACCGCGTTGCGCAGCAGGTGGACGAGCGGGTCGCCGATGGTTTCAATGATGGAGCGGTCGAGTTCCGTGGCCTTGCCTTCGATGATCAGGTTCACCTGCTTGTCGGCGGCGCGGGCCAGGTCGCGTACCAGGCGCGGGAACTTGTCCAGGATGTACGAGATGGGCAACATACGGGTGTGCATCACCTCTTCTTGCAACTGATCAGTCACACGACTGAGGTGGGCGACCATTTCGCCCAATGCGCCTATGGTTTCATCTTTGCCGTACTGAAAGCATAGAGTGCCCTCAATTTGCTCCAGGCGGGTGCGGTTGGTGATCAGTTCGCCCACCAGGTTCATCAGGATGTCGAGACGCTCCACGCTGATGCGTACTGTTTTGTCGGTTCCCGGGCCGTTGCCGGAAAGGGCAGCCTCAGGCGCAGGCCTGTTTATCGAGTAAGACCGCGCTCGAAATTCAGCCAGGCCGGTGATGCTGCCCAAGAGTTCCTCAATAGTGTCGCCGTCGGCCTCGGTGGCGAGGATGAGCCACAGGCGACCGTCACACTGATTGTCGGTCAGAGTATCCAGTGAGGGCTGCTGGGCGATGACCTGGCCCATTTCCATCAGTCCCGTCGCCGCCTGCCAGAGGCGGGCGGCTGGCGCAAAACTATCGCTGCTGACAACGGCTTCGACTTCCAGGATGGCGCACCCTTTTTCGCGGCAGGTTCTCGCCTGGGTCGCCTGTTCCGGTGTCAGCCGGCGCTGCGCGGGGAGGGAAACGATCTGGGTTTCTCCCTTGTCGTCGCTGTCCAGCAGTGCGGACAGGCGGGCCAGTATGTCGGCTGCGTCTATGTTGCGGGGTTGCCCGTCGGCCACCTCGTCCCGCATGGTTTTCAGGGCGTCAACTGTGGCGAGCAGTTCGTCGGTTATTGCCTGGGTGGGGGATAGCCTGGCTTTGCGCATGGCATCGAAGAGGGTTTCGGCAGTGTGGGTCAGTTCGGCCATCTGGGAATGCCCCACGGCCCCGGCCATAGCCTTGAGCGTGTGGGCAGCGCGAAAGACAGATTTGAGGATCTCGGGGTCGGACGCCCGTTCCAGGCACAGAATGCCGGACTCCATAGCCTGCAAGAGTTCATCGGCGTCCTGGAGGAACATCTCCAGTTCATCGGTTCCGATGTCGAAGGTCAGTGTACGTTCCATATATGACTTCTGCTCGTTACTACTCACCCTCCCGCAGGTTTGGGCGGGTTTTCAATGCAAAAGCACGTCCCAATGGCTATGCTAGCTTACGAGTACAACAAATCGCAACCTGCGGGAGGGTAGCATGCTAGGTCAGCACCTGTCGGATCGTCTCGATCAGTTTGTCCATTGTTATTGGCTTGAGCAGGCAGGCGCGGGCTCCAAGGCGTGTAGATTCGAGCATCTCGCCCCGCCCGGCGTGGCCCGTGAAGGTGACCACTGGCAGGTCAGGCGTTATGCGCCGGATGATCCTCAGCGCGTTGATGCCGTCCAGCTCGGGCATGCGAATGTCCATGAGTAGGGCATCCCAGCCGCCATCCAGCACCCTGAGCACGCCCTCCACTCCATTGCTGGCAGTGCCGGTTTCCCACCCGGCGAGTTCCAGTTCCTCGGCCAGGAACTCGACCACATCGGGTTCGTCATCTACAATCAAAATGTGAGCCATAAAACACCTCCTTGGCTAGCGTATCCCGCATGCCAGCAGAAGCCCTGTCTTTTGCTTGTCCGGATGAGAGGCCAGGTGGAGAACATCATCCGAGTGGTCCTCCGCGCCGGGCGGAGAGGATGCATTGACTACCTGGGTCCCTTTCTCTGGGAAGAATAGAGTGAAGGTCGCTCCCCATCCGGGTGCGCTATGAACTTCAATCTCGCCGCCATGCGCCCGCACGATGCTCAGGACGATGGGCAGTCCCATGCCGGTGCCCTGCCCCGCCGGTTTAGTGGTGAAGAGTGGATCAAATATCTTGGGACGTACTGACTCGGAGATACCGTCGCCGGTATCGGCTACCTGGAGCGTAAACTGACGGGATGTTGGGTCGTGGCGGGTGCGGATGGTGATCTCGCCTCCATCTGGCATGGCGTCGCGTGCATTGGTGAGCAGGTTGATCAACACCTGGGTGATCTGGTTCCGGTCGCAGTGCAATGCGGGCATGTCCAGCGCGAGATCGGTGACGACGGTGACGTTGGACCAACTCTTTAGTTGGTGCTCGATCAGCAAGAGTGTGTCCTGCACCAGCGCGTTGAGGTCGTTGGGTTCGTGCTGTCCAGGTGAGACGTGGGCGTAGGTGCGCAGTGCACGCACGATCTCGGCACAGCGCCAGGCATTACGATTGATCATGTCAAGCCGGCGGCTCAAACTATCCAAATTCCACTCGCCCTGTTCGAGGCGGGTGAGCAGGCTCTTGCTCACGCCGGTTATGACCTGCAGCGGCGAATTGATCTCGTGCGCCACCCCGGTCGCCAGCGCGCCCAGGTCGGCCAGTTTCTGCGAGCCCAACAGCGCCTTCTCCATTCGCTTGCGCTCGGTGATGTCACGGATGACGACCACATCCGCTGGCCCACCCTTGTACTCGATTCTGGCGTTGCTTATCTCGACCGAAATTGCACGGCCATCTTTGGCCACCAAGGCTATCTCGTAGGACGCAGGCGCATCTTCCCCCGCCATGCGACGGTGATATCTCTCCATTGCCGTCTGTAGATACCGCAGGTCAACAATCTTCTCAATCTCCATGTCCATTATTTCATCAATCGTGTAACCGGTCATGTCGGCTACTCTTTGATTGGCGAACACAAATTCCAAGTCCTTGACGATGACGACGCCGTCATTTCCCCCTTCTACTATGGCAGTGTATTTCTGTTCCGATTCAGCGAGTTCCCTGGTACGCTCCTCGACCATCGCCTCGAGGTTCCTGTTATAGTCCCTGATCTGCTGCTCCAGCCTCTTTTGTTCGCTGATGTCTCTGATCAACGCTACCTCGCCCACCACCTGGCCATCGGCGTTCCTGATCCCTGATGCTGAATAACTGCAGTGGATGGTTTCACCTTTGCCGTTTGTCATTTCCAATTCTACGTTGGTGGAGGGCTCACCAGTTTGCAGTCGCCTTTTCACCCGCTCAGTTACGACGGTGGCCACTTTTGGTGTGAGAATCCCGGTTTCCTCAATGATTTGCCGCATAGACTGGCCCATGATTTCCCGCGCCTCTACTCCGACAAACCGGGCGAAAGTATCGTTGGCGTAACTGAATTTCCTCCTATGATCAAGAGTAAATAGCATATCAGGCACGCTTGCGATAACGCTTTGGGTATACGCCTTCTCCTGCTCCAGGGCCCTGGTGCGCTCTGCGACCATGTGCTCCAGGTTTTCGGTATAGTCTCGAATCTCCTTTTCCATCTGCTTGCGCTCGGTGATGTCCCGAGCGATGGCCAACACGGTGGGCTGCCCATTGAGATTGAACGCACTGGCATTAATTTCAATAGGAATCTTTCGGCCATCTTTGGCCAGGCAAATCGTTTCGATGAGAAAGTGTTCCCTGCCACCGAGTCTTTCTGTTAGTGCCTGCATATCGTCCAACTTCTCAGGAGCGATGATCTCTGGCAGCGATAGCGCCAACAATTCTTCCCTCACGTAGCCCAGTATTTCACACGCGACGTCATTAACTTCGACAAGTCTGCCCAATGATAGGCCCTCGCCCGTCATTCGATATACGAGCACAGCGTCATTGCCAGCGTTGAATAACGTGCGGTACCGTTCCTCACTATCCCGCAGCGCCTCCTCGGCCTGCCTGGCACGCAATAGAGAGTGTACGCGCCGGCGCAGCACATCCATGCCAGCGGTTTTGGTGATATAGTCGGTGGCCCCCGCTTCGAACGCTTGATCCACCGTTTCGGCATCGTCCAGGGCGGTGACCATCAACACTGGCGTGCGATCACCGCCAGGGAGGTCTCGCAGCTTGGCGCAGGTGGTGAAGCCATCCATCCCTGGCATCAGGATATCCAGCAAGATAATATCCGGCTGCAAACGTTCGTAGGTAGACAGCGCCTGTACTCCCCCTTCGGCTTCTTCCACCACGTAGCCCTGGCTTTCCAGCTTGTAGCGCGTCAATTGCCGTACACCCGCGTCGTCGTCCACCACGAGGACTATGGCCCCTTTTTGTTGGGTGATTGTTGTACTCATGCTTCTTCTCCAGGCAAGGGCTCTGCACTTTTGATGATAGAGCAGTCGCCCGCTCCACATTTTAGGATAATTCAGAATTGATGTTTTAGGGTTTCACTTGTGTTACAACGACATTACAGATTGCAAATACGTGGGGCAGGCTTTCCAGCCTATTTTAGCCGCAGACTGGAGAGTCTGCCCCGCTTTTAACCTCGGCCTATCCGCGACCTGGGCCTGTGAGGGCGTGGTTACCGTGCCCCTACATGGTCTGCAGTTCGGCCTGCTCCTCGGCCGAGAGCACCTGGCTCAGATCCAGCAAGATGATCAACCGCTCATCCACCTTGGCGATGGCAGTGATGAAAGCCGAGTCCATCGTCGTCACGATCGGCGACGGTGGCTCAATCGCTTCATCCGGCACCTGCAGCACCTCGCTCACCGCGTCCACCACCATGCCTACCGTACTGCTGTTCATCTCGACCACGATGATGCGTGTCTCCTTGCTCTCCTCTGCCGCCGGCAATCCGAACCGCCTGCGCAGGTCAATCACCGGCAACACTGTGCCCCGCAGGTTGGTCACCCCTTCGACGAAACCGGGGGCCCGAGGCACGCTGGTGATGGATTGCATCTTGATGATGCTCTCCACGGTGGAGATGTCCACACCATAGTGCTCGTTGGCCAGGTCGAAGATGACGAGTTGGTTTTCCATAACAGACACTCCTTATCCACGTCGTGAAACGTGTTGCGCTATTCACACCTTTTGGCGTCTCGCGCCCCACGTTCACACTTTACAGCCCGCCTGGTCTTTCGTAGCCGTGTCCGTCGCCCCCTCCCGGCGCGACCGGCACCAAGGCGGGGGCTGTGGTCTGGGCTGCTTGCACCGGCGTGGCCTGCGTCTCGCCAGTGGTCAGTCTGAACTGCGCCACTACCGTCCGCAGCGTCTGCGCCATCCCGTTCAGCGATTGGGCCGAGGCAGAGACCTCTTGTATCTGGGCGCTCATCTCCTCTACGGCGGCGCTCACCTCCTCAGCCGCTGCGCTGTTCTCCTCCGAGATGCTGGCGATGTTCTCGACCGCCTGCGACACTTGACCCGAACTGGCCGCCATCTCCTCAGTGGATGCCGTGTTCTCCTCCACCACTGCCGACACCGCGTCCATCTCGTTCACCAGTTCGGACGACGATGCGCTCATCTGCTGGGCGGCAGAGGCGATCTCTGCCACCTGCTGGTTGACCGCTTCGGCGGCTTTCAGGATGCTCTGGAGCGCCTGCCCCGCATCGTTGGCCCTGTCCGCGCCGACGTCCACCTCGGTGGCGCTTTCGTTCATCGCCTGCACCGCTTCGCCGACGGTCTCCTGAATTCCCTTGATCAGCCCGGCGATCTCTTTGGTCGCTTCGGCTGACTTTTCCGCCAACTTGCGCACTTCGTCCGCCACCACCGCAAAGCCCTTGCCGTGCTCGCCGGCCCGCGCCGCCTCAATGGCCGCGTTGAGCGCCAGGAGGTTGGTCTGCGAGGCGATGTCGTCAATCGTCTCCACGATAGCCCCGACCTCGTTCGAGCGCTGGCCCATCTCCCTGACCCTCTGGGCCGAGAGGCCGACCTTGTCCTTGATGCTCTTCATCCCCTTGACCGTCTCCTCGACGGTATCAGCGCCGGCGCGGGCGGCCTGGGTTGCCTCGGCTGATCCTTCGGCCCCGGCCTGGGCGTTGGCCGCCACCTGCTGGACAGCGGCGCTGATCTGGGCGGTGGCTTGGGAGGACCTGGCGACGGCGCTCGCCTGCTCCTGTGCGCCCCGAGCCACGCCGTCAATCGCTCGCGACAGTTCCTCGACCGAGACGGCGGTCTTGGTCACGCTTTCCGTCTGCTGCGCCGTGCCGCTGGCGACTTGCTGGATGGTGGTGGCGATCTGCTGGGCGGCCTCCCCGGCCTGCTCGGCAGCGGAAGAGAGTTTGCCAGAGGCCGCGCTGACATGGTTGGCGCTACCGGCCACCTGGCCGATCAGATCGTGCAGGCTGACGACCAGCGCGTTGGATGCGTTCACGAGCCGGCCGACGTCGTCCTGCCGTTGGGCGGTGAATGAGACGGTCAGGTCGCCCTGGCTGAGGGCTTCCATCCCTGTCACCAACTTGTTTACTTCGCCCTCCAGGTACTCTCGTTGCTCCTCCTGTTCTTGCAGCAGATTCTCCTGCTCTTGTATCAGGCTTTTGGTCTCGGTGATGTCTTTGCCGACGACTACAATCCCCAACGCGGTTCCGTCGGCGTCCGTCATCATCCCCATCGAGGTGAGGAATGGTATCATCCTCCCATCTTTGTGCGCGAGTTCCGATTCGCTGGTTCTTACTCCTCCCCTACCGAGATCGGCGAGAGTATCTCCAAGGTTTATGGCAGTACCACGTGGGAGAAAGGGTGTCTCTGCTACAGCCTTACCCATTACCTCCTCTTTCTTAAAGCCCAGCAGTTTCTCCAGGGCGGGATTAACCATATTCACCCTGAACTCGCTATCTGTTGTCAGGATCATGTCTCCGATGCTGTTTATCGTGCCCTCGAAGAAATGTGCCGTTTCTTCCTGTTCCTGCAACAGTGCGGCGATGTTTTCCTTCATCGTGACCATCGCACGGCCCAGGACGTCTTCCTCGGACACTACCTGTAACTCAACGCCGAGATTCCCTTTGGCAATCTCGGCGGCGGCGTGGGTCTTGTCCTTTGTACTCTCCAACATTTTTCGCACGGAGCGGGCCAATTGCCCCAACTCATCCTTGCGCTCACTCGTTTCCAATTCAAGGTCAAGCCTTCCTATGGCGATTGCATCCACCAGGGCGGTCATCTTGCCTAGTGGCCTCGCAATGCCTCTGGCCAGAGAAGCGATGACAGCGAACCAGGTTACCAGTCCGATCGGGACAATGATCGCGGCGTTGGTTAGTAACATCCCGAGCTTGCCGAGCACGAACCCGGCGATCACTGTCACGGCGATTCCCGGCAACATGAAAAACACGATCCGGGAGAGCAACGTCATCTTGAACCGTGCATAGATGACCCCGGCAATGAGAATGCAACCTCCGACGACAATGCTCGCGAGTATCAGGTATTCCATCATTTGCTCCTTTTTTCTTTCATCTTTTCGGGTTTTCTTTGCTGTTTATATTGATATGTTTTACACGCTGAGCGACTGACGTCGCACTGTCTTTCGAAGCGTTCTATAGCCTTCCTCCCGTCAGGCGCACCTGCGACCTGTGTGATCGGGATTCACACATCACGTTTCGCACCTGCCAACGCGCCCCCTTACAGCCTTTGGAACCGACTTACCCACACGCTCCACGCTTCAAGGTTCCCCGTGCAAGAGTTCCCGGACTTTGTTGTGGAGCCTGTCAATGTCAAAGGGAAAGTACAGATGAGTGATCCGGTCATCTGGGTCGGAGTCAAATGGCCTGTCGGAGATGATCAACAGGGGCACCCGTCCGATCCGGTCGGCCAGCGAGGCCCTGGCCAGCGCGACCACCGGTTCGCTGGCCGGTAAACTCACGGCCAGCACGATCAGGTCGAAATCGCCATTCTCTGTCTGACGCCTCCGCTGCTTCAGTGAACCTGGCGTGAGCCTCGCGATCTCCACCCCCAGGCGCTTGCTCAGGTTCAACTCTATTGCCCTGGAGAGGCCGTCGTTATCACTGAGAACGAGAATCGTCTTGTTTGCCAGATCTGCCACCACTAGTTACTCCTCCCTGCTCATTACTCCAGCAGCCACATTTACCCCCATGATCTTTTGCCATTATATTCCCTCCACTTTTCAATTGCCTCACAAAGTGGCCCTCTGACCTTCCAGTAACCTTCCAAATAAAGATGCCGCGCACTCTGGGTGCGTGGCATCTTGCATTTCTTTCTGCCGGCTAAATATTGTTGGGAATGTCAAAGACGTACCCCAGGCCGGGCCTGGTTTGAATATATTGCGGGTTTCGTGGATCATGCTCTATCTTCCGGCGCAGGCGGTGAACAGCCTGCCACAACAAGCGGTTCTCCCCACCATATCCGATCCCCCACACCTTTTCGAGCAGGTACTCTGGCACCAGCACCCGCCTGGGTTGTTTGACTAGTTCACACAACAGGCAATACTCAGTGGGGGTCAGGGGGACCTCCTGACCACGGGCAAACACTCGTCGCTTAGTGAAATCAACCAGCAGGTCCCCGGCTTGGAAGGTAGGATGAAGGTTCTCCCGTGGTGACAGTTCGCCGCGCCGCAGAACAGCCCGTATCCTGGCCAAAAACTCCTCGATGCCGAAAGGTTTGGTCACATAGTCGTCGGCGCCGATGTCCAGTCCTTTCACTTTGTCTGTGTCCTGCGCCAAGGCGGTGAGCATAATGATCGGCACCGTTGAGAACTCTCGGATACGCTGGCAGACCTCGTAACCGTTCCAGCCGGGCATCTTGATGTCCAGGACGACGAGGTCTGGTTCATCACTGGCGGCCAGGTCTACCGCCGTCCGCCCATCCTGTGCAGCGAGCACCACGTAACCACTGGCTTCCAGGTTAACCCGCATGGCCCGGACATATCTGGGCTCGTCGTCTACCACCAGGATGCGGATTTTGCCTTTGTTCATATGCCGTCTCCTTTTGACACTGCAATCCAGGGAGTAAAACTGAAACTTGATGTGTGATGATTGTCTCCTACGTCTCACGTTTCAGAGTGAAATAGAAAGCACTGCCCTCGCCGAGTGTGCTCTCACCCCAGATGCGCCCACCGTGTGCCTCCACGATACCGCGACAAATGGGTAATCCCAGGCCGGCTCCTCTCACCTTCTGGGTGACCTTGTTTTCGACACGGTAGAAGCGCTCGAAAATCTTCTCTAAATCCTGGGGCGGGATACCTATCCCCTGGTCAATGACTCCGACGAGGACTTGACCCCTGTCCTCACGACCCTGGATGGTGATGGCTCCCCCCTCAGGCGAGTACTTTACTGCATTGCCCATCAGGTTGCGCAGCACCTGCTCAATGCGTTCGGCATCAACTGTCACGACCAGCGGGCTCGAGGGAAAATCGTGGACAAAGTGGTGCCGTATAGGTTGCACATCCATCTCTATGGCTTCTATTACCTCTCTCGTCAGTTGGCCCACGTCTGTGGGCCGCCTGTCCAGATTCAGACGCCCACTCTCCATCCAGGACAGGTCTAACAAGTTGTCAATGATTCTCTCCAATCCTTTTGTCTCTTCGTCAATATCGCGCAGGAATTCCTGCTGTGTCTCATGGTCAAAATCTGCGTCCTCCCTCAGCAAAGTGGTACAAAAGACTTTGATCAGCCCCAAAGGAGTTCTCAATTCGTGGGAGACGTTGGCAATCAGTTCGGACCGCAGGCGATTCAGTTCCTGCAGAATTTCTATCTCGGCCGCCTCCTCGGCCAGGCGTGCATTCTCAACGGCCACCCCGACCTGATGGCCGATAGCGGCGAGCAGTTGCACTTCCTGGACGCTCAGTTCACGAGGGCCGCGGCTAAAAACGCCCAGTACACCTAATACTTTGTCCTTCGATCGGATGGGAACACTGGCGAAAGCGTGTATCGCTTCTCGTCGGATGGTCTCTACTTGGGGTGGGGGATCATCGGAAATCTTGGCCACCACGATAGGTTGTCCCAGTTGAGCCATTTCACTTTCGTTCACCTTGACCATTCTGGCCTCTGCGGCCATTTCCGAGGAGAACCCGCGTTGAGTGACCAGCGATAGCACGCTTCCATCTTTGCTCTCGTCGAGCAGTTGTATCCACCCTGCATCTATGCCCATCACCTCCAACACCTTATCCAACGTCGCATTCAGGATGTGATCGAGGTCGAACGATTGGCTTATCGTCGTGGCAATAGCGTTGAGGGCTGTCAACTCTTCATTGCGCTGCCAGAGTTCCTCCTCGGCCCGCTTACGCTCAATGGCATAGCACATAGCGCGCACCAGCAAGTTGCCGTCCACCTGCCCCTTGACCAGATAGTCCTGCGCACCTTCTCGTACTGCCTTCATTGCCAACGCCTGATCGTTGAGGCCACTCAGCACGATGATCGGCACACGTACCGCTTGAGCGTGCGCCCTGACAAAAGTGTCAAATCCCCGGCTGTCCGGCAGCAAGAGATCCAATAGCATCACGTCAATGTCTCCCTTGGCCAGTCGCTCCATTCCGGCCGAGAGACAGCCAGCCCACTCCAGATCGAACGTCTGTCTGCTGGCAGACGGGGAGATGTCCACAGCGACGGACAGCATCTCCTGCATCAGGTGGGCGTAGATGGGATCATCCTCAATCAGCAGAACCTTTATTGTTTGAGGCTGTTTATCTAATGTTTGTTTCATTTTGGCCAGGGCTCTCGAGATTCCGACCTCCTCGTTATGATTATAGCCCGAAAGCGAGGAGATAGGGGGTCAGAATCGTTACGGAGACGTTAACGATTGGCGCATTCCCTATTCCGCGTGTGGGGGTGGGAACGAGCAAGTGAGTAAATGAGTGGACGAGCAAAACAGTAAGGAGATCTTGGCAATGACAGATGATCGTATGAAACTAGTCTCGCCGGTGTGGACACACCTGTCCGACGTGGTGATCGAACGCGCAGCAGGGGTGTACGTCTATACCTCCGATGGCCGTCGCTATCTTGACTTTGCCTCCGGCATCGGCGTGACCAACACCGGTCACTGTCACCCCAGGGTAGTGGCCGCTGCGCAGGCCCAGATCGCGAAAGTGATCCACGCCCAGATCAACGTCTACTACCACCAACCCATCCTCGACCTGGTGGCAGCGCTCAGGCCGGCCATGCCCTCGGGAATCGACACTTTATTCCGGTCATTGGCGACGTGCGTGGGCTGGGGCTGATGGTCGCCACCGATCATTATTTGAGGTCATCCTCTCTCGACTGGACAAAAGTGACTGTTTCGGGGTATCATGTCCTGGTAGTATACTACCGACCCAGGGAGGCAGACATTGACGGACCCACTGCATACTTTCTTTTATCCTCGCGGCATAGCGGTCATCGGCGCGAGTAGCAACCCCACCAAACTGAGTTACGCCATCCTGCACAATCTGAGGGGCCACGGCTACCCTGGCCCTATCTACCCGGTCAATCCCAAAAACAAGGAGTTGATGGGGCTGAAGGTGTACCCCGCTGTGGCGGAGGTGCCCGATCCGGTCGAACTGGCGGTGATCGTGCTCTCCGCTGATCGGACGGTACAGGCGCTGGAGGAATGTGGTCAGCGCTCCATCCGCGCTGCCGTCATCATCGCCTCTGGCTTTGGCGAACTGGGGGCCGGGGGACAGGAACGGGAGGCCCAACTGCAGCAAGTCGCCCGCTGTTATGGGATACGCTTTATCGGTCCCAACTGCGTCGGCGTGATTGACACCCGCGCGCCGGTTGATACGACCTTTGTGCGCACGATGCCGGAACGGGGAAGTATTGGCTTTGTTTCCCACTCTGGCGCGGTATGCGGCGGCACGATGGACTGGGCCAGCGCGGTGGGCGTCGGTTTCTCCCGTGTCATCAGCCTGGGCAACCAGGCCGATGTGGACATGGCCGACGCGCTGGCCTCGTTGGCGGCCGACCCACATACTCGGGTCGTGGCCGCCTACGTCGAGGGGTTGCCCGACGGGCGCCAGTTCGTGGAGGAGGCGACCCGTCTGACCCCGCACAAACCGCTGGTGGTGCTCAAAGCGGGACGAACTGCCAGCGGTAGGCGCGCGGTGGCCTCCCACACGGGGGCACTGGCAGGGGCAGATCAGGCCTTCCAGACCGCCTGCCGCAGAGCCGGGGCGCTCCTGGTGGAGACGCTGGAGGAACTGGTGGACGTGTCCATCGCGCTGGCCTACCGGGCGGCGCCAGCGGGACCACGGGTGGCGATCTTGACCAACGCGGGCGGCCCGGCGGCGGTAGGAGCGGACGCGCTAGACCGCCAGGGATTGCGGCTGGCGGACCTGAGCTCCGAGACCCAGGCGCGGCTGCGGGAGGCCTGCCCGCCGGGGACGATGACCGGAAATCCGGTGGACATGCTTGGTGGCCCCCATCCTGACCAATATGCAGCGGCCCTGGGCATCCTGCTTGACGCGCCGGAGGTGGACGCGGTGATGACCGTCTTTGTGCCCCAGGCGATCACCCCGCCAGCGGAGATAGCCGAACCGGTGGGGCGGACAGCCAACGGGGTTCACAAACCCGTCCTCTGCTGCATATCCGGCGGCGGCGGTATCCGGGCGGCGGCGCGCACTCTCCACGCTCACAACGTGCCTCATTACCTGACCCCTGCCCGGGCCGCCCTCGGCCTGGGTGCACTCTGGCGCTACGCTCAGGTGCAGGCGCGGCCTGTGCCAGACCTGGAACCGGTGGCGGGGGTGAACCAGGGGCGGGCGCGGGTGTTGGTGCGGGCAGCCCAGGCTGCCGGGGAGCGCGTCCTGGACCCGCAGGCAGGGGCGGAGGTGGCGGAGGCCTACGGCCTGCTGGTGCCCACCTCTGGTCTGGCTGCGACCGCAGAGGAGGCGGTGGCGCTGGCTAAGCGATTTGGATATCCGGTGGTGCTCAAGTTAGTCGCGCCGGGGGTGGTGCACAAGGCGGACGTGGGTGGCGTGGCGCTGGGCCTGACCGACGGTGCTGCTGTGCGAGCCGCTTTCGAGGGCATGGTGAGGCCGGGGCAGCAGGCATTGGTGCAGGCGATGACCCCGGTGGGGCTGGAGGTCATCGTCGGCGCACAGCGGGACGAGCAGTTCGGCCCGCTGGTGATGTTTGGCCTGGGCGGAGCCTACGTCGAGGTGCTGCGGGACGTGGCCTTCCGCCTGGCCCCGCTGGCCGAGGCCGAGGCCCGCGAGATGGTCGCCGAGACTGCGGCGGGACGGCTGCTGGCGGGTGTGCGAGGACAGGAACCGCGCGACAGTGAGGGAGTGGTGGAGGCGCTGCGCCGGGTGGCCCAGTTGATGGCCGACCTGCCGGAGGTGACAGAGGTAGACCTGAACCCGCTCATTGTGGGGCAAGCCGGGGAGGGGGCCTGGGCGGTTGATGTGCGGATTGTGCTAGGATAGGGCCGCTGCTGGGGTCATCCTCGTTCCGGGTTTGCTGTGCTGCGAGGACGGTGTTATAATCAAGATAGCAATTCTTCAGATAGGCCAAGTGTCAATGATGTGTCCACCAAACTTTGCAGGAGATTCAAATGGACGCTATTAAAGTACAAGGTCTAAAGCGGGTCTACCAGGCCAAGATCGGCGTCTTTCGGCGCAAGGTAAAAGAAGTAGTGGCGGTGGATGGCATTGACTTTAGTGTGGCACGAGGGGAACTATTTGGACTCCTGGGACCAAACGGGGCTGGCAAGACGACGACCATCAAGATGCTGACCACGGTGCTTATCCCCACGGCCGGACATGCTCGTGTCTTGGGCTACGATCTGGTGCAGGAGGCGGATGAGATTCGCCCGCACGTCGGTTTCGTCCTCGGTGGCGAGCGAGGGCTTTATTGGCGGCTCTCCGGCTATGACAACCTGATGTACTTTGCCAACCTGTACCACGTCCTCCCCGATGTGCAGAAGCGGCGCATCCCTTACTTGCTGGAACTGGTCGGACTGGGCGGGCGGGGAGACGAGAAAGTGCAGGGCTACTCACGCGGTATGAAACAGCGATTGCACGTCGCCCGCGCCTTGCTTCACGACCCTCAGGTACTCTTTCTCGACGAGCCAACGTTGGGCCTGGACCCAGTTGGCGCACGAGAGTTGCGACATACCGTCCACAACTTGTTGGCAGAGGAGAAGACCATCCTGCTGACCACCCACTATATGTTCGAGGCCGATGCCCTATGCCAGCGCGTCGCAGTCATCAACCACGGGAAGATTGTGGCACTGGACGCCCCGGCCGGGCTCAAGCGCCACGTTCAGGACCAGTCGGTGGTAGAGGTTGGGGTATTTGGCGTCCCGCCTGAGGCGGTAGAGCGCATCCGGGCTCTGGATGGCGTGGGTATAGTGTCGGTGGAGGACCGGGATCAGAGGCAGGTGTTGCGAGTCCAATCAAATGATGGGACAGCGGCCGTCGCGCCGGTGGTCAACACCCTGGAGGAGATGGGGTTGCTGGTTGGCAACGTGGTTGTCCGCGAGCCGACGTTGGAGGATGCCTACGTGCGCTTGGTGGGTGGCAAAGTATGATTCTATCACGCCTGCGAGTGGTCTGGACAGTTTTCTGCCTCCACCTCAAGCAAGTTACTGTGAACGGTTTTTTCATCTTCACCGTCATCGTGCAGCCACTCATTATGGCGCTGTTGGCGACTTTTATGCTGCGCGATACGGAGGGCTTCCAGGCTATTTATGTCATCGTCGGCAGCGCGATGGCCGGGCTATGGAGCGGCACTCTTTACTTTAGCAGTTTCAACGTCAACAATGAGCGCTGGGGCGGCACCCTGGAGGAAATCGTGGGCAGTCCTACTCACCTGGCGACGGTCATCGTCAGCAAGACACTGGCGAACACGGCGATGTCCCTCAGTTCGATACTCTTCAGTTACCCGCTGGCGGCGCTCCTGTTCGGCTACCGGCTGACGATTGTTCACCCGTTTCTTTTTGCCGTGTCGCTGCTGCTGACGGTGCTGGCACTGATATCTCTGGGTTTGGTTATTGCCCCGATTATGTCGCTGAACGTGGGGGCAATTTTGTGGGTCAACGCGCTAGAATTCCCCATGTATATCTTGGGTGACTTTTTTTTCCCCATCGCCCTGTTGCCCGCCTGGACGACGCCCCTCAGTTACGTTCTCTCACCCTACTGGGCGGCCCGCGCACTGCACGCTACCTCCAGCGGCGGCGTTCCTCTCAACGATGTGTTCACCAGTTGGGGGTTGCTGATCGCCTTCAGCGTGGCCTACTGGTTTATCTCGGCCTGGCTCTTCCGGGTATTGCTGCGGCGGGCCAAGGAAGAGGCGACGTTGGGATTGCAATAATGGGGCCTGGTGGAGGATCTATGCACAGATTGATAGCCTCGCTACGAATATTTATCAGCGGTGCGTGGCAATCGTACATCGCTCTCTTCTACTGGACACAGCCTGCCACCTATGTGATGTCCAAGATCATCGCGCCTCTCACCCTTATGCTCTTCTTCACCTGTCTGGGGATGTCGGCCACTGGGCGTGACACCGCCGAGTTCTACATCGTGGGCAACGCACTGCAATTGACCGCCTACAACGGTATCTTTGGAGTGACGATGACCATAGGGCACGAGCGTAACGTTGGCACGCTGATCTATCTGATCGGCTCGCCTGCCAACCGGTTGGTCATTTTTCTGGGCCGGGCTTTTTTCAACATCCTCGACGGCATGCTGGGTGTGGTGATGGGCTTTGCGTGGGGCATGTTGCTGGGGTTGGACTTGAGTGCGGCCAATTTGCCCGGTCTGGCACTGACCATTGCCATCACCACAATCAGCACCTGTGGAGTGGGGCTGCTGATGGGCAGCATTGGCCTGGCGGCACTGAACGTGACACTTATCAACAACACTGTCTTCTTTTTGTTGCTCGTTTTCAGCGGGGCCAATCTGCCCCTCGAAAAGATGCCAACCTGGATACAGGCGGTCAGCACCGGGTTGCCGCTCACGCGGGGTATCCAGTCGGCGCGGCTGCTGGTGACCGGCGTACCGCTGGCCGCAGTGTGGCCGCTACTGGCAGGCGAGTTGGCCGTTGGGCTGGCCTACGCGCTGGCAGGTTTTACCTTTTTCCGTTGGTTTGAGTTTCAGGCCAGAAAGCGTGGAACACTGGAGGCCATTTAAGGCGGTGGGTGTGATTCGTCCACGGCCGACTACAATCTCCTTTTGCTGGTCTTCCTCAGAGCCTGTAGAAGCAATAGCGCAAAACCTACCTTGTCACCCTGAGCGAAGCCAGGGGTCTCCGCCACCGTAGTAAGGAGATTCTTCGCTACACTCAGAATGACGGTCAACCGTCAGGGCGACTTTTGCAGCACTGCCTGTAGAAGCACAATTCCCCGATCTCGTCCGGCGGTTGAAACCGTGTTTGAGAGGGCGCTGTTGCGCCGGGCGATCACCTGTCTGCCCAGGCCCCTTTGGGTAAAAACCCCATTTCTGGTGATTACCTACGTGTCCGAAAGACCTCCGAGGTTTCACTCCCTGCAACAAAACAGCCCGCATTTTGCCCTCGACACGCGGTGCTTTGACACATCACTTGCCCAAAACCTCGGAGGTCTTAGGTGTCGGTGAACTTGGTAATCACCAACTCCATTTGACTTGACACGGCGCGGGCTGTGTAAAACGTGACGCATGATACGCGGTCATTCCCACGCTATGATACGATTCTGTAACCCAACTGGAATGCACAGGAAATATTACTCGTTGTATACTTGCTTGAGGGGGCTTGGGGATTTGAAATGTCGCCAACAGCCAGATCGAGGGTTATGTTGCCGCATCAGGTACTCGAGTGCTTGAGCATCGGCGAGCCTGTTCAGGACGCGCGGGTCGCTGGTTTGCTTGACCTCGATCCACTGGTCGTGAGCCGCTGGCTCTGTGGCGAGGACCTGCGCGGTATTTACCAATCCATCATCTTGCACAACTGTGTTCTCGATGGACTCGATCTGGAAAGGCGCACGTTTTACGAGATGGTCGAGTTGGTCGGCTGTTGTATCACGGCGACCCATTCCAGACAGGCTTATCTTTACTCCAGTCTGTTGATCGAGAACTGTGTCTTTGATGGGGATTTTCACGGCCAGGGTGTTCAGAGCGATGGGCGTGTCGTGGTTCACGACACTGTTTTCACTGGCTATGCGGATTTCAGCGGGGCGAGTCTGCGTGGCCGGGTCAATCTGGTTGGTGTTTCCTTCCCCGGGGGCACTAACCTGCTGCACGTGCTGGCCAATGATGCGCGAGAGCGGCTCGGGCGTCAGATCAGGCTCGACGATTGTTGCCTGTGTGCCGGGGATGTGCCTGCCGGGTTAGACAAGGCACAGTTGGGAATCACGCCATCTATTGAGGGCGACCTGCGTGGCGCGGAAGGCCAGGGGCGGGAGTTCGCCGAGCGCAAAAAAGCCGGCCTCATCCGCGTCGTCGCTCGCCGCTAGTTCACCCCCCACCAGCCGGGCGCAGTAGACGATGACGATGTCGGCCCCGCGCTCGTGCTCCCGCCCGGCGATGACATCGAGCAGACCGGCAATCTCGACCTCCAGCCCGGTCTCCTCGCGGCACTCTCGCACCGCAGCCTCGGCCGGGTCCTCATCGAACTCGACAAAGCCAGCAGGGAAAGACCACAATCCCTTGCGGGGACTCACGGCCCGATGGACGAGGAGTAACTTGCCCTCGTGCTCGACAATCACGCCGGCGGCGACCTTGTGATCACGGAAGACGATCAGCCCGCAGGCAGGGCAGAGACGCCGCACGCGACCAAAGGCTTCCCGGTCCTCGAGGGCGTGACCGCAGCGAGGGCAATAGTTCAGTTCGATGGTTTGGTCCATAAGTTGACTTTCTGGGTGCGCCAGGCCGCGATAGCCTGATCGTTGCCGCCACCTGCCAGATCGCGCGGCAGTGTCTCGGGGGCAAAGGCCCTCGCCGCGCTGACCTCGCTCTTCTGGAGCCGCAACTCGCCGCCTACAGCCCGGGCGTGATAGACGAGGAGGATGCCATTACCACGTGGGTCGTCGTCGAAGAAAAACAGGCCGAACAGTCCACTGACGGTGACTTTCAGGCCGGTCTCTTCGCCAGCCTCGCGGATGGCCGTGGCTTCTGGTGGCTCATCAAACTCGCAGTAGCCAGCGGGTAAACACCAGTCTCCAGGGAAAGCAGAGACATCATGGCTGCGCTGTATCAGTAGTAAACGCCCATTCTCCTCCAAGAGCACACCGGCTCCTACCTTCAACTGACGGTAGGCGACGTAACCACAGGCGGGACAGACGCGCCGCACGCGCCCAGAGACCTCATGGTCTTTGAGCGCGCGACCGCATCGTTGGCAATACTCTAGTTCGAGAATCTGCGACAAGTAGCAGTCCCCCCAGCCAACAGCCGCTAACTGCTGTTCATTGGCGGCGTACGCGCCATGCCCAGACGGTAGCCCATGCCAGCCCCAGGGCAGCCAGCCCCAGGGCGACCTCCAATACCCGCCACGGTATCACTGAGCGCAGGCTGACCGTTTCACCCTCCGGCGCACCCTGCTCGTCTACCCATGCCTCTGTTTCTTCCTCCTCGACCCTCAAAGGCGCGATCTGGGCTACCTCGCTTGGGGTGGGCTCGACGTCGTTTGCCTCTTCCTGTGGCACCGCTGTTGCCATAGCAGGAGCAGTTGGGGCCACGGCGGCCTTCTCCACCGCAGCCGGGCTGGGGGACGGTGTAGGGGCAGTAGGCTCCTCACTCAATCCACCTCCCGCTGCTGGCATGGTGGTTTCTATGCCCCTCGGTGCCTCCGCATCATAGTGTTCTGCCTCAGCGACGACTGTAGTTACCACTCCGGGCGGAACCTCCATTGGCAGAGGGGGCGGGGTGGCAGCCGGTATCAGTTCCTCAGTCTCGACTTGGACTTGTTCAACGACCGGCGCGGACTCCGATGCCATCTCCTGGGGGGCCTCGGCCTCCATCATCGGCGCGGCTGCCGGAGCAAAGGCTTGCCTGCCCGCACCAGGTAGCAGCAGGTCACCGGCCAGGATGGCGACGAAGACGAGGCTGACGACGGCGGTCGCTGCCGTCAGAAGCGGTGCGGTCCAGGCTTTGACCTGAGGCCCATCCCGAAGGGCGCGGCGGGAGCGTGCCTTTCGTACAGGACGTGGGCGGGCCGCCACCGTCTGCGGCAGGATAAAGTTGCGCGGGACAGGGACCGGGGGCAGGTCGCGCACCAACGCCACGGTATGGCGCAGTGTGTCCAGTTCGGCCCGCAGCGCCGGGTCGGTCGCCAGTTGTGCCTCCATGCGTGCCCGTTCCCCAGCGCTCAGTTGATCGTCCAGGTATGCCGAAAGCAATTCGTCGCGCTGCTCTCGTTTCCTTGCCTGTCGTGTGAACAATCGTACCATCGTCATTCCCCTGGGCCTACATACCTTGCCCCTTGCCTCCTGTCTCTTGCTTCCTGTCTCCTTGTCCTCTTGTCCCCTTGTCACCTATTGCCTCTTTACTCAAGACGGTACCGCGCGGGCAAAAGTTCCCCCTGGGAGTGAAGGTAATCACGCAGTTTGCCCCGCGCCCGCGCCAGGCGCGACCTCACCGTACCCAGCGGTACATTAGTTGCCTCGGCAATCTCCTGGTAACTCAATCCCTGCACATCGGAGAGCACCAGCGTGATGCGCTGGTCGGGGGGGAGCATCTTGATGCCGGCCTGGATCAAACGGGTCACATCCTGCCGCTCGGCGTATTCCTCTGGCCTCTCGTGCCCGTTAATCAGCGCCGGGTTGGCCTCCTCATCCAGGTCTCCGAAATCATCAAACGACATAGTCGGGCGGCGCTTGCGGCGGCGCAGTTCGTCGTAGCAACGGTTGGCGACGATGCGCATCAGGTAGGACTTGAAGGAGCCGCCACGGAAGCGGGCGATGGACTGAAAGGCGGAGATAAAGGCTTCCTGGGTAGCGTCGGCAGCCGAGGCAGGATCGCCCATGATGCGATAGGCAAGGTTGTAGACCTGCTGCTGGTAAGTCAGCACTAACTCATTAAAAGCGTCCACCCTGCCCTGCTGGGCAGCGGCAATCAGGCTTGTTTCGTCCATCGCATTATGTGGCGGATTCAGGTCGCATCAACATCTAGATGCCCGCCTACCCTGATTGGGCATCCTGACTAAACGCTACTGGATCAAGTACCCAATACAGTACCCAATATACAGTATCCAGTATCCAATACCTAGTCAGGTGTGACTGATCTCTCCTCGTCTCCCTATCACCTTGTCTCCTATTCTACTCCCGCTGCAGCGTTATCTCCACCTCCAGCGGCGAAGGCTCATCGCTGATTTGGATGTTGTCCCCATTGGCGGGCCGGTAGCCTTCAGCCCAAACGATGATGCTATAGGCCTCGTTCCGCTTCAACGGGCGCTGCAACTCAAAGTAGCCGTCCTCGCCGGTCTGTGCCCAGGTGTAGACCTGTTCGTCGCTGCCGTCCCATCCATCAACGGTGACGCCGGGGTTGAGCACCACGTAGGCCGCGCCGGTGATTCCCTGATCGGTGTCGGCATCGCGGACATAGCCCTGGATAAACAGTCCTTTGGTGGGAGGCGTAGGAGTCGGGGGCGGCGTTCCTGTGCCGACGGTGGCCGTGGCGGTCTGAGCCAGTTGTCCCTCCACGTACAGTTCCAACGTGTACTGGCCGTCGGACAACGGCTCGCCAGAAGTGCGGTAGATATAGTCGTGGAAGGTACCGCTTGCTCCCTCTTCCCAGACACTGTTGAAGGTGATCAATTCATCACCGTTGAGGATCCATTTCTCGTCAAAGTTCATCCCATTCTGCATCCCGGCGTAGGTGCAGAAAAAGTGCAGTTCCGCCATGCCCGTGGGAAAAGCCGTGCCCGGGTTGACCGGTTCGCCCTGTGCGTCCACCCCGGCGGCGAAGATGATGGGGCCGATGGCTTCCTGGGTCTGGGTGCCGGCGACGGTAAAGTCTGAGGCTGCGACCAACGTGCCCTCGACGAACATCTCCAGCCGGTAGGTGCCGGGGTCGAGCGGCTCGTCGGCGGTGATGGACACCCAGGCGGAACCACTGGCCCCCCAATCCCACGTGTCGGAGCCGGTCGCCACCTGTTCTCCCTCGTGGTACCAGACGCGGCTCCAGGCCATGCCAGCACCCATTTCGGCATAGTCGAAAAAGGCATAGACCTCGGTGATGCCGGAGGGGAGCAGGTAGGTGGGATCGGTGGGGCGATCATCAGCGGTGACGCCCTCGGAGAAGATCAGATTGGTAAAAGTGGGGCCGCTGGTTGCGCCGCCGACGGAGATTGAGCCATCGGCCAATAGTTCATCTTCGACGTATAGTTCAACACGGTATGTGCCGTCGTCCAGGCCGGAGGTATTATAGATGCTAACCCACCAGTTGCCACGCTCGCCCCCCTGCCAAGGTTGTGGATGCTGGCTGGCGCTATCCTCGAGTTTGCCGTCGTGGTACCAGCGGGCCTCCCATGTCGTTCCATCTGTCATCTCAGCATAGTCCCAGAAGGCATAGATATCGGTGGCCCCGGATGGCAGGTGGGTGACGATCTGGGTCGGCTGGTCGTTGTCAGTCGTGTCTGGTGCAAAGACCATGTTGTAAAAGCGAGGCTCGGCTGAATGCGGGGGCAAAGGTCCTGGCTCCGGCGTTGGCTTTGGCGCGATGCCCATACGGGCGGCTTCTATGAGGGGCTTGGCCAGGTTGACGGGGCGCAGGGCGTTGATAAAGCCGCCGACGGGGATGCAGTTGTCGTTTTGATCTATCACACCATCGTCGTTGGTATCTGCCAGATACCGGCAATCGGCGAACCGCTCGGCCCCCCCGTAGCCGACCTGGGTGGGGATGCCGATGATCTGGCCGTCTCTGTCCGCCGCCAGCCCGCCGCTGTTGCCGCCGGCGATGGTAGCGTCGGTCTTGACATAGGCTCGCCCCTCCACGCCCCGCTCGCGGGTGAAGCCGCTCACCACCCCTTCGGTGAAGGTGATTGTCTCACCGCCGATGCCAGGGTAACCCAGAATCTGGAGCAGGTCTCCAAGTTCCAGCAGGTCAGAGTCCCCCACAGGCACATAGTTCAGGTTCAGTTGTTCCGTATCTATCGGGCGGCCGTCCAGGTCGCTGGCGATTTGGATCACCGCCAAATCGAGTTGGGAATCAATAGCCCGAACCTCGGCCAGGTACATCAACTCCGGCAGTTCGTCGGAGCGGACAGTCATGGCCACGCCCAGTTTGTCAGGCTGGTAGGCCGGATCGGGGTCAGAGACGACGTGGGCGTTGGTGAGGATAAAGCCATTGGGGGTGAGGATGGTGCCCGAGCCGGTCCAGACGGGCTGGAGTTGCCCGCTATCTTTGATCAGAGCAATGATCTGTACAGTTGAGCGCAACAGATTCTGGCGAGTCTGGCGGTCGTCCGGTTGTGGTGTGGGCGCTAGTATCTCCTCTTCCTTCTCCAGGCTGGGTGTCACCTGCGGCGGAATCGTGGTTGGCGAGGAGGGGGTGATAGTGGGCAGGACGTCGGAGCCGGAAGGCAGGCAACTGAGGATAGACAGGAGAGCCCAACCGATGATCAGCAGTCGTGCCAATTTTTTCATCTTGCCACCTCAAAACTCTAGTGATTCAACGAGGGTGTGGAAATGGCGATGATGGGGTTCGAAATTATCCCCACCAGCCAGGAGCGTGACGATGATGATGCGCCCACCGTCGCACAAAGCCAGGTCTGTTCCTCGTACCACCACTGGAAGCCGATTCACGTAAGGGTTGCGATCAACGTAAACGTAAGTGAAGGTACGGCGGGTCGCGGTCTTTCCGCCGACCAGTACCTGGTCGGTGTCGAGGGGCTGATAAGCAGTCACCTGCCCGGCTCGCTCCAGAGCCAGCGCGTCCAGCACCATGGCAGGCTCCGCTTCTGGTGCCAGCGGCCGGCTGCGCAGTTCCAACACGGTATTAAACTCCTCATCCAGGGGGTCGCGCACGCGCAGCAGGGGATCGTCGCCGGTTTCCCGTACCCAGGTAGCGGGGCAGCGACCAGAGATGCCGGCCTCGGCGATGGTGAAGGAAACGGTGCGGAAAAGAATAGCCTCTCGCAGTGCCCAGCCCAGGATGAGGGCTGCTGCTACGAGAGCGAAGACGGTCAAATCGGCCCAGCGGTCACGTCGTCGAATGTCTTGAGAGGCGGTCATTGTGAGCCTCCTCCTTGATCACGTGTGCCAGCGAGTGTGATCTGGTTGGCGCGGCGGATCAGGTAAAAGAGGGCACCGAAGGTGGCCCCAGCGACGATGGCGGCCAGGATCAGGCCCGGCCAGGGGTTGAAGCCTCCGCCGGTCAAGCCCAGGCTGGTGGTGGTCAGTTCACCGCGCAGGTAGGTGAACAGGCCGTTGAGGACGGCAGCCAGTGCGACGCCACTGGGCAGCCACCACACCGGCTCATCCTCAAACTTGGCCCGGCCCAGGAAATAGCCGGCCAGACCGGAGAAACTGGCCTGGGCCAGCGCGGTGACGACGATGCGGATGACGCCGACTTGCAGGTTCACGCCGCCGCTGGCGACGATGTAGTGGACGTTGAGCATCGTGGCGTATCCCAACCCGGCCGCAGTGCCGTAGACGACGCCATCCACACGTCCGTCAAACTCGAGCGATGGGTAGATGGAATAGCGCACAGCGGCGTACTTGAGGAACTCTTGAGTGAATCCGACAACCAGGATAGAGCCGAGGAGATTGCCCCAGGGGTTGATGGGCAGCCAGCGATGCACCTCAAAGACCTCCTCCAGCAACGGGATGCCGGCCGCCTGTGCCAGCAGCGCGCCGAGGACAAAGACGCCGAGGACGTAGCCCTTTGGTTCCGGCTCCAGCCGATCTTGTTGGTAGAAGAAAACCAGCCATAAGAGGGCAGGAACCAGGGCCAGGATGAGCCCGGATGCCGCCAGCCCCCATCCGTTCAGCGTTGGCTTGAGCAGTCCCGCCAGCGCCACGACGATGAGCACAAAGGCCACCTGGCCGAGGATGTGGCCCAGCCCAGCACGCCAGACGCTTGGCCGGTCCCGGGTCACTTTGGCGTAATGGCGCTCGCAGTAAGCGCGGCCACCGAGCCATCTGGCCTCCGGGCCGACCGGCTGGTGGCAGACACAGCAGATGATTTCACTCATAGACTGCTCCTTTCCAGTGAGAGTCTTTTGTAATTCAGAGAGGGCCAATAAACAAGCCAGAAACCAGGTTTTTGGGCATCTCCCAAGCACAGCGTGGGTTGCCGCGAGAGATTACTATGACCAGACGGTTCCTTTGGCAAAGAAACCTGGTTTCTTTGCCCCCCTGTGAATGCTTACCTTATTGTACTCACGTGTGGTTAAAAGTCAACGAGGAATCTGGTAATTAACCACGTTTCAGTGTGGGTGGTGCTGATGCCAGGGGAATGTGGGTGGCATTGTCTCCAGATCGGGCAAGTGGCTTTATCGCTGCCGGAGGCGTTGTATTTTGTGGTATCATTCGCCGCCACGAATGAGAAGCCGGGCGAGGCCGGACGGCGGAAGATTGGCCGGTTCCAATCCCCATGCAGCACGTACTTGATCGAGTTCCTCCTGCGGAACCTCCAACGCAAGGCCACAGGCCAGGATGCTTTCAAAAGCGGCCTGGTACCCGGCGGGAGCCTGCTCGCGCCGCCGTTGTTCCATCATCAGCCCGTAGATGTCTACCCCGGCTGGGCAGACCTCCTGACAGCGCCAGCAGGAGGTGCACAGCCAAACTGAATAGTCGGTGGCATCAGGGTCAGCCAGGAAGGTGACGATGGCGTGGCCGCCCACTTTCTCCACCGGGCAGACGGTGAGACAGGTGCCACATTGAATGCAGGTGTCGGGGTGGTTCATCGCCACGCGCCCTCTCGCAGTCCTAGTTCGTCCTCCGGTAGTCCCATCGCCAGGCCCACCAGTTGTGGCAGGAAAAGTGCCTGTTTGCGCAAGTTCCTCTCATCTTGAATGATCATCCGCTGGAAGCGGCGTAGGAGCAGTTGGCAGTTACCGCAACCGTGGAGCAGGAGATCGGCATCTTGAGTCGCCTCCAGTTTGCGCCGCCCAGCTGCCAGCGATAGGTCTGGATTGGCCAGGTAGAGCGTCGCCCCACAGCACTCATTCTCGCCGCCATACTCCACCACCTCCGCGCCGGTCAGTTTGACCAGGCGGCGCATGCTCTGGGGCTCCATCGGGTCGTCAAAGCCCTTGGTCTGAGCCTGGTCGAAGCCCATCATGTCGCCAGGGCGGAAAGCCTGGCAGGGATTGGTGAGGGCCACACGAAGGGAGAGCGGGCGCACAATCCGCGCTTGCACCTCATCCTCCCGCTCGGCCAGCAGCCACACGAGATGTTTCACATCCACCTGCCCGGTGACGGACAGGCCGAACGGTTCCAGGCGCTGGTTAGCCCCATCACGCACCACGGGGTTCTGCAAGGCGCGGGCGGCGCGGGTGAGGGTGTTGGTACAGCCGCCGCAAACAGTGATCACCGTCCGGTGTCCCATCCGTTCCACCAGCGCCAGGTTGTAAGCGGCGAGATACACCCAGTCGGCGGTGAAGGACTCGGCGACGGGCGACCCGCAGCAGGTGGCCTGCTGGACGATCTCCAACTCGATCCCCAGCGCCCGCAGCACGGCACGGGTAGAGGCTTCGTATTCAGGCATACGCTGGAGGACCAGACAGCCGGGGTAGAAGGCTAATCTAAATCCCAAATCCCAATCTCCCAATCTCCCAATCCCCAAATCCCAACTCCTAACCGCTAGGGGTTGGGCTGCCTCGCGGCCAGGGTGCAGCAACTCTCGACGAATAAAGTGTTGAGGCCCAGTTCATCGGCCAGGCGGACGGTGGCCGGGTCGGGGTAGGCGACAGCGTTGACGCCGGCCAGCACGGCCCGTCGCTCCATCTCGATCTTTACCAGGCCGGCCGGCCGGGCGCAGCCTAGCGTGAGCGGGACGGTCGGGTTGAGCAAGCGGGCCACGGCCGCCAGCCGTCCCACCACCTCTGGCTCCACTACCGGCGTGTCCGCCATCGGCGTGTGCGGCAGGGGGCGCAGGACGACGAGCACGACGACCTCGGCCCCCACGCGGCTGATCGTTTCCAACGCCGTCAGTTCGCCCCGCAGTTGGCCAAAGTGAAGACCGATGACGACGTGGGGAGCGACCGGTATCCTCAGATCGCGTAGTAATGCCAGGGTGTCAGCATAGTCGGCCGGCGAACGGTCGAGGTGGAGCACCTGGCGGATGGTCGCCGCATCGCCGACGACGTCGAAGAGCACCTGGTCTACGCTGGCCGCCTTTAACCTCTCCGCCGTCTCCCGATCCAGCAGACCAGTATGCACGATGACACGCAATCCCCACTCCTTGAGCCGGGCGATGGCGAGAAGGTGTGACTTTAGCGGCACCGCGCCGTTGGCGTCGGCCCCGCCGCTGATGAGTAGACCTTCACAACCTTGCTCGATCAACCGCCGGCCCTGGGCTAGCAAGTCGTCGGGTGTGGGAGCGGGCAACATCCCGGCCAGGAGTTGCCCCTGGCAATGCTCACACTGGAGCGCGCATTGCTGCCCGGTCAGGCTGATGCTGGCGAAGCGGTGTGGGGTGTTGCGGTAGTGCTCGGTCTCGTACCGCTTGGCCCCTGGGACGGCGAACACCAGGTCGGCCGGATGGTACCGCTGGCGCACTTGCCAGGCCGCGGCTTGCAATTCTTCCCATGGGCGGTGGAAGAGGTCTTTAGGTTTGTCCAATACTTCTCTCCGCGACGTTGTAGGTTCAGTAGACGGCTCTCTCTGACAATGTGGCGACAACTTTTTCCTTATCGGTTGGTGCAATGCTCGTGTTACGTTCGATCTCGTTGAGTAACTCGGCTCTGGTGATGTACTCTTTTTCTCCTGCCCAGCACGGGTGACAAAGAGCAAGTATCGCGTTAATACGTCGAAAACGGATGCGGGAAAAGCGGTACACCGTTCGGGCATATGAGTGTCGGAGATGAGACCAACACGAGCCACAACTCTCTCAGTAGAAAGTTGCGAAGGAGGCGAAGAGTTCGTTTTTCCCATATTTCGACGTTCCTACAAACTCTAGTGCGGAGGGTCACTAATGGCAAAGCTCGGGCGCGGCTGCGCAGCCTTTGCCAGGCGTAACCCGGTAATTGTACATAGCCCTCAGCAAGCATAACGGCGTTAGCCGTCGCCTGCCCCCGGCGTTTATTAGCGGCCGTCCACCTGCCCATAATCGCGCAACTGGTAGCGGATCAGTTCGACGTCCTCTGGCTCAGGTGGGAAAGCATAGTTGCGGATGGGACGGCCGGGCCGCTCGTTGCCGAATGGCCGGTTGCAGGCGACGTGCCCATCGAGGCCAGGGCAGCCGGAGGTCATAAAAGGCTCGCCGTACTGGATTAGTTCAGCGGTTGCGACGCCAAAGTCCAGCACCTGCCCCGCGTCGTCAAAGTCCATCTGCTCGTAGCGACCGTGTTCTCCGTTGATGACGTAACGCGCCAGTTGCACGCGCCGGTACTGGCCATAGGATGGCTGGGGATGCTCGTCCATCGTCGTGCCACCTTCGGGGAAAAAGGAGAAGAGATGCGTGTGAGCGCCCAGGTCGTGGGCGCGCTGGATGGTGGCGATCATTTCCTGCTCCGTCTCACCTAATCCGACGACGAGGTGGATGCCGGCCTTGTAGCGGCCAAAGATGCGGGCGGCTTCCTCCAGCGTGGCCCAGTAGTGCTCCCAACGGTGGGGGCCCTTTATGCCTTTGCCCCGGAAGCGGTCGAACAGTTCCGGCGTGGCGGCGTCTATCGCGACGCCGACCATGTCGGCCCCGGCCTCCCGGATCTCCGCCAGCCGACCCAGGTCACGGATGAGGGTGGGGGCGATGAGGGCGGTGATGGGACGGCCAACCTCATCCCGGAAGCGACGGACGATGGTTTTTGTGTCATCGAAGGCGCGGCGGTGGGTGATCATGCCGACGCAGACACGGCGCATCTGTCCGTTGTCACTGTTGGTGCGGGCGATGACGGCATCCAGCGGGTAGGTGGGCCAGTCAACGCGGATGAACGTTCTCTTGTTCGGCTCCACTTCGCGCCGGCGGTTGAGGCCGCAGTAGCCGCAGCGCCCGACGCAGCCGTCGTTGTAGGTCACGAGCAGGTTCAGAGCCGTCAGGTAGGAATCGCGGCGAAACGAGGCGCGTTTGTAGCCCATCATCATCGCTGCTGCCAGGCTGGTCTGCACGTATTCTGGACTTTCCACGTATTCTCTCCTTCTGTTCTCGGAAGGCGCTGCCTTTACGTTTTACATTGTTTTTTGCGTCGCCTATATTCTTTGAAAGCAATCCAGGTCTCGCGGATGATATCGCTCAGTATCGCAGGATCGTCGTTCCAGTGCTTGTCCAGGTATTGCCGCTTGGTCAGTGCATGGCGCAACGGGCCACCCATAAAAGCCGCCCATTCTTTTTCATATTCGTCCAGCGCCGTGAGGTCGCCAGTCTGGATGGCCCGTGCGACCGACTGGCCGGCCATTGTCCCGCTGACGATGGCGGAGAAGATGCCAGCGCCAGTGACCGGGTGGGTGTACCCGGCGGCGTCACCTACCAGCAGCACTTTTCCTACGTGGGCGCGGGCTACCGGGCCGCCGGAGGGCACCGGACCGCCGGTGCGGCCTACGACCATGCCACGCTCAACTTTTAGATGCCCCAGGAGGTGATCTAAAGCCTGACGCGGGTCACCACCCATCCCACGATTGACCCCCACGCCTATGTTGGCCGTCTCCCCCTTGGGGAAGAGCCACCCATATCCGCCCCTGTACACGGGATCAAAGTAGACCTCGGTAAAATCCCGTGGCGTGGGGAGTATGGCCTCCACCTGTAAGGCCTCAATGAACTTGGCATTCGTCTGCCCGATCCAGCGACCCACAGTCGAGTGGGGGCCGTCGGCGCCGATGATGATGCGGCACTTGATCTCGCTGTTTTGGTTGCCCCGCCGGACAAGGATACCCCCCTCGGTGCGTTCTAGCGCCCGCGTGGCCGTCCACACCTCGGCTCCGGCCCGGCAGGCGGCGACGGCCAATCCCTTGTCAAACAGGGCGCGGTCGAGGACATAGCCCGCGCTGGGCGTCTCCACAACCTGACCTTCGGGCAGGTGAGTGCGCAGTGCACGGATGCGCTGGGCGATACAACGCTCCGGGAGGGACACGTGGCCGACGACTTGCGCTGGCACGTACTCGGCGCACTGCACCGGCAGCCCGACAGTGGGCCGCTTCTCAACCAGCAGCACGCGCGCCCCCGCTTCAGCAGCAACGCGAGCGGCAGCACTTCCCCCTGGCCCCGCCCCGACCACCAGCACGTCAACCTGCTGAGGCACTTGCTCCACTTTCTCCATCCCCGTGTCTCTCTGTCCCCGTGTCTCCTTGTCCCCGCGCATCCCTCACCTGCGCCACGACCCGCTCCAACAAGTCGAGTTTGAGGTAGGTCTGGTTCTCGAAGCGCCCAGCGTAGGCCTCCTCCTCCTGGCCCAGGTCGTAGCAGGTGGAACTGTCCACGTCAACCAGGATGCCGGGCAGCCCGATGCGCTCAAAGTCGTCACGGTGCTTGGCGTAGAATGGTTCGCAGCAACTGCCCACGAACGCCACTACGCCCTCTCGCTTTAAACGTTCCAGCGTTTCCTCCAGATGCTCGTAGCTCTGGATGGAGATGGGTGTCAGGCCGTACTTCTCAGCAACGTGGAAGGCGTCGCCAATGCAGCAGCCGCCGCATTGAGTACACCCTTCCTCGTAGCGATATTCACAGCCGGTGAGTTTGGCACAGTAGGGCAGGAGCAGCGCCGGAGAAACCAGGTTGTTTCCTGAAAACCTGGTTTCTACAATCTCGGCCAGCGGCTCGACGACGGAGAAGACATAGTTTACTTCGTCGGGGTGAATATTGTGCTGGATGTAGGTGGTCTTTTCGAGCGCCTCGCGCAGCGTGTGCACCACGTCGTCGGCGGTGACGCCGGGAATCCGGATCTCCTCTGTGGCAAAGAACGTTTCGACGACACGGCGCACCGCCTCCACGTTGGCCGGCGTGCCCTTGAGACGCGCCTCCAGGTCGAGGATCGCCCGCCGAGGGTAGACGAAAAAGTCACCGGTGATGAATGCCTCTCGTATACGGCGCGCCTGTGCGTCCACCACCAGTGAGGCACGGATCAGCCCACCAGGACTCTTGTAGAGCGCCCGCAGTTCGTTGCGCTGGGTCAGTAGTCGGCGCACGCCGTATATCCATTCGTCGGATTGAAAGTGGGGCAACCGTTGGGCCAGTAGATCCTCTTCGAAGGAGACCAGCGGCCCTGGCTCAAAGCGAACGTCCAGCACCTCGGCAAAGCCCGCCGCCAGCGCGGCCTTGATCTGCGCTAGTGGTGGAACCTCACTCAATTCCCATGCCAGGCAGGTGACCCGTTCCTTCACCGATGCGATTTCCTTGTCCTTCAGTTTTTCGGTGGGGATGCGCAGAGCGCGCAACATCGTGTCTACGTCAAAGTCCACCAGCAACGTGCCCTGGAAGAGGAACGCGCCATCCATGCTGGTGCCGCCGGTGCCGGAGATCTTGCGACCCTCCACCTCGATGTCGTTTTTGGGGCGAAAGTCAGCCCGCACTCCCAGTTTCTCCAGGCCCCGGATGGCCCCCTGGCACATCATTTCGTAGAGTGCTTCGATGCGGCGGGGGAAACGGAGGTCATCCTGGGAGGCGATAATTTCCCACCCCAACTCGCTCTCGCCCCAGAAGAGTCCGCCTCCGCCGGTCAGTCGCCGGTTGATCTCAATGGCGTGCTCGCGGCAGTAGGGGATACGCATCTCCTGTTCCACCGCTTGGTGGTAGCCGACGAGTGTGCAAGGGGGAGAGAACTGGAGGAAGCGGAGCGTGTTGGGCACCGCTTTTTGGCTGCGTGCCGTCAGCACGACTTCGTCCAGCGCCATGTTCTCGGCCGCCGGCCGTGGGTCAGTATCCAGGAGTCGCCAGGTTTTTGTCAGTGTGTTCGTCGGCAATATACATTACTCGGTGGGGCTTGTGTCCCTGATATTCCTTGCCCCTAGCCTAAACCAACACCCGCGCAAAATCCGCTGGCGTCACCCCGGGGCTCTCAATACCGTGTTCCCTGTAGAAGTGGGTTATGGCTGCTTCCGCCTCTGCCTCGCGCACTCCCACCAACGCCGCCTCCAGGTTGGCCAGTTTCTCCTCCGGGAAGAAGAAAAAGTCGCCGGAGAGAGAGATGCTGGCGATGGCGCCGTCTCGCACCTCGGTCGTGGCGCGGATGAGGCCACCCGGCGCTTTGTACATTTTCTGCCTCACTTGTACACCGGCACGGATGGTGACCTCACGCTTGCGCTGAGCCTTGCCGAAGCGTCCGGCACGTGATCGCCTCTTCTGGTGTAGCCACTCGTCGTCGAGGAACCGCGTCGCCAGCTCATCCGTTTGGACGCGCCACTCCTCGTCCACCGCCGTCACTATCTCCATCGGCCCCAGCATCTCGATGAACTTGGCGGCCATTAGCGACCACAACTCCTCCCTTGGCGGGACGTGATTTATCTCCCGCTTGATGGTTGAGAGGTTCTCGTAGATCGTCTTGTAGATTTTGTCGCGAAACTTTTCGTCGGGCACCTTTAGCACGCGAGCCATCATCTCGTAATTAAAGTCCACGATCAGGTTGCCGACCAGGACGTAGTAGTCGCCGATCTCCCCGGCCCCACAGCCAGAGACCTTGCGTTGATTGGCGATGATGTCGTTGACCTCCCGGTACTCGGCGGGGATGCCTAGCGCCCGGTAGGACTCGATGGGGGCTTGCAGGAACTTGCGATAGAAGGCCAACTTGCCACCAGTGGGGATGAGTGGATTGTCACGGTGGATGATCAACTGAAAAAAAAGTTGCTCGCCATCCAGATAGGTCGCGCCACCACCAAGTTCGCGCCGGAAGAGTGGAATGTCATTCTCGCGGCAGAACTCCAGATCCACTTCCTGCTCGGCGTCCTGAAAGTAGCCGATGCAGACGTAGGTTGTGGCAGGGGAGCAGAGGATCACCCCCTCACGCCCTACGTGGGGCAGAGAGTGGTACAAAAGTTGCGAATCCTGCCAGGGCACGGTGCCGAGACGATAGAGTTTCATTGTTGAGTCCCTCCGTGTATTTGGTGGGTGGGTGGATGTGTGCACTTATTAACGACAGGCAGCCGCTCCAGCATAAAGAGGGGCTGCCCATTGCAAAATGACGTGTGCTACACGCAGGCGCGCTGCTCTGCTAACCCAGGATGTCCTTGTACTTTTCTGCCTCTTCCTCAATAAAGGCTTTCAGTTCTGGAGAGTCGGCCTTCATCAGGTTGTCCAGTTCGGCTGAGTCGGACATCTCGATCTTGACCAACCAGCCCTCGTCGTAGGAGGACTCGTTGACCAACGAGGGCTCCCATTCCAGTTCCTCGTTGACCTCGGTGATCTTACCGCTGGACAGGGCGGCGATGCGGCCTACCCACTTGCCCGACTCCATGGACATAAAGGTCTGCCCCTGCTCGACGTCCCGTCCGGCACGAGGCGCTTCGACGAAGACGATCTCCTGAGCGATTGCCTGGCCAAATGTGGTCAAGCCCTGTGTGATGACGTTCCCCTCCACTCGAGCCCAACTATGAAGTTTGTCATAGTATAGGCCGTCAGGGAACTCAAAGCCGCTTATCTGCATTGTGACACCTCCATTCTTTTATGTATTTGCACAACAAAAAGCGCCGCTGCATAAGACAACGGTGCTCTCGCGATTGAGTCACAGCCCTCTGATCACAGCACTGTCGCTCAGGCGGTGCGCTCAGCCTGGTTCAACTGCTGCACCAGGCGCGACTTGCGCCGGGCGGCGTTGTTCTTGTGGACGACGCCTTTCTGGGCTGCCTTGTCTAGCGCCTTGATCGCCACACGCACAGCCTCACGGGCCTCTTCGAGATGGCCCTCGTCAATTAGGTGGCGAGCCTTTTTGACCGCGGTACGAGCCCGCCCACGGTATACCTGGTTGTGCCGACGCCTGCGTTCCGCACTGCGCAAGCGCTTGATCGCTGACTTTGTATTGGCCAATGCCTGTTCCTCCCATTGACAGATTCTGGATGCCATTTTACAACAACTTGGCTGATTTGTAAAGCCTGCGCGTATGGCTATAATATGTCATAGGAGAGATAGATACAACGGGGCTTGCAGTCATTGACAGGGAGGGGGGCGGATGAACGAAACAGAACAACCTTATGGTGGAAACGACTACCAGGCACGGGTGGGTGACGTTGCTGGCGCGGTGCATACCGGCAGGGGAGACATCATTCACATTGAGAAGGTGGAATTGGCAGCCACGCAGGCCGCGGATGCGCTGCGGCGTGCTCTCTCTACCGACGAGAAGACGCGCAGTGAACTATTGGAAGTTCTCAGGCACTTGGCCGCTCTTCAGGCTCAACTGGGGGAATGGAAGGAGTTGCACCACATCCTGCACCAAGTGCTGACCGCATTTTCCCCTTTCCGTGCCAACCTGTACGTCCTCGGCCGCGCGGAAGTAAAGCCAACAGAGTGGCGGACATTGCTGCGAGACTGGCGCTCCTGCCAGACCGAAGTGGACCAGCTGATGGATTTTGAGAGCGGCGTGGAGTACATTCGGCACTCCCTCCGCCGTGAGGGCGCCACAGCCTCCCGGCCAGATTGGGGCAAACGCATCGCTTCACTGCGGCGCGAGGTAGAGGAGAGGCTGAGGGAGGAAAGGTGGAGCGCCGAGGGGTTGGTTGACCTGGCTGACGAACTCGATCAGACCTGCGATTGTTACCTCAGCCTCGCCGACCGGGAGTTGCGACGGGTGGTTGAGAAAGTGCAACGGTTGTATACACATTTGATAGGGGGGCTATTATGAGTGACCTTTTCGACACACTACAAGAACGATACCATGCGCTGGTCGCCCGCAAGGAGAAGGGTGAGACTGGGGAGGACTTCCTGGAGGACGTTAATGCCTTTGTCGCCGACGCGCAGCGTGCCGGGGCGGCGATCGCTGATGTGGGCGAGCGCAGTCAACTGCGGGCCTGGATGCGCTTCTTGGCCAGCGTTCTGTACGATGCCACTGGTACATATCTTGATACTTCGCTGCAACCGTTGGCCCGTGGGCAGTTAGTCGGCTCCAGTCTGGAGCGTGAGGAAAAACGAACACTGCTGCCGCCCCTGGGCTGGGCGCTGGTAGGGGCAGCGGTACTGGTCATCGTTGTCGGGGCGTTCTCGTTCCGCTACGTGGTCGGGGTTGGCTCATCCGCTCCTACCGCTGTGCCTACGCCATCCACCCCTACATCTCTGCCACCTACCCCAGTAGCGGGAATAGATGTGGGAATGGGTCGGAGTGATGCAGGAGGGTTGGCGCTGCAGGCGGAGGTCTTTTGTACTGGCACTACCGAGATTATGGCTCAGTTCGCCGTTCCAGAGCCGCTACCGGCTGATGCCCGCTGGGGTTGGCAGTTGACCCATGTCGGGCATCTTGCTATCGGGCAATCCTCTTTGGTCTGGGAGACGGGGAGCACCAGCAGCACAGTGCGAGTGGCCTTGCCTGATGGCAGCCCTCTCGCAGCGGGACAGTATGAATTGGCGTTCCTGGTGGAAGATCGTCCGGTGGCGAACCGCACATTCGATGTGCTGGCAGCGAGGCCGCAGGTGAGTAGTGTGCGAGTCTCCGATGTGCCCGAGGGAACCGGCCACACCGAGTTTGAGTCCGGCATCCGCGTCATCTACGTCACTTATGACTATGGAAACTTGTGTCCGGGTCGGTCCATCAGCCGCACCATCTACTACGATGGACGGGCGATTCCCCAGGATTCCGAAAAGTGGTCGGGCATCAGTGATGGAAGCGGCCGCCTCGAGTATTACCAGCAGGGCAATCTGCCGCTGCCAAGCGGGGAATACGAGGTCGCGGTGGGCGTGGGCGAGGCAGAGCCACAGCGGGTCGCTTTTACTATCTCCGGACCGACGCCCCCTACCTTTGGCAAAATCATCATCGCTCAGGGCGTGCAGCCCGACGGCACTCCGATTCTCACCGCGCCGGATAACACTTTCGATTGGAGAACCAAAGCGATCTATGCTATCTTTGACTATGTGGGGATGAGCGAGGGGGTAAAGTGGCAGGCGGTATGGACGCGCAACGGCCAGGAGTTGCCGCGACCGGAGGATTTCCAGGACGCGGAAATTGATGGGACTGATGGCAAACACTGGGTGGTCTACTATGACGAGAACAGGTCGGCGCTACTTGGCGGGGATTACAGTGTGGCGCTCTATATTGATGGCATTGATGGCGACCCGCAGAGCACGGCCGACTTTCGGATACTTTACTACAAGTCACCGGAGTAAGGAGGAGCGATGAACAAACGACGCACGGGCGATACCTTCGAGGTTCAAATCGGATCGGTGAGCGGGCCGGTGCACACCGGCAAGGGTGACATCATCATCGAGCATTGGAGGGAGCGAGGGGTGACAGCAGCGGAACTCGAAGCGCTGCGAGGGCTTTTTGCCGATCTGCAGGAGCGCGTGGCAGCCGAGGCCCCGCCCGAACTGGCGGACGATGCGCAGGGGCAGGTGGACACGTTGGAGAAGGCGGTCACCGCCAGGGAGCCTGACCTGAGCACGATGGAGCGGGTGCGGGATTGGTTTGTCAAGCATTTACCCTCCATCGCCGGCAGCGTCACCTCACTGCTGGTCAATCCCATCCTGGGCAAAGTGGTCGAGGCGGCCGGTGACCTGGCAGCAGGCGAACTCCGGCAGCGGTTCGGACAGTGGGAGGAGAACACTCCTTGACACCCGCTGACAGTATGTTATCATACAATTGGCGACCAAGTCGGCCAGGCGGTCGCCGCTTATGGGAGCCGGTCTCTTGACTGGCCCCACAGGGGGAGGAAAGTCCGGGCTCTACAGGGCACGGTGCTGGGCAACACCCAGGCGGGGCGACCCGACGGAAGAGGGCCACAGAAAAGTAGACCGCCAGTGGTTAAGCCGTTAGCGGCTCGCTGCTGGTAAGGGTGAAAAGGTGGTGTAAGAGACCACCGGCGTCGCTGGTGACAGCGGCGGCCAGGTAACCCCCACCGGGAGCAAGGCCAAGCAGGGGCAAGACCCGCTTCGGCGGGCGCGGGGCGGCCCGTCCCGTCCGAGCCCCGGGTAGGCTGCTAGAGGCGGTGGGCAACTGCCGTCCCAGATAGATGATCGCCCGTGACAGAACCCGGCTTATCGGCTGACTTGGGTGCCACGAGGGTAGGGGCGCGGTCACCGTGCCCCTATTCGCATTGAACTATCCTCCAATCAACTTTTGTGCTACAATAGCGCTAACTATGGTGATGAGTACCGAGAGAATTGACGAGACCTGCTATAAAGTGGAGTGGTTATGCGCGAATATTCCGAGGTAATGGCCAAACAGCGTACGAAAGTGGTTTGGACAATGGTATTCGGGATCATCGTCCTTGTCTTGTGTATCGGAGCAGGGCTGGCTGTAAGCAGGTTATTTCGACCCACGCCAGAGCCAATGTCAACTGCTACATTAATGGCTGTTGCTGTGCCGACGACTTTACCCCCACCAACTGCTACATCGTCGGTTGTTGTGATGACCACGCCAAGGCCGGCGGATACTCCCACACCGACCAAAATACCGACATCCACGCCCACTCCACCCGCGACACCGATGCCAGAAGCCTCCTCTACTCCGCTGTCCGATCCCCGGGGCGACGTGGGCACCTATGAGAACGGGAGCCCGGTCGAGGGAGTGCCCGATGGCGTGGACATCCTCGCCGCTAGCGTGGGCACCGACCTGCGAGTGGTACTGCGGCCTACCGAGGAGGTGCCAGCACCATTGGCCGAATGGGCCACTGAGGACGAGGTGCTGCTGTGGATCTCCCTCTATGATCCGGTCCCCGACCCGCCAACGGTGTTCACCGACTGGGTCCTCGTGCTGGATCTGGACGGTAACATGGCCACCGGCCGCCCGGCTGGTTCAGTTCGTGTCAACTCCGATCTGGGGTACGAGGCAGCCGTTGGTGTCTCGTACAATGATGCTGGCGGAGAGTACGAGCCCTACTTGCTGGTGTGGGATCAGATGAATCTGGCCTTGGTGTCAAAGCCTGACAAGCCTCGCTTTGTCCTGGATGAGACCCGTACACTGATCGGGTTGGCCCTGTCGCTGGAGACTCTGACAGAGAACGTGGAACAGACCACCGGGGTGACGCTCGTGCCTGAGAGTGTCAAGGGTCGGGCGGCGGTGCAATCCCGCGCCGGGGGACAAAAGGTGATAGACTTGTATCCCGACTGAACCGGTCAGGTTCGTGAAAAGTAGGGGCAAAGGCACATGCGACGACGGCAGAGTTCCGCCAGTAGCGGAGGTTAATAAATAGCGAGATCATCGTGAAAGTGAGGCCATCATGAGAAGGAAGCCGACCCTCAAACTCAAAGGGGCACACTGGTGGGAGGAGCCGGAGCGCCGTAAGAAGGTAGCCTTGACGGCGTTATTTGGCCTGGTTGTTCTCGCCTTGTGTCTTGGAGCAGCACTGGCTGCAGGCAGGCTATTCCCATCCACGCCAGAGCCCACTCTGACTGTTACCTCACCGGCTACTGTTGCGAGGACCCCCACAGCGTCGCTCACGCCAGTGCCGACGGACACTCCCACACCAACCAGGACACCAACACCGACGCCGGAGCCTTCCCCTACCCCGCCGGCCGACCCCCAGGGGGACGTGGGCACCTACGAGAGCGGGGATCCGACCGAGGGAGTTACCGGTGGCGTAGACATCCGCGTCGCCAGCGTAGACGCCGACCTGCGAGTGGTGCTTCAGCCTACCGAAGGGGTACCAGCACCATTGGCCGAATGGGCCACCGAGGAGGAGGCGCTGCTATGGATCGCCCTCCACGAGCCAGTTCCTGACCCGCCGGCGGGGTACACGGAATGGCTATTCGCGCTCGACCTGGACGGTGACGTCGAGACCGGCCGGCCGGTGGGCTCGTCCCGTATCAACCCCGACCTGGGAATGGAGGTGGCCGTCGCCGCCTATTATGACCCTGCCAGCGGGGAGTACGCGACCTACTTTCTGGTGTGGGATCCGGCCAAAGGGGACTGGGCGTATGGTCCTGGCAGGGCACGCTTCATCCTGGACGAGGCGCGCACTCTGGTCGGGCTGGCCGTACCGCTGGAAGCGCTCACTCAAACGGTGGCGCAGATCACCGGCGTGACTATCGCGCCCGAGGCCATAAAGGGCCGGGCGGCGGCACTTTCCAAGGTGGAGGGACAGAAGGTGATAGACTTTTACCCCGATTTGCCCGACTAGGTAATCTGTTTTCTCTTGCGCGCTCTCGACGAGGGATTGAGTCGGGAGGAGGGCGCGGCGCGAGAATAGGAGCGGATGATGATGGGGCAACTGTGACCAGCCTGCAAGCGCCCAATAGGAGCGAGGAGGAGAGCCATGCGTACATTGTCCAAGATCATCGCTGCGATCGTCATCGTCGTGCTGGTCGTGGGATTGGTGGGCTTTGGGTACGGCACCTTTGCCGTTCGCAGGCCATGGCCCAAGACTGGCGGCACCATCCAGGTTGACGGTCTGCAGGCGGAGACGACCATCATCCGCGATAGTTGGGGCGTCCCTCACATCTACGCCTCAACTACCCACGACCTATTTTTCGCCCAGGGATACGTTCATGCCCAGGATCGCTTTTGGCAGATGGAGTTCTGGCGGCGTATCGGCTCCGGGCGACTGGCGGAGATTCTGGGGGAATCCGGGCTGGACTCTGACCGCTTCATCCGCACCTTGGGCTGGCACCGCACCGCCGCTCAGGAACTGGGGCAACTGGATGCCGAGACGTGGGTGGTGCTGGAGGCCTACGCCGAGGGGGTCAATAGTTACATCTCCACCCACCGGGGCCGCCTGGGGCTTGAGTTCACCATCTTGGGCTTTACCGGCGTCGAGTTCGAACCAGAGCCCTGGACCCCTCTCAATACCCTCACCTGGGCCAAGGTGATGGCCTGGGACCTGAGGGGCAACATGGACGACGAACTTGTGCGTGCTCACATCGCCGCCCGGATGGGGACCTCTGCTGTCGGCGTGCTGGTGCCTCCCTACCCAGACGGCTACCCGGTCATCGTTCCACACCCACTGGCGGAGGCCTCGCTGCAGGCGGTGCCCGAGGCGGCTTTCGAGGGTCACGTCCTGGGGGCCGGGGATGACCTGGGGAGCAATAACTGGGTCGTCACCGGGAGCCGCACCGAGACGGGGACGCCCTTCCTGGCCAACGACCCTCACCTGGGTATCCAGATGCCCTCTATATGGTACGAGGTTGGCCTCCACTGTGAGCCGGTGGGGCTGGACTGCCCCTACAACGTGGTCGGCGTATCCTTTGCCAGCACGCCGGGCATCATCATTGGCCATAACGACCACATCGCCTGGGGCGTCACCAACCTGGGGCCGGACGTGCAGGACCTGTTCATTGAGCGGATCAATCCCGAAAACCCCAACCAGTACGAGTTTCAGGGAGAGTGGCTGGATATGGAGATCGTGCGCGAGGAGATCCAGGTCGCCGGAGAAGATGAGCCGGTGGTAGTATTCGCGCGTATCACCAATCATGGTCCCATCATCAACGACGTGGTCGGCGGCGCGGAGGAGGACTGGGCTTTCGGCTGGCAGCCACTGGCTCTCTCCTGGACCGCTCTCCAGCCCGGGACTCTGGTGCGCAGCATCGCCCTAATGGACAAGGCTCAGAATTGGGATGAGTTCAGAGAGGCACTTTCGTACTGGGATGTGCCCAGCCAGAACTTTGTCTACGCCGATGTGGAAGGCAACATCGGCTACCAGGCTCCGGGTCGCATCCCCATCCGTGCCTCCGGCGACGGCTCCAGCCCTGTACCTGGCTGGAGCGGCGAATATGAGTGGGTGGACTATATACCCTTTGACGAACTGCCTCGCGCTTTCAACCCGCCGGAGGGATACATCGTCACTGCCAACAATGCTGTGGTGGGGCCAGACTTTTCTCACTTTATCTCAATGGACTGGTCCCCTGGTTACCGGGCGCGGCGTATCGAAGAACTGATCGAGGCCGATTCCTCCTTATCGTTGGCCGATATACAGGCCATGCATGGGGATAGTAGTCCCGTCTGGGCGGAGGACGTCCTGCCCTATCTGTTGGTCCTTCCTGCGATAGACCCTTCGGCCGGCTCAGGACCGGACTCGGACCGCCTGGCGGAGGCGTTGGAGATGTTACGAGCGTGGGATAGGCGGGCAGGGCGGGATAGCGCCGGGGCGGCTCTTTTCGAGGCCTTCCGTGTGCACCTGGTAGATCTGACCTTCGGAGATGAACTGGGGGAGCAACTCGTGCGCCGGGCTCGGGGCAAGGTGATGGTCGCGCTTGTAGATTTTCTGGCGGACGAGGATTCGCCCTGGTTCGACGACGTGACCACGCCCGAGGTGGAGACACGGGACGAGATCCTGCTGCGGGCGTTGGAGGAGGCGGTGGAGGAATTGACCGAGACGCTGGGACGGGACATGGCCCGCTGGCGCTGGGGCGACCTGCACACCGCCACCTTCGAGAACCAGAGCCTGGGGCAGTCCGGCATCGGTCCCATCGAGGCGCTCTTTAACCGGGGGCCGGTACCGGTGGATGGGACCATCGCTACGGTCAACAACACGGGCTACAGTCTGAGCAACCCCTACGACGTGGTGATTATTCCCTCTTACCGCCAGATTGTGGACCTGGGCGATTTGCCCAAGTCGGTCTCGATGCACACCACGGGCCAATCCGGTCACCCTTTCCATACACATTATGATGATATGATTGACCCCTGGCGGAATATCGAGTACCATCCGATGCTGTGGCAGCGGGCGGACGTGGAGGCTGGCGCGGATGGGGTGTTGGTGCTGACGCCGTAGGCGGACGGCGAATGACGAATAATGGCGAATTGCGATCAGCCGGCATCCAGCATTGAGCTTTGAATACAAGGAGGCACAAGTGAACAAACAGATCGTTGCCACAGACGAGGCCCCGGCGGCCGTTGGCCCCTACTCGCAGGGAGTGCGCATAGGTGATTTCATCTTCACTGCCGGGCAATTGGGCATTGTTCCCGGCACGAAAGAGTTCGCCGGCCCGGACATTGAGAGCCAGACCCGCCAGGCGTTGGAGAACCTCAAGGCGGTGTTGGAAGCGGGCCGTTCCTGTCTGGAGCACGTCGTCAAGACCACCGTCTTTCTGCAGGACATTGGTGAGTTTGCGCGGATGAACGCGGTCTACGCCGAGTTCTTCCCGGAAGGCCCTCCTGCTCGCTCGGCGGTACAGGTGGCCGCGCTGCCGTTGGGAGGGCGGGTCGAGATTGAGGCGGTGGCCGAGGCTTGCGACTGCGATACACCGGAGGGGTGCCGCTGCGGTTGCTCATGAACCGGTAGTGCTTGATCAACGGCTATGTCGTGGAGTGGGGCGGCGGTAACTGTCCGGTTTCCATATTTGCTTCTTGAGGCAATTTCGTGTAGAATAGCCCATAATCGCAAGTATCCCTTCAGGTTCGCATTGAACAACTGACATTCTAACTAAATACTAGCCTTCTCCGACCTATTACCCCTAAGGGTTGAGCCTACGGGGGGTAGGCGATAGGGTGTGACTGGAAACGGCCATGCCTCCCGTGCTTGGAAAGGAGAAGGACGGCGAGCAGCCAACGCGTCGGCGTCCCCTTTCCAGGTGGACGCTGTTTTTTTGACATAGGACGCAGGTTTTCGCAGATAAAAAATCAGCGTGAATCAGCGTTGATCTGCGTCCTCCATAATGTGCGCGAGTCTCCGACCCGTTGCCCCTAAAGGCTGAGCGCCTACGGGGGATGGGCGATAGGGTGTATCTGGAAACGGCTACGCCTCCCGTGCTTGGAAAGGGGATTTGGCCGATGTGAGTCTTCCTCGAGTTGCTCCCATCCGCCCCTTTCTTACGCGGGTAAGAGGAAGGAGGTGATGGGATGCAGATGAACGAATGACAAATGAACGAGTGAAGAATGAACAAACCAAAATACCACAGGAGGAAGAATCACAATGAAAAAGCGAATGTTTTGGACATCTATAGCCCTGATGACGGTGCTGGCTCTGGTGGCCGGCTGTACGTCGCCGCCGGATGTAGACGTATCTGGCCAGCCGACTGCCGCCTCTGAGCAGCCCCCCGTTGCCTCTGAGCAACCAACGTCTGTCCCCGAGCAGCCCACCGTTACTCCAGAGCAGCCGACGGCTGTCCCTGAGCCGCCGGCTCTGGCGGGCAAACTGATCGTCTTTCACGCCGGCAGTCTGACTGTGCCGATGGACGCCCTGGCGGAGGCTTTTCGGGCCCACCACCACGACGTGACCTTCGAGACCGAGGCCTCGGGCAGTAACGCCGCCGCTCGCAAGATCAGTGAGTTGGAGCGCGAGGCTGACCTGATGATGTCGGCCGACTATACAGTCATTGACAAGTTGCTGATTCCTGACTTTGCCGACTGGAACGTCCAGTTCGCCCGCAATACGATGGTCATCGCCTATACCGACGAGTCGTTGTACGCCGATGAGATCAGCGCCGATAACTGGTACGAGATATTCACCCGCGAGGGAGTCGTCTACGGTCACTCCGATCCCGACGCTGACCCCTGCGGCTACCGCACACTTCTGGTCTGGCAACTGGCCGAAAAGCACTATGACGTGCCCGGCCTCTACGGGACACTGGAGGAGCACTGTCCCCCGGAGAACGTGCGTCCCAAGTCGGTGGAGTTGATTGCGCTTCTGGAGTCTGGTGATATGGACTATGCATGGGAATATCGGTCGGTGGCGGTGCAGCACGGCCTCAAGTTCGTCGAACTGCCGGACGAGATCAACCTGAGCATGGTTGAGCATACTGACTTTTACAGCCAGGCGACGGTGGAGGTTGCCGGCAAGGAGCCAGGGACTGTCATGACGATGGTAGGCAAGCCAATCGTCTATGGTGTGACCATCCCCAAGAACGCACCCAGCCTCGACCTGGCGCTCGAGTTTGTAAAATTCCTGCTTGGCCCGGAGGGGCAGGCGATCATGGAGGCGCAGGGCCAGCCGCCCATCGTGCCGCCGGTCGCCGGCGACGTTAGCAGCATGCCTGCCGAATTGCAGGGGATGGTCGAAGCGGCACCTACGACCCCGCCCCTCGCTGCCGACGCTGCCTTGCGCGTCACTGGTGCTGTAGAGAATGAACTGGCGCTCTCCAGAGCCGACCTGGAGGCGATGGGCGCGGAGGAACTCACCGTCGAGCATCCCAAGAAGGGCGAGCAGACCTACGAAGGCGTGCGGCTGAGCAAGGTCCTGGAGGCCGCCAGCCCCACCGGCACGGCGCTCACTTTCACAGCCGACGATGGCTATACCGTTGACCTACCGCTCGCTGACGCGCAGGCTTGCGCGGATTGCCTGGTCGCGTTCGACGGTGATAGCCTCCGTATGGCTATGCCCGGAATGGAAGGTAGTTTCTGGGTCAAGGGCATGGTAGCCATCGAGGTGAAGTGACGATGAAAAAGCGACCACTTTCAATGATTACCCTGATCCTGACGTTGGCCCTGCTCGTCGGCTGTAAAGCGGCGCCGACGGAGACACCCGCCGCCGAGAAGCCTGATGCCACATTGACCGTCAAATCGAGCGATCAAAGCGTCACGTTGACCTGGGACGATATCCAGGAAATGCCCGCCTATGAGGGCATGGGAGGCTTGATCAGCAGTGTGGGCGAAGTCACACCGCCGTCAAAATTCAAAGGCGTGACTTTGGAAGACCTGTGTGGCTTGGTGGGGGGCATCACGGAGGAGAACAGCGTCAGCGCCATCGCCAGCGATGGTTACGCGATGACATTCTCCTACGATCAGATCGTGATGGGCGACTTTGACACATACGACCCCGTCACCGGCGACGATGCTCCCTTCGACGGCAAACTGTGGGTCGTCATCGCCTACGAGAGGGACGGCGAACTCCTGTCGGAGGAAGCGGATGGAACATTCCGGCTGGCAATCCTGGGATCGCCCAAAGTCGTCACCGATGGCCATTGGTGGGTCAAGTGGGTCGAGACCATTGAGGTCAAACAGGCGCTTAATCAGTGGACCTTTCATCTGGAGGGCGCGCTCTCCGAGGATATAGATCGGGGCACGTTCGAGACAGGGGCTGCGCCAAACTGTCACGGCACGTCCTGGGCCGACGACAAAGGTCGCGTCTGGACGGGCATTCCGCTGTGGCTGCTGGTCGGACGGGTAGATGACGAGAATGTACACGAAGATGACGCCTTCAACGATGGACTGGTCGAGGCCGGCTACGACGTCAACGTGATCGCCGCCGACGGCTACAGCGTCACGCTCGACAGCGCGACCGTCGCGCGGAACGACGACATCATCGTGGCCTATCTCCTGGACGACGAGCCTCTGCCGGAGAAACACTGGCCGCTGCGGCTCGTTGGCCCCAACCTGGAGTCGTCTGACTGGGTGGGTGGCATCGCCACTATCGAGATGGTCTTGCCTGAATAATAAAAAGTCGCCCGGCACTCGCAGTGCCGGGCGACTGACAAAATTGGTGTGGCAACTGGTCAAGGCGCACAAGCAGGCGAAAAAAAGTGAGGAGGGGCGGCTGACCATCCACTCCAAGAGCATCGCTCTCCACTTTCTCCCCGTGTTGATTGTGCCAGGACTGGGCGTTGAACTGGAGAAACTGCGCTTCGTTCAAAATAACGCAGGTGGAACCTTTGGCTACAAGTTCTGAATGTCTGATGGATGAACTGGCGGAGAAAGTGGGCGTGGACCCGCTCGAACTGCGCTATCGGAACGTGTACCGCCCTGGAGACACGACCCCCACAGGTCAGACACCGGATGTCTACAGCCTGCCCGAGATGATCGAAAAGTTACGCCCGCTGTACAAGGCCGCTTTGGAGAAAGCCAGGCAGGAATCCACGCCTGAAAAGTGCCGTTCACCTGTTTCCTTGCGTCGCCCGCCAGCGAGAGAGGAAAGGATGCTTGCGCATTGAGGCACAAGTGTTAGAATGGGCAGGGGATAACACGACTTTGGCCATTCAGCATGCCTTGGATACCATTCCATTATGCTCCCCCAGATAGCCGCCGTAGCCCTGCGCATCCGTTGGCAGAACATGGCACTGACCAGCGATGTGAGGGGTGACCGAGTCAGGGAGCGTCTGGTGGTCTGAATCGCATTGGAAAAGATAGAGGTTGACGTGCCAAGAAAATTGCCTATTCTTCTTCTGGTGGGATTGTTCACCTTGATCATCCCTCTGGGGGGATGCGGCGGTAAGAAGGAGAGTGCGCCCATCGGAATGGCGGTGGAGTTCATGGATCATGCCGCTTCGGCCTACGTTGCTCAGGACAAGGGATGGTTTGAGGAGGAAAGGCTCAATCTGTCGGCCTACGAGAGTTACGTAACGGGCATGGCCCTGGCTTCCGCGCTGGCCCGGGGGGACATTGAGGTGGCGTACATGTGCCTGGTGCCGGCGATCAACGCCTATGCCAACGCCGGGGTGCCCATAAAAATCGTCGCCGGGACGCATCGGGCTGGCTACGGCCTGGTCGTCAACCCGGACAGGATAGGGGCTGTTGAAGATCTGGAGCAGCCTGATATTCGCATCGGGTGCGTGAGAGAAGGCGGCGCTGTAGACATTCTTCTTCAGAAGACGATAGACAGGTATGGGCTTGACCGGGATGAGGTGTTGGGCCGGGTTCAGCGGATGAACCCGCCGAAGCAGGTACTCGCTATTCAGACGGGACAGATTGACGCCGCTTTTCTTCCTGAGCAATGGGCTACCATGGCCGAAGATTTTGGCTTCAGGATGCTGCTCACCAGCCAGGATGTCTGGCCCGAGATGCAAGGAAGCGTGCTCGTGGTCAAGGAGGAACTCTTGGAGGAACATCCCGAGATAGTGAGCAAATTGGTAGGGACAAGCCAGAGAGCGACGGATTGGATCAATCAGCACCCGGACGAGGCAGCGGATATCGTGGCCCGGCAGTTGTCGGTCACAGAGCAGACGGTTCTGCCTGCCCAAGCAGCCGAGGTCGCCGCAAAGTTCGAGATCATGCCAGAGGTCTTGCTGCGTTCCATGGGCCGCCTGGAATACACGACTGCTGTTGATCCGAGCATGGTGCAAGAAGTGATAGATTACATGGCAGAGCTGGGCTACATAAAAAGCAGTTTCGAGGCCAAAGACATCCTGGATTTGAGTTTCGTAAAATGAACCAACCTGAGAGAATCAGACCGGAGTGGGGGATACTGCCGGTGGCCGTATTTCTGGCCGTATGGGAAGTAGTAGCCCGATTGGATCTCGTTCCGGGGCAAATTTTCTTTCCCCCTTTCTCCGTGGTGATACAAGAATCCTACTACCTGATTGCCAATGGAGTGTTGGTAGACAGTTTCCTGAGCAGTCTCGTTCGAGTACTGATCGGCTTTTGCACCGGCTCTATCGCCGGGCTACTCATCGGTGCCCTGATGGGATGGAAGGGGTTTGTGAATCGGGCGCTCAGCCCCATCATCAGTCTCCTCTATCCCGTTCCCGCGCTGGGCTGGCTGCCACTGCTCATGCTCTGGATCGGCGTTAATGAGATGCTGCCAATAGCCATAATATTTATCTGTTCCTTTTTCCCCATCTGCTACAACACGGTCACCGGCATCAGAAGCGTGGATAGAAACTTTGTTCGGGCAGCCAGGACACTGGGGGCTTCCGACGCTAGAGTTCTGGCCACCGTTGTCCTGCCTCTGGCTGTGCCCGCCATATTCACCGGGCTAAGGCTGGAAGCGGGCATGGCCTGGAGGGTGATCGTAGCCGCGGAGATGGTGGCCATACCTACCGGGATCGGCGCTCTACTCATGAGAGCCGAGAGCCTCATCCGGGTAGACATCATCATCGTCTGTTTGATGGTCCTATCGCTGATGTGTTTCTCCTTCGAGAGGTTCTTTCACTACGTAGAAAGCAGACTCACCCACCAGTGGAGTTAGCATGCCAGAGATCGAACTCAGGGATATACACAATTATGCCTGCCGAGGGGTAAATCTCCAGGTTCTTCCGGGCGAGTTGCTGGTGCTCCTGGGACCAAACGGTGCGGGAAAAACGACTTTGCTCAACGTCATCGCCGGTTTGATTGAGTACGAGGGCGCGGTGCTCTTCGATGGCGTCTCCGTGGATGGTCTGCCACCACAGAGGAGAGGGGTGGGCTACCTGTTCCAGAACCTGGTGTTGTTTCCCCACTTCGACGTAGCCTCGAACGTGGCCTACGGCCTGAGGGCACGAGGGTGGCCCCGGGAAAAAGTGAAAGCCCGAGTGGAGGAATTGCTCGCGCTGGTGAGGATCGAACAACTGGCCTCCCGCTACCCCCGGCGCCTCAGCGGCGGAGAGAAGCAACGGGTGGCCCTCGCCAGAGCCCTGGCCCCTTCTCCCAGGATTCTGCTTCTGGATGAGCCTCTGAACAGCCTGGACTTGCAGACTTCCAGGTATCTGAGGGCTGAACTGAAACAGTTGCAGCGAAGGCTGGAAATCGCCACTCTATACGTGACCCACGAACTGGGGGAAGCTGAGGAAATCGCCGATAGAGTGGCTGTTATTCAGGAGGGTCGCATAGAGCAGGTGGGGAAACCGGATGAGGTCTTCTTTGGGCCGGCAAATGAAAGGGTGGCTGCCTTCATCGGAGCGCCCAACATCCTGCAATGCGACAGCACCCGCAACCTGGGTCATGGGTTGGTGGAGGCGACCTGCGGTGGTTTGCCCATAGTAATTCCCCATGAGGGGAACGCGGTCCGCAGAGTTGCACTATTTCCCCGGGACGTATACGTCTCCCCGATGAAACCACCCGGCCCAAAAGTCAACCGGTTCCAGGGCACTATCTCGGGCCTGAGAGTCTCTCCGGATTCGGCCAGGCTGACGGTCGAGGTTGGGGGCAATCAGATCGTGGCAGAACTGCCGCATCACGTCTTTGAAAGCATGGGCCTGGAGGTGGGCCAGGAGATATTTCTCATATTCAAGTTAAAGAGGATAAGAGTCTGCCAAGATGCCAGCCAGTAAGCACTACTGTGTAGCAAGACTATGTGGAGGTCAAGATCCGATGTTTCAAGTTCTTCGAAAAGACCTGGCTCGAATTGTCCAGCAAAATGGCCTGGGGCCGAAAGAGATTGTCATCCGCGCTTTCCCCCTCTCCCCGGAGGAGGCTATTGGGAACCCGGAGGATAAGGACTACCCCCTGGTCAAGGGAAGGGAAAGGCTGATGCAGGCCGAGTTCCAAGGGGCCAAAGGGCAGGCCTTTACGGATATGTACGGGGACTTTGGCGGGACTCTGACCGAGGTGCTGGAGATGGACCTGAAGAATAATTTTCGCCGGGCAGTATTCGTCTCTACCCTCAATGCGGTGATGAGACACCTGGGGCTTGTCTCGGGCACCGTCCACTGCCGGAATGAGGAACCGCCAAGATGTGCTCAGGAACTGGTCAAATATCTGAGAGAGAAATACACCGGTCGTAGGATAGCCCTGGTGGGGTTCCAGCCGCGGATGGCGGAGGCGCTCTCTCGGCAATTCGATCTACGGGTCACCGATCTCGACGGCGAAAACATCGGCCGGGAAAAGTACGGGGTGAGGATATGTGGGCCGGAGAAGACCACGGAGCATCTCGAATGGTGTGACCTGGCCCTGGTGACCGGCACCAGCGCGGCAAATGGCACCCTGGATAGATTCCTTCACGGACCCAAGCCGGCCATTTTCTATGGGGTTACCGTTTCAGGGGCAGCAAGGCTACTCAACCTGGAGCGATTCTGCCCCCTGAGTCGCTGAAGGGTAAAAATGAAAAAGTTATACTGTCTCATCCTGGCCCTGGCTCTCAGCGCCTGCACGCTATCTCCTGGGGAAAAGACACAACTGCGCGTGCTCCTTGCTGGCAGCCTGATCGTCCCGTTCGATGACCTGGAGAGCGCGTTCGAGGAACAGCATCCCGATGTAGACGTGTTGATAGACGCCCACGGCAGCATCCAGTGCGTCCGCCACGTGACCGAACTCGATGGACTGGCGGACGTCGTCGCCGTGGCGGACTATGCGTTGGTCCCCATGCTGATGTACGAGACCCAAGACCCAGAGACGGGCCAACCCTATGCCACCTGGACGCTTCAGTTTGCCACGAACAGGCTGGGGATCGCCTACACACCGCAGAGTGCGCACGCGGACGAGATCAGCGCCGACAACTGGTACGAGATTCTATCCCGGCCCGACGTGCTGCTGGGCCTCTCCGACCCGCGTTTCGATGCTTGCGGGTATCGCGGTCTAATGCTGGCCCATTTGGCAGGATCACACTATGGCGTTCAAGATATCTTTGCCGATCTTTTTGGTAGTCGCTTCACCTATCCCGTCCGGGTCCAGACGAGCGGTGATGTCAGCACCATCCCGGTGCCAGAAGTACTACAACCCGAAAAGGAGAGTGGGCTTGTAATGCGCGGCTCCAGCGTGCGGCTGCTGGCGCTTCTCCAGTCGGGCGATTTGGACTATGCCTTTGAATACGAGAGTGTCACCCGCCAGCACGGGCTTGAGTTCTTGCCATTGCCGCCCGAGATTGACCTGAGCGACAAAACATACCAGGACAACTATGAGCGTGTCCGCGTCAGCCTCAATTTCCAGCGCTTTGCTAGCGTCAATCCAGAGTTTGAGGGCCAGGCCATCGCTTACGGCCTCACCATACCGGCCAATGCCCCACACCCCGACCTGGCTGTCGAGTTCATCCAGTTCCTCGCCGGCCCGGAGGGGCAGGCGATTATGGCAGAGAGCCAACATCCGATGATTCTGCCGCCGGTCGCCGATAATAAAGACGCCCTTCCCGCTGCGCTGCAAACGTTGGTCAAATAGATGATAGGTAACGTGTTGCGCAACAATGTCGCCCGGACTCGCCTGGAAACTGGGGCTTTCACTTGCTTTTTACGCCAATGATAGGAGAATGGGACTGGCGCGACGGAGGTGAAGAGGATGTCCACAGTTCAAAAGTTGCTGATTGTAGAAGATGAACCAACATTGCTGGAGACGCTGGAGTACAACCTGACCCGCCAGGGCTACCAGGTTTGCACGGCCACTGACGGCCTGGCTGCCCTGGAGATGGCCCGTCAGGAACAGCCGGATATCGTCCTGCTGGATATCATGCTCCCTGGACTAGACGGTTTTGAGGTCTGCCGCATCCTGCGCCGGGAGATGAGCGTGCCCATCCTCGTGCTCACCGCCCGCGCGGACGAGGTGGATAGAGTTGTGGGCCTCGAGATGGGCGCCGACGACTATCTGACCAAGCCCTTTAGTATGCGGGAACTCTTGGCCCGGGTCAAGGCTCTCCTGCGGCGGGTGCGGCTCGACCGTGAAGGTCTAGCGGAGAGCGAGGGGGCCAGCGCGGAGCATCTGGTTTTCGGAGACCTGGTCATAGACCAGGCCCGCCACGAGATGCTGCGCCAGGGGGAACCGTTGCATTTAAAGCCCAAAGAGTACGAGTTACTGCTCTTCCTGGCCCGCAACCGGGCTGTCGTCCTCTCCCGTGACCTGATCCTGGAACGGGTGTGGGGTTGGGACTATGGTGGCGGCAGCCGCACCGTGGACGTACACGTGCGTTGGCTGCGCGAAAAGATCGAGCCCGACCCCGCCAATCCCATCCGCATCGTCACCGTGCGTGGCGTTGGCTACCGCTTCGAGGGATAGGTTATGTTCCACTTCTCCAGTATCCGCTGGCGCATCGCCATCCCTTATATGGTTCTCATCCTGTTGGCTATGTCCGGCCTGACGGTCTACCTTTCGGGCCTGGTGCGCGATGCACATCTGGGTGACCTGGAAGCCAAATTGGCCGCCGAGGCCCAACTGATCGGGGATGCTGTGGCATCGTCGCCCGCCTGGGAAACGCTGGGCGGCGACCTCGGCCCCGTGGCCCACCACTATGCGGACCTGCTGGACGCGCGGGTGACCTTCATCGGAGCAGACGGCACCGTGTTAGGTGAATCGCACGAGGACCGAACCCGGATGGACAACCACCTGTATCGGCCAGAAGTGCAGCAGGCACTGGCGGCCGGACAGGGCAGCAGCATTCGCTACAGCCGGACAGTACGCTACGAGATGATGTACGTGGCAGTCCCAGTAGTACTAGAGGGCCGCGTGAGAGGTTTTGCGCGTGTCGCCCTTCCACTGCGTGAGATCGAAGCCAACGTGGCCCGTTTGCGCTGGGCTGTGCTGTCGGCGGCGCTGCTTACGGCATTTGTTGCTACACTCCTGGCCATGCTCATAGCCGAGCGTAGTGCCCGCCCGGTGCGCGAATTAACCGAGGTCGTCCAACGCATGGCCGAAGGGGATCTGAGCGCTCGTCTACTACCCCTCACCCGCGACGAGGTCGGCACGCTCACGCGCGCCTTCAATCAGATGTCCGACCGCCTTCGGGGAACGGTCAACAAACTGGTCGAAGAGCGGAGCCGGTTGGTCGCCGTGCTGGATAACATGGCCAATGGCGTGGTCATCACCGACGGCGACGGGCGTGTCCGCTTCATCAATCCGGCCGCGATTCGACTACTTGGCGTCGCTGAAGAAGCAGCCCTGGGCCGTCCCCTCGCTCAAGTGGTGCGTGATTACCGGATCATTGATCTGTGGCAACGGTGCTGTGAGCAGAACGAGGAGCAGTTCGAGCCGGTGGAAGTGAGCCGCCAGGGGCCGTTCCTGCAGGCCATCGCGACGCCGCTGCGGGACACCGGGCCGCGGGCCTGCCTGGTCATCCTTCAGGACCTGACCCAGATCCGGCGGCTGGAGACGGTGCGGCGGGATTTCATCAGCAACATCTCCCACGAACTGCGCACCCCCCTGGCCTCGCTGAAGGCGCTGGTAGACACCTTGCGAGACGGGGCGCTGGAGGACCCTCCGGCGGCCCGCCGTTTCCTGGAGCGGATGGAGACGGAGGTGGACGCGCTGACGCAGATGGTGCAAGAGTTGTTGGAACTCTCCCGCATCGAGTCGGGGCGGGCGCCGCTGTGCCTAAAGCCCACCCCCGTGACCGACGTGGTGCTCCCGCCGGTAGAGCGTCTGCGTCCCCAGGCGGAGCGGGCCGGCCTGCGGCTCATCGTTGACCTGCCGGCCGACCTGCCCCCGGTACTGGCCGATGCAGAGCGGATGCAGCAGGTGATCACCAACCTGGTACACAATGGGATCAAGTTTACCCCGCCGGACGGGCAAATCGTCGTCCGCGCATCATTTGTGGAGACAGGACAAGGGGACGAGGGGACACGGGGACAGGGAGAGAAAGAAGATCCCCTTGCCTCCCTGTCCCCTTATCTCCTTGTCTCAGTAAAAGACACCGGGGTGGGCATCCCAGCCGACGAGTTACCCCGCATCTTTGAGCGTTTCTACAAGGCTGACCGGGCCCGCTCCGGCGGCGGCACCGGACTGGGATTGGCTATCGCCAAACACATCATTCAGGCTCACGATGGACGTCTATGGGCTGAGAGCCCTTCAGCTGGGCTCAGGACAGGCGTGGAAGGACGAGGCTCCACCTTCTACATAGCCCTCCCGGTCTTAACACCTCATTAACAAACCTCTAACTCCCTGTTAAACGTTTCCCAAAGTGCCATTAAAACAACTGTGATACAATCTGCCTTGATGAATGAGAGCGGAGAGATACTCGTTTCTTCGGGGCAGAAGTACGTGCCAGGAGGAGTTGGGCCGATGTTTTCTTCCTGCGCCCACTTGAGAGCAATGTTGGACCGGGGTTGGCAGATCGAACCGCCTGTCTATGTGCGCCCTCGCTGGCAGTCGCGCCGGCGCTCGAAGAAGGAGATTACCTATCACTTTGTTCTCTGGCACGGGAACAAGGCCAATCTGGTCAGCGTGCGCGATTGTCCCGAGATACAGCAGTTCATGGCAGACAACGATTTGGCTATTGACCGCCTGTGAATAGTTGTGAAAACGTTGGCTCTTATCGCACACGATGGCAAGAAGGCCGAGATGATGGCCTTTGCCGACGAATTCCAGATGAAAGCACTACAAACTACTAAAACGATACAAAAGGAGGAGAAAATGTACACAGGAAGAAAGAATAAATCGCCTTGGGTTCTGACAGGATTGCTGGTTCTGGCAATACTGGTAACGGTCGTCGTGGGTTGCCAGCCGACTTCGACGCAGGAACCTGCGGAGGAACCCATGGAAGCCGCCCAGGCGACAGAACCCACCCAGGCACCAACCGGGCTTGCGGGCCAGTTGCAGGTGGCCGGCTCGACGACGGTGCAGCCTCTGGCCGAGAAACTGGCCGAGGCGTTTATGGGCCTCAACCCAGACCTGGTGATCGAGATCCAGGGCGGTGGGTCGAGCGTGGGCGTCACCTCGGCCGGTGAGGGGACGGTGGACATCGGCAACGCCTCCCGTGGGGTCAAGGGTTCCGAGTTCGAGCAGTTCCCTGACCTGCAAGTCTTTACCATCGCCTACGACGGCATCGCCATCGTCACCCATCCCGACACCGAGCTGCCCAGCCTGAGCATCGAGCAAGTGCGCGCCATCTTTGGCGGCGAGGTCACCAACTTCTCCGAGGTGGGTGGTCCCGACGCCCCCATCACCGTCGTTTCTCGTGAGGAAGGCTCCGGCACGCGGGCCGCGTTTGAGGAGCTGGTGATGGAGTACAAGGACACGTCCGGTGAGAAGCAGATGGTGCCGATCAGTGAGAATGCACTGCTGCAGCAGTCGAACGGCCAGGTGCGGACGACGGTGGCGAGTACGCCCAACTCTATCGGCTACCTCTCCTTCGGCTTCCTGGACGAGAGCACCAGGGGAGTACCGATTGACGGCGTGGAGCCGAGTGTGGCCAACGTCAAGAATGGCAGTTACCCCATCTTTCGCCCGCTCAACATGCTGACCAACGGCGCACCCAACGAGTTGGCTGATCCGTTCATCAGCTACGTCCTCAGTTCCCTGGGGCAGGAGATCGTGGCCGAGGACTATGTCACTATCGAGTAGTTAAATCGTGTTTCGGAGGGGGCACATTGTCCAAACGTTGTGCCCCCTCTCTATTCTACCTACATCACCAGACCGTTCGTGAGCACGAATTCCGCCAGGACGGTCGGAACACGTTTGCGGAGTTGATGACTGTTGTGGCAAAATACTGATGTTTAACGAACTTTTGGTGAGTTAATGTTGTGGAGTGGCTATGAGTGTAAACAGCAAAGATCCCACATCTCGTGTGTCAGTGGCAGGCCGTCCGCGTCCTTTGGTCGTGACGGCCATTGCCATCCTTCTGATAGTGGGAGCGGTGATCGCCATTGTGGGGGGTATCTTGCTCAGCCAGCCTGCCGAGGAGGAGGCATTGGTCAGCCTGCAGACTCTCCTGGGCGTGCTTTCTGAAGAGGGGGAGTTGAACAGCCTGCCGACCCTCTTGACCGGTGTCGTGCTGGCCGGTGTGTGCATCCTGCTGGCGCGGGGAATTTGGAGGCTGCAAAACTGGGCGCGGACGGCCGTCATTCTGCTGCTGGGCCTGATCGTGCTCTATTATGGTTTGATTGTAGCGTTCGACGCGGCGGCGGAGATCTTTGGCGGGGCGCAGATTGTTCCGGTCGGCGATATCTTGCAAATCGCCTTCAAGGGACTGCTCAGAGTCGTGGCTACCGGCATTATCCCGGGCATCATCGTCTATGCATTGACCAGCCTGGGGACGCACTTTGAGGAAAGCCCTGGAGAAAGAGCCTTTATGGATCGGGGCATCCGATATGTCCTGGTCGCTGCCGCTCTGAGCGCTATCTTTATCGTCTTTCTCATCATCCTATTCACGCTGGCGCGGTCCTGGGAGGCTATTGAGCAGATCGGCTTGAAAACCATGCTCCTGGGAACCGTCTGGCGGCCAGGTTCCATCATCGGTACAGAGACGGCTCAATTTGGCCTCGTGCCTATGATCGTCGGTTCTATCCTCAGTACCTTTGGGGCGGTCGTCCTGGGGGTGCCGCTGTCTATCGGGACCGCCATCCTGCTGGCAGAAATCGCTCCGCTTCCTGTGCGGGAGATCGTGCGCCCGGCGGTGGAGCTCCTGGCCGGCATCCCCTCGGTCGTTTACGGCTTGTTTGGCATGGTGGTGCTGGCGCCCTTGATCCGCAAAATCGAGGTGCCAGGTAACAGCGGATTTGGGCTGCTCAACGCATCCATCGTCCTGGCGGTGATGATCATACCGACGGTGACTAACATCGCCGAGGATGCCATTCGTGCCGTGCCCAAACATTACAAGGAAGGCTCGCTGGCCTTGGGGGCCACCCACTGGCAGACGATCTGGAGCGTCGTACTGCCGGGCGCCCGTTCCGGTCTCATCGCAGCCGTCATTCTGGGCATCGGGCGGGCTTTGGGTGAGACAATGGCGCTGATCATGGTGATCGGCAATTCTATCGCCATCCCGAAACCCCTGACCGGCAATCCGTTGACTCTGTTCCTCAGTCCGGCCCGCACTCTCACCGGGAACATTGCCGTGGAGATCAACTATGCCGCCGGGGCCCATCGGAGCGCCCTGTTTTTCACCGGCGTATTACTCTTTCTGATGATTCTGTTGGTCAACACTCTGGCCCGATACTTGATGAAGGAGAGGTTGTCGTCATGAGCGGGAGTATAGAGATGTCATCGTGTGTTTCTGATGTCCGGTCCGAACGCAGGGCCGCGCGGCAAGCGACGAGCAACCTGGCCCGTCGTAAACTTGCTCAAAAGGTGGCCTTTGCGCTGGCCTGGCTGTCTGCGCTCCTGGCCGTCGCTGCGCTGGTATGGATCATCGGCTACGTTATGGTGCAAGGTGCGCAGGTGATCAACCTCGAGTTTCTGACCACCCGGCCGGCCGGCGGCGTCTCTGGCGAGGGGGGAATGTCCACCACCATCGTCACCACCTTCTATCTGGTGGTGCTGACCATCGTCATCGCCACGCCACTGGGAGTGGGGGCAGCGATCTACTTGGTCGAGTACGCCGGCGAGGTGCAACGCGAGAATCGCCTGATGTACTACCTCGTCACAGCAGCCCGTACAGGGGTGGAGATCCTGGCCGGCGTTCCATCTATCATCTTTGGTCTGCTTGGTTTCGCTCTCTTCGTGGTCACTTTGAAATTCGGATTCTCGTTGCTCTCGGCGGGTCTGAGCGGGGCCTGCCTGATCCTACCGGTCATCATTCGCACTTCCGAGGAGGCCCTGCTGGCTGTGCCTCGCTCATATCGTGAGGGCAGCCTGGCCCTGGGCGCTACCAAGTGGCAGACGACGGTGGGGGTGGTTCTTCCCGCTGCCCTGCCGGGCGTCATCACCGGCGTTATCCTCAGCGTCGGTCGCATCATCGCCGAGACGGCGATCTTTTGGGTCACGCTGGGAGGCAGCTATCGTTTGCCCACGAGCATTCATAACGCGGGCCGGTCAATGGCCCTGCACGTCTACGTGTTGGCCTCGGAGACCCGGGCCTTTGATAAAGCGATGGGCACGGCCGCTGTCCTCATCGTCGTCATCATCGTGCTCAACTTGCTGATCAACGTCACCTCGCGTCGTTTGGCGGCGAGGCTGAGAGGAAGAGGTAGATAAATGGAATCCAAACCGACAAAGATCAAAGTAGAGAACTTTAGCACGTTCTATGGAGATTTCCAGGCGCTGCGCGACGTCAGCGTGGATATCCCGATCCACCAAATCACCTCCATCATCGGGCCTTCTGGATGTGGCAAATCCACCTTTCTGCGCTCGTTTAACCGCATGAACGACCTGATCCCCGGCACACGCGCCGAGGGCAAGATCTCTCTGGATGGTCAGAATCTCTACGATATAGACGTGGTGGCGCTGCGCAAGCGGGTGGGGATGGTCTTTCAGAGGCCAAATCCCTTTCCCCAACCGATCTTTGACAACGTGGCGTATGGCCCGCGTGCCCACGGATTGCGAGACCGGGTCAAGTTGGCCGGGATCGTGGAACGGAGTCTGCGCGATGCCGTGCTGTGGGACGAGGTCAAGGACGATCTAACAAAGTCTGGATTGGCTCTCTCCGGCGGGCAGCAGCAGCGGCTCTGCATCGCGCGCGCCCTGGCCGTGGAGCCTGAGATCATCCTGATGGATGAGCCGGCCTCGGCGTTGGATCCCGTCGCGACGTTGCGCATCGAGGAACTCATTCAGCACTTGAAAGAGAACTATACCATTGTCATCGTCACGCACAATATGCAGCAGGCCGCGCGGGCGTCGGACTATACGACGTTTTTCAATATGGCGGAGGACCGGGCCGGATACCTGGTCGAGTACGGGCCAACGAAGCAGATGTTCACCAACCCGCAAAAGAAGGTGACCGAAGATTACATCACGGGGAGATTTGGCTAGTCTTTGCCTCGACAGGAGCCACGACTGTGAAAAAGCCGAAAGTGCTATTCCTCTGCACCGGCAACTCGGCCCGCAGCCAGATAGCCGAGGGGCTGATCAACCACTTTTTGGGTGATCGCTGGGAGGCTTCCTCGGCGGGCACAAAGCCTGCGGGTTACGTCCATCCCCTGGCCGTACAGGTGATGGCCGAGTTGGGGATAAACATCTCCGCGCAGCGCTCGAAACCGGTGAGCGAATTCCGCGACGCCGAATTCGACCTCGTCGTTACCGTCTGTGACGACGCGGCCCGGAACTGCCCAGTCTGGCTGGGAAAGGGGAAGAGAGTACACCTGGGCTTCCCTGACCCGGCGGCGGCCACCGGCAGTGAGGAGGAGCGGCTGGAACTGTTCCGCCAGGTGCGAGACGGCCTGCGCCAGCAAGTCTTTGCCTGCCTGGAGCAGGCAGAGGCATCAGAATCAGAACAAGGATCAGAAAAAGATCTGTATTTCGGGCTTTGAAGGAGATTGACATGGTTCGGGAAACTTATGACAGGGAACTACAGCGTCTTCAGGACGAGACATTGGCCCTGGGGAGCATGGTGGAGAATGCGATCACCGATGCGGTTGGCATTCTCAAACAGCGGGACATGGAAGGCTCCCGCCGTCTGATCGCCCAGGATCGTCTCATTAACGAGAAGCGCTTCGCCATTGAGGCCGATGCCCTGGCGCTGATCGCCATGCAGCAACCGGTGGCCGGTGACATGCGCACCATTGCTGCCGTGCTGGACATCACCCACGAACTGGAACGGATCGGAGACTATGCCAAAGGTATCGCCAAGATCAACCTGCTGATCGGCTCAGGCCCCCTGGTCAAACCGCTGGTGGATATGCCCCGCATGGCCGATAAGGCGCGGGACATGCTCCACCGGGCGCTGGCAGCCTTTGCGCAGCGGGATGTGGATTCGGCCCGGGCCATCCCCACCGAGGATGATGATGTGGACGATCTATACAACCAGATCTACCGCGAACTGGCCACCTACATCCTGGCCGATCCCAGCATCATTGAGGGGGCCAACTACCTGTTGTGGGCAGCCCACAATCTGGAGCGCGCCGCCGACCGGGTGACCAACATCTGCGAGCGCGTGATCTTTACCGTCACGGGAAAGATGGTGGAGTTGGATGTGAAGGAGGGACAATCTGTAACCTTGGCAGGCATCAGGTGATCGTGCTCAGTCCATTCCTCAGACTGTAGCCGGTGCTCTGCTGGGCGGTCTCCTGTTTTTGACCGCGAGAAGGCCCAGAGATTCACAGAGGTAAATAAAATGGGCACGTTCCATTCCAGGTGAGACTAGACTTTGACCCAGGGAGAACGGAGAGTGGAGAGTGGAGAATCACCAACCTACCGACGTGCGCCGCGTGCTAGGCGTCATACTTGGCGGCGGACGGGGCACCCGGCTGTATCCGCTGACCAGGCTGCGGGCCAAACCAGCAGTGCCGCTGGCTGGCAAGTACCGCCTCATAGATGTGCCCATCAGCAACTGCCTCAACTCGGGCGTCACGCGGATGTATGTGCTGACACAATTCCTCTCGGCGTCGCTGCACCGTCACATACACCAGACCTACAAGTTCGATACCTTTAGCGGCGGATGGGTGTACATCCTGGCTGCCGAACAGACGGCCGACCAGGCCGCCAGGGCCTCCGACTGGTACCAGGGCACCGCTGACGCTGTCCGCAAGCAACTGAACCACATCCGTACTGCCCATCCCTCAGAAGTGCTCATCCTCTCCGGCGACCACCTGTATCGTATGGACTATCGGCTCTTTATCGCCGCCCACCGCGCATACGGCGCTGACGTGACGGTGGCTGTGCAGCCGGTGACGCGGGCCGCTGCCCCGGCCCTGGGCATCCTCAAGGTGAACGAGGCCGGGCGCATCGTCGAGTTTGCCGAAAAACCCAAGGGAAAGGGGCTGGACAAGATGGCGAGCAGCAACGACCCGGAGAAGCCGTTCCTGGCCTCTATGGGTATCTATGTCTTTCAACTCGACGTGCTGGAAACGCTGCTAGAGACGCACAAGGAAGATGATTTTGGCAAGCACATCCTGCCGGCCGCCATTGAGGGCCACGAGGTCTACGCCCACGCCTTTGAAGGCTACTGGCAAGACATTGGCACCGTGCGCGCTTACTATGAGGCCAGTCTCTCCCTGGCCTTGCCGGATCCGCCCTTTGACCTGTATGATCCAGAGCGCCCTATCTACACCCGGCCCCGCTACCTGCCTGGCACACGCACCGATGACTGCCACCTGGAGCGAGTCTTGCTGGCCGATGGCTGCCTACTGCAAGACGTCATCATCAGCGATTCAGTCATCGGCCTGCGGAGCATCATTGGGCCTGGTGTGCGCATCTCCCGGTCGGTGATCATGGGCGCCGACTTTTACGAGGACGACGCCAACCGGGCGGCCAACCAGCGGCAGGGCATACCGGACGTGGGCATTGGCTCCGGCAGCATTATCGAGGGCGCCATCATTGACAAGAACGCCCGCATTGGTCAGAATGTTATCATTCGTCCGCATCCGGAAGTGGTCGAGGTGGTGGAGACAGAAACTCACGTTATCCGCGATGGCCTCGTCATCGTGCCCAAGAACGGCATCGTCCCGGACGGAACGGTCATTTGAACGCCAATGACCCCAAACTTTGCGTAAGGAGGCAAGCGGGCTTATGGAGCGAAAGACGTTGGCTATGGGGCAGAAGAAAAAAGTGGCCCTCGTAGCGCACGACAACAAAAAGCATGATCTGTTAGAATGGGCCAGATTCAACAAAGACACTCTGGCTCAACACAAGCTATATTCGACGGGAACGACCGGCAGAATGTTAGAGCAAGAGATAGAGGGTATCGAAATCACCAGGCTCCAAAGCGGGCCACTGGGCGGTGACCAGCAGATCGGAGCAAAGGTCGCGGAGGGGGATATTGATTTCCTGATCTTTTTCTGGGACCCCCTCGAACCACTTCCCCACGATCCAGACGTGAAAGCTCTCCTACGGATCACCGTGGTTTGGAACATTCCAATCGCCTGTAATCGTGCTTCCGCTGACTTTATGTTCTCGTCGCCATTGATGTCCGAGGAATACCAGCGTCTACTTCCTGATTATGAAGAATATCAAGCACGGAGGACTGTTGGGAACGAATAATCTGTATTTGTGAACGGTCTTCCATCCCACAGATCTCGGGATGTTGGAAGTGGGAGCGGGTTCTTTCCGCTCCCACTTTGTCAATTCTGGTGGTGGTACAACTCTGATTAACGTGACCTTGACCGAATATTAACGTGTTGTTTAACCAGATTTAAGAATCCTGGACTATACTGCTGCTGTAGGAGCCCAATCGCAACATGCTGGTTTACGGAGGTTACGACGTTATGGCAGTACAGGACAAAACGCACACGGGTGTAGTCATCGTTTCTGAGGCCTGGGATGGGCGACTGGCCTACGTGATCTCGCAGGTCGGCAGCCCGCCTATGCTCACTGCTGCCGCGATAGCCTTGAATGGTTCGACGCTCTCCAGCCCCCGCGCCTGGGGGTGGGCAGGGATTCACATACTCCTCGCTGTTTTGGCCCCGCTGCTCTACCTGGTCTGGCTGGTGCGCCGGGAACTGGTCACCGACCTGGACGTGCAACTTCGCCAGCAACGGATCAAACCAATGCTCTTTACCGTCGTCTGCGCCGGGCTGGCCTGGCTCGTGCTGGTGCTCGGCGCCGCACCCCAGCCGATGGTCATCCTGGCTGGCGCGCTGTGGGTGCAAGCGGCGGTGACATTCGCCATCACCCTGCGCTGGAAGGTCAGCGTGCACTGCGCGGCGGCGGCCGGAACTGCGACGGTGGTGTGGTTTCTGATGGGGACTGCACTTCCGTTACTTGTCGGCGTGCCGCTCATCGCCTGGTCGCGCGTGCGTCTGCGCCGCCACACCCTGGCCCAGACCATCGCCGGTACGTTGCTGGGTCTCGCTGTTTTTCTGCCGATTGCAAGGAGTATCTAACTGTGGAACGACCGCTCATCCTGGTCACAAATGACGATGGTATTGACTCTAAGGGGCTATGGGCCGCCGTGGAAGCGGTCCTGCCGCTGGGAGAGGTGCTGGTGGTGGCGCCGGATCGCCAGTGGTCCGGCGGGGGACGCTCTATGCCCCCCAACGTCACGGGTCGCATCCAGATTGCCACACGCGAGGTTAATGGCGAGCGGGTGACCGCTTATGCGGTGGATGCCAGTCCGGCGCTGGCGGTGGTCCATGGCGTGATCGAGTTGGCTCCGCGTTCTCCGTCGCTGGTGGTTTCCGGCATCAATTCGGGAGCGAATCTGGGCATCGAGGTGACGATCTCTGGCACGGTGGGCGCTGCACTGGAAGGAAGTGCGTTCGGTATCCCATCGCTGGCGGTCTCGCTGGAGATGGATTCGGCCTATCACTTCACATACGAGAATGGGGCGGATTACTCGGCTGCGATGGCTTTCACGCAGCAGTTCGCCCGGCAATGGCTCACGTGCGTCTTCCCCTACGATGTGGATGTGCTCAGCGTCAACGTCCCTTCCGACGCCACACCCCACACACCCTGGCGGCTCACGCGCCTTTCTCACCACCGCTACTTTATCTCCACAGCGCCTGATCGTTCCAATGGCACGGGCCGTCCTGGCTACAAGTTGATTGAGGACATTCGGCAGACCGAGCCGGACTCTGACGTCCGGGCGTTGAAGGTGGATCGCATTGTCTCGGTCACTCCGCTTTCGCTGGACCTGACCTCGCGGGTAGGTTTCGGAACCATCTATCGGCAACTCCGCGCCGGACAGGTTGCGTGTCTGCCAGAGTTCTCATTCCTCTTCTCCGATTTGCTCGTTGCCGGCATCCGCCCGCTTCTCGTGGCAACCCCGCGCCGCCCGGCGAAACGCTGACCCAAGTGTCCTGTCCGGTGGTGTACCTTGCCTCCCGAGCCAAAATAGTGTAAAATAGCCCCCAGTAAAAGTGTTCCTTCTCCGACCCATTCCTCCTAATGGTTGAGCCTATGGGGGGTGGGCGACAGGGTGTGATTGGAAACGGTCATGCCTCCCGTGCTTGGAAAGGAGATTGGATGACAGGCAGCCAACACGCCGGCGTCCCCTTTCCAGGTGGACGCCGGTTTTTGTTTGGCATCATCTCATGAGAGCACTATTCGCTAACAAAATGCGCGCCTCGTTTGTTGTTCTTGGCTCGCTGCTGCTCCTGTTCATCGCCTGGCCGCTGCTGCGGACGATCACGGCTTCCAGTCCAGCCCTCCTCTGGCAGACACTCCTGGACGAGGAAGTGCGTGCTTCGATACTCCTGACGTTTTATGCTTCCCTCGTCGCCACCGTGTTAGCCTTCGTCTGCGGCGTGCCACTGGCCTATCTGCTGGCCCGGGTGGATTTTCCCGGCAAGTGGTTGGTCGAGGGTATTATTGACGTACCTGTCGTCGTGCCCCACTCGGCGGCGGGCATCGCGCTGTTGATGGTTCTCGGAAGACGCACGCTCCTGGGTCAGGCTTTTGGAATCTTTGGCGTCAAGTTTGTCTCTGCTGTGCCGGGCATCGTTGCCGCCATGTTGTTCGTCAGCCTATCGTTCCTGGTCAACGCGGCGCGGGAGGGGTTCGAGGCGGTGGATCCACGGTTGGAGTGGGTGGCCCGCACGCTGGGCGCGTCCCCGTGGCAGGCCTTCTGGCGTGTCTCCTTCCCGCTGGCCTGGCGCAGCATTCTCTCTGGGATGATCCTGATGTGGGCGCGTGGGCTGAGCGAGTTTGGGGCCGTCGTCATCCTGGCCTACCATCCGATGGTCGCGCCGATTCTCCTTTATGAGCGTTTCGAGTCCTTTGGGCTGAACTACTCCCGGCCAGTGGCAACACTGATGATCCTGATCTGTCTGGCTACGTTCGCGGTGTTGCGATTGACTGCCAGGCAGGATAGAGAATAGAGAATGGAGAATGGAGAATAGAGAATGGAGAATGGAGAGTAAAGAGTGGGGCGTGCGGGTTAGAGATCTGTGGGTGGATCTGGACGAGTTTCACCTGCGCAAGATAAATCTTGATGTCTCCCCGGGCGAGTACTTTGTCCTCCTTGGTCCGACCGGCGCTGGCAAAACCGTGCTCCTGGAGACCGTCGCCGGCTTGCATCAACCGCGCAAAGGGCATATCGTGCTGGGTGGCGAAGATGTCACGGACGTGCCACCGGAGCGACGTGGCATCGGCTTTGTCTATCAGGACTATGTGCTGTTCCCGCACTTGAGCGTGGCTGAGAACATCGCGTTTGGGCTCAAATTGAGGAGGGTGGGGCGCGAGGGGGTCGAGGAGCGCGTGACCGAAATGAGCCAACTGCTGTCCATTGACCACCTGCTTCACCGCCAGCCGGGGACGTTGAGCGGAGGCGAGGCTCAGCGGGTGGCGCTGGCGCGGGCGCTGGTCGTCAAGCCGGGGCTCCTGCTCCTGGACGAACCGCTGAGCGCGCTCGACCCGGAGACGCGGGAGGGGTTGCAACGCGAGTTGGCACGGGTCCATCGAGAACTGGGCACCACCACCGTCCACGTCACGCACGATTTCGAGGAAGCCGTGGCGCTGGGAGATCGTATCGCTGTCGTGGATGAGGGGCGGGTTGTGCAGGTAGGGCCCTCGGAGGAGATCTTCAGGAAACCGGCCTCGGAATTCGTAGCCCGCTTCGTGGGCGTGAGAAACATCTTCCAGGGAGAGATTCGTCCTGGAGACGACGGCTACCAGGTGCTATCCCTCGATGGGGTGGAGATAGTCGTGGTGACGAAACTCTCAGGTCAAGCGCACGCCTCAGTCAGACCGGAGGAAATCGTCATCTCCAAAGCGCCACTCCGTTCCAGCGCGCGGAATTCCTTTCGTGGCCGTATCGTGAGCGTTGCGGACAGGGGGGCGCTCGTCTACATCACCGTCCGCGTCCCACCGGATTTCATTTGTATGATAACCCGGCGATCCCTGGAGGCAATGGCGTTGCGAGAAGGGCTAGAGGTTTACATCGCCTTCAAAACCTCGGCGGTGCACGTCTTCTGAATGACAACGGCTCCATCATACACCAGGAAAATTCAACTATGGAAGAGATCATTCAGGGCCTGATCCAGGCCGTTCAACTGATCGTTGCCAGAGACCCGGCGCTGTTCGAGATCGTCACGCTCTCGCTGCGCGTCTCGGGGACGGCGCTCCTGTTCAGCACGCTGATCGTCGTAGCCAAAATCGCGCTGCGGCTGCCGCTGCAAATGCCGGGCCATTCGGGAATCTTTTGGATGGCGATTGTGATCGTGGCGGCCGGGGTAGTGCCCAAACGAGGAGCCGTCAGACTGGTGGGCCTCACTTTTGGCATTATTGCGGCCTTTCTGGGGATGGGCGACTTGGGCGCGTTGAATACCTTCCTCTCGTACACGATGGTAGGTATTGGCACTGACCTGGTGCTGTTGCTGTTACGCGATCCAGAAAACCTGGTCGTTGCTGCCCTGGCGGGTACGCTGGGACACCTGGGCAAATTTCTGGTCAAGTGGACGCTCGGTATTCTGACAGGTGCGCCGATCGGGTTTATTGCCTTGGGGTTGGCGCGGGCGGTCGTGGGTTACATCGTATTCGGGGCGTTGGGCGGGCTGTTGGGCGGCCTGACTTTGGCCGCGCTGCGGCGCGCTGGCTTCTTTGATTGCCTGGCCGAGAAGCGCTGGGTATGGTGTGTGTTCTTGAAGAATAGAGGTTAGAGAATGGAGAATAGAGAATGGAGAATAGAGATTTGACATGGCTCACTTGGATGCTTATAATCGTCCCATAAGTTATTTGCGCATTTCCGTGACCGACCGGTGTAATCTGCGCTGTATCTACTGCATGCCACCGGAGGGTGTTCCCTGGCGTGCGCACGAGGGGATCTTGCGTTACGAGGAGATTGAGACAGTCGTGCGGGCCGCGGCCGAACTAGGCATCAGCAAGGTGCGGCTGACCGGCGGCGAGCCGCTGGTCCGATTGGGCATCGTGGACCTGGTGCGCAATCTGGCCCGCATTCCTGGCATTGATGACCTGGCGATGACGACCAACGGTATTCTTCTATCGCGCTATGCTGCAGATTTGGCCGAGGCGGGCCTCAAGCGGGTCAATGTTAGCCTGGACACTCTCAACCCGGAGCGGTTCCAGCGCATCACCCGCTTGGGCCGCTTGGAGGACGTCATGGCCGGGATGGAGGCGGCCCGGCGGGCGGGACTGGAGCCGGTCAAGATCAACACAGTCGTCATCCGAGGGATGAACGACGATGAGGTAGTGGGCCTGGCGCGGAAGACGATGGAGGTGGGGTGGAACGTCCGCTTTATCGAGGTGATGCCGGTGGGGAATGGGGTGCTGGCGAGCGGGGAGTGGCGGGAGAGGGTCGTGACGGCGGGGGAGATTAGACAGAAAATCGAGGCCGCGCTGGGGGAATTGCAACCGGCGAAGATGAGCACCGGCGGCGGGCCCGCCCGCTACTACCGGTTGCCATGGGCGAGGGGCACGCTTGGCTTCATCACCCCCATCAGTGAGCACTTTTGCTATCGCTGTAACCGGTTGCGCCTCACCGCCGACGGTCAACTGCGCCCTTGCCTTCTTTCCGATTACGAGATAAACTTGCGCACGCCCTTGCGCCAGGGGGCGGACGTCACTCAGATCAAGGAACTGCTGCTGCAAGGCATCGAGAGCAAGCCAATGCAGCATCATCTGGACGAGTGGGAGAGGCCGGAGAACCGGGTGATGTCGGAGATTGGGGGTTAGGTATTGGGGGTTGGATATTAGATATTGGGTATTGGAGATTAGAGAGTGGAAGTGGATGTATCCAATCTGATGCCGGAGGCGAGGCCAATTGTCCGCGAGGTTGCCGCCGTCTACCTGGAGCACACAGAGCCGTGGTTTATCGGGCTGATTGTGCACGGTTCCGCTGTGAAGGGTGGGGTTATCCCTGGCTGCAGTGACATTGACTTTCAATTGTACCTGGAAGATTCGGCCTTCACCTCGCAACGTCAGCTTCCCCTTGAGTTGGGATTGTCCATATATCGAGACTTGTCAAAGATCGACGCAGCACCGTTCCGGTACGTTCAATGCGCCACTCTGCCGGGTAGGTTGCCGGAAGGCTTCGTAGGCCCTGTTCCGGGCGCGTATCACCTGGTCGTGGGCAGATTGCCGGTAGCAGAGGCGACGGCTCAACAGTTACGAGAGTCAGCACGCGAGGCACTGGCAGAATTGAATCCTGTGCCGACATTTGTAATGGGCCGCCTCCTTGGCCACGGCGGAGTGCGTATGGCACGTAGCACCCGCCTGCTCTGTACGAAGGTCTGGCCAGTACTCTACCAGGTACTAACGCTTCAACGGGACGACGTCATCGGGGTCTGGTGCTTACCCAAAGAACAGGCCATTGAACTGTTGCCAACGAACACGTCTCTAAGTCAAACCATTCGAGGATTCTATCAGGCTGTGCAAACCTACTATCCTGCTGAGGATTCGGTGGAGGGCGCACTTTCAGTCATTGAGAGCGGTGTAGCTTTTCTCAAGTCTGCCAAATCCTGGTGGGACGAGACCGGCTTATGAACAGAATGATGACCGTCCCCAAACACATCGCGTTCATTATGGATGGTAATGGGCGCTGGGCGCAACGACGTGGTCTTCCCAGAAGCGCCGGGCACAAGGCTGGTTTCGAGCACATACCTGATGTGCTGGAGATTTGTTATGGCCTTGATGTTCAAATCGTCTCTGCTTTTGCCTGGTCAACGGAGAACTGGAAGCGTCCCAAGGTTGAGGTTGAATACATTGTGCGTTCTTTGGAAAAACATTTACCCCGGTTCGTGAAAGAGTTGCACGCAAGAGATGTCCGCTTTGTTCACAGTGGAAGTCGAGATAGGTTGACGGCCAAGGCTTTGCGGGTGCTCGACGAGGCGGTATCGCTTACGCAGAACAACGGCCCCTGGGTGTTCAATATTGCTTTCAACTATGGCGGACGGGCTGAGCTGGTGCACGTCGCCAGCGAGTTACTGGCAGAGCGAGCGCGACCCGAGATGGTTTCCGAAGCCACCATCAACAACCGCTTGTGGACGGCCGGGCTTCCAGATGTTGATCTGGTGATTCGTACAGGCGGCGACCGGCGTGTGAGCAATTTTATGCTTTGGCAGAGTGCGTATGCTTGTATTTACGTTGCTGATGCATACTGGCCTGACGTGTCTCGAAACGACATCGAGGCAGGGATCAGGTATTACAACCAGGTGATGGTAAAGGTTTGATTGCGGGAGGTCCTATGGAACTGACGCACATAGATGAAGAAGGTCGTGTTCAGATGGTGGACGTGGGTGGGAAACCGGACACGGAGCGGGTGGCCGTCGCCAGAGGGGAAATCTCAATGCGCCCAGAGACGCTGCGTCTCATCGCCGAGGGTGGCATGCCGAAGGGGGATGCGCTGGCTGTGGCGCAGGTGGCGGGCATCATGGCTGCCAAGCGCACCCCCGACCTGATCCCCCTCTGCCACCCGCTGCAACTGGCCAAGGTGGACGTGGAATTTTACATAAACGAAGAGGTCTCGCGCATCGAGATCACCGCGACCGCGCGCTGCCGGGGCAAGACCGGTGTGGAGATGGAGGCGCTAACCGCTGTCAGCGTCGCTGCTCTGACCATCTACGACATGGCGAAGGCGGTGGAGAAGACGATGCGGATTGGGAATATCAGGCTGGTGCGCAAGAGCGGGGGCAAGAGTGGAGACTGGAGAGGAGAGAATGGAGAACGGACGAGTTAGGGTTACGGTGAGGTTTTTTGCGGCGCCGCGGGAGGCGCTGGGTGTGGGGGAGATTGAGTTGGAGATTCCGGCGGGGACGACGGTGGGGGAGTTGATTGATCTATTGACGAAGGAGTACCCCGTGTTGCGGGCCTACACCCGCTTTGTCAGCGTCGCTGTGAACCGCGCCTACGTCGGCATGCAGACCGAACTGCACGATGGAGACGAGGTCGCTTGTTTGCCGCCGGTCGGTGGCGGGTGATATACCAGATTGGGGAGCGGAGAGGTAAAGAGAATGTACGTAGGCGGGTGTATGGCTTGTGATGTGCTTGCCGGCAGGCTCGAGGCCCCTGGCGGGGTGATCTATGAGGATAAATACTGGATGGTAGACCATTCTGTCGGCCCCGTTATGTTGCGGGGCTTCCTCATCATCAAACTCAAGCGGCACTGTGAGCACCTGGCGGAACTCACACCAGAAGAAACAGCCGCCTTCGGCCCGATTATGCAGAACACCTGTCTGGCACTTTCGCGAGTGCTCAAGCCCGCCAAGGTCTACGTCTGTTCCTTTGGCGAAGCGGTCAAGCACATCCACTTCTACGTTATTCCTCGCACCCCAGATATGCCAGCGGGCAGCTTGCCGGTGTTTATGCATCTTCGCATCAAGATGATTCTCTATCGGCTTGGTATGAGGAAGTTGGCATGCAGTGACGAAGGGGCGGCCGGAGTGGCTGCGCAGGTGCGGGTGGAACTTGAAAGTCTGATGTGGGAGGAGATGGATTAGCAGAGATGAAACCGATAAAGTTGTTTGAAATCACAACAGAGGAAATATCCGTGGATGAGGTCGTCGGCCGGCTGGCGGATCCAGGCGTAGGGGCGGTGATCACGTTCGTCGGTGTGGTGCGTGGCGAGACAGATGGCCGTGAGGTGCACTACCTGGAGTACGAGGCCTACCCGGAGATGGCGGAGGAGACGCTGCGCCAGATCGGCGGCGAGATTCAGACCCGCTGGAAGACGATCCGCGAGGTCGCCATCGTCCACCGCGTGGGGCGGTTGCAGGTGGGGGAGACCGCTGTGGTCATTGCCCTTTCCGCCGCCCATCGCCAGGAGGTCTTTGACGCCATCCATTACAGTATTGACCGGCTGAAGGAGATCGTCCCTCTGTGGAAAAAAGAGGTATGGGCTGATGGAGCGGAGTGGAGGAGCGAGAGGCGGAGTGACGAGGGGACGGGGGGACAAGGGGATGGGGAGACGAGGGGACAAGGAGAGAAGGGGACAGGGAGCAGGGGAGATGGTTGAGCCGATGTTGAGCGTCGAAGATGCGCTGGAGCGGGTGCTGAGGGAGTTCCATCCTTTGGAGCCGGAACCGGTGCCTATTCTTGATGCGCTGGGGCGTGTCCTGGCCGAGGACGTCCGCGCCGACGATGACATCCCGCCCTATGCTAATTCATCTATGGACGGTTACGCAGTGCTGGCGGCCGATACCGGTGGGGCCAGTCACCGGAACCCCATCCGCCTGCGTTGCGTCGGTGAGGTTGCGGCGGGCTATGTCCCCGGGACAGAGGTCATGCCCGGCACGGCACTTCGCATCATGACCGGTGCTCCCATCCCGCAGGGTGCCGATGGCGTCGTCCGCGTCGAGGACACGGAGACGGATGGGGATTGGGTGGAGGTCTTGGCGGGGGTGAAGGTGGGCCAGTACGTTCGTCCCGCTGGAGAGGATGTGCGCCAGGGGGATCTGGTTCTGCGGCGAGAAACCTTTGTCCGCCCACAGGAAGTGGGGATGCTGGCCGCGCTGGGGCGCAGGGAGGTGTCTGTGATCCGCCGTCCTCGCGTAGCGGTCCTGGCCACCGGCGACGAGGTGGTGGAGATTGACGCCCCCCTCGCGCCGGGCAAGATCCGCAATGCCAACAGTTACTCCAATGCAGCACAGGTCGTCAAGTGCGGGGGTATCCCCATCCTGCTGGGCATCGCCCGCGACCGGGCGCCAGAGTTGACGCAAAAGATTCAGGCCGGGCTGGAGCATGGCATTGACCTGTTCCTCACCTCCGGCGGCGTCTCAATGGGCGACTTTGACCTCGTCAAAAACGTGCTCGCCGCCGAAGGCACGATTGATTTCTGGAAAGTGCGCATGAAACCGGGCAAACCGCTCGCGTTTGGCCGAATTGACGGCATCCCATTCCTGGGCCTGCCGGGCAATCCTGTCTCGGTGATGGTCTCCTTCGAGATGTTCGCCCGCCCGGCCATCCTGAAGATGCTGGGGTTGGCGGAATTGGAGCGGTCCGTCGTGGAGGCCACGCTGATGGACGAGGTGAAGCATAAGGATAGCCGCCGCCACTACTTGCGCGTCCGCGTCGAGCAGCACGAGGGGGCGTATCGCGCCTATCTCACCGGCGAGCAGGGGTCGGGCATCCTGAGTTCGATGGTCAAGGCCAATGCACTGGCGATCATCCCAGAGGAGTGGACCCACGCGCCGGCCGGTGCGCGGGTGCGGGTGGTGATGTTGGACTGAGCCCCGTAACCCGAAAGCTTGATACTGGTCGCCTTCCTGCCCCGCCTGTTCTACGGCGGGGCGGTTTGTAAACAGGCATTGTTGGTCTCATGAGACGCCAAGGAAAAACGAACGGGCGTCGTCTAATCTGTAGAAACTCCGCGGAGAATCACAATGGAAACTGATGATCTTGTTCGCCGTGCCCGCGACGGCGACCACCGGGCGCTAGAAACGTTATCAGACTCCGGACGACGCCTTCACATTCATACCTCCGGAGAACGTCGAAACCCGGCGACTGGATGGCATAGACGGCTTCTACCGTCTACCTCGTCTGCCTGCCATGGCGCTGGAAGAGGCAACCGACGCCGCGCCCTTTGTCTTCCTCGTCCCCACCGCTCTACCCGATGACCTCGAACTATTGCCCTATGTTGTTCTACTGCAAGTGCAAGAGGGATACTCCGATGGGAGGCTATCGCATGACGAGTTTCTGCTGATCTACCGGGGGAAGCCTGGCCGGTATGTGATACTCTCCGAGTCTATGCTGCCCAAGGGGCCGGGGTTGGCAGCCCGGCTGGCGGACGTCGGCGGCCGACAGGGCTGGCTCGAAAGCGACCTTATTGACTCACACCAGTTCGTGCTCTACCTGCCGGACTGGGGTGTGGCTGAGCATTACATAGGGAGAGGGATACCCGAGGAGGCAGACGACAAGCTACCGCCAGGCAGCGTGATACTGCGGGTCTCGGGGCTCTCCGTTGACGAGGCCATCGCCGTGTTGGAATCGCTGGAGCCGTACACACCTTAGCCTGGTACAGCCTCAAGCAAGTGACAGGGCAAGACCCCGGATGAACCGGGGTTTTGCCTTTTAGGGCTGATTGAGTACAATCTGGCATATGTCGAGTTCTCCCGAGCCTTCTGCCACACATGGCTATCTCATCGCTTTAGCCGCCACAGCCACCTGGTCAACGACGGGTATCTTTATCGGCTACTTGACCACGCGCTTCCACATGCCGCCGTTGGTGCTGGCTTTCTGGCGCGACCTGATTGTGGCAGGTGTACTCTTTGGAGTGCTCGCCCTGGTGGCCCGGCCCCTGCTGTACCTGGGACGCCGGAACGTGTTGTTTTTCGTTCTCTATGGCTTTGTCCTGTCAGTTTCGCATGCGCTATGGACGGTCTCTGTGGCGCTCAATGGGGCGGCAGTAGCCACAGTGCTGGTTCACAGTTCGCCGGTGTTCACGGCTCTGGTGGGCCGGCTCTGGCTGAATGAACGGCTGGACGCCCTCAAGATCGGCGCAGTGGTTTTGAGCATCGTCGGCTGCGTGTTCGTATCCGGTGCGCACGACCGGGCGGCCTGGCAGGCCAACCCGGCCGGCATCGTCATCGGCCTGGCGAATGGTGTAGTATTTGCTGCTTACAGTCTGTTGGGCAAGGGTTCGTCCAGGCGGGGCGTCAATCCATGGACGGCCACGCTGTACTCCTTTACGCTCGGGGCGGCCTTCCTGTTGCTCGTGCAACGTCCAGACACGCTCCTGTGGTTGTCCAGGCCATTGGCGGTCGGGCCAGGTGGGTGGCGTGAAGCCGCCTTGGGATGGGGGATTATGGTTTTACTGGCCATCGGCCCCACACTCGGCGGATATGGCCTATACACCGTCAGTCTGACGCATCTGCCAACTGCCACGGCTAACTTGATCGCCACGCTAGAGCCGGTGTTGACAACCGGATTTGCCTTTTGCCTCTTGGGCGAGCGCTTGACCATCCCCCAACTCCTGGGCGGGAGTCTGGTCGTGATTGGCGTTGTACTTTTGTTCTTCAGCGAACAGGCAGGCAACTCCCCAGCTGTCCCCCCGCAATCATCCCAACCACGATCACTATAACAGGCCTTCCCGATCTGATCTCGGGTGTTGTGCGGGGCCTTGCCTTTTGGGGCCAATTGGTTACAATAACAGGCAGGAGGAGCGAGCGATGACCGGAGAGACAATTCTGGTTGTGGATGACGAAGCCAACATCGTTGAGTTGGCGCGCATGTACCTCGAACAAGAGGGGTTCCGCGTGCAATCGGCCGGCGATGGGGCGACCGCTTTGGAGATGATCGGTCGCCAGCCCCCGGCGGTAATGGTGCTTGACCTGATGCTGCCCGAGGTAGATGGCTGGGACGTATGCCGGAGCGTGCGCGCAGGCCTCGCAGCGCCCAATCTTCCCATCATCATGCTCACCGCTCGCGACGACGACGTGGACAAGATCGTGGGGCTGGAACTGGGGGCCGACGACTATGTCACCAAGCCGTTCAACCCTCGCGAGCTGGTCGCCCGCGTCAAGGCCATCCTGCGTCGTGCCCAGCGTGTCGCCCGTCCCGAAGCGCCTATCTACGTGGGCGATGTTGTGATAGACCCATCTCGTCATGAGGTCGCCGTCGCCGGACAGCCGGTGGGGCTGCGTCCCAAGGAGTTCGACCTGCTGCTGACACTGGCCGAGCACCGGGGCATTGTCCTCAGCCGCGAGCAATTGTTGAACCTGGTTTGGGGGTACGATTTTTACGGCGAGACGCGCACGGTGGACGTCCACATTGCCCACCTGCGCAAGAAATTGACCGTCTCCTCCAGCGTCGAGATTGAGACGGTGTTGGCGGTGGGGTACAAGCTCGTCAGTTCGTGATTAGCGAGTTCTCTATTCTCTATTCTCTATTCACATGTTCCGTAGCCTACACTCTCGTTTGTTATTATCTTACGTCGTCGTCATCCTCGCCTGCCTGCTCGTGGCCGCGTTGGGGCTGCTGGTGGCGCTGCGTGTCGGCCAGATACAACAGCGGATCGTTTTCCAGCGGCTGCGCGACGTGGCCCGCGTGACCACCGTAGCGGCGCGTGGGAGAGAGGTCGCCCCCGAGCGGCTGGTTCCCTGGTTGCGGCAGGTTGATCAGGGTGAGAAAGTGCGCGTTTTATTTCTTGATCCCCAGGGCAACGTCTCCCTCGACAGCAGGAGGGAATGGGAGGGCCAAAACCTGCTGGCTGAAGCGAGCGCAGACCGCGGTCCTGATGGTGGCCTGCAGGGGAGTTTCACCGACGCCGGAGGACAGACGTGGCTCTTCGTAGCGCTGCCGTGGCCGGCCCCTCCTGCGCCCGAGATGCTTGTCTTCGCCGCCCCGCAGCCTCGCGGCGCGGCGCTGGCCTGGGCGCGCGACAATCTCTTATCTCCCTTGCTGTGGGCCGGTCTGGCGGCGCTGGTGCTCTCCATCCTCCTGGCGCTGTTGGTCAGCCACTCGGTCGCTGCGCCGTTGCGGCGGGTGGCCAGCGCGGCCGAGGAGATCGCCCGGGGCAAAATTGGCACGCGCGCGCCGGTCTCCGGCCCGGCCGAAGTGCAAAGTCTGGCCCACTCTTTCAACACCATGGCCGACCAGGTCGAGAGTGCCCAACGATCGCAGCGGGACTTTGTGGCCAACGTCTCCCACGAACTCAAGACCCCACTTACCTCCATCCAGGGTTTCTCCCAGGCCCTGCTTGATGGCACGGCTGCGACTCCCGAGGCGACGGCCCGCGCCGCCCGCATCGTCCACGACGAGGCGGAGCGCATGCGCCGTATGGTGGATGAGTTACTGGCCCTGGCCCGCTTTGACGCCGGGCAGGTGGTGATGGCGCGCGATCCGGTGGAACTTGGCCCGCTGTTGCAAGGGTGCGTCGAGAAACTGTCGCCCCAGGCGCGGGCTGCCGGTGTGACCATAAAATCCGACGTTTTCGCATCTCTGTTTGTCACCGGCGACGGTGATCGGCTGGCGCAGGTCTTTACCAACCTGCTCGACAATGCGCTGGCGCACACGCCTGCCGGGGCCAGGATCACCCTGGCAGCGCAACCGACAGAGGATGGACGCGATGTCACGGTGGCAGTCACCGATGCTGGCGAGGGCATCCCGGCGGAGGCACTGCCCCGTGTCTTTGAGCGGTTCTACCAGGCGGACAAGTCCCGCAAGCGGGCCCGGGGGGCTGGGTTAGGGCTGGCGATCACAAAGGAGATCGTCGAGGCCCACGGCGGCACCATCACCGCCGAGAGTGTGGTGGGGCTGGGAACCAGATTCACCGTGCGCCTCCCGGTGGGTAGAGTGGGTAAATTTTGTTAGCGGCTATTCCATGAGGTGAAATGGTATGATCAAAGTACAGAACCTGACACGCTACTATGGCCCCACCCGGGCCGTCTACGACATCAGTTTCCACGTGGACAAGGGAGAGATCGTCGGCTTCCTGGGACCCAATGGGGCGGGGAAAACGACGACGATGCGCATGCTCACTGGCTTCTTGCCCCCCAGCGACGGCACGGCCCGCGTGGCTGGCTTTGATGTGTTCTACGACTCGCTGGAGGTGCGCCGCCGCGTTGGCTATATGCCGGAGACAGTGCCCCTCTATCCGGAGATGACCGTGTGGGCCTACCTGGACTATATGGCCGCACTGCGCCGCTTGCCCGACCGCGAGCGAGCGGTGGCTCGGGTGCTGGAATCGTGTGACATCGGTGACCACGCCGATACGGTCATCGGCAAACTATCCAAGGGGTATCGCCAGCGCGTCGGGCTGGCGCAGGCTATTCTCCACGAGCCGGAGGTGCTCATCCTTGACGAGCCGACCATTGGCCTCGATCCTCGGCAGGTGACCGACGTGCGGGCGCTTATCCGGGAGGTGGGCCGTGAGCATACCGTCATCCTCAGTTCCCACGTCCTCCCCGAGGTGAGCCAGACCTGCGGCCGCGTGCTCATCATCAACAAGGGGGAGATCGTGGCCGAGGGCGCGCCGGAGGAACTGACCGCCCAACTGCAAGGGGCGGAATGGGTGCTGGTGCGCATCGCTGACGCTGGCCCGGGGGCCGTCGAGGTGTTGGAGCGAGTGGATGGCGTCATCAGTGTCGAGCCTGTTGACGGAGGGGCCTACCAGGTCTCCTGCACCCGGGAGCAAGACCGGCGCGCCGAACTGGCCCGCGCCGTCGTCGAACGGGGCTGGGGGTTGCTCGAACTGCGCACAGTCGGCATGAGCCTGGAGGATATCTTCCTTGAGTTGACCACGGAGGAAGGGGAGGAAATGAGGAAACGAGGAAATGAGGAAATGAGGATGGAGGAGAGCAAAGATGCGTAACGCATGGAACATCGCGCGACGGGAATTGTATGCTTACTTTAGTTCACCTATCGCCTACGTGACGATGGCCGCTTTCCTGGCGGTGATGGGACTTTTATTTTGGCTCATCATCGTCTACTCACAGCAGGCGGTGATGGCCTACACGCTAGGCAGCGGGTGGCTATTTTTCACCATCATCCTCTACGCCGCTGTTGTGACCATGCGGTTGCTGGCGGAGGAACAGCGCTCGGGCACCATCGAATTGGTGCTCACCGCGCCGGTGCGGGATTGGGAACTGGTCGTGGGCAAATACCTGGCCAGCCTGCTCCTCTTTCTAACCATGGTTGCGGTTAGTCTCTACCAGCCTTACATCCTGGCTCGCCTGGGCGATCCTGACCTGGGTGCGACGGCCAGCGGCTACCTGGGCTTTGTCCTGGTCGGGGCGGCGCTTCTGGCTATCGGCACATTGACCTCGACCTTCACCCGCAACCAGGTCGTCGCCGCCATTCTGAGCATTGCCATCGGTGTGGCGTTGTGGTTGGTAGAGTTTGTGGGCTCGCGGTCGCCGGGCACCTTGGCAGGTGACTTTATAACTCAACTGGCCATCTTTTCCCACTACCCCGACTTTCTGGACGGGATCATTGATACCCAACACGTCGTCTACTATCTCAGCCTGGTGGCTGTCTGCCTGTTCCTGGCCACGCGGGTGCTGGAGACAAGGAGGTGGCGGTAATGCCTCGCTTCGTCGAACGATATGGTTTTATCCTGGGATATGCCGCGCTGGCCGCGCTGGTCGTCGGTGCGTCCTGGTACTTTATCGCGCGTCAGATGACCCCCTGGATCGAGGGGCTGCTGATCGGCGGCGTTGTGCTGGGGGCGCTTTTTGTTCTCAGCCGCCCGGCACAGGTGCGGGCTGTCCTAACGGGACGCGCCGCGCGCTACGGTTCCAACGCCGTCCTGATGAGCGTGGCTTTCATCGGCATCCTGATCCTGCTGAATTATCTGGCCGGGCGATACCACCAGCGCTACGACGTCACAGAGTTGAAGGAGCACACCCTCTCTCCCCAGTCCGTTCAAGTGCTGGCCGAGATAGGGAAGCCGGTCACTATCGCGGGCTTTTTCGCCGCCGATGACTACCAGCGGGGGGACTTTGAGGAACTGCTGGATCAGTATCTCTACTATAACGATCTTCTCTCCTACACGGTGATTGACCCTGATCGCGAACCGCTCAAGGCGAACCAGTATGATCCCATTCCCTACGGTGGCCTGCTCCTCCAGTCCGGTGAGCGCACCGAGGTGGTCTACACGCCCGACGAACAGGATGTTACCAGCGCACTGCTCAAGGTCGTCAGCGAGGAGAAGAAGGTGATCTATTTTCTCACCGGTCACCAGGAATATGATCCGGAGGGCTATGGTAACGACGGTTACTCCGATGTGGCCAACGCGCTACGAGATCAGAACTATGAGGTGCGCGCACTCAACCTGGTGATCACTATGACTGTTCCGGCCGATGCGGCGGTCGTCGTCGTCGCCGGCCCGCAGATTGCCCTGGCAGAAGACGAACTGACGCGGCTGCGGTCGTATCTGCTCGATGGCGGCAAGGCGCTCATCATGCAGGATCCGTTCTACGATGCCGGCCTGAACGATGTCCTATCTGCCTGGCAGGTGCGCTTTGGAGCCGGTGTGGTGGTAGATCCGGCCAGTTCGCTGATGGGTGGCCCGGCTGCCCCTGTCGTCAACCGCTATAACTTTAGCCAGATCACCAAAGATTTGTCGGGGCTGATGACTTTCTTCCCGCTGGCCCGCCCGGTGGAGCAGGTGGGGGTAGACCCCACCGGGATGGTCACGTTCAGCTCTCTGGTGGAGACCACGCCCCAGAGTTGGGCCGAGCAGGACACGGAGGCCACCGAATTGCAGTTCAACGAAGGGGTGGATGTGCCTGGGCCGCTCACGCTGATTGCGACTATTGAGGCATCACCCATGTCCGGCTCCGCCAGTCTCGACCAGAAGACACGCCTGGTGTTGTTCGGCGATTCGGACTTTGCCTCCAACGAGTACGCCAGTGGTATGGGAAATGGCATACTCTTCCTCAACGCGGTCAATTGGCTGGCGGAGGAGGAGAGCATGATTGCCATCGGCCCCAAGACGACGCAGCAGCGCTACGTGTACCTCAGCCAGGTGCAGTCGAACATAATCTTTTTCATCAGCGTCATCTTTGTCCCGCTCGCGCTTCTGGTTATGGGGATCATCGTGTGGTGGCGCAGAAGATGAGCGGACAATGAACAATGAACCAATGGGCGATGGGCAAAGTGGAGGTGGTGAGAGGGTGAGGGAGCGCAGGTCGTGGATCACGACGCTGGTGCTGGTCGGTCTTTGCGCCGCGCTGGCGGCTTATGTTTTTCTGGTGGAGGCGAAACGGGAGCCGCCACCGCAAGAAGGGGCTTTGCCTACGCCGGTCCCACTCTGGGAGTTCAGAGGCGGCGATGTGATGGAGATTACGGTGACCAAAGGTGGCCAGACGACGGCGGTAAAGCGTGATACTGGCGGATGGCGGATGACCGCGCCGGAGGAGAGCGAGGCGGACGCGGACCGGCTTGACGGGTTGGCAAACCGGGTGGCCGAGCTAAAGTCCACCCGCGCTATGGCCGACGTAGGCGATCTGGCCGCCTTTGGGCTGAGCGAGCCGGAGGTGCAGGTGACGCTGGTGTTCAGCGGCGGGACGGAGATATACCTGGTGATTGGGGCAGAGAACCCGCGCCACACTGCCCGCTACGTGCAGAAAGAGGGCGACCCGCTGGTTTACGTGGTGTCCACCGGCGACCTGATAGGGCTTTTGGGGCTGTTGGATGAACCACCTTACCCGCCGACGCCTACCCCGCCACCAACCCCACTGGAGACGCCGACGCCGCCGGCCGGAGCACCACCCACGCCTACGATGACGCCTACGGTGCCGCCTACGCCCAGCCTGACTCCCACACCAGCGTCCTAGTCTGCTTCTGTCCAGGGCGTGGCCTTTTGAGGCCGCGCCCATATCTTTTCAAAAAGCGGGGGTGAGACTTTCGAGTTTCGTTCCTGCTCCTCGGGCAGTTGTCAGCGGTACGTTGCTCCCTTTTATTGGATCGCTGAGGCGCTAAATTCGCCGAGAGCCCTTGATCGCTACTCAAAGTTCATCGCGCGCTACCACCGGCAGGAGCACCCGAAAAGGCCAGACGTAGATGATCCTATCCCGATCCTGGAAGGCATAGTTGGTAATGTGCTGGGTGCTGGTCACGATACATCCCACACCAAGCCAGTCCCAGGCCTCAGTTTCCTCACCGACTACCCATACTTCACCTGCCTCCAGGACGATCACTTTGCTCTCGTGCTCCAGGGTTATAGTCCCGGTTTCGTCCACGTGATGCAACGTTATGCCATCTATGGACGACGGAAGCGACTGAATTTTGGTCAAGTGGCCGACAGCACCACTACCCATACCGCTCAGGCTCTCGCCACTGCCGATGTAGCCGATGTCGCCTTCGTCCAATACCAGTCCAGATCCTGGTAGATAAACGACAAGTTCTCCGTTTGACGGATAAAAGGAATAACTGGGGAAATCAATGCAGATGCGCGCGCACTTCGCGCCCAGCACCCGATTTGTCCAGTCCTCAACAAACAGATACTCACCCTCTGGCACGTGGGCAACCGGGGGAGAGTTTCTATGCGCAAAGGGCAGACAGATCTGCTCGGTCAGGGTCAGCGTCTCTGTCGCTCTGGCCATGGAGGAGGAGGCTTGATGAGAAGACGCATTCCTCACCTCACGAATGTCTGCCTTGGCCCTGTCATTGTTGCTGATGAGCAACCCGATGAGCGTCATGGGAATAACCACGCTTGCCACAAGGATCAGTCGTTTCATTGATCTTCTCTCCGTCAGTGCCGTCGTCCTGTTGTGCCGGTTGACCCTCCTGTTTGAACCACTGAACCACTGAACATACCGAGGCCACTGATCGTCTTGCTCAGGATGTGCTTCTTCTTGACCTCCGGCTTCTCCTCCACCTTGGCCTGGTGAGAGTTTATCATTTTTATCATTTGTTCATTTGTCATTGGAACAAAGTTCCCCATGTGTATTCTACGCGATTATGCGCCGGATGGCAACCGGTAGCGGTTAGCAGCGACGAGGCCCTTACCGCGCGTTCCTCACGCTTGCACAAAACAAGAGGGGAAAGTATACTAAGAACTGTTGAGATAGGGTCTCGCAGGAGCGTAGAAATTGCCCAACCCGACCGAAGCAAAGACCCGGAAACAACTCATAGATCCCGCCCTGAAAAAAGCAGGCTGGGACGTCAATAACCCCGACCAGGTCGGCATTGAGATCCCTGTGGATGGGTTTGACCCCCGGCCCGGCGAGCGCATCGGCGACCTGGCGGCGGGCACCTGCGGCTTTCTGGTCAATGGGTACCAGTACATTCTGGAACAGCACACCTCCCCCGGCATCCTGGAATACGACGAGCAGGGTTGGCCCCACAACCTGGTTGGCGATCTGTTGACAGACGAGCAGCGGGCCTTTCTGCAAGGGGAGGCCTTCCGAGGCTATGACAACGACTCCGGGATGACCATGCTGCGCATCGGCTCGATGAACCTGATGCTGCACGGCATCGAGCACCCCCGCTTTTTTTACATGGACACGCTCTCCAAGGACTTTACCGAGGCGCGCGACTATGACGTGATCCTGATGAACCCGCCCTTCAAGGGAGCGGTGGACAAGGGCAGCGTCAGCGACACACTGCCGGGCAACACCCGCAAGTCAGAGTTACTCTTCGTACACCTGATCCTGCGGGCGCTGCGCGGTGATTGTGCCCGACGGGGTGCTCTTTGGCTCCAGCCGGGCGCACGTCGAACTGCGCCGGAAACTGATCGAGGAGAACCGGCTGGACGGCGTCGTCTCCATGCCCGGCGGCGTGTTCAAGCCCTACGCGGGCGTCTCCACGGCGGTGCTGCTCTTCACCCGTGGCGCGACGACCGACCGTATCTGGTTCTACGACATGGCCCACGACGGCTTCTCGCTGGACGACAAACGGCAGATAGTGCCCGAAAACGACATCCCCGACATCCTGGAATGTTGGCGCCAGCGGCACGATGCCGAATTCCAGGCCGCGCGCCAGGCCCGCCTGGAGGCTCTCCGTACCCAGGTCGCACCCCTGAAAGCCGAACGACTGAAACTGCAGGCCGAGATCAACCGCTTGACTTTCGAGAGCGTGATCGAAGACCCCGAAGACCCTAAGGGTTTTCCGAAACCCTTAGGGTCTCTGGACGCCGTCAACGACGAACTGTCCGACCTCAAAGCCCAGATCGCTCCCCTCCAGGCGCAGATGGATCAACTGACCCGCCAGTTCTGGGTCACCAGGGAGCAGGTCGTGGCCAACAAATACGACCTCTCCGCCAGCCGCTACCGTCAGGTGGAGCAGGATGAGGTCTACTACGAGAAGCCCCAGGTGACGATGGAGCGGTTGTTGGAGTTGGAGCGGGTGATGGGTGAGGAAGTTCGAGAGATAGAGAGGTTGCTTGGATGAAACTCGTCGCTCTCCCAGAAGTCGCGAAAATCATCATGGGGCAAAGTCCTCCATCATCTTCCTACAATACGCAGGGAGAAGGACTGCCATTCTTTCAGGGCAAAGCAGACTTTGGAGATTTGCATCCCACAGTGAGAGTGTTCTGCACCGAGCCGAAGAAGATAGCCGATGCAGGGGATATTCTCATCTCGGTTAGAGCGCCTGTTGGCCTGACGAACATCAGTCCAGAGAGGTCATGCATTGGACGAGGACTGGCGGCAATCCGCGGTACGAAAGACATTGACACGAAGTATTTGCTCTACTTCTTGCGGTTTTCCGAACCGGAGTTAGCAGAAGAAGGAAAAGGATCAACATTCTCAGCGGTTAGTCGAAGTGACCTTGAGAGGGTTCAAATCCCCCTCCCCCCACTCCCCGAACAAAAGCGCATCGCCGCCATCCTGGCCAAAGCGGATCGGTTGCGCCGCCTGCGCCGCACTGCCCGCGACCTCAGCGATACCTACCTGCAATCGGTCTTTCTGGAGATGTTTGGCGATCCGGTGTCGAATCCGATGGGGTGGGAAGTTATGGTACTGTCTGATTTGAAGACAAAGTTCTCCTACGGCACTTCAACCAAGTGTTATACCGAACCCAAAGGGTTGCCTGTACTTCGAATTCCTAACGTTCTGGGCAGAGAAATAAACCTTGAGGATCTCAAATACGCAGAGTTACCAGAGAAAGAAGTAGATAAGATATCGCTCCTTCAGGGCGACTTGCTCTTTGTTCGCACAAATGGGAATCCTGATTATGTGGGGCGATGTGCTGTCTTCGGTTTGAACGCGCAGTACCTATATGCGTCCTACCTAATACGCGCTAGACTGGACTTAACCACGGTCAATCCTTGGTTCTTGGCGACGTATTTGCGTACTGGTTCGGGGCGTAAAGCGATGTCACCGTATATTCGCACAACAGCAGGTCAATCGAATATTGGCATAGGGGGGCTTGGGCAGATCCCTGTTCCACTCCCCCCCTTCTCCCCCCAACAGCAATTCGCCCGCATCGTCCACAAATTCGAGCGATTGCGCGCCCAGCAGCGCGAAGCCGAGCGTCAGGCGGAGCATATCTTCCAAACGCTATTGCACCGTGCATTTCGGGGAGAGTTGAGGTGAGACCTGAAGGTGCATACACAATGAAGGCTGCCATCATCTACTGGTCAAAAACCGGGAACACTGAGAAAGTAGCCCTGGCCATCAACAAAGCCTTGGAAGCGGCCGGCATTGAGGTTTTGCTCAAGAGGACGGAGGAAGCCGCAGATATCAACTTTTACGCCTATGACTTGATCTGCATCGGTTTTCCGTCCTATCAATGGGCCCCTCCTGAACCGGTGGACAAGTTCCTGAAGATCAAGTTCGCTGAGTATAAGAGGCAGGGTCGCGTACAAGTGGGTGCTCCCAAAGTCCCTGGAAAGAACGCGCTGGTTTTTTGCACGTATTCTGGGCCGCATACCGGCATCAACGAGGCCATTCCCGCAGGCAAGTATGCCGGGCAGTTCTTCGAGCACCTGGGTTTTACCGTGTGGGATGAGTGGTACGTGGTGGGTGAGTACCATGGCTCAGAGGAAGCGAGTACCCGGGGCCGGCTGGGGGATATCAGGGGCCGGCCCAACGCAGAGGACCTGAGAAAAGTCAGGCGGGACGTGACACAACTGCTACGACGCCTGTAGGGTGTACAAGGTGCGCGGGCTGGCGGAGGCCAGGATCATGATGGTGGAGGTGAACAAATCGCTGTGTGGTTGCCCCCGATTACACTCAGTTCAACCGCGCGTGCCAAATGGCAAAATCTTTGAAGGTCATTGCCCCCGGCCGAATTCCCTGGCCGAGCAATCGTTCACGGTGAACGAATATCGCTCCTCGACGCAGTGCCGCATCACCTGGTAGGTCATCCTTCTGCTTCCGTAGAGGAAAAACTTTTTGACGAATAAAAAGCCCGCTTGATAACCCTCTCCCTCGAGGCGATGCACGTTGGCGTCTGTCACCAAAAGTTCCTGTAGGGTCAACTGGTCTATCCCTATCCGGTCCAGTTCTCCCAGGCAGCGCATCAATTCCTCTTCCTGCTGCGGGTACGACGGCACTTCTACGGCAACGTACTCGAATAACCCTCTTGCTCGCTCAAGGTTCTCCAGACTTTTCTCGCCATAGTTCGTCGCTGCGAGGTTGAACCGGATCTCTCTGATGCCGAGGTCATGGAGGATGCCCAGGTGTTCGTCGTCGGCCAGGATGCCGTTGGTGTATACCCAAAAGTGCAATCCTGGTTTCGCTCGTCGCATTTCAGTGACGCAGGCCTCCAGTTCAGGGAGATACAACAGGGGTTCGCCTCCAGTCAGGGCGATACCCCCCAGTTTGTCCTGGCGACGGTGAAACGCTCTCAAATAGGTTTGCCGGATGTACTTTTCGTCCTCGCCAGGTGTGTCTGCGCTATAGGTATCAAGGAAACAGAAGGGGCATTTGGCGTTGCAGCGAAAGCCGAGTTGAAAGGACATGTACGCCGCGTGCGTACATATCTCACAACCAGGGATGAGGTTGCCTGTGCTTACGGATTGGTGAGAACCGTGGAAATGTAAGCCCGGGATGTTATCTTGCAGACGTTCTATCTCTTCCAGTACATCAGATTCTTTGCGATTGAAATCCATGGGGAATTGCGCTCCAATGACAAATGAACAAATGGCAAAAAAACGGCTCAACGTTCTGAATGTCATTCACAACCCCGCTCTCAGCCCTCGAGGACGAGGGCGTTGTCAGCGAGAGCATCTTACCCTGAGTGGTTATTTTCCGCATGGGACGCCCCCGGGACGGTGGCTGGGAGCAGCGGTTGAGTAGTCTCAGGTCGTGTTTTTTGGTCTGCCGTGTGACATTATGGGCCAGCCCCGCTGCACTGCTAGCGTCGCTAACTCCTCGTCCGGGTAGACGGCGACCGGTTGGCCCACCATCTCCAATACCGGCAGGTCGAGGATGTTGTCGGCATAGGCGCTGCAAGCGCCGAGGTCAACGTTGTTACCCTCCTCAGCCAGGTAGGCGCGCAGCCGCATGGCCTTGCCCTCCCCCTGGCAGGCCGGCTCCAGCGCGCGGCCAGTATAGTGCCCATCTCGCCGCTCGGGTTGTGTGCCGAGCACTACCCCCACGTCCAACCTCTGCCCGATGACCTCCAACAGCGGCTGGAAAGCGCCCGAGAGCAGGATGACCTGCTCCCCCCGTGTTTGGTGCTCCCGCAGCAGTGCGGCGACGTCCGATCGCAACAAGGGCAAAACGTACTCGTCGGTGACCCAGGTGAAAGCCTGCGCACCGTCCGGTATGCTCATTCCCCGCAGCATCCACGACATGTGGCGGGACCAGATGGTCCGCATCCTGCCGCCATCCATCAGATTCATTTTGTAGAGGAGGCTGAGGGGGAGGTGGGTCGTCATAAAGGCGTAGAGCCAGAGCCGATTGCGGCGGTATAGCCGCAGGTAGCGCGAGAGGCCCAGCCAGACGTGACCGGTGAAGAGCGTGCCGTCCAGGTCAAAGATCGCGGCGCTGATCGTAGGTGAATCTTGATCTGCCATGCCACTTGTCTGGTCTATCATTCGGTGTAAAATACCACCCCGAGCGTCCCTGGACCGGCGTGGGTGCCGATGATCGGGCCGGCCTCGGCTGTGAGCAGTTCTACGCAGTGGAATCGCGCCCTTACCTGCTCGGCCAGAATCTGCACCTCGTCGGGCGCATCGCAGTGCAGTGCCACCATGTGCACGGCCTTGGACGGGCCCACCCGTTCGGCCACCAGATCAAGCAGTCGCCCCACAGCCCGTTTCCTGGTGCGTGGTTTCTCCAACGGCTCAACTTGTCCATCTTTAATGAACAGAATCGGTTTGATCTTTAGTGCGGACCCCAGCAGTGCTGTGGCTCCGCCGATACGCCCGCCTTTGTGCAAATACTCCATCGTCTCCACAGTGAAGATGACGTTTGTCTTGGGGATCAGTTCTTCAACCAGATGCACGACCTGGGCTGCGTCCTGGCCGGAGGCCGCAGCGCGGGCGGCCGCGATAGTTATCAGACCCAGGCCCATGGAGACCGAGAGAGAGTCGATCACGTAAATCGGCAAGTCTGGCAGTTGCTTGCTGGCGGCCAGAGCGGAATCGAGCGTCGCGCTCATCTTGTGCGATAGGTGGATGGAGACGATGGCCTCGGCTTGCTTGGAGAGCGTGGTGTACAGTTCCACGAAATCCCTGGCCGTCGGCTGGGACGTGGTGGGCAGTTGTTTGCTGCCGCGCAGCAGGTGGTAGAACAGTTCAGAGTCAAGGTCAACTCCATCGAGATACGTCTGGGTTCCGAAGGTGATATAGACGGGTATCACGTGGACGCCGTACTCCCGCCCTATGGCCTGTGTCATGGACGAGGTGCTGTCGGTGACGATACTGACTTTGCGTTTGGCTTGTGGCATTTCCCCCCTTTTTTCCTGGCCGGCAAGCGCTGTAGAGGATTCGTTTTTCCGGCACTGAGATAGTTATATCCTGATTATAACCCCTCAGCGCCGCTTGTGCAACTGCTGACCGCCGCCGCCGTCGCGCGAGGGCTCAACAGTCGGCGCATCGTGGCTCGTTCATCGGGGCCGAACGGTGCCAGCGCCACCTCTTCCCCCGCCAGCAGCGCCTGTCCCAGGCCTGAACGCCGGAACGCGGCCAGGTCCTCCTCAAAAGGGGCCCCCACTGGGTGCTCGTGCACGATGTTGCCGTCCCGCATGATCAGTATGCGATCAGTCTGGCGGGCCACGGCGGGGTCGTGAGTGACGACGATAAAAGTGGTGCCCAACTCGTGGTTGAGGCGACGCATCAGCCCGATCACCTCCGCGCCGTTCTGGGAGTCCAGGTCTCCGGTGGGCTCGTCGGCCAGGATCAGCGCGGGCTGGTTGGCCAGCGAGCGGGCGATGGCGACTCGCTGCCGCTCGCCGCCGGAGAGTTGATTAGGCAAGTGCTCCATCCGGCCAGCCAGCCCGACCAACGCTAGCAACTCTTCTGTTCTCTTTCGTCGCTCCCCCCGGCCCACGGATTGGCCCATCATCGGCACCTGGACGTTCTCGCGGGCGGTCAGCGTGGGGATCAGATTGTGCAGTTGGAAGATGAACCCGACGGTGCGGGCGCGGAAGGTGTCCAGGTCGCGCACCCTTGCCATGTCCTGCCCGTTGACCAGCACCGTGCCGTCGGTAGGCCGGTCCAGCGCACCGAGCATGTTGAGCAGCGTGGACTTGCCGCTGCCCGACGGCCCCATCACGGAGACGAATTCGCCTCGTCCGATGCGCAGATTCACCTCATCCAACGCCCGCACCTCCGCCCCGTCGCCGTAGACTTTCACCAGGTCGCGCGTTTCGACGATTGTTTTGTTATCCACAGTCTCGCTCCTTCCTACTCATCTACTTATTTACTCATCTACTCATTTACTCATTCACTCATCTACTCGTACCTGAGCGCCTCTACTGGCTGCATACGCGACGCTCGCCAGGCCGGGTAGGCTCCGCCTACGCCCCCCAGCACGAGGGCGGTGACCAGAGCCTGGGCAAAGAGGCCAGGACTGAAGCGAGCCCGCACAAAGCCGGCCATAAAGGGGCTCACGTTGAGCAGTCCAATACACGCGACGCCGGCCACGAGACCCCCACCGCCGCCGAGCAGACTCAGGGTCAGCGATTCGCGCAGGATCATCCACACCACCTGTCCCTTGCGCCAACCCAATGCCCGGAGGACGCCGATCTCTCGCGTGCGCTCGAGGACACTCATCACCATCGTATTCGTCATGCCCACCCCACCCACCAGAAGAGCCAGGAGTGCGATGGCCCAGGTGCTGGCGCGGACGAGTTGGAGGTCCGTCACATCCTCGGTGAACTCGCTTGCCTGTGATATGGCGACCTCGGGGAAGCGCGTTTCGATCTTCTGCTCCACCGACTCGGCCTGGTTTGGATCCTCCAACCAGATGCCCAGGAAACTGACCTTTCGTGGTTGTCCGAAGAGGGCTTGAGCGTCGCGCAGGCTGACGATGCCGCCCCCGTCCTCGAAAGGTATTCCCGTCTCATAGATGCCGACGATGTGGAAAGACCTATTGAGGATGCGCAATGTCTGGCCCACTTGCCTGTCCAGGTTGTCCGCAGCCACGCGGCCGATGATGATCTGCCGGTTGGTGGTCAGGGGCTTCCCCTCCACGATGCGCAAGTCGCGGATCGCCTGTCCCCGTGGATGGTAGCCGAAGACGACAAAGAAGGGCAGATCGTCGGCGGCCGCGTAGCCGGTCAGAAAGCCCTCGGCATGCTGTACGTGGGGGAGGGCCGAGATGTGGTTCACGACCCGCACGTCAATCGTGCTCAGGTCTATTGAAGCGTCTGCTTGTATGCCGACCAACTGGACACTCTCACGAGCAATGGCCGTTATTGACGCCACGAGGCCATCGGCCAGCCCCCCCAGGCTGACCATAGCCATGATGGCGATACCGATGCCCGTCGTGGTGAGCAGGGTGCGCGTGGGCTGCCGCAGGAGGTTGTGCAGTGCCGCCCCGCCGAACCGCACCCCCCCCAGCCCCCCCGAATCGGAGGGGAGTCTCAGGAAGTGCGACGCCTGAGTCCCTGTGCCGCCCTCGGCCCGCATGGCCTCTGCTGGTAGCGAGCGGGATGCCCGCCACGCCGGGTAAGCCCCGCCCACCAACCCCAGGGCCAGTGCCACACCGATACCCTGCGCAAACAGAATGGGAGAGAACGTGGAGGACAGAAAGCCGCTCACCGCCGGCACGTGCTCCACCGCCCGCACCGCCACTACGCCCAGGCCAGCCCCCACCAGCCCGCCTAACCCGGTCAGGGCCAGGGATTCGCCCAGCACCATACCCAGTACCTGGCGCGGACGCCATCCCACGGCCCGCAAGGTCCCGAATTCCCTCGTGCGCTCAAAGACGCTCATCAGTACCGTGTTCATCACTCCCACCCCGCCGATGAGCACTGCCAGAAACGAGACGGTCCAGGTGAAGCCTTGAATGTAGGCCAGCATCTCCTGCTCCTGGGCGAAATCGGAGGATTGGGTGACTGTGAGGTCGGAAAAGCGTTGCTCGATGCGCTGGCGTATCCGCTCGGCATCCTGGGCATCCCGCAGTTTGATCAAGAAGGCACTCACCTGGCGCGAACGCCCGGCGAGGGCCTGGGCCTCCCGGAGCGGCACCACAGCCGCGCTGTCCTCGAAAGGCGCGCCCGTCTCGTAGATGCCCACGATGCGGTAGGTGCTCTCATAGAGCCCGAGTGTGTCGCCGACCTCTTTACCCAGGTCATCGGCTGCTGCCCGTCCCAGGATGAGCGGCCGCCCTCTGAGTCTCGCCGCCCGCTCTGTCAACCCTTCTCCCGCCACAATCTTAAAGTGCTGGACGGCAAACCCATCGGGCTCGTAGCCGAAGACGATAAAGTAGGGCACGCCCTCCGTGGAGGAGAAGGTATAAACCATACTGTCCACCTCTTTCACCCCGGACAGGCTTGTGAGGGCCGTGCCCACCTCCTCGTCCACCGCGCTGAAGACGATGTCTATCGCGTCTGCCTGGGCCACCAGCAGGTCGGCTCCGCTGCCGCCACCGAGCGCGCCGTAGCCAGCCGCCAGCCCCTCGGCCAGCGCCCCCAGCGCGACGATGGCCGCCACGCCGATGGCGACTCCGGCCAACGTCAGTAGTGTGCGCGTCTTGCGTCGCCAAAGGCTCTTGAGTATCATTGCTCCCCTGGTATATTGGTAGGTTGGTAGATTGGTACCCAATGTACCAATCTACCGCTCTATCTCGATGTCCACAAACGCCGTCATCCCCCACTGGATCGCTGAATCGGTCTCAAGTTCGAGAATCACGGTGTAGTTGACCCCGCCAGCGCCCGGCTCGGCCATGGGGGAGATGCGGGTCACCTGGCCGGTGAAGACCCGCTCTGGGAGGGCGTCGAAGGTGGTAGCGGCCTGCTGACCGACCTCCACTCGTGCCACCTGGGTTTCGTCCAAATCGGTGGTCTCCACCCGCAGCGTGGTCAGGTCACCCAGCGTGACCAGGGGCTGGCCCGGCGCGACCAGTTCCCCCACTCGCACGTTTACCGCGCCGGCGGTTCCCGCGAAGGGAGCGCGGACCTCACACCGTCCCAGTGCCACGTGGGCTATCTCCAGCGCGGTCTCTGCCTGTGTCACCGCTGCCTCGGCGACGGCGATCTCCTCGCCGGTGGCCCTTGCCTGGAGCAGTCCCAGTTGTGCCTGGGCCACGTTTGTTTGTGCCTCTGCCGCCGCCACCGCCGCGTCTGCCGTGCGCACCTGGAGATACGATCCGGCCTTCAGGGCATCCAGTTGCGCCTGGGCCGCCGCCAGCGCTTCGTCGGCGGCATGAAGAACGTGGCGGGCCTGTTCTTCCGGCGGCCCCAACGCCGGGCAGACCTCACTGCCATTTGGCATGGTGTAGCACTTTAGCGTCTGATCGTGGGCCTCGCGGGCCATCCACTGCTCCGCCTGGGCCGCCGCCACCTGTGCCTGGGCTGCCGCGATCTCCGCTTCCGTCGCCCCCGACCAGAGTTGATTCCGCTGGGCGATGGTCTGAGAAATCACAGTCTGGGCCGCTGCAACCTGCGCTTCGGATACAGCGATCTGCTCCGGTGAGGGGTCGGCCTTCAGGAGCGCCAGTTGGGCCTGGGCTGCCTCCACCGCTGCCTCTGCTTGTTGCACCGCCAGTTGTGCGTCGGTGGGGTCGAGCCGGGCCAGCAGATCACCCGCCGCCACCTCGTCTCCAGGTTCCACTAGCACCTCCACCACCGTGCCGCCGGTCTGGACGCTGACATTGGCCCACACCGCCGGAATCACCTCCCCGGTGACAGAGACCACTGGCACGAATTCCATCTCCACCTCCGGTGTCGCTGTCTCCTCCGCACTCTCCCCGCAGCCAGAGAGGATCACAGCCAACACCACCAGTCCTGTAACAATGCCTTTCTTCATCATGTAACCTCCGTTTGTTTGTTGCTCGTCGTTTATTGTTTGGCTGACTTCTTCAGGATATGGTATAATAATAGCGTCGAAATGCTCAAGAACGGCGTTTTGCGCCCCGCACATCCGCCTGGCCTGGCCGAACGGCAGGCCGTGCAGATCAGCCTGGACCCCCAAGCCACGACCGATCATCCTCACGCCACCCGAACCCCCAGCGTCTGTGGCGGGAGGCCGGTCGTGCGGGGGACGCGCATCCCGGTCAAGGTGCTGGTCAGGTACCATCAGATGGGGTATACCTCGACGGAAATCCTCTCTGGTTATGCTGGCCTGTCCAGCGTTGCGACGCCGCGGTTACGATGTCCTGAACGTGCGTGAGGCCAACCGAGGTGGGCTTTCCGATGCCGAGCAGTTGGCTTATCCCCCTACTCATACCGCAACGCCTCCACCGGTCGCATGCGCGTCGCCCGCCAGGCCGGATAGAGCCCGCCCACTACTCCCGCCACCAGCGCCACCACGACCGCCTGTACGAACAATTGGGGCGTATAGACCGGATCAATTGCTCCCATAGTCCCCGGGATTTGCTCCAGTGCCCAGGTCAGCCCCAGCCCCAGAAGGATGCCGCAGACGCCGCCCACCGCGCCAAGGGCCAAGGACTCTTGCAGGATCATCCCCAGCACGCGGCCCCGCCGCCAGCCCAACGCCCGTAGCACGCCGATCTCCCGCGTCCGTTCCAGCACGCTCATCAACATCGCGTTCAACATCCCTACCCCGCCGATGAACACCGCCAGGAACGAGATCTGCCCTACCATCTCCTCCAACAGTTGGAAATCGGATAGGCTCTCGGTGACCTCGGAGGAGAGGGAGAAACTGATGTCCGGGAAGGTTGTTTCCAACTCGTGCCGCACCGTCCCGACCTGCTCTGGGTCTCGGAGTTTGATCCCGTACCACATCACCTGGTTGTGCTTTCCCGTGAGGGCCTGCGCCTCCCGCAGGCCGATGACCACTCCTGTATCCTCGTAAGCCAATCCTGTCTCGTAGATGCCGGCCACGCGAAAGTTGCTATCCAACAGGCGCAGCCGGTCGCCTGGCTCCAGGCCGAGTGTTTCGGCCGCCTGCCGGCCGACGATGACCTGACGGCGCGCTGTGAGCGATTCTCCTTCGATGATGCGAAAGTGACGGATGGCGAACTCGCGGGGATGGTAGCCGAACACGAGCAGCATGGGATTCTTTTCGGTGCTGGCGACGGTGATGATGATGCCAGAGACCGCCTCTATGTCAGGCCGGGCAGCGATGCGGGTCCCCACTTGCTCGTCAATAGCACTGAGACCCGCGTCGGAGACGTTTGCCTCAATGGCTACCAGGTCGGTCTGGCTGCTACGCCATATCTGGGTAAAGAGCTGCATGCCTCCCTCGGCGAGTGCACCCAGAGCGACGATGGCCGCGATGCTAATCCCGATTCCCAGCAGGGTCAGGGCAGTGCGCGTCCGTCGCCGCCACAGATTGCGCACTGTCATCCCGCCAGGCAGGAAGCGAGAGATGTGCCCTTCGCCGCCTCCCTCGTAGCACAGCGCCTCAAGAGGCAGCAAGCGGCTGGCCCGCCAGGCCGGATATGCGCCTCCTACCAATCCCAGCCCGACCACGGTGACGGTTGCCTGGGCAAGGATCTGGAGGGTGAATTGCCCGCCCAGCGCGCTCAGCCACGAGGTGGAGGCACTCAGCGCGAGGACCGCCGCCACGCCCAATCCGGTGCCCACCAGTCCCCCCAGCAGAGAGAGGGTCAGCGATTCGCCCAGGATGAGGCCCAGCACCTGCTGTCTCCGCCAGCCCACCGCTCGCAGCAGACCGATCTCCTGTGTGCGCTCAAATACCGACATCCAGAGTGTGTTGGTCATCACCACCCCGCCGATCACCATCGCCAGCCCGGCAACCATCATAGCCATCGCTTCCAGAATCTCGAGAGATTGCTCTTGGTTGGCAAAGTTGGCCGTGGTAGAGAGGGTCAGACCGGAGAATTGCCGCTCCACTCGCGCCTGTAGCCGGACGGCATCGTCGGGGTCGCGTAGTTTGATATAGAACATCGAGGCCCGGCGTGGTTGTAGCATGAGCGTCTGAGCCTCCTCCAGCGGGATGACTGCGCCACCATCTTCGAACCCATCTCCCGTCTCATAGATGCCGACGATGCGGAATACGGCGCCGGTGACACTGAGAGTTTCTCCTATCTCTTTGCCCATATTCTCCGCTGCTTGCCGGCCCAGGATGAGCGGCTTCCCGCGCACACCCCGCGCCTCTGCTAATCCCTCTCCCTCGACGATGCGAAAGTGGGCGATAGAGAATCCCTCCGGCTCGTAGCCAAAGATAAAGAAATAGCGAGATTCCTCGGCCTGGACGTTGCTGAACAACACGCCGTCCACCTCGTCCACCTCCGGCCAGGCTCGCAGTTGATCGGCGACGGCCTGGTCAACGCTGCTGATCAAGACGGAATACGTGTCGGCCTGGGTGAGCACCAGGTCGGCCTGGCTGCCTCCGGCCATGGCTGTGAAGCCCGCGCGCATTCCCTGGGCCACCGCTCCCAGCGCGACGATGGCCGCCACACCGATCGAGATGCCCAGCAGAGTGAGTACGGTGCGTCCTTTGCGACGGAACAAGTTTTTGAAGATCATAAACTCCCTCTGGCGTCAAACGTCATCCGTCAAACGTGATACTATGTTATTGACGTTTTACGCTTGACGTCTCACGTTTTACTCATACCGCAACGCCTCCACCGGCCGCATACGCGTCGCCCGCCAGGCGGGATAGATCCCGCCGACCACGCCGGCCACCGCCGCCACGACAATCGCCTGCGCAAAGGATTGGAACGAGTAGAGCGGCTCCATCGCCCCGCCCCATATTCCTGTCAGGCCGATTAGTTTGCCCAACCCCAGCCCTAGTGGGATGCCGCAGACACCGCCCAATAATCCCAGTACCAGCGACTCTTTTAGAATCATTTCCACCACTTGCCGCTGCCGCCAACCCAAGGACCGCAGCACGCCGATCTCGCGCGTCCGCTCCAGCACGCTCATCAGCATCGTGTTCAGCATCCCTACCCCGCCGATGAATATCGCCAGAAACGAGATCTGATCCGCCATTTCCTGCAGCACCCGGAAGTCGCTCATAGCCTCGTCCAGTTCGGAGGTGAGGGCAAAGTCAATGTCCGGGAAGGTCGTTGCTAACCGGTCCCTCACTGCCTTGGCCTGCCCTGGGTCATGCAGGCTGATGAGATAGAACTGCACCTGGCGCGGCTTGCCGGTGAGGGTTTGAGCCTCCCGCAGGCCAATGACCACTCCGGCATCCTCGAAGGCCGTGCCTGTCTCGTAGATGCCGACCACGCGAAAGTTGCTGTTCATCATACGAAGCGTATCGCCCACGTCCAACCCCATCTGCTCCGCCGCCATGCGACCGACGAGTACCTGGCGGCGGCCCGTCATTGGCTCGCCCTCAATGATGGGATGATGACGGATGGCAAACTCGCGTGGGTGATAGGCAGCCACGAGCAACATAGGCATCTCGTCGGTGCTGGTGCCGGTCCAGAACATGCCGGAGACGGCTTTCACGTCGGAGTGGGCAGCGATGCGCGCCCCCACCCGCTCGTCAATGGCGCTAAAGTCCGAATCAACGTCCGCCTCGGCAGCGAACAGGTCGGTCTGGCTGCCTCTCATCATCACGTTGAACGCCCCCAGCATTCCCTCCGCAATCCCTCCTATGGCAACGCCGGCAGCGACGCTCACGCCGATGGTCAGCAAGGTCAGCGCCGTACGCGTCCGCCGCCGCCAGAGATTGCGCACCGTCATCCCGCCTGGCAGTCGAGACGCACGCGCCTTGCCGCCACCCTCGTATTGCAGCGCCTCCACCGGCAGCAACCGGCCAGCCCACCAGGCCGGGTATGCTCCGCCCACTAGCCCCAGCGCGATCACTGTGACGAGGGCACGGGCGAAGAGATCGGGGGTCAGTTGGCTCCCGAACACGCTCAACCAGGATCCGGATCTGCTGGCCGCTACGACGGCCAGCACCCCCAGACCGCTGCCCGCCACGCCACCCAACAGGGCCAGGACGATGGCCTCCCCCAGGATCAGGCCTATCACCTGCCGCCGCCGCCAGCCCAGGCTGCGCAGGACACCGATCTCGCGCGTACGTTCAAAGACCGACATGAGGAGTGTATTGGTCATGGTGATCCCACCGATCACGACCGCCAGGCCCGCGATCGCCATGGCTATCCCATCCAACAACTCGAACAACTGCTCTTCACTGGCAAACCCCACCGACGTCGCGACGGCCAAATCGGGCAAACGGTGCTCTATCCGGGTTCGTACCAGGTCAGCCTTGCTGGGGTCTTTCAGTTTGACGTAAAGCAGCGAGACCCGGTGCGGTTGCAACGCCAGCGTCTGGGCATCCCGCAGCGGGACGATCGCCGCGCCGTCTTCAAACCCATTCCCCGTCTCGTAGATACCTACGATGCGGAAGGTGCTGCCGGTGATGCGTAGGGTATCACCCACCTGCAACCCCAAACTCTGCGCCGCCCGCTGGCCCAGGATAAGTGGTTTACCTCGTACGCCCCGCACCTCCGCCAACGGCTGCCCCTCGACGATACGAAAGTGGTCAATGGCAAAACCTTCGGGGTCGTAGCCAAAGATGATCAAATAGCTCATGTCGTCTATCATGGCGTTGGTGTACAGCATACCATCTACGTCGGCCACATCCGGCAGGGCGTGCACTTTGTCGGCCACCGACTCCTCCAGGCTGCTCATCAAGGCGCTCAAAGATTCGACCTGGCTGAGCACCAAGTCGGCCTGGCTGCCCTGAGTCATGGCGGTGAATCCCAGCTTCATCCCCTGGCCCATCGCTCCCAGCGCGACGATGGCTGCCACGCCGATGGAGATGCCCAGCAGAGTGAGGATGGTGCGTCCTTTGCGACGGAATAGGTTTTTGAAGATCATAAACTCCCTTGGGCGTCAAACGTCATCCGTCAAACGTGATATTACGTTATTGATGTTTTACGCTTGACGTTTCACGACTCACCACACGCCCGGCAGCAACCGGTAGCGCACCCGTGTGGCATACTCCTCGTAGCCATCGAGTCCATCCCGCAATGTCCTGTCTTCGGTCACCGTGCGGACAACGATGAGCAAGGCCGTCAGCCCCGCCGGGATGAGCACCCACAGCGAATCTAGCAGGAACGAGGTTGCAAGCGAGAACAGAATCATCCCAACGTAGCCTGGGTGGCGCACGACCCGGTAAGGCCCGCTGGAGACAACCTTATGCCCTCGCTCTGCCTGGATGCGGATCACGTCGGAGAAGAACCTGTTTGAGATCGTCGCCCAGCTACTCAGCCCATACCCAATCGCCACAAAGATCAGCCCGACGAACTGAACGGTGATCGGCATCGGCTGCGCCCAACCAAAGCGTTTATCCAACCCGGCGACCAGCGGCATAGCCAGATTCAACAACTTGGTCAGACCCACGAGCATCGTATCCCAGGTTCCGGCGTCTGGTTTGATTCTGGCACGCTCTGTTATCAGTTCCGATTCCATGAATACCACGACAGATATCGCGCCAACTGCATACACGCCGAGGAAAGCCCACGCCATCCCCCAGTCCAGGCTCCCGGCAGAGATGAACAGAACGGCTGCCTGGACCAACGTGCTGAATCCTGCTAACAACAGTCGCTTGGTAAAACCCCATGCCGTGTCGGATTCTTTACGTGGCCGACTGTCTGATGTGTTGGCGTTCATTCTATCCCCCTTGGATTGTGTGTGTATTTTCAGCCGATTTGCTTTCTCCCGACGAACAGTCCGTATCCGAAATACTCGTCAAGGTTCTCGGGCGCGACCCCACCACTCTCTTGCACTCGCTTTAAAAATCTCCTGTAAGCTGGACTTTTGGTGTATAGGGAGAACATTCTGCCCCAAATGCCCAACATTCCCACAAAACCATACCGCCGGAATATCTCTTTGGTCTCGTTTCGCACGTCAACCGCAAAAGTTCTCACGACCACTTCTCCCAACCCAGCGCCCTCCAACAATCCCACCCAAACGTCAGAAGTCAGAGGTTGCACGGAGAAGCCCACATCCTGGGATACCCAGGCAACCATTTCTGGCGGAGGTGGTACTTTCAGCCATGTTGACTCGTTAAGCCCGACGTATCCTCCCGGCTTTGTCACCCGCACATACTCGTTGACCGCTCCCTGTTTGTCCTCTGGAAAGGCAGTTACGGACTCGGTGATGACTGCGTCGAAAAGGTCATCCTCGAAAGGGAGGTCTTGGGCATCTGCGACCCTGAATTCAACCCTATCCATTACCCCATCCCTTTGCGCCCTTTCCTTGGACCTCTCGACCATCCCTTCAACAATGTCCACGCCAACCACTCGACAGCCATACCTTTTTGCGATGAAGCAAGGCGTCACCCCGACGCCGCAACCAACGTCCAAGACGTATTTGCCTTCATCTATGTGGCACAACTCGATGAGCTCTTCTGTGGTCCCGACGCCTCCCAGGTGTTTTGTGAGGCCCACCGCAGCCGCAAAATCGAAAAAGGTTTCCTCTTTCTCCATTTTTGTCCTCCATTTGTGGGGGTAGACGCGCTACCCAGGTTTCTGCCCAACGATCAAGGTGTAGCCCATGTACTGCTTGCCGTGCTTTGTGACCCCATCATCAATCCTGGCCGCTCTTCTGAACCGTACATCGCGTAGCAGTTTTAGCAGAATCTTGGGATAGACCCGGATCATGAAGGACAGCAAGCCGCCTAGTCCCATATCTTTGATCACGCTTGGAGCATCCACGTTCTTGGTCTCGGTCATGTGGACTACTTGCAATCCCGATTCCTCGAGCAAATCGCGTAACGTGCCGGGCGTAAAGTACCCGTGAATAGCCGGATGCTCGTCGAACAGCGCCAGCAACTCTGGCGGCGCCGATGGGGCGACAGTGCTTTCGTTGACCCCAATCCGACCTCCGGGCCGGGCGACTCTCACCATCTCCGCCAATGCCTGTTTCTTGTCGCCGGGCAGCGGTGTCAGGACGGATTCGACAATCACCGCGTCAAATCGGTCATCCTCGAAAGGCAACTGAAACGCGTCGGCAACCCGAAACTCGACCTTGTTTATTAATCCCTGCCGGCGCGCTCTCTCTTCAGCCTTGGCAATCATGACCTCGGATATGTCGACTCCCTGGACCCGCGAATCATACTGCTCGGCGATCAGGCAGGCCGTGTTTCCGGGGCCACAACCAACGTCGAGAACCCGGCTCGTCGCATCCAGTTGGCACATACCCAGCAGCGCGTGCGTGGCGTCTTGCCCCCCCATGTGAACACCTGGCAATGCGTCCGCGAGTTGACCAATAAAATCGTACCATTCGCGGGTGCCAACTGGTTTCTGGCTCATCTCGTTTTTCCCGGTCATAACTCGTCCTCCTGTTTGAATAGCAAATACGCACAAGCAACTCGGGTCTGGCAACCTGAAACTCTAATCTAATTCCCTACCACACGCCCGGCAACAGGCGATAGCGCACCTTCTGGGCGTATTCCTTGTAGCCGTCGAGTTCCTCCCGCAAGGTCCTGTCCTCAAGCGCCGTGCGCACAACGGTGAGCAACGACGCCAGCCCCGCCGGGATAAAGGCCCACACCGAGCCAAGTATGAGCGGCGTCGCGATTTGGAACAGGATTGACCCGACGTAGCCCGGATGGCGCACGTACCGGTACGGCCCACCGGTGGCGACGACCTGACCCCGGTCCTCCTGGATGCGGACGGTCTGTGAGAAGAATGCATTCGCCGCCATTGCCCAGACGAGGATGACGTCGTAAGCCAGCACCGCCATGACCACCCCAGCGAGTTGGAGCGCGAGGGGCATCTGTGGCGACCAGCCCCAACGCAGGTCCAACCCTGCCACGACGTACTTGACCATCTCGACTATGCCCACCACGCTCAAGATCGCCAGATCCCAGCCCTTGGTGCCCTCCTTGGGCTCGCTGCGTTCCGCTAACATCCCCGGGTTGGTGGGGATCACAGTCAGCGCGGTGGCAGCAGTCCAGATCAGGTACACACCGACCAGCACCCATCCCATCACCCAGTCCAGGCGGCCTGCAGCGCCGAACAGGATCGCCGCTGTGATCAGCGAGCCCATGATCTCCCGGATCAGCCATCTCGTAACGCCGCTTTTTACGTCAGATTTCTCGTTTTGCTGTTCCACAGATGTGTTGCCGTTCATTTTGTCCCTCCATACAAGTGGGGCGGTTTGGCTAACCGCAATCTTGGTCGGATAGGCAAATCCGACCTACCAGATGCCCGGCAGCAGGCGATACTGCGTCTGCTGAGCATACTCTGTGTAACCGTCGAGTTCCTCCAACAGAGTCTTGTCCTCAAAAGCCGTGCGGACGACCAAAAGGCACATCGTCAGCCCTGCCGGGATGAGCGCCCACAGCGAGCCGAGTGCCAGCGGCATTGCGAACGCGGATAGGATGTACCCGACGTAACCCGGATGGCGCACGGCCCGGTAAGGCCCACCGGTGGCGACGGTATGATACCGCTCCACCTGGATGCGAACGGAGGTCGAGAAGAACCTGTTCGACATCATTGACCAGGTAAACAGGCCCTGCCCCAGCACCATGAGAGCCAGTCCGATGAGATGAATCTCCGGGCTGAACTGGGGTGACCACCCAAAGCGCTCGTCCAACCCGGCCACGACTGGCGCGCCCAGCGAGGGGAGGATATTGATGGTAGTGATCACTCTATCCCAGGCTTTGTCCATTTTATCAGTCCGGCCGCGTTCGGCGATCAACTCCGGGGGCATGACGAGCGTGTTGACTGCCAGAATGCCGATTCCCACGCCGAGGTATATCCACGCCCACGTCCAATTCAGGCGACCTGACGAGATGAACAAGGTCGCTGCCAGGATTAGCAATTGGACGACCACTTGTAACATCCGTTTCCGAATCTTGCCTGTCAAGTCAGAGTGTTCGTTTGATTGGTCAGTAGGTGTATTGTCGCCCATTTTACGCCTCCTACAAGAACACAGATTTCGAGACATTGATGATTGGTCTGCATCTTTTGTTTTCTCCTTCCAACCCCACTGAGATGGCCGGCTTGGAACCAGAGGGCATTATGGAGCAGGAGACGATGTTGATAGAGTTTATACGGGATGCCCAAACTTTCCGGTTTACCAACGGACAGCCGAAACGACTACCACACGCCCGGCAGCAACCGATAGTGTGTTTGCTGAGTATACTCTGTATAGCCGTCGAGTTCCTCTTGCAGCATTCCATCTTCCAATGCCGTGCGAACGACGTACCCGATAGCAGCAAGCCCCGCTGGGATCAGCGCCCACAGCGATCCGAGCAGCAGCGGTGTCGCAAGCAGGGCCAGGATCGCCCCAACGTATCCCGGATGGCGCACGTACCGGTAAGGGCCGTTGGTGACTATGGTATGGCCGCGTTCCTCCTGGATGCGAACGGCCTCTGAGAAGAACGCATTAGCCCCCATCGCCCACATGAACAGCGCCCATCCCAGTACAGAGCCAACCAGGCCGCCGATGTGGAGCGCGAGCGGCAATGATGCCGACCACTCGAAGCGCACGTCCAGAGCAGCCACAACCCACGTCGGCACCGTGCCCATCCCGGCTGCGAAAGTGGCAACCCATTTGTCCCAGCCCTTGGCGCCCTCCTGGCAAATACCCCTGGAGCGTTCGGCAAGTAACTCGGGGTTTATCGGTACCAGGATCAAAACGTGGCTGATCAAGGTGGCTGCTAGCAGGCCCAGGAAAACCCATCCCCACACCCAGTCCAGTCGGCCCGCGGAGAGGAACAGGATCGCACCGTAACCCACGAGGCCAAGAGCAGCCTGGACTATCCATGACACAATCCTGCGCCTGACTTTAGGCGTCATTGTTCGCTTTTCCGACTCCTGCCCGTCCATGTTTAGTTACCCCTTGTCAGCGACTACCACACGCCCGGCAGCAACCGGTAGCGTGTCTGTTGTGCATACTTTTTATATCCGTCGAGTTCCTCGTGCAGCGTCTTATCCTCCAGCGCGGTGCGCAGAACGTAAAACGGCACCGATAGCCCCATCGGGATCAGCGCCCACCACGAGCCGAGCAAGAATGGTGTCGCGAGTTGGTACAGCATCGCCCCGACGTAACCCGGATGGCGCACGAACCGGTACGGGCCGCCCGTCTGCACGTTGTGGCCCCGATCCTCCTGGATGCGCACGGAGAAAGAGAAGAACGCGTTCGAAGCCGTCGCCCAGAGGAACATAGCCCACCCCAGCGCGAACAAGATCCCCCCGCCGATGTGGAGCGCGAGTGACATCGGCGGCGACCAGCCATAGCGCACATCCAGCCCAGAAACGACCCACGCGGCTATCGGCAGCAGTCCAGAGGCAAAGCTGTTGATTACTTTGTCCCAGTCCTTTGTGTTCTCCCGGATGCCCCTGGCCCGTTCGGCGAGCAACGCTGGATTGGTCGGGATCAGGACCCAGATGTGGACGATGGAAGCGACCGCGAACAGCCCGAGGAAAACCCAGCCCCATATCCAGTCCAGAGTACCTGCGGAGAGGAACAGGAGCACGGCAAAGAACGCCAGTCCCCCGATGGCCTTGACGACCCACGACACGACCCCGCGTCTCACCTCCGGTGTCATTTTCTGTTTGACGGGTGTGTTGGTGTCCATTTCTATTTCCTTCCGACGAATAGCGCGTACCCCAGGTATTCAAACAGGTCTCCGGGGGTACGTCGTCTTTCCTTCATGTAGCCCCTGAAATCAGAATTCTTGACGTACAGGAGCAGTGTGCGATAGAACATATTCCACATATCCTGGAAATGGTATCGTTGAACTTGGGTGGCCTCCCGGCGGGTGTCGAACTCGTAAGTTTGCACAACGACGTTGGTCAAACCGGCGCTTTCCAACAACCCCACCCAATCGTGAGAGGTGAAAACGTCCGACTTTATACCCCACATGTGCTTCACGAATTCGATCAACCTCGTCGTCGGCGGCTTGAGCCAGATTTCCTCGTTCATCCCCACATAGCCGCCTGGCCTGGTCACGCGCGCGTATTCGTTGACTACTCTCTGCTTGCCTTCGATGAACGTGGCGACGGACTCAGCGATGACGACGTCGAAGGAGGCGTCGTCGAACGGGAGGTCTTGCGCGTCGGCGACCCTGAATTCGACGCGGTCCGCCACGCCCTCCTTTCGTGCTCGTTCATTCGACCGGGCGATCATACTCTCGCGCAGGTCCACGCCGGCCACGCGACAGTTGTACTTTTTGGCCAGGTAACAGGCCGTTGCACCGACGCCGCAACCGACCTCCAAGACACGAGTGTCCTTGCCGATATGGCATAATTCGACGAGTTCCTTTGTGGTCTCGAACCCTCCCATGTGTTTTGTGGTGCCGATATAGGCATGCAGTTCAAAGTAGGAAATCTCTAGGTTCGACATCGCTGGCATTTTGCTCCCCATTTTTTATTCCTGTGGCAAATTTCCTACCGCACACCCGGCAGCAACCGATAGCGCGCACGCAGGGCGTACTCGACGTACCCCAGAAACTCCTCGCGCAGGGCCTTGTCCTCCAGCGCGGTGCGGATGATGAATAAAACGACGATCAGACCACAGGGAATGAACGTCCACCACGAGCCAAGGAACAACGGGATAGATAACCCAAAAAAGATCGTTCCCACGTACATGGGATGGCGCACATACCGGTATGGGCCGGTGGTGACGACCTGGTGGCCTCTTGTGACAAACGCTGTCATTTCACCCGACGATTCGCGCCACGAGAGCAATGACCAACGCTGCCAAAAGCAGCCAGATGGCAATAACCACAGCGGCCGCGATCCGGTTTATTGGCTTGCCCTGCGCCATGATCTCGCGTGCCTTTTCCCGGCACTCTGCCATAACCGTCGGAGGAATCATCTTGAGCGCGAGAGCAATGCCCACAGGAACCAGGATCAGATCGTCCAGGTAGCCCAGAACAGGAATAAAGTCTGGAACCAGGTCTATCGGGCTAAAGGCGTATCCAACGACGCAAGCGGCGAAAAGCCGGGCGTACCAGGGCACTCGAGGATCTTGATACGCCAGATAGATGGCATAGGTTTCTGTTTTGAGTTGTCTGCCCCGTTGTTTCCACGTCTCGATTGTGTTGCTTTGCATGCCGTCAGTTCCAGATCACCAGGACCTCCAGGGTTTCCAAAACTCTGGAGGTCTCATTCTATGCGACTCTCCAAAGCACGGGCGAACAGTTCCTGATCCTCCTTCTGAATGAGATTCAGCGCCTCATCCCCCAACAGAGCCAGGATTTGCGGGAGATACAGGTCGGTCCGCAGGTGGTGCTCGGCGATGAAGACGAGGAGGGGGCTGCTGGTCCAGGAGGCTCGTGCCTGGGTCGCGGTCAGCCATTCGCCGATCAACACCTCCTCGCCATCAATGACCAGCACCAACCCCAGCCCCCTGGCCTGGCCCAGGGTCTCCTCAGATACGTGAGCGACGACCAGGCGGCAGCCTGGCAGATCAACCTCGCTCGTGGTGTAGAGCACCACCCGCACCCCGCGCTCGATAGCCTCCTCCAGCAGGGGTTGTAACGCCTGACACGTGGCCGGCACGAGGGCCAGGTAGATACGGGACTGGGCCTGGCCGATCATCTCTCTGGCCCTGGCCATGATGTTATCGTGGCCCTCAATGTTCCAGACGTATTCCAGGTCGGAGGGTGAGGCGAGGGTGGACAGGTCATCTTTGAGAGAGGTGGTGAGTTCCTCGTGCTCGCGGTGCAGTTGGTCGAGGAACTCGTCTGCCGGAACAGGCGCATACTGGGTCGAGTCCCCTTTGCGGAGCGTCATCGCAGCGCCGCGGGTGGTGAGTTTGCCCAGAACCTCATAGATCATGGAACGGGGAACGCCGGAGGTCTTGGAGAGTTGGTAGCCTGTGACCGGGCTCTCTCTGAGCAAGGCTATGTAGGCCTTGGCCTCGTACTCTGAGAAGCCGATTTTTACCAGGTTGTCAATAGGATCACTGTTCATTTCTCCCTGCCGTTTAGACGTTAGTGCCATAACTCGGGCGTTAGTTTTATAACTACGTTACAGTATACTTGGATTCACCTGGTTTGTCAAGTGTCAGAATCTTGTGTGTCAGAATCTTGTGCTTACCCCAAGTTCACTGACACCTCAGACCTTCGAGGTTTTGGGCAAGTGATGTATCAAAGCACCGCGTGTCGAGGGCAAAATGCGGGCTGTTTTGTTGCAGGGAATGAAACCTCGGAGGTCTTTCGGACATGTGGGTGATCACCAGTCAGAATCCCGCTTGGGGGCTATCGCCAGTGAGGTACCGAGGCACTGGCAGGGCAAACGCTTTTCTAGTGTCAGGCCGATTTGGACACCCAATAGCCTTTTTTGCTCCCGCTGGATCGCCAAATCCAGGCCGAGCGCGTGGAATAAAAGCGATTGCCCCAAGGCGCTGGTGGACTGGCAGAAAGGGAGCGAATAGAGTAAAATAGGTCATACGGCAGCGAACACGATTGGCTGGCCTTTCGCCTCTCCAGGCAGCACTGTTCCGTATCACTATACCGGAGAACATCAAAGTGATGACCCAACTGGATGAGACATCGCCGATTGTCCTGGCCGATCCCGATCAACTTGTCCAGGTCTTTGGCAACATTATCCTCAATGGGCTTCAGGCCATGCCCGAGGGCGGGCATTTCCGAGGGGGGGCATGGATAGAATCTTTGAACCGCTGTTCACCACCAAGGCCAAAGGCATTGGGTTGGGGCTGGCGTTGGTCAAGAACCTGCTGGAAGCCAATGGAGGGGAACATTGAGGTGGAGAGTGAGGAGGGGAAGGGGAGTACCTTCATGGTCAGGTTGCCCGTCCAGGGGTTTGAAAACTAAACGAGATACCAAGTTCGAGTTTTCTGTCATGATCCAGGATGGGGTATTTGTGACCCTGGCTACCTTGGAACCGGAGTGATAAACGGTGAGACGAGTAAGACTCCGTTCATTGGATAGGATGCTGCTGCGCCTTTTGTTCTTGCGCCTGTTCCTGCCTTCACTGGTCATAACCTTGCTGGCGGTGGGACTGACCGCCTATGTGAGAGCGCGCAGCCTTGAGACTCAGCAACTGCTGCTGGCCCGTTCCCTGGCCCAGACAGCGGACGACTATCTAGAGTACGCCATCCGGGTGCTGGGCACCGTGGGACAGGTGGCAGAAACATCTACTCCAGAAGAGTTGGCTCCTTACATGCGTGCCACCTGGCAGACGTATGGATACTTTGACGTACTCTATTGGTTGGATGAGAGTGGCACGATCATTCAGCTGATGCCATCCGATCATCGTCATCAGGGACTGGGTATGACGGGTCAGCCGCATTTTCAGCACCAGCCGGTCGGGGAGCAGCCCGACGTTACAATTTCCCCACCTTTCACATCACTATATACCGGTCAGCCAACCGTTCGCATGATCTGGTCCCTCACCGATGGCAGCGTGATGGTCGGCGAACTCAACCTGGAGGAATTGCAGCAAGCGATCACTGCTGGCGGTGACGAGTACTATTTTATAGCCGACCGGTCCGGTACCCTGCTAGCGCATTCACAGTCAGACCTGGTGGCACAACAGGTGGATGTAAGCAATATGCAGATTGTGCAACGCGGCCTGGACGGTGAGGTGAATATGCTCTACACCGCTGATGGAACCTTGGTCTTGGGCGGTGTTACACAGGTGAAAAGCACCGGCTGGGTCGTCGTCACCCAGACGCCCTTGATCGTCGCTTATGGCCCTTATATGTGGGCTTTGGGCATGGCCCTCTTGCTCGCGCCAGCCGTCTGGCTAATCATGATCTTGAACTACCGGCTGCAGTTAAGATACCGGGTTGTCGCCCCACTGGTACGGCTCAGCCAAGAAGCCGATGCCCTGGCCGCTGGCGATTTTGCCCAGGTCACGGCTATGGCCGCTATTCCAGCTGCCTTTTCCGAGATGAGCACCCTGGTTGCGAATTTCGGGCGTATGAGCCAGGCCGTCCAGGCCCGCCAGGAGGCGCTGCGGGAGAGCGAGGAGCGGTTTCGCACTGTGGCTGACTTTACCTACGGCTGGGAGTATTGGATCGGCCCAGAAGGAGATTGTATCTACGTCTCGCCGTCGTGTGCACGTATCACTGGATATCGTGCCGATGAGTTCCTTCGAGATCCCAGACTGTTGGAAAAGGTCATCCATCCTGACGATCGCGCGATGGTTGCCGACCACGTCCGCGAGGGCTTGGGGAGCGGCGCGGTGTCTTCCATTGACTTTCGCATCATCACCCGCAGCGGTGAGCAGTGCTGGATCGGCCACGTCTGCCAGCCAGCGTATAGCACCGACGGTAGTTGGCTCGGCCGGCGGGCCAGCAACCACGACATCACCGCGCGCAGGCGGGCGGAGCAGCAATTGCAGCAGCGTGCCGCTGAACTGGAAGAAGCCAACGCGGAACTCTCCCAGTATGCCTACGTAGTCTCCCATGACCTCAGGACGCCTCTACGGGCTATTCACAACTATGCCGATTTCTTACGCAAAGATCTGGAAGCGACACTTGACGGTGATCAGAAAACATATCTTGATGGACTCGGCCGCGCAGTTCAGGAGGCGGAAGAGTTGGTCAAAGACCTGTTAGAACTCTCCCGGGTCGGCCGGCGGGGGGGCATCCCCATTGAGGTAGTTGACGTTGGTGTATTCCTGCGAAAACTACTCGCCATTCTTAGTCTACCTGCGGACGTCGAGATTGTGATGGCGGATGACTGGCCCACTATCGTTGTTGAACCGGTCCTTTTGGGGCAGATTTTTCAGAACCTGATCAGCAATGCTGTCAAGTTCAACATCTCTTCCCACAAGCGGGTCGAACTCGGTTGGCGGCCTGTTATGCCAGACCTGACAGATTTTCCTAAACATGTCGGGTCCCAGTGGTACGAATTCTTTGTACGTGATAACGGTATCGGGATTGACCCGCGTTACCACGAGCAGATATTTCGCGTGTTCGAGCGGCTTCACACCAAAGAGGAGTACGAGGGCACCGGCGTCGGGCTGGCCATTGTCAGGAAGGCGACCAGCAAATTGGGTGGTTTGATCCGTGTAGAATCGACGCCGGGAGAGGGGAGCACGTTCTTGGTGACGCTTCCCAGTATCCCCAAAGACGTAGAACGCAGAGCGCCGGAACAGCTTGAGGCTTGACGTTTCACGTTTGACAGGGGCTGGTATCCTCTTTGAACTGGCGTATAATAATATGAGGTGAGGTGGACGAGGGGAGGTGAATATGATCAAGAAACCCTTTGTCGTCCTTGTGGCTGAGGATAACGAGCACGACATTGTGGCCACCAGGCGGGCCTGGAAGAAGTATAACATCGCCAATCCGCTCTGCGTCGTCAGGGACGGTGAAGAATGTGGGGCTGTGCGGACCATCAACCTGTTTTGGGAGTTGGTTGAACTTCCGAGGTGTACAGATGGTCTCAAATAGAGTATCTACGCCTCTGCGCATTCTGCTGGTCGAAGACAGCGAACACGATTGGCTGGCCTTTCGCCGGGCCTTCCAAGAGAGCCACGTTCCCAGCGATGTCAGGTGCTGTGTACGGGCGGAAGAGGCCTTACAACTGCTGGGCGCTGACCATTCCTCCTTCGACCTGGTGGTGGCCGACTATAAACTGCCTGGCATGACCGGGCTGGAGTTGTTTCAGGTGCTGCTTGAGCGTGGGGTTCCCTTACCCCTGGTGCTCTTGACTGGAGCGGGGACAGAACACCTGGCTGTGGATGCGCTCAAGGCGGGTGTGGACGATTATTTGATCAAGGATCCCGACCAGGGCTATTTGGAGTTGCTGCCGCTGGTACTCCCAGAGGTGGTGCAGAAACACGGTGACCGCCTGGCTCGCCAGCGGGCGGAGGAGGCGCTGCGACGGCGCAACCGGGAACTGGAACTGCTCAACCGCGCCGGTCGGGCGCTCAGCTCCACGCTCGACCTGAGTAGGGTGCTCGTCACCGTCCTGGAGGAGGTACGCCGTCTGTTGGACGTGGTCGCCGTCTCGGTCTGGTTGGTTGACCCGGAGACGGGCGAACTGGTCTGCCGGCAGGCCACGGGCCCCAAAGGTGAGATCGTGCGCGGCTGGCGACTGGCACCGGGAAAGGGGATTGCTGGCTGGGTGGCTCGCAATGGTGAGAGCCTGATCGTACCGGATGCCCAGGTTGATGGGCGCCACATTGATGACGTAGATCGGCGTACCGGCTTGGGGCTGCGTTCTATCATCAGTGTCCCGCTGCGGGTCAAACAGGATGTGACCGGGGTACTCCAGGTGGTGGATACAGAGGTTGACCGCTTCAAGCCAGCAGATCTGACACTGCTCGAGTTGCTGGCCGCTTCGGCCAGCATCGCGATTGAGAATGCCCGACTGATCGAATCGTTGCGCGGGTACACCATCGAATTACAAGCACGCAACGAGGAACTGGATGCTTATGCCCACACCGTTGCTCACGACCTGAAGGGGCCTTTGGGGCATATAATCGGCTTTGCCGATGTGTTGGAGGAAGATTACGCTACACTGTCGGAAGAGGAATTGCGCCAGTATCTCCAGACGATTGCACAGGGCGGGCACAAGATTAGCAGAATTATTGACGAGTTACTGCTGCTGGCCGGCGTGCGACAGATGGGAGAAGTGGAGATAGGGCCATTGGACATGGCGAGCATCGTGGCCGAAGTGCAGAAACGTCTGGCCTATTTAATTGAGGAACACCAGGCCGAGATCATCTTGCCCGAGGTTTGGCCGGTGGCGCTGGGCTATGGGCCATGGGTCGAGGAGGTGTGGGCCAACTATCTCAACAACGCGGTCAAGTACGGCGGCCGGCCGCCGCGCGTAGAACTGGGTGCGACCGTGCAGAGGGACGGCAAGATATGCTTCTGGGTGCGCGACAACGGCCCTGGCCTTACATCGGAGGAGCAGGCGCGCTTGTTCAAGCCGTTTACGCGGCTTGACCCCAAGAATGGGGAAGGCCGTGCCAAAGGGTATGGGTTGGGGCTATCCATCGTGCGGCGCATCGTAGAAAGACTCGGCGAGCAGGTTGGAGTCGAGAGTCGGGTAGGCCAGGGAAGTGTCTTTACCTTTACTTTGCCGGGTGCCCAGGTCGAGTGTCCAGACTGATGGTCGCGCCGCCTCTTAGCGGGCCAAGAAACCAGGTTTTTTTCGAAAAACCTGGTTTCTGACGACCTCTCCACTGTCTTGCAAAGGGCCAACCGTCAAACTGTCCACCTCCATCCACTGGCGGCCTGGAATGTCCAACAGACCCCATCTCAGCCGTCCCCATGGTGTGACCACCATGTACTGGTTGTCCAACCACATCACAAAGCCCAACGGTCCTCGGGGTGAGGGGGCATCCTCCAGCACCGGTTCCTTGTCCACGCTGAAACGTACCCGTTCCGTCCCCCATTCGATGGTGTAGGTATGCCACCCGGTCATGGTTCGATTGGGCTCACGAGTCTCCGCCTCGACTGTGGCCTCCCGCACGTTCAAGGCCCGCTGGATGGGGGGCCACAGGGCGCGGTAGAGGGGACGTAGGTTCATCAAAAGCACCGCCAGCGGCGCGAGAGGAGCGAGCAGGAGAGCGGCAGGGCGCAGGGCATCTATCGTGGCTGCCTTCCAGCCGTGGCCCGGCGTGTGCAGATCCAGTTTCATATTCGATGGGGGCGAACCGTAAAAGAACCACAGAGCGCGGGGGAGGGTGGGGAGCCGCGTCCCGGTCATCATGAATGGGTCGTTCCAGAAGCCAAAGCCAGCCGTGCCTTGCAGTTGCCCCGCCGGGTGGGAGAAACGAGCCCGCACGGTCAGCCGCAACGGTGGCCGCCAGGGGAAGCGGCGGCGGGGCAAGCCCTGGTAGTCGTCAATCTGGGCGTCAGAGTACCGGCGGGAGGTGGTGTCGGTGGTGACAAAGCGCAGAGTGGAGCCGGTGGGCTCCAGCGCGCCACTTCCCTTGGTGTAGCGCCGCCAGTGGGAGTCGAGTTCCGCTGAGAAGTCTTCGTAGATCGCCTTCACGTCCATTCTTTTCCTGCTATTCCTTCTCGGCTAACCTGGCGCGGGGCAAGTGTCGCTTTGTCCGTCCGCGATAAGCCATCGAATGAATTCGACGGCTGATACGGGAAACCTGTTCAAACAGGTTAGATCCAACACATTTTGACGTGTTTTGGGTAACGGGCTGCGAATTTATTCGCGGCTTTCTTTCGCATATTTGCCCTCCTGCAATGCTGGCGCAGGGGCGGCCCTGCCGCGAGCGTCACCCGTGGGCTACCACCGGCGGCAGGGCCATTCTATATTCGCCCGGCGCTTTCCGCAAGCGCCGGCCAGGGACAGACCGCGCCATCTCTCTCAAGCCTCGGCCCGCGTCAACGCGGCTGGCACATCGCCGCCGCGCGACCCGTGGCATTGCCGGCACGCACCGAAGGACGTGGGAGACGCACCGAAAACCCCCGTAGCCGTCCGAGTTGACGGGGTCGTACCTGTAGCGAAAGGCGCAGCGGGCGAGATCACGACAGTTAAACCGCGAGCCGCCACGCACCACGCGGGCAACGCCGTTGCCAGGGGAAGGGTCTTCCCGGCCATCGTCGGGCCGATAGGGATAGCCATAGGCTGGTCTCCGCCAGTCCGGCCCCCACAGGCTCAGGGTCCATTCCCACACGTTCCCCACCATGTCGGCCGCCCCGCAGGGACTATCTCCTGCTGGCAGGATGCCCACCGGCGAACTTCGCCCCAGGCCACCCTCCGCCGTGTTAGCCCATGTCTCGTCCCACGTCTCCCCCCAGGGCCAGGTACGACCGTCGGTCCCTCGGGCGGCCTTCTCCCACTCCGCCTCCGTCGGCAGCCGCACCGTGATTTTTTCGAGTTCCGGGTTCACGGTTACGAGCGCGCTGTCACGCCAGATTCTGAACTCGGGACTCGAGACTCGAAACTGTTCCTCCAGCCACTGGCAGTAGGCCATTACCTCGTACCAGGTCACCCCCACCACCGGCTGGTTGGGGCCGTTGAAGCGGGGGTTGTGCCAGAAGTCGGGCCGGTCGGTGCGCTGCCACTCCAGGCGCGGTTTCCCCTGTCGCCAGGCCCAGGCATCACTCTCCTCGCCGCCCCACCAGGCCGGGTCCTTGTATCCGCCCGCCTCCACGAAGCAGGCGTACTGCGCGTTGGTCACCGGGTAGCGGCTGACCAGGAAAGCGGGCATCTCCAACCGGTGCTGCCCCCGCTCCCCCTCCAGCCAGGCCCAGAGGATCTCCAACAGTTCCTCCTTGGTCATCCCTTCGGCCTTATAGGCGTCCTCCTCCACCAGTTGGCGGGTCAGTTCCTTCCAGCGATTCGTTTCCTCGTCGGTGGAGCCCATCAGGAAGGGACCGGCGGGTACCTTTACCCACAGGATGTCGGGCAGTCCCGCTTTAAGGTCTACCCTCACGCCTCGGCGCGGGTCACCCATTGTGCCCAGGGCTAGCCCTGCCTCCAGCCGGGCCTGGGGGGCGAACGCTGGCTCCACAGCGGCGACGGCTCTAGCAACGTGCTCGATCACACCTTCCCTGACCTCCCATACGCTTCCCAGCAACCCCTCCGGCACGTCGGCCAGGGCGCGGGCGACGAGGGTGGTATTGTAGTGGGGAGCCTCCGGTGGGTCCGGCAGTTCCCACACGAAGGTCAGAAGGGTGTTGGCCTTCTGGGGGTCATCGGTGATCAGATGGCCCGCCGCCAGCAGGAGCGCCTCATCCCACCAGCGGTCTTGCCAGTCCTCGGCCAGGACCTCCTGGACGTACTCACGCAGGTTCGGTTGCCGGGCCAGCCTCCGGGCGGCCAGGTATTCCTGAAAGGGCTTGCGGTAGAAACGGACTATTCCGCCGATATCCTGTAGGACGTAGGTGCGGTCGGTGACCCAGGCCAGGTACTCTTCCGCCCGGGTGCGGGCTGCCTCCTCCGCCTCTGGCTTTCGTCCAGCCAGAAAGTACCTGGCCAGGAAGGGCAGTACATGGTCCCGGGGCCGCTCCAGCACGCGCTGCTCCTGGAAGCCGAAGGCCAGTTCCTCCAGCGGCAGACGGCGCTGGGTGGCAGAGAGAGCGTCCAGCCAGGGGGGAGGGGCCAGCGCCTCCCGTCCCATTCGCTTGTCCCAACCCAGAAGAAGTTCCGTTGCTGCATTGTATAGGTCCGCCCGCCGCTCTGGCAAGGTGCTGATGTTATAATGGACGATGGCCATCACCGTCAGCAGGAGGGGGTTGTTGGCCAGTTCCCGCACGTTAGTGGCGGTCTCCAGCCGGGTCACCAGGCTATCCGCGTTCTCGTGCGCTCTCTGTCGCCCCTGGACTGAAAGGCTCCCCCCCTCCGCACGCCGGTTGATCTCCTCGTTCCAGCGGTAGAGGAAGGTGCGGATGTCGTCAGGCCACTCCAGTGGGTTGATGTCTCTTCGCTCAAAGTCTCCACCCAGTTGAGCTGCCCCCTCGTACCCCTGGGGGCGGGTAGTGACGACGACCCGGCAGCGGTCGTAGAAAGTGGCGAAGCGGGTGACCAGTTCGGCGATGAAACGCCGGTCCTCGAAGCGGGCTACTTCGTCCAGGCCATCCAGGAGGAGCAGGACGTTGCCTGCCTTCAGCCGCTCCGCGATCCAGCCCTGCGGCAGGTCCAGGTGGCGCAAGTGATGGGCGACGTAATCCCGCAGCAGGTCGGGGTTGGGCGACGCTCGATCGGCCACTTTCTGGTCGGCCAGGTAGAGGCCAAAGCCGTGAAAGGGGAGGAACAGGGGAAGCGGCGGCGGGTAGGGCAGCCAGCCGTTCCCATCCGATCCCCGACCGGCGCAGGCGCTGCCAGCGGCGAGAGCGACGTATTTCAGGAAGGTGGTCTTGCCGCAGCCGGCCTCGCCCACCAGGATCAGGCGGGGATGTCTGGCGATCAGGCCGGTGAGGGGTAACTCGCCGGCTCCCTCAGCGGCGCGGAGAAGTGGCATTCCTTCCCCCAGGCCGCCGCCGGTTCGACTTCCCCTGGCCGTAAGAGGCACGTAGATGCTCTCCAGAGAGACGATGATGAGGTGTTCCTTGACAAAGCCCTTCAACTCCAGCCGCTCGCAGGTGGTGCAGACCTCTTTGATAACAATTCGCTCTTCCGGCGTGGGGCGTTGGGTCAGGCGACACCAGGCTGCTCTGGTCCACTTTCGCACCCAGGCGGCCGTTTTCTTAGCTCCCTCCCCTGTGAGTTCGCCTCCAACCTTCCAGATGAAAGCGGCCAGGCTCAGGAGGAGAAGCAACCCAACTGTCGCCCAGAAGCCAAGGTGGGGAAACAGTTGCACGAGTTGCCACACGTCTCCCAACGTGCCAGGCAGGGTCAGTGGCTCTGGGGTGGGCGTTGGCATGGGAGAGGGGGTGTGGGTGGAAGTCGGGACGGGAGAACGAGTGAGCGTGGGCGTCGGGACAGAGGAGGGCGTCGGAGATGGTGGCACGGGCGTCTGTGCCCCGACCACCCCACTGAAGATGGTCAGCAGGGCACAAGCCAGCGCACACAACACAGCCATCGAATGAATTCGACGGCTGATACGGGAAACCTGTTCAAACAGGTTGAATCCAACACGTTTTAACGTGTTTTGGGTAACATGCCGCGAATTCATTCGCGGCATTCGCATTCGTGGCATCTGCCGTGCTTTCTTTCGCATATTCGCTCTCCTGCGATACCGGCGCATCAGGAACCTCTACAGGTATCTTTTCAATAAGTGGGGGTGAGGTGGAGGAACGCCAGCATCTTGCTGGCATCTGGCGACCAAGATGGTCGCGTTCCCCCAAGATATTGAGAAGGTACCTCTACAGTATACTTGACCTTGGGCGAAAGTCAAAATGTGTCTTTCGGTAGGACTGCATTTAACCGTGGTCGGTACATTTATAGATTTTAGAGCGGCGGAATAGCTCAAGAGCGACGGAATCGAGGCTTCAGCCGGGTCTTGGAGGCTATTTCAGGCTCAAAGAATACCATTTCCGAGTCTTTCCAGGGAAAACCCGGCTAAAGCCTCCATTCCACAATTGCACCACGGTTTAATGTAGAGCTACCTGTCTTTCAGAGTAGGTCAGAAACCGGGTTTTTAGGCATCTCCCAAGCGAAACGTGCCTTACTATGAGAGACTCCTATGAACAGACTGGTTCCTCTGATGAAAAAACCTGGTTTCTTGGTTCCCGCGAGGATACTTGTGTCAAGATTTCGTACTCTCGACGTGCTTTTGGATTGCCGAAACGCAAGCGTTCAGATCTCCGAGGTTTTGGCCGCAATTTGGCTTGAAAAGTGGGGTGTCTGCCGTTCAAAGTCGTCGAGAGAGCACCATTTTGTAAACCTCGGAGGTCTTGGCGAGCGTTTTCCTCACCCCCCTGAACACTTTGCCGAAACAAGACCGGGGCGGGTCATTTAGGGGTGATCTCTTTGACAATGATCCCCAGGGCCAGGGCAGGTGTCCCCAATACTAGTAGCGCCAGGGTTGCCAGTTCGTTCCCCAGGCTGCTCCCCTCGGCCGGACGCCCGCGCATCCGGCTGAGCAGGGCATCGAAGGTGTTGCCGGACAGGTTGCCCAGGGTGATCATGCGGATGTGGGCGAGAATATCCTGTGCTTTCTCCTGGCCGTAGGTCTCCACCAACTTCTGTATCATCTCTGGGTCGGGGTCGTCGCCACTTTCGGCGTAATGCTGGGCGAAAAACAACGCTGGGGCCTCCTCTGGTGGGACGTGGCCCACCTCGCCGCTCAGCAGAAGGTCCACCTCCTCCTGGCTCGCCCCGCTGGCCAAAGCTGTTTTGGCGTGGCCGTAACTGCAGTAGCGACAGCCGTTGACGGCGGTGACGGCGAGCATGATCTTTTCGCCAAAGGCCCGGCTGATGCGTTTACCGCGCACCGCCGATCTGAACTCGCGGGAGTGGGCCAGGATATCCCGGAAATCCTGGAGCAGTGAGTGAGGAGTGTAGATCCGTTTGGAAAAGTGCCCTTTTGGCTGAGACATTCTATTTCTCCTCTCACTACCGCCGCTGCCGGTACAGCGTTCGATCAACGACATCCACCATGTTTTCGACGTTGAGCCTGTGGCCCAGGAACTGGTTTATCCTTTTCGCCTGTTTGGTTGGACTTGGCAGAATCTCGTTGTAGTTGATATAAAGTGCCTCGACGTTGGGTTGCTCGTCTATCCATGCCGTGACTCGTTCCAGGTGCTGGCGAAACAACTCGGCCATTTTCTCGTCGCTCACCGTATCGGCAGGCTCTCCTCTTCTGACGAGCATTTGTCTTTGAGAGTCTAGAATTTCCTCTACCTTACGGCGCATAAAGATTACCTTGTAAGTGTAACCTTGAGGCAGGTGCTTTAGGAGCGCCGAGATCATCTTGACGGCCTTGCCCCTGGCGTCCTCCAGCCAGGATTGGTCGTGCTCGATTTGTTTCACTCTTTCAAATTCGTAATACCCTTTGGGGTTGTCTTCGTCGGCGGTCCTGATATTGTCCGTCAGAACCTCCATTCCGCCAGCCTCGAGCATCTTCATCATCATTGAGGTGCCGGAACGGGGTAATCCTGAAACGATTGTGACGCTCTCTCGGTCCATAGTCTTTACTCCTTGTATCTATTGATCAGGCTGGCCAAGTCCTCGAACGGCCCGCCGTGGCCGACGTACACGACACGAGTTACTCAATCTCCACCTCCAATAGTGACTGTTCGAACTTTGGTGAAGAGGGCAAGCAGGCAACCGTGCTCCGCGATTCCTGCCTGGTTGCTCCCCTCTCATGTGAGCAGCAGGGCTAGATCAGCCCCGCCGCAGTTGAGA
>JAXHUO010000040.1:0-42542 GCA_034189605.1 Chloroflexota bacterium
ACTCAGACAGAGACCATGCTGTTGGTGGAAGAACTTTTCTCTCGTACCCACGAATCTGTATCCGTAGCCACCCAGGCGCTGAACTGCGTGTAACGGGACGGGGGCTAGAGCGACTTTGCGGGCGGGGGCTGGGGCGGCCTTTTGGGCGGGGCGCAGAGCCTCTTGGCGGATAGATGGCTTGCCAATACCGCCGGGCGAATATACAATAGCCCCGCCCCTCGTGGTAGGCGCTCATGCACGCAGCCCAAGCCCGGGGCGGGGCGTCCGTCAAGTATCGGTGGACAGGAGGGATCAGTGGCCTGGTGGGAGTGAAGGGGGCATTGCGTGTCTATGTGGCAGAAGGAAGGTGGCTTGAAAGCGCGGTCACCTGCTCGCCCAGCAGTGGCGCCAAGTGGCGCACGTTGGTTGTCACCAGCGCCAGGTTGTGCTCCAGCGAGGTGGCGGCGATGAGGGCGTCAGGGAACGAGACCTGGAAGCCCTTGCGGGCCTGCTGGGAGATCGTGCGCCCGGCCCGGTCGGCGATGGAGGCAGTGACAGGAAGGCTGATCAGGGAAGTTAACAGTTCCTCTGTGATTTGCTCCTCGTGCGGATGCATTCCCGCGAACACCTCCGTCCTGGAAACTGCCGAGATGTAGAGATAGTGGGTGGGGCGTATCGCGTCGAGCCAGTCCAGCACGCGCAGATTACGTCGCAGGGCTTGAATGAGCACGTTGGTGTCAAGGAGGTAACTATCCATTTTGCATGTCCTCGGCTTGCACGTCTTCGGCGAGTTGCACGTCCCAATCGTAGGAAGAGTGGCCGTACTCGCGGAGTTGACGGATCCAGCGATCCGCATCCTCCGGCGTTGCCAGTTCAGGGTGATCCTCGTCTCGCCATGCGGGGCCTTCATCCCGCAGCCTGGTCAGCACGCGGTGCAGCCGCTCGCGACGCGCTGCCTCTTCCGTCGCTTTGACGATGAAACGATTCCGCTCCCGAGGCGGTATGACCGAATCCACCAATTCCAACACCTCGACCGGGAACGTCACGTTGATACGTCGCTTTGCCACCGTTGTTGTCGTCGCCATCATACACCTCCTAATGGTGTCTAGATTATACACCCTACCTTGATATAGTCAAATGGTTACTACTACTCAGCCATAAGGTGCAACGCACTTGTCTCTTGCCATTTCAGCGATTTTGTCCAGCAGATTGCACCGTAGAACAGGCCGATTTGTAGCCAAAGTGCGTTGCACCTGAGTAATAACGTCAAATGATGCCTTACGCAACATGTCACACAATGACATTCAAGCCTCACCATGACCCAACTCACCTCTATTCTGTCAGCGCCACCGTTCTAGGCGGGGCACCGATCGAGGTTCAGCAGACAGGAGGTAGGAAGCAGACATGACCATAAGGACGCGACACATGACACGGGCGGCGTTTGCCGGTCTCGTGCTTGTACTGATTGCGGGGTGCGCGAGGACTATGCCAGTCGCCACTCCCATGCCCTCCCATACCCCCACGCCCACATTCTCATCCTCTCCCTCTCCCACGTCACCTTCTACAGCGACTCCCGTCCCCACCGTCGCCCCTACAGCGACACTAACCGTGCCGCCTGCTCCCACCCACACCCATACTCCCACACTCCCACCCTCTCCCTCTCCCATACCCCTCCCCCCCACCAGCGCCAGTCCCCTCGATCCCTGGCAGCCACTGCCAACCGATGGCCTGCCCGGCCCCTGGGTGAACGACATCGCCTTCGCCACACCGGCCACCGTCTTTATCGTCGCCGACAACGACGTCTACCGCTCCGACGACGGCGGCGAGACCTGGACACTCTCGTTCAGCATCTACCGGGGGATTCGGAGCCTTGCCGTCTCTCCCGCGTTCGCCGCCGACCAAGCCCTCTTTGCCACCGATGGGCGCAGCCTCGTGTTTCGCTCCACCGACGGCGGCGGGACGTGGGAGGAGGTGTCTCGCATCGCCCAGGTCGGCGGCGCCTCCGACGCCGATGTGTGGCTCTCTATCTCACCCGCCTATCCTGCCGATCCTACCCTGTGGGCCAACGTCGAGGGAAGCGGCGCCTTCCGCTCCACCGACGGCGGGCAGACCTGGGAGCCGTTCGATCCTGGTGTCGAGTTGGACTGGACGATGCGACTAGTGCCCAACCCCGATTATCCCGCCAACCCGGCCCTGGAAGTCGTGGACTATGCCATCCCTGGGGAATCGCCGCTGCCAGAATATCTCCCCTATCGGCCCACCATTCTCGTCACGTCCGATGCGACGCTGCTGCTGGGCACGGTGCGCGGCCTGTATCGCTCCACCGACGGCGGGGTGGCCTGGGCCGAGGCGAATGCTGGCTTGCCTCGGGCCGCCGTGGGGCCACTGGCGATTGCCTCTGACGGCACCATCTATGCCGCTGTTGACGGTGCCCCTTGGCTGTTCCGGCTGCAGACGGGTGACGCATACTGGGAGCCGCTAGGCCCGCTGCCGGAGAATGACTTTGGAATGGTCAGGGTGCAAGACGTAGCCGTGGCCGGCGGCGCGGACGCACAGCCTGTGTTGCTCATCGTGGCCTACGATGGCTTGTTCGTCTCGCGTGATGCTGGTCTGACCTGGGAGCGTATGGAAGGCGCAGGGCTGCCCCTGGTCACCTTCCGCCGCTCGCTGCCGCTGCTTTCGGCGGATTTTACCGAGAGCGGGGTGGCGCACCTGGCCTACAGCGGCCGGGTCTACCGGACCGAGGACGGCGGTGATTCCTGGGTGCAGGTGGAGGGGCTGGTGGGCGTAAAGAATCTGATCGAGACACCTGACCGGCGATTGATCGCCTTTGCTTCTAATGATGTCTACGAGCGGGATCCGGCCCTGGGTTTGGAGTGGGTGCATCACTCGGCCCGTTTTGGCGAGGTGCCGGCCGCCGTACGGTTTTTCACCGATCTGTTGGCGGTGGCGGTGGCGCAGGATGACGTCTACCTATCGGAGGATGGTGGGCGGAACTGGGTGTGTATTGGACAAAGTGAATTGGATCAGGCCCGCTACTACCTCATCTCCCCGCGCTTTGACGCCGACCGGGTGATCTATGCTCTGGGAGCCGCGATGATCTACGTCTCTACCGATGCGGGCAGGACGTGGGTTGAGGCAGACGTAGGGCTGCCTCGCTGCGAGTACTATGATAGCCCAGAATGTGACCTGGTACTGCTTGGGGCCGTGCGCTCCGACGATGGTTATACCATCTATGCCTCAGTCCGCCACGACTTTCACACCCGCATCTGGGCAGCCCGCGCGACAGTGAGATGAAACATTGACGTTTGACGCAATATGAACTATGTCATTATGCCCCAGGATTGTGAATGATATTCAGAATGTTTGAGCCGCTTTTTTGTCATTTGTCATTTGCTCATTTGCCATTGGAACAAAGTTCCCTATGGGTTTTCTGACTCCTATCGCCCTCACTTTTGCTGCCTTGAGCATCCCTATTCTTGTCCTGTATATGCTCAAACTGCGGCGGCGGGACGTGCTCGTCTCCAGCACGCTGCTGTGGCAGCGGCTCCTGCGCGACCGGGAGGCGAACGCGCCCTGGCAACGTCTGCGGCGCAATTTATTGCTGCTTTTGCAACTGCTCATCCTGGCCCTGCTGACGTTGGCGCTGGCGCGTCCCTTTGTCCCTGCGCCGACCGTTGTCACTGGCAGCGTAGTGGTGCTGTTGGATGCTTCCGCCAGTATGCAGGCCCGTGACGTGGAGCCCACCCGCTTTGATGCCGCTCGCCGGGTGGCGCGTGAGATCGTCGCCGGGTTAGGGGCGGGCGACGTGGCGACCATCGTCGCCGTCGGGCCACAGCCCCGGGTGCTGGCGCAGGCGGAGGGCGACCGCTCTGTGCTGCGCCGTGCGCTTGACAACGCCGCTCCTACCAACGGCTCCGCCGATTGGGAGGCTGCCTTTACGCTGGCGGCGGCCGGGCTGGCGGGTGCTGAGGAGACGCAGGTTGTTTTGATCTCAGACGGCGCTCTGCCGGAGACGTTGCCCCCGCTGCCGGGCGAGGTACGCTTCGTGGAGGTGGGAGGCAGAGGCGATAATCTGGCCATCACTGCACTGGCGACGCGGGCAGGGGAGGCTGGCCCGCAGGCATTTCTTCGCGTAGCCAACCATAGTGATACACATGCCGAACCGCTGGTCGAGTTCTCCGCCGACGGTGTGCTTTTCGACGCTCGTCACCTGCTCGTTCCAGCCCAGGGCAGCGCCAATCTGACGCTCACCGATCTGCCTTATGATCTGCATGTCTTGCAGGCACGCCTGACCCTTGATGACGTGGACTTGGACGTGCTGCCGCTCGACGATATCGCCTGGGCGGTGCACACGCCCCCCGTCTCCGGGCGGGTGCTGCTCATCTCCGCTGGCAATCTCTTCCTGGAGCGAGCGCTGGGTGCGTTGCCGGGCCTCGAACTGGCCCGCCTGGCCCCCAATGCCCCCATCCCCTCCTCGCAGGGGGGGGCAGGGGAAGGGTACGATCTTTACGTCTACGATGGTCTGATCACCACCACACTCCCGGCGGGCAACCTGTGGCTCATCGCCCCTCCTTTCCTCCCCCCGGTAGGGGGGACTGGAGAGGGTGCTGCTCCCCCACTCGTAGGGGGGGCTGGGGGGGGTACGACGGGCTTTTTCACCGCCACCGCGATCACCCGTGTAGCCGACGATGACCCCCTGTTGCGTTATGTGGATCTGAGCGATGTCCACGTCCTGCAGGCGCGTGCCGTGGAACTGCCTCCTGGCGCGCGGGTGCTGATCGAAGCGGAGGGCGGTCCGCTGCTCTTTGTCGCCGAGCGGCCAGAGGGACGGCTGGCTGTGCTGACCTTTGACCTGCATGATTCCGACCTGCCGCTGCAAATTGCCTTTCCCGTTCTCACTGCCAACCTGGCCGATTGGCTGTTGCCCCGAGGTGCAGCACGATTACCTGCCACCATCAGGCCCGGCGACCCCATCCCTATTCAGCCTGCTCCCAAGACGGCGGAGGTCAGCCTCACCGCGCCGGATGGTACTCACCAGACGCTCCTGGTAGGCGAGGAGCCTCCCGTCTTTGCCGCCAACGACCAACTGGGTGTCTACCTGGTCGAGCAGTTGGATCAATCCGATAATGTCCTGCAATCCGCCGTTCTGACCGTCAACCTGTTTGACGAAGCCGAATCGAACATCGCGCCACGGGAAGTGGTGCGGGTGGGACAGGCGGAGGTCGTGACTGCGACGAGGGAGGAGCAACGCCGCCGCGAGTTCTGGCCGTGGCTGGCCGGCGCAGCGCTCGGTGTGCTCGTCGTCGAGTGGTGGGTGTATTATGTGGGACGGGGAGATAAGGGGACAAGGAGATGGGGGCAAGGAGACAAGGGGAGGGGGGGCAAGGAGACAAGGGGATGGGGAGACAAGGGGATAATGAGGAGGTAAAAAGTGATGGCCAAGATTCGGTCGCATCGTGATCTTGAGGTTTATCAGTTGGCTTTTGAGGCGGCGATGGGGATATTTGAGATGACAAAGGGCTTTCCGCGTGAGGAGGTCTATTCTTTGACTGATCAGATTCGCTGGTCTTCACGTCTTGTGTCCTTGTCTACTCATCTACTTTACTGAACTGACCAATGACCTTCGCCCAACCGCTCTTTCTATTTCTCCTCATAGCCCTGCCCTACTTTGCCCACCTGGGGCGACCGACGGGCCGTTACGGGCGCGGGCGGGTCTGGACGGCGTTGGCCCTGCGCGGCCTGATCGCGCTTCTGATCGTGCTCAGCCTGGCCGGAGTGCAGTCCGTCCACGGCGGCGACGAACTGGCCGTCGTCTTCCTGGTGGACGTGTCCGATAGTGTCCTGGAGCCGGAGCGGGAGCGGGCGCTGGCCTTTGTCGAGCAATCGCTGGCGACGATGGGGCCTGACGACCGGGCGGCGCTGGTGATCTTTGGGGCCGACGCGCTGGTGGAGCGCCCCATGATGTCCGGTGGCGAACTGGGCGATATTGCCTCCATCCCCCGCACTCACCAGACCGATCTGGAGGGGGCGATCCGAGCAGGTATGGCCCTTTTTCCCTCCGGTGCAGCCCGGCGTCTGGTGATCCTCTCCGACGGTTGCCCTACGCTGGGCGAGGACGAGCAAGCGGTGCGCCTGGCCCGTGCGCAGGGAGTGCAGGTGGATGTGGTCCCACTTGCCTCCCCCCTGCTTGCGGGGGGGACTGAGGGGGGGCGGGTTGAAGCCTGGCTGTCCGAGTTGGCCGCCCCTGACCGGTTGCACCAGGGCGAGGAGTTCACCCTCTCCGTCACCGCCCGCTCTATGGCTGGTATGGAGGCCATGCTGACCGTCCTGGCCGGGGAGAAGGTCGTGGCCCGGGAGCAGGTCTACCTGAACCCTGGTCCCAATACCTTCGCCGTCCCGCTCGCGGCCGGCGAGCCGGGATTCACTCCCTTCCGCGTCTACCTCGCTCCCGCCGCCGACGTCTACCCGCAGAACAACGCCCTTTCCGCCTTTACGATGATCGAGGGGCCGCCGCGTGTCCTGGTCGTCGCTCCCTCTGGTGAAGGTAACGGGGGGACCTATCTGCAGGCGGCGCTCCGGTCCGCCGGGTTGGACGTGCGCGAGAGCAGCCCCGGTGCGCTTGGCTCTGACCCGGCGAGTCTGGCCGGATACGCGGCCATCGTGCTCGTGGACACCCCCGCCCAGAGCCTCTCTCCCCGCGCGCAATCCGCGCTCCAGTCCTACGTGCGCGACCTGGGCGGCGGGCTGGTGGCGGTCGGCGGGCCGCACGCCTACGGGGTGGGGGGCTGGTACAACACACCGCTGGAGCAGACCCTCCCAGTTGAGATGACCCTCCATGACCCGGAGCGGTTCCCGCCTATGTCCATCGTCGTAGTGATTGACAAATCGGGCAGTATGACAGCGCAGGAGGGTGGGGTGCAAAAGATCCGCTTGGCCGGGGAGGCGGCCGCCCGCGTCGCTGAACTGATCACCGACCTGGACGACATCACCATCATCGCCTTTGACGACCGTCCAGTTGACGTTATCGGCCCCCTGCCCGGCAGCCAGCGTGAGGAGGTAGTCGCCCAGGTGACCCGCCTCCAGGCCGGCGGCGGTGGCATCTACGTGCGCGAGTCGCTTCAGGAGGCATTGGGCTACCTGGCCGATTCCGCCAAGGCCGTGCGTCACATTATCCTCCTGGCCGATGGCTCCGACGCCGAGCACCAGCAGGGGGTGCGGGAACTGGTCGAGGAGCAGATCGCAGGTCAGAACATCACGCTGAGTGCCGTCGCCATCGGCGCTGGGCAGGACCTGCGCTTCCTGGAGGAGATCGCCACGTTGGGCGGTGGGCGTTACCACTTTACCGACCGGGCCGCCAGCCTGCCGGTCATCTTTGCTGAGGAGACGCAACTGGCGAAACGGTCCTACGTTGTCGAGGAGCCGTTCTACCCCCGGCAGACCTCCCCCAGCCCGATTCTCACCGGCATTGAGACGGTGCCGCAACTGGCGGGTTACGTCGCCACCACACCCAAGCCGGCCGCTCGTATGATCCTCTCCACCCATCAGGACGACCCTCTGCTGGCGGTCTGGCAGTACGGGCTGGGCCGCGCCCTTGCCTGGACCTCTGACGCGACGGGCCGCTGGGCGCAGCGCTGGGTGGGATGGGATGGCTTTCCTCGCTTCTGGGCCCAGGCGGTGCGCTGGACGGTCGTCGAGCGGGCCGACGTGCCAGTGGAGGTCACGGTGACGCTGGAGGGGGAGGAAGCGCGTGTCACGGTGGACGCGGTGGACGAGAGCGGGGGTTTCGTCAACGGGCTGGACGTGAGTCTGAGCCTGGTCGGGCCGGAAGGCGAACCGGCGCGGGTGGAGTTAGCCCAGGCTGCGCCGGGCCGTTACGAGGGAACGTTCCTGCCCCAGGCGGAGGGGGCCTACCTGATGCGGCTGACGGGTGCACTCGCGGGGGAGGAGGCCGTGGCGCTCACCACCGGCTGGGTGATGGGCTACTCGCCCGAGTACGCATCGCTGGTGGGAGACCCAGCGTATATGGCGCGGTTGGCCGAACTGGGGGGTGGGGCGGTGCTGGAGGAACCATCAGAGGCTTTCGCCCACGACCTGGTGGGGGCTGGTGTGCGCCGTGACCTGTGGCCCTACCTGCTGGGTTTGGCGGCGTTTCTGTTGCCCTTCGACGTGGGCGTGCGGCGGCTGGCGCTGGGCCGGCGCGACCTGGAGCGAGGTTGGGCCTGGGTGACGGGACGGGTGCTGCGCCGCCGTCCTCGCTCCGTTGTCGAGGTCGAGGCCCCCTCACCGGTGGGCCGTCTCTTCCAGGCCAAGTCCCGCGCCGAGGAGCGCAGACCGGCAGCGGGCGCGCCCATGGAGGTCACACCTCCGCCTGTCGGGCAGCCACCGACGCCCGCACCGTCCTCCCGACCTATTGCGCCACCATCAATGACTCCCTCCCCTGTTTCACGGGGGAGGGCTGGGGAGGGGGCCGCCGCCGAAGGAGAGACGCTGGCCGGGCGGCTGCTGAAGAAGAAGCGAGAGCGCGAGGAGGATGAATTGTGATCATCTTCCGGTATGCTCAGACCTGACAGATTTTTCAAGTGCGTTGCACCTATTGCTGCACCTATTGCTCCCAAACGCTCAGGTAAGCGTCCAACTCTTTCGGTAGTAGTCCCTGCTCCGTGAGATAGTCCAACACGAATTCCCGATAGCCCTGTGGGGATGCAAAGTGCTCCTGGACAAAGCCGCGGTCAACGAGCGTACCCTCACGTTCGCCAATCCATTCCAGATAGTTGGAATAGGGCCACTCCGCCAAATCTGCAACCAGCCCGTGTTTGACCGGATTGGCATGGATGTAACGGCCCAAGTGTGTCAGATGAGCCTGATCTTTTACAAGAGTGACCTTATAGTTGCCCTCGAACAGCGTGCTGCTGTGTCCATAACGTTTGTTGTAGGCTTTGGTGTAACTGTTAAAGACCCGCTGAGGCAAAAGCCCGGCGGGGTGATCGCCGTCCTGGCGAATCAAGTAATGATAGTGGTTGGGCATCAGGCAGTAGGCGACAAGCGTCAGGGCCAGCGAGCGGCAATAGCCTTTTATCTTGCGCAGGACAAAGATATAGTTGTCATCCTCGCGGAAGATGGAAGTGCGATGCGCACCGCGATTGTAGATGTGATAGTAATGACCGGGAAGGTATGGGGGTCTTTTTGGCATAATGCTCTCCTAACGAGCCGCGAGGGCAAGGTGCAACGCACTTTCTGAAGTGCGTTGCACCTTCTCTGCTTTCAATCGCTCCTGATGTATGTATTATAGCAGTATTCTGGCATTGCGAGAAACGTCCCTTTATCCTCTTCACCGACACGCTGGCACAACGCTTGCGTGGCCCCTTGCTCATCTATGACCGGCCCGGGAGGCGCTGATGCTGGTTTGGATCTCCGCCGGTTGCTGGCGCTATACGGTGCCCTGGCCACTTGACTTTGGGGTCTACTTCCGTATGCCGGTGCTGGGGCTACTGGGCTTCCCGCTCTTCCAACTGCTCAAGCGGGCGCTGCACGGCGGCGTGCTGTGGCAAAATTAGCCTGCGCCAAACTTGACACGACAGCCAGGGTGTGGTACAATCCGATTAGAACACTTGTTCTATGCATTGTCAGGAAAGGAGATCCAATGGCAGAGAAGATGATCGCTTATTGTGGGCTGGTATGTACCGAGTGCCCGGCCTACGCCGCCACCCAGGCTGGTGATATGGAGGCCCTCAAGCGCGTCGCGGCCCAGTGGAGTGAGGAGTACAACGCGTCGTTCACCGCCGAGGATTGCCTCTGCGACGGCTGCACCTCCGGTAGCGAGCGGTTGAGCAGTTATTGCAGGGGTGGGTGCGAGGTCCGCGCCTGCGCCGTGGCGCGCGGCGTGGTCAACTGCGCCCACTGCGACGACTATGGCTGCGAAAAGATCACCGCCTTCTTCAACTTTGCGCCGGATGCAAAAGCCGCGCTTGAAGAGATTCGTCAGGCTCTCTAGGCCGTAGCGCCGGACACATTTTTTAATTCAGACCAACCTTGTGATTGAAATCGGCGCTGAGAGGCGCTCAATCGCCGGATGACCACCTGCGCGGCCACGGAAACCCCGTCCACGCAGGTAGACGGCCGGCAGACTGTCCCCCAGCCGCAGGTTTGAACCTGCCTGCCACTGCTTGCCTCTACAGTGGCAGCAGTGCAATTGATCAGACAATTTGACCGATTCCCTTCGCTGTGTATAATAGAACAGATGTAACTACTCGGGCATACAGCACAACAACGCCGCATTTGTCATTGCGAGGAGCGTAGCGACGAAGCAATCTCCTATGATGCTACTTGGGGATTGCTTCGGGCAAAAAAACGCCCTCGCAATGACATAGGCTGAGTAGTTACGAACAGATTTTGATTCCAAAGGGAAGATGAGAGGGATCGGTCTCAGCCGATTCGTCTTGTCTTTCAGTTTTGGCGGGCGCTGTGTTTGTGGGGTATTTCATTATTGGTACATTCGAGACAAAGAGTCAAAAGTGATTTCATCTCGAGAGCGTAACCTCCTCCGTGACCTCGCCAGGCAGGTCGCCGACATTGCCGCGCTGCCGATTCAGGCGGAACGGCGTGAACTGTGGAAGAAACACAACAGTCTGCAACCTGTGCGGCCGATGATCCTCGTTTTCCCCGAAGGTTCGTGGTATGAACTTTTGCCCCAGAATGACCTGGTATGCGAGAGCGAGGAGATGCGCTGGATCGAGTGGATGTTGCGCATGCGCATCTACTATCACCAGCACTTTCCAGACGATACCGTGATCGAAAAAGAATGGGTCGTTGACAAGGTGATCCACAACTCGGGTTGGGGGCTAAAAGTCGAACGTATTCCCAGCACCACGGCACGCGGCGCGTGGAAATTCGTGCCGGTGCTCAAAGAGCCGTCTGATCTGGAAAAGTTGTCTTTTCCCGAGATCGTCTACGACAAAGAGGCCACGAAACGAAAACTGGAGCAGGCGCATAGCCTGTTCGGTGACATCCTCGACATAAGGCTCAAAGGTGTGACCCACATTTCCTACCATTTGATGAGCCAGTACACCGACTGGCGTGGGCTGGAGGAGATGATGTTGGACATGTACCTCCAGCCCCAGATGCTGCACGATACGATGGCTTTCCTGGAAGAAGGCCACCGCCGGATATTGCAGCAGTACGTGGACCAGAATCTGCTCTCGCTGAACAATGATAATACCTATCACAGTTCCGGCGGCAATGGCTACACCAGCGAACTGCCGCAGCCTGATTTTGACCCTGACCACGTGCGCTCATGCGACATGTGGGCCAGCGCCGAGTCGCAAGAACTGGCGCAGGTCGGTCCCAAACAGCATGCCGAGTTTGCGTTGGCGTATGAGAGGCGTCTGCTAGAGCCGTTCGGCCTGACCGGTTATGGCTGCTGCGAAGACCTGACCAGGAAACTCGACGATGTGTTCGCCATCTCCAATATGCGGCGTATCTCCATTTCACCCTTTGCTGACGTGGATGCGTGTGCTGAGAGGCTCAAAGGTGACTATATTTTCTCGTGGAAGCCACATCCGGCACATCTGGTGGGCGATTTTGACGCGGAACTGATTCGAGGTTACATCCGGCATACGATTGAAGTAGCGCAGGAGCATGGCTGTGTATTGGAAATAATCCTCAAAGACACCCATACCTGTGAGCATCACCCTGAGCGCTTTGACCGCTGGACGCAGATTGCGAGAGAAGAAGTCAATGGGGGATTTTAGATTCGGAGAAAAAGGGAGATAGAGTGGACACCAATATCCTGAAACGCTGGGTTGTTTCAACGCCCGACAACCGGTGGAGAAAAGCCCCTCGCCAGGTAGACCACACCGATATTGACGTTAACCTGCAAGTCACATCTACCTGTGAGCAGGTATGGGCAGGCTTTGGTGGTTGTTTCAACGAACTGGGATGGATCGCCTTGCTCAAATTAGATGAGGCGAGTCGCCGCTCTGTCATCCAAGAGTTGTTCAGCCCCACAACGGGGTGTCGCTTCAATTTCTGTCGTATTCCTATTGGCGCCAGCGACTATGCTGCCGAGTGGTATAGTCTCAACGAGGTGGATGGCGACCTGGAGATGAAGCACTTTTCCATCGAACGGGACAAGCAGTATCTCATTCCCTACATAAAACTGGCTCTGGCAGAACGTCCCGATATGCGTTTTTTCGCCTCGCCGTGGAGTCCTCCTACCTGGATGAAATTCCCCCAGGCATATAATTACGGAACCCTGATCTGGGAAAAAGAAATTCTCGAGGCCTATGCTCTGTACTTGCTCAAGTTCGTGAGAGCCTACGAGAAGCAGGGCATCCACGTTAATCAGATTCACGTGCAAAACGAACCGAATTCTGATCAAAAGTTCCCCTCCTGCAAGTGGACGGCTGGGCAAATATGCGAGTTTATCCGGGAATATCTAGGGCCGCTGTTCAAAAGAGAACGTGTTGACTGTGAAATCTGGCCGGCAACTATCGAGTATCCTGACTTTGATGCCTGGCCTAACACGATTATGCAAGACGTGGAAACGCGCGCTTACATCTCTGGCCTTGGTTTTCAGTGGGCCGGCAAACAGGTACTGGCTTTGACGCACGAGGTGTGGCCCGAGTTGCCTTTGCTGCAGACTGAAAACGAGTGTGGGGATGGACAGAACAGTTGGAAGTATGCCGAATACGTATTTAATCTCATGCGCCACTATATCGGCAATGGTGTCATAGGTTATATTTACTGGAACATGGTACTGGAGACAGGGGGCGCGAGTACCTGGGGGTGGCGGCAGAATTCGATGATTACCATTGACACACAGGAAAAGCAGGTCATTTACAACCCTGAATTCTACGTCATGAAGCATTTTTCTCACTTTGTAGAACCACAGGCCAGGCGGCTCGAATTAAGAGGGCTGTGGAGTGGCAAATCACTGGCTTTCCAGAACCCCGGCGGGCAAAAGATAGTCGTGATACACAATCCTTTTGACGAAGCGCGATCACTGGCTCTGAAGGACGAGAGAGGTTCGTTTGTTATTTGCCTTGATGGGCATTCATTTAATACACTTGTGATTGAGGGATAGTAGACATAATAAAAGGCGGTGATTTTATGACAACACGTTACGTACTGGGAATTGACGGCGGCGGTACGAAAACCCAGGCTGTTATCTTGAACGACGTTGGAAAGATATGTGGGGCCGGGATAGGCGGCATATCGAACTATGACGACGTCGGTGTCGTGACCGCGCGTGCGAATATTGGGCATGCGGTTGACGCCGCTCGCCGTGCCGCAGGGCTGGACGCTGCGCCTTTCGATGCAGCCTTTTTGGGCCTGGCGGGCGTCGCCTCCGCGACCGATCGGGAAATCGTCCGGGAGATCGCCCGGGACCTGCAACTTGCGCCAGAACCGTTTGTAGGAGTTGACCACGACATTCGCATTGCCCTGGCCGGGGGGCTGTCGGGACGTCCCGGCATTGTCCAGATCGCGGGTACAGGCTCCTCTTGTTATGGCAGGAATGATGCTGGCGATAACTGCCGCTCCGGTGGGTGGGGGCCACTGATCTCTGACGAGGGCAGCGGTTACTGGCTGGGCGTTCAGGCCATGCGCGCTGCCACCCGTGCTTCCGATGGCCGCTCTCAGCCGACGGCGCTGCTGGCAGCAGTGCTGGCCCAGTTGGAACTGGCCCACATTGACGACATTATGCGCCACATCTATGTGAAGGGCATGTCGCGAGTCGAGGTCGCTGCTTTGGGGCTTTTGACCATTGAGGCAGCGCGAGCGGGTGATCAGATCGCGTTAGAGATCATCCAGTGCGGCTCGCAAGCCATGGCAGACTGCATTCTGGCTGTGGCCCGGCACCTTGGTTTTACTCAAGACTCTCGTGGGTGTGAACTGGCGCTGGTGGGCGGAGTGTTTCAGGCCGGCGACGTGGTCATCCAGCCTCTGCGCGAGGCGGTGCTGGATAGGTTGCCTCAATGTAAGGTTGCGTTGGCCGAATTGCCATCGGCCTTGGGCGCTTGTTTGCTGGCCCTGGAGTTAGTGGGGGTGCGGCTTGATAAGGAGGACTTGGACGCTCTGCGCCAAAGTGCGACCGCTTTACGACTTTGAATCGAGGTAGTCCAAAGACCCCCTGTGTGACAACACAGGAATGGTACATGGATAAGTGTAGAAGGATCGGTGAAAATCCGTCTGATCTGTGACTATCCGCGTTCTATTTTGAGTTCTTAAATCATCCCATTGAATCACCACCGGTTATTAGTAGGTGCCGTGTTTGCGTCCCTCGTCCAACATAGCCAGGTAGTTTTGCAGCGGGATATAGTTGGCCACAGTGTTCCCTGTGCCCAAGGCCCAGCCGCCTCCAGGGGCGCAGGTCTCAATGACACGGCGAGTATGGGCGCGGACTTGGTCTTCATCAGAACGACAGAGAAAGTCAACGTCTATCCCTCCTAGAATAGCGACCCGATCCCCATACTGCTTCTTGGCTTCTGCCACTGGCTGGATCACGTCCTCAAACGAATGTTTGGCGTCTATCCCCACGTCTTCGATCAGGTCATCCATGATCTGGCCGAGATTGCCGCAGGAGTGGAGGAGAAAGGGCATATCGTGGGTGTGGGCAATCTCGGCCAACCTTTTCTGCCAGGGGAACACGTAACGCCTCAAGTCCTGGGGCGATATCAGTGTCCCCGTTTTGAATCCCATGTCATCCCCCAGCCATAACGCGCCCACGCCGGGCATCGTGGCTGCTGTGGAAAAGATGTTGACCATTATCTCTCCGATCTTTTGCGCCACAGCCTCGACCAGCGCCGGGTCATCCTTCAGAGCCAGGGCCAGGGGGACATACCCCATGGTCCACATCATGTTCTCCAATTGTCCTCCGGGGCTCATATAGATAATGCGCATTCCATCGGGGAGATTACGCCCCACAAATTCCAGGTCAAAGTAATCAATGTCCTCAGGCTGTGTCCAAGGATAGTCTTCGAAATCCTGCCAGCTATTGATGAGACCGGAGGATTCGTTTAGCCACGCACGCTGGCCGCGCGATAGGGCGGCTGTATCATCCGATTCCAGGGACTTGAAAGGCGTAATCAGGGGGCACCCGACTGAGATGTAATCATAGCCGGTCTCGTGCCAGAAACGAATGGTCCGGCGCAGGGCGGTCTCTCGTGTCTCGCGATCGAGTCCGTCGAGCGCAGGGATAGGTTCGCCGACGACGACCTCCATAATCTCTCGGTCGGCGAATAACTCGATGAACGGAATGCGGTCCGGTTCACCCTGGCGCAGCAACACTTTGCGCAAGCGTTCGAAATCAGGATCGGGATGATCGAAAAGCATGACAAGCCTCCTTTTGCATAGGTCTGCCAGAAACCAGGTTTTTCCGAAAAACCTGGTTTCTCGTTAACTGTACAGTGGTTCTAGGCCGGGACCAGGCGCAGGGTGACGATCTCATAGGGCTTGACGGCGAGGCTGACCTGGTTGCCATCGGGTGTCAGCGCGACCTGGTCTTCCTCCAACAGATCGGTGCGCCAGACGCCGTCCAGGGCGAAACCAGCCATCAAGGTAACCTCACCCCGCCGTCGCTGGCTCTCGTAGAACCGCACGATGATGCCGTTGCCATCCTCAGCCTGTTTTATGGTTTCGATGACGACGTTGGGACAGTCTATGGAGAATAGCGAGTAGGGGCAGGTCTTGTACCTGCCCTCTGTACCTCCACCCTCTGTACCTCCGCCCTCTGCACCTCCACCCCCTGCACCCCTGCCCCCCTGTTTTTCTGTCACGAGCAAGGGGTCGTTGAGGGCGTAGGCGTTGGCGATGGTGACCTCGTTCCACTTTCCGGCGTGGGGCAACAGGCTGTACACAAAGCGGTGCTCGCCCTGGTCGGCCTCCGGGTCGGGCATGGTGGGGCTGCGCAGCAGGCTCAGGCGGATGATGTTACCCTGGATGTCGTGGCCGTACTTGCAGTCGTTGAGCAGGCTGACACCATAGCCGCCTTCGCTCAGATCCACCCACTTTTGGGCGCAGGTCTCGAAGCGTGCCCAGTCCCAACTGGTGTTACGGTGGGTGGGCCGCTGCACGTTGCCCCATTGGATCTCATAGGTCGCTACAGGCGAGAGAACCTCCACCGGGAAGGCGACCTTGAGCAAGGTGTGTCGCTCCCGCCAGTCAATGACGGTTTCAAAATCCAGGCGGGGGCTGTTGTAGGCCAGTGAGATGCGCTGGGTGTACTCGCTGTGCAGGATGCGGCGGCGGATCTCCAGCGTGGCCCGCAGGGGGCCGGTTTCCACGACCCGTACCGAGGCGGCGGGGTCACTGGTCCACATCTTGTCGTCGAAGAAGACGTCAATGTCCCAGGCGTCCCATTCCAGGGGGCGATCTTCGAAAGCCTGGAATTGATTGGCCAGCGCACCGGTAGGCAGTACTTCTCGCCGGGTGGTTTTGTCATAGATGCGGATGATGTCGCCGGCGTCGCTCAGTTCCACCCGCAGGTGGTTGTTTTCCAGCAGGGTGGGTGTGACCGCCAGGCCGGTGTCCGGTATTGGCGCTTTGCCCTCCGCCACCGTCAGCGGCGTGAGACTAAAGGGGGTTAGTTCGCCGGGCGCGATCCAGACACCGTCGGCGGCGGACTGGGTGGGTACCGGTGTGCCATCGGCATGGCGCAGGTGTTGGCCAGGGGCCGGTTGTCCGCGCCAGAAGGCCAGGTCGTGCCGGGCAAAGCCCGTGGGGTTGACGATCAGCAAGTTGCCCGCCACCCTATCGGCGATGACCGAGAGGGCTGTGTCTCTCACGTTTGCGCCAATCTCTAGAACCTGGGCATATTGCGCGAGCGATTCGTCATAGACCGGGCCGATACTGCTGCCAGGAATGACGTCGTGGAACTGATTGAGACAGACCAGTTCCCATGCCTGTCGCAGGGTGTCGGCAGGGTAACAAAAGTCGGCGTCCAGCAATGCGGCCAGCACGGCCAGGAATTCGGCGTCGTGGAGCAGGAACTCACTCTTGCGGTTGGCCAGTTTGTTGCGGCCCTGCGTGGTATAGGTGCCCCGGTGCAGTTCCAGGTAGAGTTCACCGTTCCAGGTGGGCAACCGGTCGCCGGATTTGGCCTCCACGGTGCGGAAAAAGTCGCCCACGCTGGTCTGGCGCAGGCGCGGTGTGGCGGGAAAGGCCGCCATCTCCCGAATGTTCTCCAACATTTCCCGCGTGGGGCCGCCGCCGCCGTCGCCGTGGCCGAAGGCCATCAGCAGTTCCTGTTCGAGTTCCTTCTGTTGGAAATTGACCCAGGTGCCGATGACTTGCGCCGGCGTCACTGTGGCGTTGTAGGTGCTGGCGACGCGGTTGCCAAACCACGCATCTAGCCATGGCGTGGTGCTAAAGTGAGTCAACACGCGCGTGCCGTCCAACCCCTGCCACCAGAAACTGTCGTAGGGGAAGCGATTATACTGGCTCCAGCCGAGTTTGATGGTAAAAAAGTACTCCAGGCCGGCCTGCTTGATCAGTTGCGGCAGGTTCCAGGCGTAGCCAAATACGTCGGGCAGCCACAGCACCGGGGATTCGGCGTCGGGGCCAAAGTGGGCCTGGAAGAAGGTGCGGCCCAAGAGAAACTGTCGCGCCAGGGACTCGGGGCCGCTGACGTTGCAATCCATCTCTACCCACGTGCCTCCGATGGGTTCCCAGCGGCCTTCCGCCACCCGCTGTTTGATAGCCGCGAACAGTTCCGGGTAGTCTTGCCGCACATAGTCGTACAACTGGGGCTGACTCTGGGTAAAGTGATAGTCGGGAAACTGCTCCATCAGGCGCAGTACGTTGTAGAAGGTGCGTCCTGCTTTGCGCCGGGTCTGGCCCAGAGTCCAGAGCCAGGCCACGTCAATGTGGGCGTGACCGGTGGCGGCGATGTCTACGTCCAGGGGGGAGCCGGCCTGCGCGATGCTATTCCGCAGGGCCTCGTGGGCTGGGGCCACGCTGTCGTAAAAGTGCCTGTCATAGGGCTCCCGTGTGTCCAGGATCTTGAATGCTTCGTCCAGCCCGTTGAGCAAGTGACCTTTGGCCGGTTCATTCTCGTCCAGGCGGTTGGCGACGCCCAGGGCGACTCGGGCCGTGGCGATAAAATCGCGGGTGGGTTGGTCAATCTGCACGATGGCGCAGGGGTGCATCAACAGTCGGGTCCCTGGCTCGGCCGCAGGCCAGCCGCCCATGCCGGTCCAGCCGTGCAAAGCCAGCCGGTGAGAGTCTCCATCCCGCCACTGAGTTGGCAGCAGAATCTCCTGGTGATGCCGGTCAGCGGTGGCGTAGGGGACGCCGTCAATGTAGGCCAGGGTCTCGGGATGGCAAAAGTCCCCCGCCTCGCCCAGGGGCAGGTAGAGGGCTGTCGGCTTTTTGGTCTCCCAGTCATTGGGCATCTGAAAGTGGCCGCGGAGAACGAAATTGGTTCTCCACTGGCCCCAGTAGGTGTGGGGTTTGATCACCGGCCAATCGCTATCGTCCACGTCGGGGCCGACCGGTGGCTCATCCAGGGGGCCAGGGAGGGCAGCGTAACAAAAGGGTGCCAACGGGTGGCGGCGCCGGTAGACAAGTGGCTCAATCAGCGCGATGCGCTGGGCGATCTTTTGAGCGGTCCAACGGGTTTTGTGCATTGGGTTGTTTTCCTTTCCGAGAACGTGGATTCCAGGACAGCAACGGATTAGGCTGTTCCATTGGGAACAGTTTAAACTCTGAAATTCGCTTAGCCCCACAGGTCGGTCAGAAACTTTATCTTTTCAATCGTCTGGTGGACGTCGCCTCCTTCGTGATTGTTGTATTGCCAGACTTTGATCTCCTTGGGGCCGGCAAAGTAGTTGTAGGCCGCGAAAACGGTGGAAGGTGGGCAGATCATGTCCATCAGCCCGACGGAAAAGAGCGCCTGGGCGTTGGAGCGGGTGGCAAAGTTGATGCCGTCAAAGTAGGAAAGGGTGTGGAAGACGGTGTCTACCTTGTCCCGGTGGATCTGGCAGTACTTGGCGATTTCGTTGTAAGGCGCGGCATCGGTGAGTTCCGTCGCCCGGCGGTAGTGGCACAGGAAGGGCACGTCGGGCATTGCCACCGATATGTCACCCACCAGCCCGCTGACGGCCAGTGTGATGCCGCCGCCCTGGCTGCCGCCGGTGACGGCGATGCGCCCGGCCTCAACGGTGGGATGGGATCGGGCAGCTTCCACAGCCCGCACAGCGTCGGTAAAGACCCGCCGGTAAAAGTAGGTTTTGGGGTCCAAGATACCCCGGGTCATAAATCCGGGGTACTGAGGGTTGGCCCCCTCCGGCTCAGGGTCGGGGGTGTCGCCCGGACACCACACGCTGCCTTCGCCCCGCGTGTCCATCACCAGATGGGCGTAGCCGACGCTGCTCCAGAGGAGCCAGGCGAATGGAAAACTGCGTCCACCGCCGTAGCCGATGTATTCCACCACGCAGGGTAGCGGCTTGGACCGCTGGCGGGGCAGCAGCAACCAGCCCTTGATGGGTTGTCCGCCGTAGCCGTTAAAGGTCACGTCAAAGGTTTCCACCGTGCGCAGGCCATAGTCCACCGGCTCAAAAATGGCGTCCAAGGGAAAACCCCGCGCTTCCTCCAACGTTTGCTGCCAAAAGGCGTCGAAATCATCCGGCTCTTTCCGAGGAGGGCGGTAGGTTCTCAGTTGTTCTAGGGGTAGGTCAAATAACATAATCTGTTTACTCCTGTGAAAATAGATTTTTACGTCATTCCGAGGAGCCGGAGGCGGCAGAGATTCCTCGCTGCGCTCGGAATGACATATAATCCACCAATGCTTGTTCTACCCCATCAGGCGGCGGGCGATGTCTACAGCGGTGGCCGCGTCGGGCGCGTAGGCGTCGGCCCCGATCTGCTTGGCAAAGGTGTTCGTCACCGGAGCGCCGCCCACCATGATCTTGACCGAGTCGCGCAACCCGGCTTCCTCCAGCGCTTCGATGGTGGTCTTCATCTGGGGCATCGTCGTGGTCAGCAGGGCGCTCATCCCCAAAAGGTTGGGCTGGTGCTCGCGCACAGCGGCCACAAAGTCCTCCGCCGGCAAGTCTGTCCCCAGGTCTATCGTCTCAAAGCCAGCGCCTTCCAGCATCATCTTGACCAGGTTCTTGCCGATGTCGTGCAGGTCGCCTTGCACTGTGCCGATGAGGTACTTGCCGGCGCTGGGCACGTTGCTCTCGGCCAGCAGCGGGCGCAAAACGCGCATGCCGGCGTGCATGGCCCGGGCGGCGATGAGCACTTCGGGCACGTAGAGTTCGTTGGCTTTAAAGTCCCGGCCCACTTCGTCCATGCCAGCAATGAGGCCGCCGGACAAGATATCTTGCGGTAACATACCCTGGTCCAGTGCCTGCTGAACCAGTTCGGCGACCGTTTCGGCGTCGCCATCGTACAGTCTTGACGCGATGTTTTGCTGAATGTCGTTCATTTTCTAACCTCCAAGTGTATTTTGGTCTTGCGGTAATCGTACTAACTCCAAAAGGCTGCCAGAAACCAGGTTTTTTCCGAAAAACCTGGTTTCTCCTGCACTAACTCCACTCCCAGGTACGCAGCCCGTAGCGGCTGAGATAGATGGGAATGTTCTGGAAAAGCGGATTCTCCTGTTCGATTTCCCGGATCATGGCCCGTTTGGCGTGGGACAAAGCGCCGCAGAGTATGGTCACCGAGCCGCCCTCGCCCCCGGCGCCGTTCACTTTCCAGCCCAGCGCGCCGTGTTCCCGCGCGATCTCGATCACGCGCCGCGCGTCCTGGCTGATCAGATCGGGGTGCAGGCGTCCCTGGGCTTCCGTGTTCTCGATCATGGCGCGTCCCAGCGCGCCCAAGTCCCCGGCGTACACGGCGTCCCGCGACGGCCCGGCGGTCGCCCGCAGGTCGTCGAGCTGCCTGGAATCTGGGCCTAGATGCTCCAACTCTGCGATGACCTTCTCGTGCACCTGGGAGGAGCGGTGCGATTTCCCCAGGTAGACCAGCACCAGCCGCCTTTCCAGTTCCCACCAGACCTCGTTCGACACGTGAATCTGCGATACCGAGGCGTGGGGATAGTCGAACATCTCGATGTAGTTGATGCCACCATAGGCTGAGCACAATTGGTCCTGGATGCCGCACTGTTGCTTCAGCATGTCCACTTCGACGGACTGGGCGACGTAAGCTATCTCGTGCGGGGTCAGGCGTCCCGGCGTCAGGCGGTCCAGCCCGCCGATGAGAGCCACGGTGACGGCGGCCGACGTGCCGGTGGATGCCCCACTGGGGGCCTCGGAAAAGATCGTCACCTGGAAGGCGACGTTCTCCGTCACTCCCATGCGCTCGATGGCCGCTTCCAGCAGCGGATGCCGGTCCCAGCCTGGCTCCTCGGGATGCATCACGTACCGTTCGCCATAGTTTTCGGCGTGGATAAGGATGCGGTCGCCCTGTCCCTCGTAGGGATACACTTCGACTTGTACCTCGGCGTAGGGATAGACCCCGATGTTAAAGATTTTCCCGTGCCCGGCGAACCAGGTGTCCGTCCAGCCGCCGTTGTCGCAGATGCGGATGGGGGCCACGCTGTTGACGATGCGCAGCGGACGCCTGTGTTTTTTGTCGCTCATCCCAATCCCCTTTTATCTTAACCGCGCTTTGGCAATCTTGCAGACTTCCTGCCCCTGGTTGACGATTCGATATTTACCGAAACAGGCGGGGATGACGACGGTTTCCGAGTACTTGATCTCGATTTTCCTTTCTCGATCTTGGAGCGCGTGCAGTTCGACCGACTCGCCATCGACCAGCGTCAGAACGTGGAACTTGGCCTCTGTATCGTCCTCGATCTGGTGGTCGAACTCGAGGCGAAATACGACGTGAAAGAACTCGCGCCGGTCGCCGATCATGTATTCGGCCCAGCCATCTCCCGAACGGGTCAAGCGGGGTTCCTGCTTGAGATTTCTGGCGACCCACTTACTTCTCCTGAACCACTTGATCACATTGAAAGCGTGCTTGACGTGGATCGGTCTCATGAGGCCGTTGAGGTCAGGACGGAGGTGGTCGTAGATTTTGAATGTGTAACGATAGGTGGTGGCGCTGATCTCCAGAACCACCAGCCCCTCACCCGATCCGTGCACCGTTCCCGGAGGGATCAGCAACAGGTCGTGTTTCTGAGCCGGCACGTTGTTGATGTAATCTCGATAGTTGAACTCGATGCCCTCTTCGTCCGCCAGTCTGGCTGCTTGCAGGAACTCTTCCCTCTTTGTCTCCTCATTCAGCCCCAGGTTGACCGTCGCGCCCTTTTTGGCGGCGACGATGTAGTACATCTCGCCCTGATGGTAATGTTCGCCGAATTGTTCGCGGATGTAGGGCGTGGTCGGGTGAACCTGGATGGAAAGGTCGCCGCCGTCCATCGTGTCCAGATAATCGTAGCGGATGGGAAACTCGCCGCCAAAGCGTCGCTTGGGCACGTTGCCCATCACCCGGTCGTATTGCAGGTATAAAAAGGTGGTCCAGGGCAACTCGACAGTTGTGCCTTTGACGGCGACGAGCAAGCTCATTTCCTGAGCGATGACCTCGTAGCTCCAGGCGCAGTTCACCCAGTCATCCGGGAGATGGCGGATCTTTTTCAGCCATTGACCGCCCCAGGGACCAGGCTCGTACAGGTATTTTAGTTTGAAGGGCCAACTGGCGAGAGCGGTGGTTATTTTTTGCAGCGTTCGAGTCGAAAGCAGGATGGGGCTGTTGTTCCCGTCAATGTAAAAGTCGAGACGATTGAGCAGGCGGTTTCGATGCCGGTCGTTGACCTGAAAGTCCACGTAATACAGTTTCTTGGGGCCGATGCTCTGGGTTTTGCCCGCCAGTTTATTCCATTTCCTGTTGCGTTTGAGCACCGTTTCCCTGGTCAAGTCAACATAGATCGTAAAGTCGTAAAGCGGGCGCAGTGTGTTGAGCAGAGCGCCGGTCCCGTAGCAGACGATCACCTGCGGCTGCTCTGTTCTCCTTTGCCTCCTCAGTTCTCGGAGCCTGTTCCTCAGCGTCGCCAGCCTCCCCGAATCGTACAGGCTTTTCAGGCCCTTCTTGTAGAGACGACCGAAAACCGGATCATCGCCCAGGTACGGTTGCAGTATTTCGTCTATCTCTGCTTCGGATTTGAGGCAGTCTTCCGCGTTCAGGAAAACGGATCTGATGCCTTTTTCGACGAAGGCGGTCTCCAAACGTTCGATGGTCGCCGGCCAGTCCGTTCCCACGTAGCCGTCAATGCCAATCATACAGACCCGGCTTTTGTCCCTGGCAGTGGTCATGACTATCTGGCCGATAAAGTCGCCGATCTCATCCCAGCCGACTTTGAACTCGTCGTCGTGGTGCAGTTGAATGGTCGGTTGGTTCAGTGCTTCTGTCCTGTTTTCGAATTCTTGTTGAGTCGTCATAGCCTAGTTCTCGGTACAGAATGCTTGAGCCCCCGTCTCGGGGGCGGCCTATGTAGCGAAATCAGTCGGTTTAAGGCGGTTTGCTGGCCCAAGACGCCCCCGAGACGGGGGCTGTGAGCCGTGGAAAATAGCCGCCGGATCTGGCGATCCGACGGGAGCGGCTGGGTAGTCATGCCTATCCATATTCGCCGTATTGCTCCACCAGTTCCCAGAGACGCTGCACGCGCTCAGGTGGCACCCGGGGGGCCACCGAACAGGCCGTGCTGAGAATGTACCCCCCGCCCGGCATGCCGGCTTGAATCGTTTGGCGTACTGTTTCGTCAACCGTTTCATCGTCGCCCCGAAGCAGCACGTTCACGGAGTCAATATTTCCCTTGAGGAATAACTGGCGGCCCACGCGCTTTTTTGCCTCCGCCAGGGTAACATCCCCCAGAGGGGGAGGATCCATACATTCTATACCGTCAACGCCGGTTTCAACAAAAATCTCCAACCGGTCAGAGATAAAGCCGCACGTGTGCAGATACGAGAATCCACCCACCGATCCGATGGCTTGCGCCAGTTTCCCGACCGACGGCAACACGAAACTCCGGTACATTTTGGGCGAGATGAAGGAGGAGCCGGCGTAGGGCGAGGAAATCTGGATGCTCTCCAGCCTGCCCAATTGGATCTGGGCTTTGGCCCAGGCAACGCTCTGCGCGTCGAAATAGTCAACCAGGGCCTGGAAACGGCCCGGGTCCTTGGCGGTGGCGATCAAGGCGTCCTCCAGGCGTGGAAACCATTGCAGAGCCAGCGAAAAACCATCGGCGGCCCAACCCCCGACGTGGTGATCCTCCCCCATGATCTCACGGGTCAGGTGGCTGCTGTAGAAATCATCGGCCTGGTACCGGGGCTCCTCCCGCTCCCAGGACTCGGGGTCTGCTTGCTCGAGGACGTGCGACGAGTCTCCGCCTGGCACGTCATCAATAGACTCCTTGACCCAGGCGTCTATCCTGGCTCCCCTGCTTTGCCCAGGCGCGTAGATGATGGTGCCATCGAAGCGGTACCGCTTGGCCAGATTACACTCAGCCGTCACCAGTTCCTCGATCGTATCCGGGATCGCGCCATCCTCGGTTCCAAAGGTGACGATGTGTTCCAGGCTCAAGAGACACCAGACCGGCACGCGATCCGGTTGCTCGTGTCTCATCGCCGCGTTGACCCGCTCCCGCGAGTTCATCTCAGATCAGCCCTCTCTCCCGCATCAATCTGGCAAAACGTACCACCTCGTGGGGCCTGGCCAGAAACAGCTTGCCGCTATCGCCGCCGTCCCGGGCGTAGGTCATCACCTTTTGCAAATTGTGCAGGCTCATCCCTTTCGAGACCAGGCCGAAATAACAGGGCACCATGCCCCAGAAGGGCGAGTCCAGGCCGACGATGATCCAGCCATTCCGCCCGGCATCAATCATCTTTTTCTCCCACCGGGGCAGATCGGTCAGCGGGTCAAAGCTCCAGTGCTCTACCTGCTGGTTGATGGCGATAAAGTCACCGTCCGAGTAAACGATCTCTGGGAATTGATCCTCGTGTTTGTAGGTGATCATGTACTCGAAACCGGCTTGGGCAAAGACCTCGAATGGCGGCTCGGCGGTATCGTGCTGGTAATGGGGGCACGCATCCTGGAAAGGGTAGTATCCGATGGGCACGTGCCGCTCCCCGGCCCGCTTTTTGATGATCTCGATGGCCTCTCTCAGGCTGCCGAGCAGCGCCTCCTGGCTCAGATAGCCCTGGGCCTCGGTGGCCACGCCCATTCCGGCACTGGACAGCAGCGGCTCGGTAGAGGGAAAAACGCCGCCCATCTCTTTGCTGATGTAGAGCTGCTCGACCTGTTCTTCGGCATATTCCCAAAAGTAAGCCGGAAACGCCAGGCCAGAGACCATACCATCAATCGAGTGCAGATCGAGGTGACGGGCCAGGATGGGCAGGTGGCCGAGGTCGGAGGCATAGTGAACGAAACAGACCGGTATTTTGCCCGCCTCCAATTGCTCTATCAGAAAATCATCGCTGCACTCGACTTCCCAGGGGGCTGGTGAGTCCTTTAACCAGGAATTGGGCAGTCTGATCTTGTCCTTGATGGTGATGCCCACCTCGATATCGTGCGCCAGCGACAAGACGATATCCTGTTTCGAGATCTCGCTGATGATCATGTCGCTAAATACCTGGCTGCCCCAGACCAGTTTGTTGCCAACTTTGTCGGTCAGTTTTCCCAACAACTCGGCTGCCTGCGGCAGCGACTGGACGGCGGCGATGGCCAGAATCCGCTCGCGCAGGTACTTGGGCGTCCAGCGCAGCGTGATCGGGTCGTTGCCTAGCGCAAACCCCGTGGCCTGATCGAGCCAGCGTTGCGCGATTCTACCGGTGATGGAGGTATAGTTGTCTTCCGGCTTGACGGTATCAATGATCTCGACTTTTAATCCCAATTCTTCAAACCTGGCTTGGGCCTCGGTGGGACAAAACATCAGGTGGACTTTTTCCAGGCCCAGAGACACGAGCCTGGAGATCTCCTCATCCGGCAGCTCGTAGTGCAGCGCCAGCGCCTGGCGGAAAAAGATCTCGGGGTAGCAGAACGTGTCCAACTTGGATTCACCGGCGATGACAAAATCCCCCAGTTCGACCCTTTCGTTCGGAAACTGAAACACGGTCGAGGGAAAGACGACCGCTTCGCTGGGCAGCGGCTCCCCGAAGAGAGCGAATATCTCGGTGTAGAAATCAACCAGCTCAGCCGCTCTCTTCTTGACGATCTTGGCCTGCCCCCGGGCCTGCAAGAAGCGCTCGAACTGAATAGGTGTCTCTTCTGTGAGCGCAAAAAAGTGGATGTGCCGGTAGAAATTGGCGACATAGTAGAATTGCTGGTCGTGTTTGTTGCCGGTGTAGGGCATCGCGTCGCCGATGCCCACCAAGCTGGGCCTGACACAGAAATAGCCGTCGTAATCCAGGCCGACCTTTTCCGCCAACCATGCCAGTACCGGCAGCGCCGTGGCGCGGGCGGGACATTGTTCGTGGCTGTAGAAAAACACCAGGTCCTTAACCTGCTCTTGTTTTGTGTCGTCGGTCATAGTCCCTCCTTTTCCTCCCTTTGTTCCTTTTTCCATTAGTTGTAGTTGCAGTGTTTTTATTCCCTCTATCGGCATACATCCGTCTCACAGCTCACCCATGTGCCGCCTCACGAATTCAAAGACCCACTTTGCATCTGGTCGTTCCCTGCACGTCATCTCCGAGTAGTACTTTCCAGTAGCTGGGTTAATCGTCAATGAATCCAGAGGTGATCCAGGAGTTATACGTCCTTTGTCGGCTGCCCAACCTGACATTATCCCGTGATTTTCAGAGTGACGATCTGCTTCGGCCCCAGGGTCACTTGTACCCGCCTGTCAGGCTCGACGGGCAGTGGCTTCTCTTGATCCCGTACCGTCTCGTCCAGGCCCGCCCGCCAGACGGCCGTGGGGTGGGTGGGCAGCGTGACCCAGGCCCGTGTCGCCTCGGCGGATGGATTGTACAGCCGCACGATGAGCGCGTCCTCCTGTTCCGCTCGTTTAACCGCGCTGAGCACAGCATTGTGCCCCTCCACCCGCAGCAAGGACGCGCTGGCCGGGCGGTCGCCCTGGCGCCACGCCGTCCGCTCGACGGTGATGGCTTGGGGTGGCACGTTGTGCGCGTGGGCCTGACGCCACACTTCGGCCTCGTCCCAAACGCTGGCGTGGGGCAGGATCGCCAGACGGAACGTGAGCCGGCGCTGTATCTGCGCCTCCGGCGTGGGCATGCCTGGCCCGGCCCCATTCAAAGCGGTCTGCATCTCGCTGCCCGCGGCCAGGTGAGCAACGGCCCGCAACAGGGTGACGGCGACCTCGCGTCGCGGCGTGTCCAGCACCTGATACTCGGGCAGACCCTGGTTGACGATGCATAACCCGCGCGTCCCGTCGGAAACATCTACCCAGCTTTGCTGCGGGAATGTGACTGGCGCATCCTCCACCCAGACTTCCGGCCCCACCGGTTCTGGGCAAACTGGATGCGCTACCACGTCGAACTGGGCCTCGCTGTGAGAAACATCAACCGGCACATCGGAGGGGAACAGCACCCGCAAGCGATGGTCGTGGGCGCGGTTGTCGAAGGTGATCTCGATATCCAGCCGGCGGCTGCCCTCGGCCAGCGAAACGATCACACTCAAAGGGCAGTTCACCGTCGTCTCGCGTCGCCGTCGCCGCTGGTCGTCCAGCCCGCAGGGCAGCGCCCAGTCGTAGTCCAACCGGTAGCGCTGCACGGCCGGGCCATCGGCCAGGCGGCTGAAACGCGGGGACAGCCCCAGCGTATTGTACACCCGGTCCTCGGCAGGATAGGAGTAGTTGTAGCCGTCGCCGCTGTCGCCGCCATCCTCAAAATGGCACAGGTCGGTGTACACTTCCCCTGTCGTTTTGTCCGTGAGCGTCAGCGTGCCGTTGGACCTGATCTCGACCCGCAGGTACTCGTTCTCCAGCACGTTGTGCGGGTGGGTCTCAATGGTGTACTTGTTCGGCTTGGGGTCGGGGCGCGCGCCATAGACCGCGTAGCCGTAGGCCGGCACACGGGCGTGGAAGCAGACTCGCGCGCGAACCACTTCGCCGACACTGATGCCGCTGCCCGGCGGATGTGAGACTATCATCCGCGAAAGGGATTCGATTTGCAGTGGAATCTCGTCGTTGGTTTCGTCAGCATCATCAGCCAGGGGGCACAGGTGCAGGCCCTTGAAGCTGGGGTCGGGCAGGATCGGTGGGTTGCCGGCCCACTCGATGTGGGGCCGCCAGCGATAGATGTCCACAAAGTCCATCTCTGGTGTGATCTCTTCCGGTGGCTGCGGCACGCGGGCCACTGCCCACCGTTCGAGAAAGATTACCGGCAGGTCGAGGTCCACCGTCACCACCCCTTCCCAGTCCCAGGCCAGCCCGTTGAACAGCACCAGAGCGACCTCGTCCTCCGCCAGCGCGGAAAGGTTTATCTGCTTGGCCAGGAGGTGGTGCCGCTCGGCAGTGATCTGTGTGGCAATCTCGGTGGCCCAGGCGAAGCGGGTTTCCATCTGGGCGTGCACCGCGTCCACGCTGCACCCGCCGATAGAGTCGTGAGGATGGTTCTTGAGCAGCCATTCCCAGGCTTTCCAGAGCAGGGAGGTTGGGTATTCCTCGCCCTGGGTCCACATCAGGGCACTCCAAGGTTCGGCCCAGCGCTCCAGCAGCGTCTGCGCCCGTTCGTTCTGCATCTTGTTGTAGATGCGGGAGGAGAGGATGTTGGGCAGCACCCGCATAACACGCCGGTTGGGTGTGCGGTTGGTGTCGCGCAGCTCGCCGCGCACGACCTGTAGGGACAACCCCTTGCGGTTGTCCATGCTGTCCACGGCGTCCTCCAGGGCAGCGAAATATTCCTCCAGCGACGATTGTACGGCGGTCAGCCCGTTGGCCCGCGCGGTGACCTCGCGGAGCAGCGCTGGCAGGTCCTCGCGGGCCTCCATGTGATCCATGCCGTTCATCGCCAGCAGAATCGGGGTGGTGGCACGGCGGGCCTCCTCGCGGGCCAGCGATTCCAGGTCGCTGGCCGCGGCCTGGAGGTCGGCGGAGAGCACCGCCGCGCTGGTGTAGCCGGCGTAGGTGGGCAGGTGGCGCAGCAGGACGCGACTGCCGTCGGGCGATTCCCACCACAGTTCGGAGCGCAGCCCAGTCTCGTCGAGGCCGCGAAAGTGCATGGCTGTGCCGATGTCAAATCCGCGCAGGATTTGGGGCAACTGGGAGATGTGGCCAAAGGTGTCCGGGATGTAGCCCACTTTCTGGACGTGACCAAACTCGGCTGCGATGCGATGTCCCAATTGCAGGTTGCGCACCAGCGCCTCGCCGCTGACCAGGAACTCGTCCGGCAGGATGAACCACGGCCCCACGCCCAGCCGTCCTGCGCTGACGTACTTTTCCAGGCGGCTCTTATTTTCTGGGCGGATTTCCAAATAGTCCCAGAGTAGAACGGTCTGCCCGTCGAGGCTAAAGTGGGTATAGTCCAGGTTGTGCTCCAGCAGGTGCAGTAGTTTATCCATCAGTCGCACCAAGCGGATGCGAAAGTGTTGAAACGGGGCGTACCACTCCCGATCCCAGTGCGTGTGGGCGATGACGTACATCGTATAGTCGCTGTTTGGCATAGAGATCGGCGCTCCTTTCATTCGGAAGGGATGGAGAGCGGATACACGCCCTGTTCGACGATCACGTCCAGCAATGCCTGGCGATTCTCTTCGGAGAAGGGCATGTTCTGGTCGGCCCAGAGCAGCAGCCCACCGCGTGGGTCGCGGCCCAACTGGGCCAAACGCAGCCTGGTCTCCTGGCGCACCTCATCCTGAGAGCCTAACATCATGGTGTACTGCGTATCTACCCCGCCATCGAAGACGAGGCGACCGGCAAACCGCTCTCCCCACTCGGCCAGATCGTTGGCCCGAGCCTGGCAGGGGTTGATGATGTCCACCCCGATCTCAATCATGTCTTCCAGAATCTCGGTGATGTGGCCGCAGGAGTGGAACCTGACCCATTTGCCCGCTTCCTTGTAGACCTCGATCACCCGCGCCAGTTCTGGTTTGATCAGTTCGCGCCACAGGGCAGGGGACATCATCGTGGCCTGTTGCGTGCCGTAATCGTCGCCCAGGAAGATCATATCAATGTCGCATTGCACATATTGGTGGGCGATGGCTACCTGGTAGTCCATGATCTGCCGGAAGAGGTGCTTCACCCGTGGTTTATCGCAGAGCATGGCTACCAGCAGGTCTTCCATGCCCATCAGGAACCAGGCCCGCTCGAAGAGGATGGTGGGGTGAAAGCCCTGAAGCAAAACCTGCTCCCGGTTTATGGTCTCCAGCATCTCCAGGGCGGACTGTTTGAGTCGAAAGACAGGCTCCGGTGGGTGGTAGTGATCCAGGTCGTGAGGGCTTTTCAGGGGGTGATCCTGAACCATCGGGAGGTATTCTGCCAGTTCAAACTCCCAGGTCACGCCCCAGCGGTCCGTGCCCGCCTCGCCCATCCACATCATGTCCCCCTCGAATTCCATGTTGTGCACCATGTCCTCGTAGGGGATGTGGTGGGGGTAGTCGAAGGTGATGGCGCGGATATAGTTTTCCTTGGGGGACATCGTGTCGCTCATCGTTTTTGCTCCTCTTGCAGTTATGAATAGGGTGTAATCGCTCTTGTTTCTCCGGTGGTCACTTCGCCACGAATTGACACGAATGTAAGAGAAAAATTAGTGAAAATTCGTGTAATTCGTGGCAAGAACGCGAGCAATGTGCCGTTGGTAAATGAGAGCAACTGCCCCCTTATGAATAGATACACCGTCGGGCTTGGTCGGCAAAGGCGGCGATCAGGTTAACGTCAGCGTCAAAAAAGTGGTCGGAAGGTGACAAAATGAAACCGCCTCCCTCCCCGGCAGCCTGGAAACAGCGACGGACGGCGGCCCTCGTTTCCGCCTCCGTGCAGCCGAGCAGGTGATGGAACTGGTCAAAGCCGCCGATCATGCACACCCGGTGGCCGATGCGCCGCTTCGCCTCTGCCAGGTCAACGTCGCCGCCCATCGCCGGGGGCGTGAATGTCTCCATCGCGTCCGGCCCCATGTCGGCGATGTCCTCCAGGATCGGCATCATGCCGCCGCAGGTGTGATAGACGATCCTCTGTCCGTATTCGTGGGCCAGAGCAATCAGTTCGCCGTCGTAAGGGGCCACGAATTGGCGAAAAATCTGGGGCGAGATCACTGTGGTGGAGGCGTCGCCGCCGCCGAGTTCGATGACATCGTAGCGCGCACCGTCGAGCGAGCGGATAAAGGCTTTCTTGCGTCGCTGCAGGGTTCGCAGCAGCGCGTGCACCCACTCTGGGTCGTCGAAAGTGGCCAGGATCAGTTTCTCTATTCCAACCAGGCAGGCAGCATCCTGCCAGCACCCTGGCTGGCCGAAAACGTCAAAGCCGCACACGTGACCGCGCACCAGGCCGCGCTCGCCCAGTTCGCCGGCGGCTTGGTTGATGGCCTCCACGTCGGCCGCCGGCATGGGCATGTATTCACCCAGGATGTCAATTTCCGATTTTTTCTTGATGATCGGTTCACTTAACCAGGCGGTGTGCTCGTTGCCCTGCATATACGTCGTCAACTCACCTTTAGGGGTGACGATGCGCCAATGGACGGTGTAGTATTTCTGGTCCGGGATTGGTTCCGATATGATCCGCCAATCGTCCGTGACCGGAAAACCGTGCTTGTCGAGCCACGTATATCCTGGTTGACTGCGGTAGGGTACAGTCCAGACGTAGGCGTCCAGCCCAAAGTAGTCAAAGAATTCCGGCGTCGAAATGTGATCCATATACGTGTCCAGAAAGTAGGACATCACGTGGTGGGTGGTGACCGGCAGGCGATCCGGCACCTGGCGCTTGATGGCGGCCAACATACGTTCCCGTGAGGTCATCATCGAAACAGGGTGCTCTCTCTATTCGCGCGCTGCCAGCGCCAGCGCTTTTACATTTTCTGGGGGCACGTCGGGCAGAATCGCCTCGTGGCTGGGGCTGACGATCAGGGCTGGCTCCAGCAGCCCCCGCACGCGATGAACCTCGGCCCGTACCTCGTCCGGGGTGCCGTAGGGCAGAATGTCCTGGGCGTCAATCCCGCCCAGGAAGGCGATACGTCCTTTGAACTCCCGGGCCAGGGTTTCGGCGTCCATGTTGTTCGCCCGTGCCTGCAATGGGTGCAGGCAGTCCACTCCGGTCTCAATCAGACGCTCGATCACCCGGTAAATGGAGCCACAGGAGTGCAAGATCACCTGGCAATCGTGCCGGTGTCCCTGCTCGGTGAACTGCCGGAACCAGGGCATGACGAACTCGTCAAATTTATCGGGACTGATCATGAGGTCGCGCTGGGTGCCAAAGTCGTTGCCAAAGAAGTATCCGTCAACCAGATCGCCGGCCTGTTTGAAAAAGCGCTCGTTGGCCTGGTAGTAGAACTGGCACACCCGGTCGGTGACGGCGTGGACGACGTCGGGGTGGGTGTACATCTTGACGAAATAGTTTTCCATGCCGAACAAGAAACAAAGGTCGTGGTAAAAGGGGGTCCAGTGGCCGCTGGCGCGGTAGACGTCGCCCGCGTTGCGCAATTCATCTAGACAGTCGTCGTAATGGAGATAGTCCAGATTGGGCCATTCGTAGTCATCGAGTTCGCTCACGTCTTCACAATTGGCGAACGGCCCAGGCTGGCCGTGACTGAGTCTTTCTACCTCCAGATCGAACATCTGGCGGCCAGCGGGGTGTCGGTAGGTGTTGGACAACTCGGGGCACACCCAGAGAAAATCGTCGTCCAGCAACTGGCGCAACTCGGTTTTGTTGGATACGCCAAAATGGTCGTACAGGATGGGCCAGGTCGCCGGGTCGGGGTTGCCCAGCCAGAAGCCGCAGTGGTCGGCCGGCTCGCCGGCGATGATGGCCTGTATGCGCTCTCGACTGTTCATGGTATCTCTCGATTGTTTCCTGCGCTCTCGTTCTGACGGATCTGTTGAGCGGCCCTCACCATGGCCAGGTACCCTTCGACCGGTACATAGTCGGGGATGGAGTTTCCCGATCCCAGGGCGTATCCCTGGGCCTGGTTTCTGAACCTTTGTCCCAGTTCCACGACCGTTTCGAATATCTCCTGGGGTGTCTTTAGACAAAGAAGGTCAACGTCAATGCCGCCCAACAGACCGATGCGGTCGCCGTAGAGTGAAATCCATTTGTCGAACGGGGCGATCACGTCTTCGTTCGAGTGTTTGGCATCAATGCCGATCTCGATGGCATCATCCATCACGCTAAAGATATTCCCGCACGAATGCCACAGGAATGGCTGCCCGGCGTCGTGGATCAAACCGACGATGCGCCTGTACTGCGGAATGACGTGCTCCCGTATGGTACGGGGAGATACCAGCGTGCTGGTCTTGAACCCGAGGTCGTCCCCAAAGCGGCAGACGGCAAAATGATCGGCATACCGCTCCAGGAACACGGTCCAGATCTCGACCATAAGGTCGCCAATTCTACGATACAGATCGCGGAAGAGCTGCGGGTCGTCCGCCATCATGTAGGCCAGGTGCTCAAAGCCCACCAGGTCTTCGCTGATCTCGAACACACCGTTTCCCACGCCGCCGACCGCTTTCATCCCGACCGGCAGACACTCGGCCAGCATGTCGAACCGTCTGCCCGCCAGGTCCCAGTAGCGATGCGGCAGCTCATCCCACGGATAGTTCTCGAAATCAGCGCGGTTCTGAATGGGGCCGGGCCTGCCGCCCATGATAGCACCGCCGTCGGGAAGAATCAAGACGATGCACACTTCAAAAGAGACGGTGTCGTAGGTCATCTCCTCAAAGAACCGGCAATAGTGGGTGAAGAACTCGCTCACGTCGGTCTCGTCGCCATTCTCCAGGTCGGCGAACCTGGTCGCCAGAACCTTTTCCATAATCGCCGGGCTGATGATATGCTCGTACAGGGGCAGGCGGGCAGGCCGCTTGTTATCGAGGACGTCTAGCATGTGACGGTAATCAGGTTGAAAAGCCATATTCTACCTTGATGGTCGGTCAGGATTGAGCCACCCAATGCATCGGTTCAACTTCTACGTATACCGGAGAAGAGCTCGTGGCGTAACGTGTCGCTTCGTCGTCGGCTGCTTCGATGCGTCCTTCCCACTTGTTGTCAACCGCCGGAATGGAGGCGATCAAATCTATGGCGTAGGGATGCTGCGGATTCTCGATGATCTTGACGGTATCTCCTTTTTCCACCGTCAGGCCCCGGTACAGCAGGTGCATCTCGTCGCCGATCTGGAAGGCCGTGCTCAAATCGTGGGTGATGTAGATGAACGAAATACCCTGCTCATCTCTCAACCTGAGCATGATTTCGAGGATCATTGCCCGCAGCGACGCATCTATCATAGAGACCGGTTCGTCGGCCACGATCAGGCTGGGCTTGAGCATACAGGCCCGCGCCACCATCATACGCTGGCGTTGCCCCCCGCTGAGTTGGTGCGGATATTTGTGCAACACGTCTTCTCCCTTCATACCGACGACGCACAGTGCATCCTCGATGAGGTCTCGTGCATCTTTCTCGTTGGGAGCCAGATTGAAATTCTTGATCACCACGTCAAAGATGTGTTTGACGCGATAGAAGGGATTGTAAACCGAGTAAGGGTCCTGGAATACAGCCTGTACCTCGCGCCGGTAGTTGAGCGTCTCGTCTTTGTCCATGTTGGATACGTCCCGGCCTTTGTACAAAATCTGTCCAGACGTGAGTTTGACGAAACCCAGCACCAGGTTGGCCAGGGTCGTTTTGCCACTTCCGCTCTCGCCCGCGATGGTCACGATCTTGGCCGGGCTGGCTGGTATCGTCAGATTAAAGTGTTGCAGCGCGACTACCTGATTGCCCCGTTGCAAGAAACCACCGCCATAGACCTTGGTCAAATCTCTAGTCTCTAATAATGATTGATTCACCGTACGCTCCAATCGTTTTTGTAGTTCGATGCCGTTGGATCAACGTCAGCACGGCCCGGGCCTAGGCGTGTTTTGCTACCCGATGGCCCGGCGCAACTTGGTAGAACTGTACCGGTACCTGCAAGTGCTGGGCAAACTTTTGTCTGAGGGACTCGTCTATACCCCTGAGGGGCTTGCGACGGGAAATGGACGGCATGGACTCGATCAGCATCTGCGTGTAGGGGTGTATTGGCGAAACGAGAACGTCGTCCACGGGGCCAACTTCTACGATGTGGCCATCGTACATGACGGCCACCCGGTCTGCCAATTGGGCCATCAGGCCGATGTCGTGCCCGATAAGCAGCACCGAGATACCTAATCGCTCCTTGATGTCCAGCAAAGTTTGCGCCACGATCCGCTGGCTAATGACGTCCAGCGCGCTGGTCGGCTCGTCGGCGATGACCAGGGTGGGACTGAGGGAGACGGCCATCGCGATGCCGACACGTTGCTTCATGCCGCCGCTCAGTTCGTGGGGAAAATCGTCGTAAACTCGCTCAGGTAAACCGACCATCCCCAGCAGTTTCATGATGCGCGCTTTGAGTTCTTCTTTGTCTTGCCTACCCTCGTGTGCCTCGATGCCATCCGCAATTTGATCCTTGATGCGCATGGTCGGGTTTAGCGAGTTCATCGCGCCTTGAGACACGAGAGCCATTTCACACCAGCGCAGTTTGCGGAACTCTCTTTCTGAGAGTTGCAAGAGATTGGTCTCGTCGTTGAGGAGTATTTGCCCCCCGGTGACGCGCCCTGGCTTTTGTAACAGTTGGAGAATGGCCATCGCCACGGTGGTTTTTCCAGACCCGGATTCGCCGATCAGCCCCAACATCTCACCTGGGTAGATGTCAAGGCTAATGTCGTTGACCGCATATACGGTTCTCCCGGGAGTTGGATACTCTACGCTCAAGTTTTTAATGCCCATAACTTTGTGAGTCATCTCGTTCATCCTTGTTTGCTGCACTGTTGCCTTTTCAGGCATCCCTCAAACGCGGGTTGGCGACTTCGTCCATGCCGACGGCGATGAGTAAGAGGCACATAAAGATAACGATCAAGATGATAGTCGGCAATCCCCACCACCACCACATACCGCGTAGAATGGCGGATGCGCTGATGGCATAGTTAAGAGTGACACCCAGCGAGGGAATACGTTGCGCCCCCAGCCCCAACACCTCTATTCCGACCATTGTGAGGACAGAATAAGATGTGCCGGACGTGAGACTGGATACCAGGTAAGGCATAAGGTTGGGCATCATCTCTTTGAACATGATGGCGTATACAGAGGATCCCGATAGCTGGGCCAGCTTGACGTACTCGCTATGTTTCATAGCCAGAATCTGGGCCCTGAGCACGCGCGTCGGGCCTTGCCAGGAAAACAGTGACAGGAGCAAAGCCATCGTGAGGAAACCGGCTCTGGGGATCATGGACTGGATGATGATCATGACGAGCAGGCCCGGGATGTTCATAGTGATGTCGGTGGCCAGACGCACCACATCGTCCACCCAGCCGCCAAGATAACCGGCGGAAAACCCCAAAAAGATGCCCACGGTGAGGCCGATCGCGGAGGCTGTAAAACCAATAAACAGCGAGCGCGGCACACCGATGAGAATGAGGGTCAGCATATCACGGCCCGAATTCTCTGTGCCCAGCGGGTGCTCCCAGGTGCCTACCTGGCCTTTGTACTCAAAGCCGACAGGTGGCAGGTTCAAGGGGGAGCTGGCGACGTAAGCCAACTCTTTGTCCCAGAAAACCTGACCCACCAGTGTCGCCACGAGGAAAAGCGCGAGTATGGAAGCCCCTACGATCAACTTGCCGTTGAACCAGGGGCTATACCTGAATGAGAGCCGAACGTCCTCATACGCCGTCGCTGTCGCCGCCAATGCGGTACCAGGCTTACCTGCTTCGGTGACCGTCATGGTTAATCTCCTCCGTGTGTGATTCGCGGGTCAATGAGTGGATAGATCAGATCAATGAACAATACAGAGGTGGCCGCGATTAGAATCAGCATGTAGGAAGTTGCCTGAATGACGGGGAAATCCTGCTCGCGGATACCACGAAATATGAGCAGTCCCATGCCGGGGTAGGCGAATATCGTTTCCACCAGCACCTGGCCGGCAATCAGCCAGCTAAGGCTGAGCGCCAGACCCGTGAGCTGGGGCAGCAGAGCGTTGCGTACCTTGTAGCGATACAGGGTGTAGAATGGGTTGAGCCCTTTGGCCTCCGCCAATCTGACATAGTCCTCTCCCGCGATGGTGACCAGCATGGCCCGCATCCCCAGCACGGTCCAGCCGATGTTCACGATCAGGATGGACATCACCGGCAGAAAACCGTGTTTGATCACGCTGGCAATAAACGGCCAGTTCCATCCTGGCTGCACGTCACGGCTGTAGGCTCCGGCCAGGGGGAACCATTGCAGCACCATGGCAAATATCCAGAGCAGGAACAACGACGATAGAACTGAGGGAACCGAGGTAAAGATTAGACTGGACGGGATGATGGATTTGATTATCCGGGGGGTGCGTTCCCAGGCAAAGATAGCGCCCAAAGCGTTCCCAAAGAAGAACGTAATGATCATGGTCACAATGGAGAGACCTAACGACCACGGTAAGGCCCGCCCGATCATTCTCGATACGGGTGTGGGGAAATGCGCGAACGAGTATCCAAACTCGAAACGGGCCGTGTTCCACAGGTATTTGGCGTATTGCACGGGAAGCGGGTCGTCCAGGCCAAAGCGGGCTTTGTAGTGATCAATGATGGCATCAACTTCCTCAATCTGGCCTCTGTCCATCTCCAGTTGCCGCCACTTTGTCTCTACCGGATCGCCAGGGGCAGCACGTGCAATAATAAAAACGAGGGTGGCACTGGCAAATATGGTAAAGATATAAATCCCAAAACGTCGCAAGAGATAGTTTACTGTAAGGTTGCCCATAAGTCACCTTGTCCCTGTCGCTCAATGGCGAGATGGGGCATCTGCGGCTCTCGAACAAGCCGCAGATGCCTTCTAGTGCAAGAAACTATTTTGCAGGTTGTAGGTTGTGAATGATCAGATGTGCGTTCTGTACCCAGGTGGCCGGGGAAGTGTAAGGGTTAGCGGCAGTGGGCCAATTCACCCAGTAGGTGGTGTTGAGAGGTATGAGTTGGGATGCTTGGGTCAGAGGGACAGAAGGCATATCTTCCATGAGGTACTGGTAGGCTTCCACGACCAGCGGCACACCTGCTGGATCACCGGGGGCCAGCCCATCCAGTTGATCAACAGCCGCGCGGTATCCTTCCCAGTTGGGGCCGGACCAGCGCTCGGTTCCACCTTTTTCTGCCCCTTCGCCGCCGTGGAGGCTGACCATGGAGGCATAAGGCTCGTTTACGCCGCCACACAGGAACGAAATCGAACCCTGGTAGTCGTCCTCTGGCACGCCGCTCTCCCCCATGGCTTCGAGCCACGGGAAGAAGGACAGAACCCGCGTTTGGGAGTCTATGCCGACCTTGCGCAATTGCTCGGAGACGATATCACCAATGCGGCGTATCTCGTTGAACTCCTCGATGGTCAGAATCTCTATCGTTAGAACCTGGCCGTCCTTTTCGTACCATCCCTTGTCGTTCAGCGTCCAGCCACTGGCCTCGATGAGCGCCTTGGCCGCTTCCGGATCGGCGGTGGAGCTTGCGGTCAGCCCGGCCTCTTCCAGGGCCGAGATATATTGGTCCATCGCGCCGTATTGTGGGAATTGTGTCTTGGATGCTGAGCTCGTACCCTCGTAGGCAATGGTCACGATCTGGTCGCGATCAATGGCCAGACTGACGGCCTTGCGCAAGTTGGCATCGCTCCACATCGGATGCTCGGTGTTGATGGCCAGGTAGCGGGGGCATGGGTCCATGGTGGCCAGGGGCAAGCCATCTGTCCAGGCAATAACGTTGGGATTGCGAATCTGGATCGCTTCGAACGCGCCTTTGGTCGTGTTTGCCATGGCGTCGAGGTCGTTGTTAGACATGGCAGCAGCGCGGGTCTCTTCCGTGCCATAGTGAATCCAGATCAGGCGCTTGGGCGCTGGCAGGTCCTGGAAGCCAGCGGCAACACCCCACCAGTCGTCGTTCCGGACGTAGATGAACTCGTTTTCGGTAAAGCTAGACACCAGGTAAGGCCCGGTGAATACAGGCCATCCCTTGTCCGGATCATAGTTGGTGAACTCGAGCGGGGCATCGGCATAGTCTTTCCAGATGTGCTCCGGCACGATCGAGTTCCGATCACCCCAGATCTTGACCGTCCAGTTATCGAGTTGATAGCGAGGGTTAGGCCCTGTCAGGTTGAACTGAACGGTCAGGCCGTCAACCTTTTCGACGCTTGCCGTCCACTTGGCCATGTCGGCGCCGATGTCAGGGGTGTTTGCCATGAACATCTCGGTTGTAAAGACGACGTCGTCAGCGTCAAAGTCCTCGCCATCGCTCCACTTGATCCCTTCGCGCAGTTTCAGCGTCCAGACGTCAAAGGTCTCGTTTGGCTCCATGGACAGGCCCAGCCAGCTCTCGATCTCACCGGTCTCATAGTTGAGGATGAAGAGCGGTTCGATCATCGCCTGCTGTAACCCAATGTCGCGGAGATCGTCAAAGATGAACGGGTTCCAGTTTGCCGGGTCTGCGTGAGTGACGCTCACGTCAAAGATCACGGTCTCGTGACGACCGGCATTCTGATACTCCCCGGCAGGGGTATCAGGCAGGGGTTCTTCCACTGCCTCTGGCTCTGGCGTGGCAGTGACCACTGTCTCAATCGTTTCTTTCACGACCTGTGTGACGACCGTTTCCACTTCCACCGTCTCGGGTGTGGGTGTGGCGCAGGATGCCAGGATCAACGCGACGGCCACAGCGACTGCCAATGGTATAACTTTCCAGTGGTGCTCTTTCATTGTTCACTCCTCCTTTTAAGAAGTAAATGTAAGGTAAACTTGAGCAATACGAATGTTGCTTGATCGGTTATATCTATACGAGCCGATTCTCACCACCTCCTTTTGTGTATATATGGGGAATACTTTGCAAATCTGCTCCACAGGATTGGCGCACGATGAGTTGCACCGGCAGGAATACCTGTTGCTCAATGGGCTTGCCATTCAATATGTCCAAAAGCATCCTCGCTGCGCGAGTGCCTATCTCGCGGGTTTGCTGCCGCACCGTGGTCAATGGTGGCGCCAATAGTGGGGCCACGATGTCGTCGTCATACCCCACCACGGCGACGTCCTGGGGGATGCGCAGGTTCAATTCACGGCAGACCTCCATAGTCTGGGCTGCGATGACCTCATTGCAGGCCAGGATGGCCGGCGGCCGGTTTTTGCGGGTCAAAAATTCACGAATGGCTGCCTTATCGTACTCCGCCAGGTGGGGAGAAGAGTCCTCCAAAACCTGTACTTCGCTCAGGTAGGGCAGCAACCCCTGAAAAACGAGGCTGGAGTCGTACTCCAGGCCTGCTTCTTCCAGGGCTTGTCTGTATCCTTGCAACCGTTGGGCCACGGAAGAGACGTAAAGATTCGGCCTGGTCACGAAACCAATCCGCCGGTGTCCCAGGTCAATCAGGTGCTTTGCCAGCAGATAGCCTCCCCGGTGATTGTCCGAGACCACAAATGGCGCTGCCAGGCCATCAAAGTAACGATCCAAAAATACCATAGGGGCGCCGGCCTGCAAGAGGTGGCTCAAGGTCTGATGAGGTTGAGGAGCGTCTGCCGCCATGATGAGGAACCCGTCAACTTTTTTCTCTTCCCACAGGTCCATCAGGTATTTCTGCTCATTGCAAATCTGGTTGCCAGCATTGCAGAGTATGAGATGGTAGTTGTTCTGGGAGGCTATGTGCTCTGCCCCTGTAGTGATCTGCATCAGAAAGGAGTCGCGCATTTCAGGCCCGACCAGGGCCAGGGTTCCTGTACGTTTGTAGGGCGGGCGGCGTTGCGTCTCGGTCACAAAAGTGCCCCGTCCAGGCTCTCGTTCTACCAGCCCATCTTCTGCGAGAAGTTGCAAAGCGTGTCGCACCGTGGGGCGGCTGACACCCAGCAATGAGGTTAACTCCATCTCTGGCGGCAGCACTGACGATGGGGGGTAGGTTCCATCAGCGATGCGCTCTTTGAGGTAGTGCGCGGCCTGGAGATACAATGGTTCAGAACTGTGACGGCTAAAGTCAGGTTTGGACTTCATGCTTGCACCCTGTTCGGTATGTTATAATTCATGCGAGTGGAAAATAGCATAGATCGGGCCGAGTACCCCCGGACGTATTCCAGAGGATACCCTACCAGGTACTCTCGATCACGGTTTGCCAAAAGGTCTGAATGTTCTCCAATGGAACGTCCGGGGTGATCGTGTTGCTGGAAAAGAACACCAACGATGCTTTGTCTCGGCACAGAGACATTGCCCGGCGAACCTCGGCGCGGATATCGTCCGGCGTGCCGTGAGGCAGTGTGGTCGTCACCGACAGCGGGCCAAATATGAGCAGCGGGTCGCCGTCTCGCGTGCGGCGCTCCACGATCCACTCCAGATCCATGCCGCACTCTTGCTGGAACCCTTGTAGCCCGCTGATGTTGCAGGCCAGCACGTCGTCGAGCAAGGGGCGGTAATTCCCGTCGCAATGCCACACGATTTTGGCTCCCACCTCCAAGAGTGGTTCCAGCGTGTACTCGACCAGGGGAAAGTACTCGCGGCGCAGATAGTCCGGCGATACCAGGGGGCCTCTTTGGGAACAGAGATCTTCGCCCGTCAAGAGCGCACCGGAGTGAATGCCCTCGCGAATGGCGCGCGCAATTAGAGTCGCCCGCAGGCGACCTCTTTCTGCGCTGAATTGGATCAACTTCCGATAACGATCGGGGTGGAGGGCCAGCGTCATCAGCGCGGCATCGTAGCCAAACTCTAGATACCACAGCGCCTTGGGAACCACCTCCCAATCGGGCGGGCACCACAGAATGTCGTCACACTGAGCCTGTTTCGCCTTGTGCTCGGCCACGTATTGGGCGTATTCTGCTTCTGCGTCAAAGTTCTCTCGAAACTCTTTGGGAGTGGGCGTTGTTTCAATCTCGGCCAGAACGGATTCTACTGTGTATCCGGCGCGTATCTCGATGGTTTGTCCGTCAATAATGCGGAAATCGCCACGGGTGACCGGTTCGACGACGTCGAGCACGCCATCTGATCCCAAGACGCGCTCGGCCTCCAATCCCCAGTGGAATGAGTCATCCCAATACTCATCCTCAGAACAACCGGTCAATGTCTGGATATGGTCCGGCGCGGCTAACCAGCCGCCCAAGATAGGCGGCCGGCTGGACAGTTCTAGATTGAAAGCCCGGGCAAGCCGGTCAATTTTATGGGGATGAGGTTTTTCAGCGTCGGATTGCACTGGGCTGCCAAGGGATTCCAACATCAGTTTGCTTTCCATTGAGGTATCAGTGTCTCAAGGGACATCGGGACGTGGCTCGGCAACACGCACGTTCACTCATTATAACCTGTAACAAACATTATAGCACATGTTAGCGCATTTGTCAATACGAAAAAGATGGTGATTACCCACAAGTTCACTGACACCTCAGACCTCCTATTAGGTATACTTGTAAGGAGTCAACCGATGGGGTAGACTACAGGTGGTGAGCAGCCACTTGCCAGTCTCACCCCATCGGAGACTCGCTCGGGGAAAGAGGACCACAGAC
>JAXHUO010000041.1:0-41616 GCA_034189605.1 Chloroflexota bacterium
CGGGGGCGGGGAGCAACGGCAATGGCGGTCACCTCCACAGGCCGACCGCGCGGGCTCTCCAAACAGGGAACCAACGTGCAGTAGAAACGATTCTCCCAGGCATTGTCCGGGGGAACGACCTCACCGTCCCACGGATAACGAGCGTGCCGGGTCAGGCCGGCGGTGCGGCTGCCGGGGAGGGGGATGCAGGCAACCTCCTGGACGTAGAGATGCCCCCATAGTCTCACGTCGGAGAGACTGTAAAAGAAGATGACCGCCGGTTAAAGACCCAAACGCCGATGGCAGGAATGGGCGCGGCAGCCGCCAGCAACAGGCCAATCACCAGAATCACCCCACCCAGGATCACTGCCGGGGGGAGAACCGCGCCCAGCAGTGACAACCCACCCCCCACCAGAAACAGGAGCAGGGCCACCGCGCCAAGCACCAACGACGTGGTGTTCGCCTTGCGTGCCGAGGCCCGCCGGGCCCCACTCACGTGTCCGCTCTGCCCGTTGACGAGCACCGGCCAGAATCGCTCTCCCTCCTGGTACCAGGTGACGTAGGCGGGCAGGAGAAGCAACGTCCAGTTCAGATCATTGTACTCTGCCTGCAACACAAATTCGCGGACGTGGTCAGCGGCAGCAGCCTGCCCACACTCTGTCTCGGCGGCGCGGACGAAGGCAGTCTCCACACTGGGCCAGGCGGCTTCCGGCTCCAGCGAGGGAATACGCACGACAGCGCCAGCAATCGCCTCCGGGCTGTAGTCAATGCGCTGGCCCAGGTCAAAGCGGTTCAGGCGAGCCACCAGCGCCCGATAATCGTCGAGCGCGGGGGCAGCCACGTTCTCGTAGGTGCGGTTGAGGCGACCCACGCGCGGTTCCCAACGTACCCGTGTCTCCGTCACCTCCTGCGAACTCCAGCCCGCCCCATCGCTGTACCGGTCCTGATGACTCACCACCTGGTAGTCAAAGCCCACGTCCGCCTGCCAGACCGCCTCGACCCGGCCATCCACCAGCCAAAGCGGGATGAGATAGCGGATCACGCGCCGCGTCAGCACGCCGGCCCTCAAACCATCTGGGCGAAACCAGACGCCCTTTGACCAGCGGGCCAGAATGTCGCCCAGTTGCCGTTCCGAGACCCCGTAAGGCAGAATCTGCTCGGGCGGTTCCTCCCGCAGGTAGGCCGGCTGTGGCGCGACCGGTCCCTGAAGGCAAAAGGGGCAGCGCGACGGGATCGCCTCCCCTGCGGTTCCTTCGACTTTGCTCGGGGCAGGCTCCGGCACCAGGTGTGCTTCTCCACAATGGCTGCAATGCACCGCCGTCAACGACACACCCCATACCGCAGCCACATCCGTCACCGCTCGCTCCTGCATCTCGCCCCCTGCTTTTTGTCTCTTGTCCTCCTGCTCTTCTGCCCCTCTGCTCATATCTCCTCCGAGGCCCGCGCCTTCCGGAAGATAAAGATCGCCCCGACCAGACCGGCTACCAGCAGGATAAACCCTAAGACCAACCCAAAAACACCGACTCCTCCCAGCGCCAATGCCAGCAGCCCCGCCAGCCCCAGGAGCGCGCCCGGCGATAGCAAGGCCGCGATGACCAACCAGACTCGCAGCCAGGCGACCGGCTTCTGCCCCGCCACATCGCCCGTCTGACCGTTGACCATCACCTGGAACGTGCGGCCATCGAAGCGGTAGGAGGCCATATAGACCGGCAGGAGGATGTACCGCCAGCGCTCGTCGGCAAAGTCGGCTGCCATCCGAAAGTTGCGCACGTGGGAGGAGCCGGTGTCTCTGTAACATGCGCGCTTGGCCCGTTCCCGCATCCCCTCTCTGGCAATCTCCCAGGCCTGGGGCAACAGCACGTCATAGGTCTTGGCCTGCCATCCGGCCAGATAACCGGATGCGTATTCCACCAGTCCGTGCAGGTCGAAGGATGCCACTTTGTGCAGGATGACCCGGCTGACTCGCGCTGTCCCTGACACCAGGTGATCGTTGATCAGCAGGTGCACCTGCCCCGATCTCCAATTCCAATCAATGACGGTGCGTGTTTTCCACTCCCCGTTCTCATAGTACCTCTTGGTCCTTGCAGTGCCGACCTCCGCCTTCCAGTCGGCCCGGACGTGAGCATCAAATGTCCAGAAAGGGAAATAAACGCCGGTCATCTTCTTCAGCGCGCGCACACTATGCAGTTCTGGCGGGTGCATCCAGCCCCGCCCCAGCCACTCTGTCACCTGCGCCTGGCAGCGGGCCTGGTCAACGACAAAGGGGATCAGCGATGTTGGCCGGAGGATATCACCAGTGGCGTTGTGGGCCAGGACGCGATTAGAACCGCAGAAAGCACAGGTGCTCGTCAGTTTGTCTGGCGCAACGGTGACCACCGCGCCGCATGAATCGCAGACCAGTTCCCGCCGCTCCGCCCCCCACCCGTACCGGGCATGCTCCATCGTCTCCAACGTGAACTCGAACTCGGCCGCTGTCTGGCCCACTTTCTCGGCATCCACTTCCTGCGTGCTGCCGCAGTAGGGGCAGGTCAATTGCCGCTGGGTAGCGCTGTATGCGATGACACCGCCACAATGGCGACACTTGAACGTGTTTGTCTCCTCAGACTCCCCCTCAGGAGCGGGGGCGTAGAGTTTTATGCCCTCCACCTGCGATGGCACAGGGACAAAGCCCGCAGGGGGTGACCAGGGAACGACTGGTGGCTTGGTTTCACTCATTGGATGACTCCTGCTCGCTTTTCGTTCGCACGGCCGATTTTATCTTCCCATCGTCGTGGAACGGTCGTCTGGCAGGGATTTTACGTTGTATTGGCGGGGGTGTCAAGACGCGGAATAGGCCATAGAGCAGGCGCGTGAGCCATTCGCAGAATAGAATCCGCGCCTACAGGTTCATTTTCGAGATGGCGGTTAGCAAAACCGCCCTACTTTCTGCCCCTGGGAAGGCAGTCAAATGGATACATTTGCTTTCTCCAGCGCCTCCGCCAGCGCCGTCGCCCCGGTCTCCTGCATCTCCACCCCAGCGTCGCCAAAGACGTATAGCGGGCCCTTACCACGCAGGCCCTCTTTCACCAACACCACATCCGCTTTCTGAGCCACCAGCCACTCGGCCACCTGAATGCCCTTTGCTTTCTCCAGATCCTTGTGGGGGTTGGCGACGATCTGCTGCTCCTCAACGGCCCCATCGGCCAGGCGCGCTGTGACCAAGGCAAAGTAGGGAGCCTCGCCCAAGTGCTCGCTGAGGGTGCCGCCAGGGTCGGCTAGAGGGACGGCATAACGTAGATGGGTGCGCTCCATCGGCTCGGCGTGGAGCAGCACCCGCTCCACGTAGGGCACGGCCCGGCGAATCTGCGCCTCAATGTGCCGCGTGGCTGCCTCCGCCTTCTCCAGGTCACGGACGCGCAGGGTGATTTCGGCCTCCACAAAACGAAAGCGGCCCGCGTTGCGCCCGGTGACCCACTTGAGTTCGGCCACCGTCGGCTCGGCAGCGATGATCTCCCGGATTCGCAAGATGGTGTCGGCATCCAGCGAGGCATCCAGCAACACGCGCATCCCATCGGCCAACAGTTCCCATCCCGTCTTACCGATGGCCAAGACGATGACCAGCGCGGCGATACGATCCAGCGGGAAGTTGAACCACTGGGCCAGAAGTGCGGCGAAGACAGCACCGGTGGTAAAGACGTGAGCGCGGTACTCTTTGGCGTCGGCGATCAGAGCCGGCGAGTTGGCCGCCTGCCCAGCGCGCAGTTCAAAGTGGCTAAAGACAAAGGGGATGACCGTCGCCAGGACCACGCCGCCCAACATCCACAGGTCTACCGTAGCCTGACGCGCCGGCGTCAAGAGCGCATCTCGGGCGATCTCGTAAGCGGTAAAAAAGACCATCCCGGCCAATGCCACGGCGACCACGTTCTCCAGTTTGTACAGACCGTAGGGAAACTCTTTCGACTTGCGCGTCGAGAGTTTCAGCCCAATCAACACACCTATCGCCGTCAGCAGATCCACAACATTGTGGATCATCTCCGCTTCCACGGCCAGGCTTCCTGAAGCAGCGGCAATGATCAGGTTGATCGCTGCTAGCACAACGTTGATGGCAATAGAATACCAGCCCCAGCGTTCGATATTCATAACGTACCTCGTCAATCGTGGCCATGGTGTTCCAGACCGACCAAACCCACTCATCTGACGGCGATCCAGAGGCGACCTCACGCCCGAGCCAGGATCGCCTGTTTCAAAAAATCTTCCTCATATAGAACTTGTGTCCCTCGTATGCCGTCTCGACGAGTTTTCCTCGTTCGATCAGGTTGCGAACGACTGCCCAATTCACCCCGGCCCGGGCCAGAAACTCGCTCACCGCATCCTCCCGCATTGGATGCACGGACGTGATGCTCAACATATCTTCCTCGGCGTCACCAGTAAAGGCAAAAGCATTGCCTTCGTACCCGATCAGATACTCGACACGGCCCACTTTCTCGCCAAAGATCTGATAGGCCCGATTGATGACCTCCTCACCGGGGGATTGTACCCACTCCTCTGCCGGCGGCCGCGTGGGGATTGCCAAATAGGCCGTGGCAGGCCTCAGGCGGGCCAAAAAATCGGATACCTCACCGATGTGATCATCGTCATCGTTGACCCCTTCAACCAGCATCGTCTCCGTCACCAGTTTGCCCTCAAATGCCTTGGCAAACTCAACCGCCCCGTCGAGAATCGAGGCCAGTTGCAAAGTGCCATGGGGACGGTCAATCTTGCGCCAGACCTCCCTCCGTGTAGAATCCATCTTTAGAGAAACCCAATCCGCCCCTAACAGGTCCTCTCGCACGTCCTCGCGTCCGATCAGGGAACCGTTGGTGATAACGGCGATTTTGACCCCCAAGGGCCGCAGCAACTCGATCTCGCGGCCGAGATTGACGTCCAGCGTGGGATCTCCATCGGGCACAAAGGTGAGATAGTCAATAGATTCCCCAGCCCCCCGCGCTTTCTCGACCTTATCTCGAACGGCCTGGGCAATTTCCTGCGGCTCGCAAAACGCTTGCCGCTCGACGAGCATCTTGGTGGTACGCCCCAACTGGCAGTACACGCAAGAATAGGTGCACACCTTGGGCGGGATATTGTTAATCCCCAGACTGCGCCCTAAACGCCTGGATGGAACGGGTCCGAAAGCGATCATCTGTTAGTTCCTGTCCTCCTCACTCCTGCTCAGCCTCGGCCAACTCTTGCAACATCGCCGTCAAATCTTCCGCCCCCACATAGCCCACCACCTCGATCTCCTGCCCGGTCACCCCCTCCACCTGCCCCACGGCATTGCGGATAGAGAGGGCCAGCGTTACGGCAAGAGGACACAGGGGAGAAGAAGGGTGGAACTTGTAGCGAACGATGCCCCTCTCGTCTACCTCCAAATCCTCAATCAGCCGCATGCGCACCACGTCGGCCCCCGTCTCAGGGTCTATGACGGTAGAGAGATGAGTGAGGATAGCCCCGCGCAAAGCATTTCGATCCGTCATCGCCGTACCTCCTTCACGCTCCCTGTGCCATCGGAGAGGGCCAGATCCCTCACCCGTGACCACATCTCCTTCAACGCCTCCGTCACCGGCCCATCGGTGTGCTCCGTCACCGGACGACCTTGCACCATTGCCTCCGTCACGACGTCATCGTAGGGAATACGTCCCACCACCTCCACCCCCCGGCCGGCGCAGAATGCGGCGATCTCCTCGGAGCGGGCCGGGTTGAGGTCCGCTTTATTAATAGCCACCAACGACGGTACGCCAAAGTGGTCGGTGGTACCTATGATGCGCTCCAAGTCGTGCACGCCGGAGACGGTGGGCTCGACTATGTGGAGCGCCAGATCCATCCCGGCGCTGGCAGAGATGACGGGGCAGCCGATCCCCGGCGGCCCGTCCACCACCACCAATGCCGCCCCGGTGTCCAATCCCCGCAGGCGGGCCTGCTGCTTGACCAGAGTGACCAGTTTGCCCGAGTTTTCCTGCCCGGCGAACAGGTGCGCGTGGAAGAGAGGGCCAAAGCGGGTGTCGGAGCGGAACCACAACCCGGCCTGCTGCTCCTCCATCCGTATAGCCTGCTCGGCACACTGGTAGAAACAGGCAGCGCACCCCTCGCAGGCCAGGGAGTCCACCCGGTACGCCTCGTCACCAGGAATGACCGCATCGAAACGACAGACATCAGCACAGATACCACAGGCAGTGCACTTTTCTGGAGCAATCACCGCCAGTTGGCCTCCCATGAATTTGTGCTCCTCTCGCTTCGTGGGGCCGAGCACCAATTCCAGGTTGGCTGCGTCCACATCGGCGTCGGCCAATACGGCGGGCATCTCCTGGGAAGCCAGATGGGCCAGCGCTGCTGCGACGGTCGTTTTGCCGGTACCCCCCTTGCCGCTGAGAATGACCAGTTGTTTCATTATGCGTTTCTTCCTTTCCTGTCCGCCACCAGCCGCCCAATGGCCGCGTGCAGATTCTGGAACTGCTCCCGGTACTCTGGCAGCGCCTCCACCAACGTTCCTCCATCCGAATATGCCTCGGCGATCCGCCGGTCCAAAGGGATACGCATCAGGATGGGGATGGACTCGGCAGCGCAGTAATCGTCCACCCCCTGGTCTCCCACCCCATCCCGGTTGATCACCACGCCGACTGGCAAGCCCAGTTCGTCGCGGGCCACCTCCACCGCCAGCCGCAGGTCGTGCAAGCCAAAGGGAGTAGGCTCTGTGACCATCAACACGAAATCCGCACCCCGCATGCTCTCGACGACGGGGCAGGCGGCGCCCGGAGACGCATCCAAAATGACGGGCCGGTCGCTGGGAGTTCCACCGAGCCCAGACTTGGGGTTCAGTCGAGCCATCGAGACGTCGGGAGGAATGACCCACTTTTTCAACTGGCGGATGATGGGGACGGCCATCGGTTCGCCCACATTCATCGTCCCCTGGGCGAACTCGATCCTCCCCGGCCTCTGCAGCAGCCTCTGGGCAGACTCCCCCAATGCCGGGGGGAGGCCAGCCCAGCCCCGCTCAATGGTGCCTATCACGTCCAACGCCTCGTGGATCGCCTCCGTGGGACAGTTGAGGCTGCAACTCCCGCAGCCGTGACACAGTTCGGGGAAGACCAACACCTTCTCTCCGACTACGGCAATGGCGTGATATTGGCACACCTCAGCGCAGCGCCCGCAGTAAGTGCATTTCTCTAGATCCACTTTTGGAATCATCTGGCCCACTTCCCGGCGCTCCTGGATGATGGGCCGGAGGAAGAGGGCAGCATTGGGTTCTTCTACGTCGCAGTCTAAGAACAAGGGACTGTAGGACAATAACGGATCAGTCCGATCATCCGTTGGTGTCCTGTGATCCACCGCTATGGACAGCGCCAGGCTGACAGCAACGGTCGTCTTGCCCGTGCCTCCTTTGCCACTCGCTACAGTGATGATCATTATCTCGTCTCCAGGTCAAATTGGCGTATATTGGAACTCACTCCCCTCCCAACTTTGGGAGAGAGGGGAGTGAGGGCTACACATTACTCGCGCGTCATCTGTGTGCCACACTGTGGGCACTTTTTCTGGTAACAGGGCTGTCCAACGATGTGCGGCTCACGGTGCCCGCAGTTGGGGCAGACGCAATTGCCATCCGGACCAGCGGCCTTGGGACCGCCCATCCGGCCTGGCCCGCGTCCGCCGCCACGGCCAGCGCCACTACCACCACGGCCTCCTCCTCCACGACCTCGACCCATTTCACTCACCTCCTTTTACCGTTCATGCCGGCACGTCTCCCCCACCGAGCAGAGAGGCGTGTCGCACCGCTCCTCCCGACCACAGCAGGTGTGTCCCGGCTGCCGAGCTGTCTGCCCACTCAACGTGATGGGGGCAGAGAGCAACTTGTCCAACGACGAACTGCCACAGTGCGGGCAAATAACAGTCGTGCTAGACCGCACCAGTACCTCAAACGTCACATTGCAATCACGACAGTGATACTCGTAGATTGGCATAGAACCCTCCTTCGCATCTCATCTCCGTCCTCCTCGCCGCCGGTGCCGGCGCTGGCGTCCAGTGCCATCCCTATCTCCCGCTGGGGACATTCTACTTCCCGCAGATGGTCTCGTCGCCACGGAGCGCCGAGTCAGCCAGCGGCCCACCGCCCGCGACAGTGCCCCCGCAGTCTTCATCAGCAATCCAGTACCGGCGACGACGACCGCCGCGCCCGCCGTCTCCGCCAGCGGGCTGGGCCGGTAGAGGCGCGGTGACCGCGCCCCTACGGGGGCAGGGACGAGTTCACCCTGAACCACGAGCTGGATGGCGCCCTCCGCGCAGGCATCCACACAGGCTCCACAGCCGGTACACGACTCCTCGTCAACGCGGGCTTTGCCGTCCACCAGACCGATGGCCCCGGCGGGGCACACCTCCACACACGCACCACAGCCCGTACAGCGGGTCACGTCTATCCATACTGTCTGCCTGTTCATCATCCTACCTCCTGAAACCTATCACTCACGACCAATGCCATCCCGATGAACCCTCCCCAGGGCAGTTGAGCCTGCGACCACGGCCAGCCATGAGGAAACAGAGTGGTGCGCCACACGATGTGCGCTTTTCCACCAGCGACCGACCGCAGCAGCCGCTTCAACTCCCCCACGCTGTAGAAATGGGCCGCGTCGTAGACGGTTTGGTGAAAGAGCCCCGCCAATCGGCGCTGCAGGCCGAGCACACTCCAGCGGTTGAGCACACCCAGGATAAGCCCTCGCCGGGTTACCCGTAGCGCTTCCGCCAGTGCGTCCTGCGGCTGTTCCAGAAACTCTAGTGTGGTGATGAACGCCGTCAGGTCGAACGCACCGTCGGCTAAGGGGAGCCTTCGAGCGTCACTCTGCACCAAGGGAACACCCCCCCATGCTTGCGCCTCCGCCAGCATGGCCGGTGAGAGGTCCAATCCCACGACTGCCAATCCCCCGTCGCTCAGCCAACGGCTAAAGTGACCCGTGCCGCATCCGATCTCCAACACGCTGCCCGATCCGGGAAAGCCCTGTAGCAGCCATCCTAGAACGGCCTTCTCCAACCCGTCTGCCCGACGCCCCTCCGACGTCTCGTACCAGGCTTCGTAGTACGCGGCGGCGCGCTCACCGAATCCAGACATCACCTCACGACTCCTCGGGCGACGGACAGGCCCTTCGGCTTGGCTCGGGGCAAGCATTGGAGAGCGTGACGATCATCACCGTGTCACCACGCTCCGCAGCCCGATGGAACGCTTCCTGTAGGGCGGCGAAGACTTCCTCCTCCTCCCCCCACACCAGAGTGCTCATCTCGCCAATGCGGGTTTTCACTCCGTGTTGGCGAAAAACACGCGCCGCCTCGCGGATGGCTGGCTCTATTGAGACTTGCCGCAGCGGATAGAGGCTGACTTGTGCCGTTATCACGTTTATCTCAAACTCCTCGTTCGCCTTGAGACAACAGGCTGTCCACCAGCAATCTCTTGAAACGGTCGAGGGTGATAGAGTAAAATTCCACCTCCAGACCGGTCCAGTCGAACAGTTCCAGAATCTCCTCGGCGTGTTGAATCATGTACTCCTCGGCAAGACCAAGACCATCCAGGACGATGATCTTGTCGTAGAATCCCGGAAAGTTCGCGTTGGCGTCAGCGTCGTCCCAGCCGAAGTACTTCTGATAGATCACCTTCCAATGCTTGAGCCAGGCTGGCGTGAACCAGAGGATCCTGTCCTGCTTTCCGCCACTGATGCGCTGCCGGTCCTCAAAGTCGGCCAGCATGTCGTAGCCGTACTCCCCTTGTACCCTGGCGATGCCATGGCCGGCTGCCTGCAAGATCGAGTCCACTCGTTTGAGCGGCTCATCAGTGCTGATATAGCATTTCTTTCCATACACGACGATGATCCTGTGGTCGGGACATGATTTCCGGGCCTGCGCCAGTCTCTTGAGAAGGTGCTCCTCCAGATTATCCGGCAAGGCGTGCAGGCCCGGCGGCGTAAAAAGGATCCGGCGTGGATTCAAAAAATCGGTCTTCACGAGATGGTTTATCTCTGAATGCAGCATCCCTCAGGACACGATGCAGTGGTCCTCGAACGTGGGATGAATCATTTCAGCCCTCTCTTCTGAATAGAGTGTTCCGTTACCAATGTTTCTGGTACTGTGGCCAACAGAGGGATTCTAAGGAAGAGGTCGAAAACTATGGGAATGACAAAGACGTACATAGGGCCAATCTCCCTCCATATAAGCCCACCAATGATGGGGGCAGGAATCGTGACCAACCCCGTAAAGAAGCCGAGCAACCCTCCCCACCTACCCTACCGACTATGCTCACTTTATCCTCCTGGCGAGTCCTGCAAACTGGAACATCTATTCTTCTCATTGGTGCGCACTGCTACGTCACGCCCTCCACAGACACACAATCCGGATAGCGGTACGTATCGGCGTCACCACGGGCATAGGCTGCGTGCCACCCTTTTAGAACTGGCATCTCCGCGTACAATTGCTCGCGCCTGGCCTCAAGCAGGCAACGGGGACGCCCCATGAAATCTGCGGCACAAATCACCCGGTGGCCCGTCTCAGACGATAGACGATCTAGCCAGGAGAGCCCCTCCTCGCAGCGCAGCAGATGGTGATCAAGGATCAGCGTGCCCATGTGACGGTCCAGCTGCCGCGCGTTTCTCCATGCCCCCCGCCGACGCTTCGACGAAAGCCACGAAAGATAGAGGGGCGGGCCACAGACCAACAATATGTCCGGCCGCCAGGCCAGAATCAACGACACAGCCTCGCTATTGAGAAGTTGGATATCCGAAGCGTGCACGAAAACGGTGTCCTCGCCCTCAATGCGGGTCATCATCACCATTCCAAGCAGGTAGATCTCCATCGTGTCGCCGTAACAGCCGTGTATGATCCCGTAGGCGTCTGAATCTGGTATACGGCCCCTGTTGCTGGGGTTAGATGATTCTGCAATGACCTTGGCCGAATAGAGCGTCTGTCTCTGTTCGACCGTCTTTGTGTGAGCGCTCATTCGAGCGTTTTTTAACAAAACAGTCCTACCTTCGGCTCAAAGCCGGTTTGCGATGGCCTCTCGCAACGTGCGCACCGCCAGTTCGGCACAGTGGACGCTCTCCTCAGGCAAACCATCCAGGGCTTTGAGCAGATACTCCGGTGTGATCTTGCTCGCCTCCTCCAGCGACATCTCGTGCGCTAAGCGAGTGAGCATGCTCCCACAAGCCACCGACGGCCCACAGCCGTCGGTCATGAAGGTGATCTCTTTGATCCTCTCCCTATCCAGCCGCAGGTAGATTTCCATCGTGTCACCGCACCAACCGCGCACGATCCCGCAGGCATCTGGCTCAGGCATACGGTCCAGGTTCTTGGGATTGTGGGCCTCCTCAACGACTTTGTCCGAGTAGAGTGCCCGTTCCTGTTCAATGATCTGTCTCTGCAGATCTGCTACCATGTGGTCAAAGTCGGTTGCTTCTCCCTGATCACCCACGTGAATCCCCTCAAATCAGACCACCAGCGTCCCCGCCGCTCCACCCGCGATAGCCCGCGTGGCCGGAGAGACCTGCGGCACGAGATGAAAGCGCCGGGCCAGTTTGCCCCTGCCCCCGGTTCCTCAACAACGGTACCACGTGGGGCACCATCTCCAGCCCTGCCACTTTAACTTGCCGTCAATCTGTCCAACCGCTCCATCACTTGGGTCAACTGTTGCTGTAACATCTGGACCTCCTCCCGCAGCCGGCCCGCCTCGTCCTCCTCGTACTCGCCCTCGGTAGAAACCTCTTCAGTAGAGACCTCTTTGTGAGCGTGCTCGATGCTTTCGCGGCACGGCTCGGCTCCCTGCAGCACCCCGCCCAGATACTGTTCCAGAGCGTGGCGCACCGTGCCGGATGCTCCGGTCACCGCCTGGATGCCGTACTGCTGGAAAAAACCGATGGCCCGCCGTCCCATTCCGCCGGCCAGCATTACGTCGCCTCCCTGGCTCTGGATGAAGCCGGGCACCTGCCCCGGCTGGTGGTGACCATAGTAAGGATTCTCCACCACGCTGACCCGACTCACTTTTCGGCCATCGAGATCTACCAGAACATAGTAAGGGCAACGCCCAAAGTGCGGGCTGACCACGCTATCTAATCCATTGCTGTCGTCTGCGGAGATCACGACGCGCATCAGTTCATTCCCCCTTCTCCAACCGGTCGAGCCGCTCCATCACCTCAGCCAGTTGCTTGCGCAACGTGCCGGCCATATCCTGTAGAGACACAATTTCTTCTTCGCGGGAAGGGGCAGGATTGGCAGTGGCCATTGGAGACGTAGATGATGTCTGAGGGAAAGCCCCGCCCGCACGACGGCCCATGCCCATGCCACGAACCATGCCACGTCCCCTGCCCATTCCCTGGCCCATCCCCATCCCGGCGTGCGCCTGGACATTCGCTCCACCAGCGGCGGGTAACTGGCCCCCTTTGTAGTCCTGCACCGCTTGCCGCACCGTCCCCCCACCGAAGAGATGGACGGGCACCCCAGCCGCCTGGAAGACGTTGGAGGCATTGGGCCCCACGTTGCCGGTGACCACGGCCTGCGCCCCACGCTCGACGACGAACTGGGCCGCCTGGATGCCAGCACCACCCGCAGCATTCATCGCCGGGTTCTCCACGGCCTCAAACGCCATCGTCTCGGTATCCACGAAGACGTACGTTGGGCAGCGCCCAAAGACCGGACTGGCCGGTGCATCAAGGTCTGCGCCGTTGGATGTAACAACTATTTTCATTTGCATTCCTCCCGTTGAAAGGTATAATCAGATTTGTCCACTGGGTGAGGAGCCTGCCAGGCTCCCCACCCAACTTGGGCCCCGGGGCGGGTGGCGAAGTGTGATGGCGACGTCACCCGCCCCGACGTATCCCACCGCGTAGCGCGGCTACTTCTCTTGCTCAAGTTCCGCGATGCGCTGGCTGATGGCATCCAGTTGCTCCTTCAGCCCCTCGGACTGCATCTTGAGGAACTCGGTCTCCTGCTCCCGCGTCGGTGGTGCCCCATAAGGGCCATACGCCGCAGCCGGCGGGGTTCCCCAGGCAGGCGCGTAACCAAAACGTGCCCAGCCAGGCACGCCGGTGGCATAGTACTGGTGGCGCCAACCGCGACCACGTCCCCATCCTCCGCCACGGCTCCAGCCCATGCCAAAGCTGCGACCGGGCATTGGGTTTGCGTAGCCGGGCACGCCGTAGCCGGCGCAGAAGCCGGCCCCGCGCCCGGTCATTGGCCCCATTCCCCTGGGTCCAGTTCCATCTCCTGCTGGCATCTTGTCTCACCTCCTTCCTGTCGAATCTGCTAAAGCGTTCCACTCACTGCCACTGCCCATCAGCGGGCACTATTTACCGGGCCAACCTCCGGCCTCGCCCTCTGCCAGCGCCGTGACCTCGCCCGCGTCCGAAGGCACACCCACGCTGCGTCGCCAGACGCGACCAACGAGCAAAGCGGGTCCCCAACGCGGGCCGGGCGGCCGGCACTCCCAGGCGCACAGGTGTGCCCTGTAACCCTGCGTAACCGTAGGGCGCTTGCCCCGATTCAGGAAGCACCAGCGCGCAGTGCCCCTCACCGCGCCCAGTCATTGGCCCCTGGCCTCGCGGCCCTATCCCATCAAATCTTGGCATATCTCTCACCTCCCTTCTCTACTACCTACTCCCTACTCCTTACTCCCTACTCCCTACCTACGGAAAGATCGGCGCCGTTTTCCGTCTCGGCACCCGCTCTACCACTTGCCCGGTGATCGGCTCAAACAATTCCGCCTCATACTCCTCGATCTCCCCTGCATCACAGCGGCGGGCCAGTTCCGGATCCAGCGGTAGTTGCCCCAGCAGCGACGCCCCCATGTTCAGCACCGTGCGGAACGCCCGGCTGGGGCCGAAGACCTCGATCTTCTCCCCGCATTGGGGGCAGATGAGATAACTCATGTTCTCCACCACTCCCAGGATAGGCGCTCCCATGTGCTGGGCCATGCGGGCCGCCTTGCGCACCACCATCCCCGCCAGATCCTGCGGTGAGGTGACCAGTACCACCCCGCTGAGCGGTATGGACTGCATCACCGTCAACGAAGCGTCGGATGTGCCGGGGGGCAGGTCCACGATCAGATAATCCAGGTCGCCCCAGAAGACCTCATTCCAGAACTGCTTGATGGCGCTGCTGATGAGTGGACCGCGCCAGATGACGGCCTCGTCCTCGCTGGGCAGCAGCAAATTGATGGACATTACCTTGATGCCGCCAGGGGTTTCGGCGGGCAGTATACCTGCCGGACTCATCGGTGGCGGCTGGTGCAGGCCGAACATCTTGGGGATGCTGGGGCCGGTGATATCGGCATCAAGCACGCCCACTCGTTCTCCCCGACGATGCAACGTCACCGCCAGCAGCGCTGCCACCGACGATTTGCCAACACCACCCTTCCCGCTCAGCACGGCTACCACGTTAGCAATCTTGTTCGCGGACTGTGCTGGCTTGGGGCCGCCCTCGGATGCGGTCATGAACGCGGCACGCTCCTTCTGGTTCATCTCGGTCAGATTGACTTCGACCTCTAAAGTTGCGCCTAACTTTATGACTGCCCCCTTGATCAAACGCACCAGGTCGTCTTTGATTGGGATTTCTGCGAAAGGCAGTGCCAGTGTAAGCGTGACTTTGTCATCCTCGACGCTTACATCTCTGATCATCCCCAACTCAACCAGATTGTGCTTGATCTCGGGGTGCATCACCCCGCGCAAGGCACCAAGAACTCGTTTGCCTGTGATCATTTCCCTCCCTCACGAAACTGTGTTTTTGTCATTTGTTCATTGCTTCAATGATGCTCACCCTCACCCTCCTCCATGTGATGGCTATAGACTCCCAAGAGATAATCAATCTTCTCTCTGCTCTCTTCCAGGTCCTGCGTCCACAGAGCCAGCACCTCGTCCCCTACCGCGGTGAGATGATAGACCCGCCGGGGCGGCCCCTGCGCCCGCTCCTCGTCCCAGGTCGAAGTGACCCACCCTTTCTCCTCCATGTCCCGCAACATGCGGTAGATCGCACTGGAGTTCAGGTCCCCTAAGCCGAATTTCCCCAACTGTTCCAAGAGCGTGTAGCCATGGGCGGGACCGTGGTGCAGGAGCAGAAGCAACGCTGGCTCCAGCATTCGCACCGCCCGGCGACCACCTCTCCGCCTCCTGTGACCCCGTCCTCGCATCTTTCTTCCTCCCTCAAAGGACCACCAGACTCTGGTTTGAGCGACTGTAGTATACCACACTATATGCAATTTGTCAATAGCCAAATATCATACAGTCTAATTGCATATAGCCAGGCGTGATGATAGCATCCTCGTAGGCGGGCTCATTGACGCTGTTGCCCCAGGGTGCTTGCGACGAAGCCGGCTAATTGGTCCAGGAATCGCTCGTCGCTCTTGGGGCGTGACCAAGGTAATGGCAATCCCTTCCTTCCCGGCCCGGCCAGTCCGCCCGATGCGGTAGACGTAATGCTCTGGGTCGAGGGGCAAGTCATAGTTTATCACGTGCGAGACGTCCTCAATGTCCAGCCCCCGGGTGGCGACGAGGGTCGGCAACGAGGGCGACCCTCGTGGTCGCCCTCGTTGCCGAATGGCGAAACTTGACACCAAAACAGGATTTGCTGGCCCCTCAGCAGACCAAAATAGCAAAGACCCGCTTGTTAAGCGGGTCTTTGGTGCCGAGAGACAGATTTGAACTGTCGACTCCCTGATTTTCAGCTAAGAAGCCGCTCGGCGGAGGGCGGGAGTCACCGAGCGGCTCTTGGGTGCCCATAGTACAGAGCCTCCAGAGGGTAGTCTTCTAACTATCCTTTGCCCCTCAACTCCTCGACCGTAGCTTCGAGCTCACCGATGCGAAATGCTAGTCTGTGGAAGCGGGCCACAGACACTGGATCGAAAGGACAAACGGGCCCGACGATGTCTCCAAACTTTCCGCATGCAAGGTAGAACTCGCTTGCACAGATATCCACGAGTTCCGTGCTGATCGCTTCGAAAAGGCCATCTCCGCACCAGAACGCTGCACGGCAGTCTTCGAGCGGCAGAATCGTAGGGCATACCTCGACTTTGGCGCACGAGACGACCTTGAGGCACTGCGCCGGGATTTGTTCAAAGTCACCAATGACTGGACGATCTACTGTTTTCATTAGCTTCACCTCCTCTCTTTGAGAGATACAGTCCCCCCCAACTGACGGATTTCCCGACCTCTACCAGGCGGCCCAGCCTGGGCATCCCTGCTCAACAGGGCTAGCCGGAAGAAATGCCACTCTCTGCGTGCGCTCCACGAGGTTGTATCCGGCTTCCCAGCTTATACCTGATGGCTAGCGTCTCGAGCAAGCCGTAGCGCCAGGTACTACAATCTGCTTCGGCATTGTGACGTATCCGCAAGTGGGGGCAGCCCCCCATGCAGATGGGCAGCAACCGGCAGTCCTGGCACTGTCCGTAGGCTAATGGATCCCAGTCCAAAAAGCCAGCCAAGTTCTCTTCTTGCTGCGGTGTACGTTCACTCCCGAACACCGATCCCACAGACCACGCCGGCCCTAACGAAGCCTCAGCCCAGCATTTGAAGAGCAAGCCGTCGGGCGACACTACATAGATGAGGCGTTTGTCTGCGCCGCAGACCCCATCCAGCTGTAGCCGGGGATAGGGGAAAGAGGTAAAGCCGCGACTGAGCGCTTCTTTCGTAAGCGCTAGATCTAGTTCGCTGAACTCCTTGCCGGAGAGACAAGCCGCTGCTATGTCGGCACATGCCTCGGTAAATGGTTTCACATGCCCAAAGTATATCCCCACCTTGCCTTGAAGGCCACGGGACTCCAGGGCTTCCAGAGCTCCAGTGGCGGTGTGAGCGTTGCTGCGGTCCACATTGATGCGGATCTGAGTCTCCAAAATCTCACACGTGCGAGCCACGTTATCCACAATCCGGTCGAAGGTTCCGCGTCCACTCCGAAGGGGGCGTCGTCGATCGTGGGTATCCCTGTCACCATCAAGGGTGATTTGTGCTCTGGAGATGCCTGCGTTCTTCAGACGTTTCGCCACACGTTCGGTCAGTAAGTACCCATTGGTGACGATGCTCCCCGGATTCATTGGAACATCGTATATTTCACACAGAGCAGCAAACTTTGCGCTTAAAGCCTCGATGATGTCTATGCACAGAGTTGGCTCGCCGCCGAACCATGAGATGGATAGGCTCTCGGCTTCTCGCAGATTCTCCTCAGCGAACCGTAGAAGCGCCAGTTGCGTCTCGGGTCCCATCCGCGCCTTGCGGGAATAGCTGAAGCAATAGCTGCATCGAAAGTTACAATTCAGTGTTGGCACTATGGTCAAGCCAAAGCGGCGATCCTGTCGTTTAAGCGCCAGCCGCATAGCTCTAATCTGCTCAATCTCGTCACGATCGTCGGGGATGACGATACCCATCTCCACGAGTTGGTCCTTGAACTGCGCCAACTCGTGAATCTCGAAAAAGTTTTCCTGCGGGTACTCAAAGAAATCCTGTAGATATCCGAATTCCTCCGCACTCATTTCGACGAGAGCAGTTGTAAAGCTGTTGTAGGCCAGGATCGTTTGGCCGTCAACTCGAAAGAAGTAGTTGTATCTAGATGTCTGCATAGCACTCTAGCCCTCCACGACCAGATGGTATGAGAGGCCTCTGACATCCTCGACCTCTCGGTTGGCGACCAGTTTGCTCGCCTTTAAGAGTTGCCGAATGGCCATGCTGTGACCGCTTGGCCCATACCCTGTAGACCCTGCACCAAGAGCCAAGACTGGCGTTTTGCCCCAGCGAGTTACCAAGTTACTATCCTCACCTCTGGATCTGGGGTGGGCAGTTATGCACCCAGCATCCTACTGAATTCTACGACAATCACCCCGTGGTCCGATACCGCCGATTTCCATTGCTTCTCTTGATCCGTGAGCGAAGACAGGGCTTGGTGGCGGAGAACGTGATCATTCCAAACCTCAAAGCGTACGAACCGTCCAGGGAGATGTTGGGTGACAAACACCTGATCGAGTAGTGAGAAACTCTCGTTATGCACGTAGGAAAACAACTTGTCTTCGTAGGCCGATTTCTTCAAGTGCAGTCTTGCACAACTGATGAGCCTGCGCTTGTCCACTTCAGACCAGGGACTGGCAGGGCCGGGACTTTGTCGAATGGCCCACGGATGTTCTCGACAGGCACTGAGGTAGGAGTGTCATTAAAGTCGCCGACGACGAAAGTTGGTACCTTCTCGTCCATTTGATATTGCTGGGGCAAAAAGGTGTCAAAGTAGTAGCGCAGGGCCGCCGCCTCCACATTTCGCCGCACCGCAGCCCGGGCGATGCCAATTGCCTCGTTGAACCCATCGTGCTCGGCTTTGGTCGGTCGCTTCGATTTCAGATGGACGACAAACAGATTGAAGGGAGAACCGTTTTCAGGATTAGCCCTCACTTTTGCAACCGGGCGACTGAACTGTGTGGAAGGCACCGCGATCCAATTCTCCGCCTCATCAAGGCCTGTCCCCGGCTTGTGCAGGTCAACGCAAAAGCCCTCCGGGTATCCTGCGATGCTCTCAGTGTTGGTGAGCTCAAAGCGAGAGATCACCGCTGTCCGAATTTTCGTACTGCCCTTACTCGGTTCGGCGCGGAACTCGTGCTTGAAAGGATCCCAGGACGTGGTGTCTTTTTCATTGGCAACCTTTATAACGTCTTCGATGCAAGGTTTCGAGTCCTCACCCAGTTCGGTCAGCGCGGCGATGTGCACCTGACTCTCTGCGATCATAGATCCTATCCAATTCACCTTGTCGTTGTATTCGGCTGGGCTGTACTGTGAGCCGTAAAATTTCTTGCCCGGCGAGAAAAGGTTTTCCAGGTTCATGAACAGGATTCTGAGGCTGGTCTTTCCCATTTTTACTCCCTCCGATCAAACTGCATTTACTCTGTGCTGCGATATGCCTATCATCCTCTCCTGCAAATACAGAAACGGCTTCATTTTCTCTCACCCTTATAAACGAAGGTTTCCTTCGTTTTCCGGCACGGCAACGCACAAACTAACCCCTGGTGTTGGACATCAGGGGCTTGATCTACCATGGCTCGCTGGCTGGATCAGCGGTTAGTGATCCTGAACTGCATCCCGCCAATGATCTCGCCGTCCACAAAGGCTGTCAGGACGAACCGGGCTACGGCGCCAAGGCCTACGTCCGTCCACTTCGGGTCAAAGATCGCCACAGCCTCGCGGGCCTCGCCCGGGGGGATGGTCTGCGGGTCGGGGTGCTCAATCCAGGTCGCCCACAGCGGCTCCTGTTCCTCCTCGCCCGGAGTGAGTAACTGGCGCACCTCCAGGTACACGACCACCGGCCGCTCGGTGGGGTTGTAGATCAGAAACGGCACCTCCGCCGGCGACGACGTCGGTCCGACGTGCAGGTTCTCCTGCCCCTCGTTGTTGTCTTCGTTGATGTCCTCAATGTGGTAGATCTCGATCTTCATGCACAGGTGGCCGGTGTCGGGCGGCGCCCAGGCAATCTCGGCCTCCTTCACAGTGTTGCCCGGGACGTCCAGCGTGTCGCTGCCGGCTTCCTGCCACACTCGGTCCTGGCCCACGCCAAAGTTGGCCCACAGGAAGGTCACCTTGACGTTCTCGGCTTTGAAGTTGGTGTCGTTGTGAATCTTGGCCTTGAAGATGTAGTTGTGTCCCACGGTGAGGTTGTTCGAGGCCACCACAGTGCCGCCGTCGTAGACCTGGATGTCGGGGCTATTCCACACCGGGTCGCTGCCAGGCGTCATGTTCCACGTGCTCGAGTCCCATTGGCTGTAGGTATAGAGGTCAATGGGGTTAGCCGCGCGCACGGTGAATACGTCAACCCCATAGCGGTCGGAGTTTTGACCGTGAGCCAGCACGTTGACAGGGCCAAGCGGGTGCTGCGCGGGCACCGTGATGGACAGGATCTGCCCCCCAGCCTGACCGAACTGATCGCCACTGGCCGTCACCGTGGTGGCGAGATAGCCGTCGAAGGTAATCTGGACATGCTCGCCCTCGGAAAAGTCTCTACCGCCAACCAAGAACGACGAGCCTTCAACCCCGTCCTCGGGGTCGAGGCGGTTGATTTGCGCCCCGCCAGCCTGGACCGTGACCGGGCCCTCGTATGGCTGATGGTTCAGGGCCATGGCCGTGATCTGGAGGTCCCCTGGTCCGATGGGGCCCAGGGTGAAGCGGGCTAGGCCAGCCGGGTTGGTCTGGCGGACAGCCACCGTGCTGTTGTTCCGGCTGAGGGTCACCGTGGCGCTCTGCACCGGATCGCCACTGTTGTCGTCGGTTACCTCGACCACAAAGTCCTGAGTGCCCGTGGCGCCGATGCCCGCCGGGTGATCCACCTTGAGTGCCGGGGGCTGCTCCGTCCAAATAGGCATCTCCGGGTCGCCGAAGAGGTGGTACATCTCAAACTGCTGTCTGCGGGTGGCCGAGTTCGCGTAGGCGTTGGCCATGTAGATCTGACCGAATGCCAGCACCTGGCCCATCCTGGGAAGGGGACTGGAAGTGATGTTGGGGATGGCTGGGTAACCGGTGACCGGTGGCGTGGGATCAAAATCGGGCCAGATGGCCTGGTGCAGACCGAACATGAAAAAGTCGTTCCAGCCGGTCGCGCTCGCCCGGCTCGCTCCGATGAAAGCCACAGCGCCGCCGTTGGCATCCCGGATCCAGTGCTCGCCAAAGCTCTCGCTGTTGTTGGCCGTTGAAAGGGCAGCCAGCGTGGCATCATCGTCGCTTTCGTTGTCGAACCAGCCGTTCTCGCAGGCTATGGACAGGACCACCGGGCTCAGGGCGCCGTTGGACAGATTGTCCACGTCGCCCCGGTCGAAGCCGATGAAGCCGGACCACGCCCCCCGTGACCCGTGATCGCGGTAGGTGATCAGGAAGGTGCCGTTGGCGATGGCAGTGTTGATGTCATTGGTGTCGCCACCCCAGCCAAAGCCGGGGATGCCGGCAACCGGGTTGCCGTTTACAGTCAGGTCGACGGGCAGGGCGGTGCCATTCTGGTACTGCTGCGGCTGCGATGACCAGGGGTCGCCGGGCCAGCCGCTGCTGGTGGCATAAATCCGCTCGGTGTTGTAGTTGTTGTTCTCCAGGTACTCGCGGATCTCCTCGACGTTTTCGATCCAGGGCCGGTCCTCGCGGCCATCTTCAGGTGCGGGGTCGCCCCCAAAGTCGGTGTCGTCCTCAAAGAGGGCGATCAGGGCAGCGTTGGTGTAAAAGGCCGCGTTGCCCGGCGGGGTCTTTTCATAGGCCAGGATCTTGTCAACGGCGGCACGGGCCTGGGCCAGCGTGTCGACCGGCAGCCGGCCGATGAACAGGTCAGGGAAGTAGTCGTTGCCGTCTAGCGCGGCGTAGTACAGGTCTGTTCCCGTCTCCGCGCCGTTGTAGTCAGCGAAGGTGTGAGCGGTCTGGTGAGTGGTAGAGATGAATTCAGAGTCGCCTACCAGCAGCACGTAAGTGGGTGGTGGGCTCCAAGTCTTGTAGGCGTTTTCCAGATAGCTACGGATGTCGGCGTCGGTCTGGCCACCCGGAATGTTGGCGATGTCCACCACCTTGGTGCGGTAGCCCTTCTGCCGTTTCCAGTTCTGCAGCCGGACGATGGGGTTGTTGGCGTCGTTGGCGTTGTAGAAGTTGCCATGGGTCAGGATCAGGTAGTCAACGGCCTCCGCATCCGTGGGGTCGTTGTCGCTGTCAAAGCGGTCCTGGTCCATGTAGTTCAGAATTGAGCGCTCCAGCATCGCTTCGAAGGCACTCGACTGGAGGCGCACCTCGATGGACTGGACCTGGGCCGGGTGGTCGTAGTTCAGTCGGACCTCGATCTGCGAGTAGGCTTCCACCGCCATGGTAGCTGGATTGTACTGGATGGGATTGACCTTGAGGAATACCACACGGTGGCCGCGCATGACGCCCACGTCCTCTACCGTGACGGTCGCCAGTTCACCCGGGTAGAGGGCGTCGATCTGGTAGGCTGCCCCATTGATGGTGAATACGTCCGGCGCTCCCTCCGTGTCCCAAAGTTCCTGGGCAGGGTAGACGTTGTAACAGTCCAGAGGGATCGAAGCCGACTTGAAGATCTCGACCTCGAAATCCACGCCAAAGGGCACCTCGACGATCTGCCCCAGGATGGGTAACTCGGGCTTGCCCACTTCGGCCAACGCCGCGTGACCGGGGATCGATAGGCGGTGGTAGGTGACACCGTGCACCACCACTTCGTGCGCGAACATGCCGGGCACGTCAAAGTTGACCATCACGCCCGTGGTGGTCTGATCCTTCATGTAGGACCGCGGGGGCTGGCCCTTCTCTGCCTCGCGCGTGAAGGGCACCCAGCCCAGATCGGGCCGGCCGCAAACGCGGGTCTCTACGCCGTTGGTTCTGGTCTCGTGCCCCTCGCCCATGGTCAGGACGGCCTGGTTGCGGATCACCTCGGCCTCGCCAACGAGGGCCGTGAACTCGACGTACTCGCGACCACCGGAGGGCACGCCGGCCACTTTCCAAGTGATGACACGGGCGCGCTCGTCGTACTCCCCGTCGTTCAAGGGCATCACCTCCGACAGCGCCCCATGTACCTGGTCAGTGATGACGACGTCAGCCAGATCGTCCGTGTCGTTCTGGTAGTAGATTCTGTAGCGGATCGGCTCGCCGACGCAGCGGACCTCCTTGGTGATCTCACCTACGTGAGAGACGATCACCAGATTGCTCGTTTGGTCTGTTGGCGGTTCCGGTGACGGTGGTTGTTCTGTTAGCGGTGGTTCTTCTGTTGGCATTGGCTCACATGCCGCTAGCAGGCCAGCCACCATAAGCAGGGCACAGAGCCCAGCCCCGATGTATCCATTTCGTACACGCTGTTTGTTCCTCATTTTTCCTCCTCGTACCCAAGAGTTGTTGGCAAGTCACCAAAGCCGCTGTGAGTGGTTCGAAAGGCGTGGCGGATGGGCGACTCCCTGTGGGAACCTTCTTCCTACATCCTAGATCATTCCATTTCCGTTATCTCCTTTCCAGCCGACAGACAGAACGTCGCCTGACGGTACTAGCCGAGTTGGGTGGAACTTTCTTCTCTCATCCTTATGAACGAAGGTTCAGCCGATTTTCCGGCATCACACCAATTTCCATCGTAACATAAACAAGCCCCTGGTGCTAGACACCAGGGGCTTGTTTTCCTATGACCTGCGCTGATTCAGCGGGGCTAGGGCAGACAGTCGTCGGTGAGCGTAACCGGTACGTTGATCACACCCTCTAGCGTGGCAGCGCCGCACCGGATGGTCATGGTAACCAGATTCTGGTTTGACGAACTAGCCGTGGGCCCACTGCTCGTGCCAGCCGGCACTCCTTCCGCTTGAAGAATCAGGGCAGCCAACCCGCTGACCAGTGGTGTAGCGAACGAGGTGCCGCTCCAGTAGCCATAATGGGTGGACCAGTAGGCACTCCCCTCTGGTGGGAATAGTACCGGGCCGATGACCCCCTCAGCGCAATCGCCGGCCTGGTTCAGGTTAGATTCGTCGAAGCACTCGCCGACCACAGACGCACAGAGAACATCTTTGACGGGACCGCCTTCGCCGCCGGGCGCACGCACATCCCCTTCGTTGGAAAAACACGCTCGCTCGCCGTTCTGATTGCTGGCTTCTACACCGAAGACAAATCCATACGCTGCTGGGATTTGCGCCGATGGCGGATCCCCATCGCCGTTTGATTCGTTCCCTGCTGCCGCAACGATCACCGCGCCCTTGTCACGGGCGTCGAACAGTGTGATACACAGCGACACGATCTCGTCCCCCCGATCTCCTGATCCACATCTGGCCAGCGTGAGGTCTTCTTGAGCGTGGATGCCCGAGGTCAAGTTATCGCGGACGCCCAGGCTCAGGTTGATGACAACACCATTGAGGGTTCCGCGTTCCCTTTCCACCTCACCGATGAAGCGCATCAAAGCTTCGTTGAGTGTGAAAAGGTCGCCACAGCCAATCTCGTTGAGCACTCTTATCAGACGAAGATCACTCGCGGGGGCTACGGCGTGAACCAACCCGGCCACAAACAGCCCGTGATCGCGGACGTCGCCGACTGGAGTCATTTCGTTGGTTACTGTGACGCTGTCATTCGCCGCAATAGTGTTAATCATCTTGGGATACGAGACTTTCAACGTCAACGGCTCCACGTCCATTGTAGGATTCACCCATTTAACAACTTCTCGAGTATCTATCACGGGCGCACCTTCCCCGTTTGCTACGCCATTCCATGGATCGGGGAAAGGCGAGGTGTCGAACACGCCAACGAGTACCCCTTCTCCATGGTGCGCAGCCGCAGCCCCGGCGAGTTCTCTTTTGAACCACCAACCCACACCGACCTGCTGAAAGGCCCACTGATCCCAAAACAGCTTGACGGCAGCCTCCTCACCTACGGGGAGAAGATCAGGGATTCCGCCGAAGGGGCTGCCACCGCCTGTGTGTTCGGGGTTACCACATACACTGTGGCCCGTTAGAAGATTGGGATCGGCGTAGACCTGGCTACTCCGGCCCGCCGAGTTAATCGCTTGTACCACCTCAGTAACAGATCCCCCACTTCCGATGCGGTATAGGCGCATTGTCAGCTTGCCACGCGCACCATCCAGAAAGGGAAGACGCTGTTGGGTTTCATCCATTCGGCCTGAAGCCCCGTCCAGATAGTTAAGATCGCACTTTCTGATCAGCTCCAGATCAAAGCCATCAAGCACTTCTCTGAACTCGGACGCAGGGCCAGTAACGATGACCTGGTCATCAATGAAAGAAAAGGTCTCATCGGGACCCTCCATCGGAATGCGCGCCAGGGCCTTCCTCATTGTCACGCATTCAACAGGTGGCTCCGACAGAGACGAGGCCACCCAGAGCAGAAGCGCAACTAACAGGAGCACTAGTACTATGATTGCCCCAGACCGGTACTTTGCTGCCAAGCCATCATCTTCTCTTCGCCGGTTCTTGTCCTCTTGCGAATCATTGTTCGCTCGCACGTCGTCGCCTTTTATCATCGCCCACCCTCCTTATATGATAGTTCCACTGTTATAAACGAAGGTTCGGCCAGTTTTCCGGTATCATGAGTGTTCAACTGCTCTGGCGAAGGTTCCGAACAGTATCGGCGCCAGGATGGTTTCCGGACGTAGATCAGCGCTGATCCACACTGATTTCTCTGGCTTTATCTGCAGACGATCTGTGAGTCTGCATCCAGTTCAGATTGTCGGTTTGAGGCAAAGATTTCAGACAATGTGGAGGGGACGTCCGCTACAGCGGCCCGGCGTTTCCTACCAAAAAAAAGGGAGCCCAAAAGTACGGATGGCTGTAGCCAGCGCCCTTCTGCTCACCTCGTCCCTGCAGAAATTGCAGTTGGGCATGGCGGAGCGCCTGCCCCTTGGTCCAACCATGCGCCAGCTTCTGATAGAAAGCCTCCATGATCTGCGCCGTTGAGCGATCTTCAACTACCCAACTCGTGAGCACCAAGGAGGCGGCGCCGGCGCTGAGAAAGGCACGCATCAACCCCAGGAGTTCATCCCCACCGGCCACCACGTTGCGCCCCGTCTGGCAGGCGCTGAGGGTGACCAAGGAAGCATTCAATTGCAGGTTAAAGATGTCGAGGGTGGTAAGCCAGCCGTCCGCCAGAGCCAGGCCTGAGAAGAGCGGGTTATCGGCCCGGAAATCGCCGTGGGCCGCGACGTGAAGCATGCGGCAATCAGAAACACCCTGCTGGACGTTCGCCAGGGTGGCCTGGTTCTCCAGGAGCACTTGGCCATTGAAGAGCGTTGCCACCGCGCGAGCCTCCTGCAAGGTGTGGGGCAATCGGCCGCCAAAAGAATGGCCGATGGCGAACAGTCCAGAGTTTGCCAGTTGGGCTTCCCGGCAGTAACGCAGGAAACTAGCGCCAGGGAGATAGCTGATCTCGTATCGCTCCAGCAGGAACGAGGTTCCATCGTGCAGGGCGTGAAAGGGCAAATAGTGCAACGGGCCATGCGGCACGATGATCAAGCGCCGGAAGGATCCCAATTCGTCGGCCAGGGGTGCCATCAGGAGTTCATTCAGTCGTCCTAGAATGCCTCGAGCGTTGATCGCCAGCGCGGACACCCGGTCCGGGCTGCTCTTGGAGACCGCCTTGAGGTTCAGCCACAGGAGTTGCGTCAACGTTTGAATTCGGGTGAGGTCACCTTCCAATCGCCGCGCTTGTACCTCCCCGGCTGTCACCAGAAAGACGACCAGTCGCCCGTGAGTGATGAAAAACTCGACCAGGATGCTATCAAGGGCCAAGTAGGGTTGTACTGGTTCCGCGCGGACCGTCCACAAAGCGGCCTCACGGGCATAGTCGGCGTTGCGGATTAGCAGCCTGTGCCACAGATCGGTAATCCGGTCCTCTAGGGCCAGGACTTGCTGCTGCGCCCGTCCGCGATCGCCCTCCAATAAAGTCCAGCCCCGCTGTCCGGAACCTGCGCCGCTTTCCCAGCGACGGTACAACCGGTCCCGCTCGGCTCGCAGGCATACGAGTTCCTCTATTATAGACTCGTCCCTCCTGCTACGCGCCTGTATGCTCAGGTCGAGGCGATAGGCCAGCAGGTCGAGCAGGGCGCGCGACTTGGCTCGTTCTGCGTACTCCAGTCCGCGCAGCGGCTGATTGAGATCCAGGCACAGTCCAACCGCGTCCTGGTATATCTCCTCCTTGTCCTCCAAAAAGCCCACTCGAAACTCAACCATCAGCCGACCGCGCAGCCGTTCGATCGCTTCGATGGCCCGGTCGAATGCCGCCAGGGCTTCCTGCGGGTCTCCACGAGCCGCCGCCAGCGCTCCTAACAACTGATGACCCTGATAGATCAATGTGGGCACGTTCTTCGTCTCGCCAATATCCAGGACCTCCGTCGCCAGGCGGAGAGCTTCATCGTGCTGGCCCAGGGCGAGCACGGCCCGCGCAGCGACCAGGCAGGCTTGTGCCTCCTCGACCGGCAGGCCATGGGCCTTGAAAACGGTGATGCATTCCTGGGCCACTACCAGGCTCTCATCATAGCGGCCCTTTTGTAACAACACAGCGGCCGTTTCCATATCGGTAGCGGCGATCCAGGCGATGTTATCTTCTTCTTCAAATATCTGGTGTGCTTCAGCCAGCGAATCTAACGCTTCAGGATAGCAACCCAGCGCCGCGTAGGCCACTGCCTCGTTGACGATCGCGTACCCCACCACGCGGCGCGTCCCCAACTCGGCGAACAGGCTTCGCACCCGGCGGCACTTTTCCAAGACGTCTTTGAAGCGACGCAGTTGCAGTAGGCAATCACTGATAAACGACTCAACCCGCATCGCGTCGTGCTGGCGCCCGTCGGCCAGGAAAACGTCCCGCGCCTGATCGAGGTGCTTGAGCGCCTCATTGTAGCGGCCCAGGAGGAAGTAGGTAAAGGCCAGGTTCTGCCGCGCCCGTGCGGCCTCGACCCACTGCCCCAGGCGCTCCAGTCCCTCCCAGGCCGTCTGGCTGGCCCGGATCGAGTCCTCGAATCGGCCTAGATTGCGCAGGGCGATAGCTCGGTTTTGTTGAACCCACAGCCATAACCAGGGAGGCTCCTCTTTTTCCTCCAGTTGACGGCACAGCATTGCGGCTTGGTTGTACATCTCCAAGGACCCGGCGTCGTCGCCAGCGCGGCTGTGAACGTTGCCCAGATTCATGCTCAACACTGCTAGAACCTGCCACTCGGCATGGTCTTCCAGGATACGGCTGACCCACTCCCCAACTTCAAGGGCCTCGGCGTAGCAGCCCAGTTGGGACAGAGCCTCGAGCTTGCCCACCTGGGATTTGGCCTGATCCACCAGGCAGCCCTGGCCCTGGTATATCCGGGCAGCTTCGTCATAGAGTTCAATGGCCTTCTGATACTCGCCCAAGCCGAACAAGCGCACATTGCCCTCGGCCCGCAGGCCCAAGGCCCGGTGCTCCAGATCGCCCGATAACTCGGCCATATGAAAGAGCAGATTAGCCATCTGCAACGCACTCTGGCTGTCGGCACGCAGAAAGTGGTCCGCCTGCGCCTTGAGTGCGTTGGCAACCTCATCGTCCAGCAGAGAGGCGTGATCTTCGAGAAATCGCCTCTGAGATTCTACGTCCGGCAGTGCCAGTAACTGCTCAACCAGATCTTGAGGAGCCATAGGTCGTTATCCTGGGAAATCTTTGCCTCAAATCGTTCCTACTTGCTTACTTGCCCACTTGCAGTTCCTGAATGTGTATCTCCACCTCCGGGCCGCAGAGAATCAACTCGTAGCTGCCTGGCGCTAAATTGGGGATGACAAAGTTACCCAGATCGTCAACCGAGACCACAATGACGCGCTGATTAGCCTGCCACAGATGAGCCTCCAGTCCATCGGGTTCTGTCCCGAGGACCAGTCCCAGAATGACCTTATGGCCCGGTCGTTCGGTATCGTCCTGAACCTCAACGGCAATCTGCACATCGTCGGCCTGGTAGAGGTAAGGCTCCTCTCTCTCGCCGCGCACACCCGCATAGACCGGCGCCAAGGCTGGTTGCGCCAACAGACCGGCCTCCAATCCGCCATTGACCAAGCGAGCCACCAGCACCCTGGCCCGCTCTTTGATCCGTTCCAATGGGCCAAGTTCCAGGGCTGGTGCCAGCTCGGCCAGATATTCCTTCAACTGGGCGACCTCACGTGCACAGTGGGGACACTCGGCCAGGTGATGAGCCACAGCCGCCGCCTTATCATGTGGCAGCATACCGACGTGGTATTCCCCCAATTCCATCGGAGGGGGACACGTAATGCGGTACAATTGAGTGGTCAGACGGTCTTGCAAACGGGCCAGGCGACAGACCTTCTCGCGGCAGGACAGGCATTGCTCCAGATGTGCCACTACCTGATCGTCGGCCTCACCATCTATGTAAGTCAATAGATCTCGGTCATTCAGCTCCGGCGGCACTGTACAAGCCATAGATATGCCTCTCCTTTGACATATTAAACGACAAAACGTCCTGTTTTTCAGGCATCTTTGCCAAGGAGTTCTTGAAGATCAGCGTCCCGGCGCAGGCGGGCCAGTACGTTCTCCTTGACGCGGTAGACTTGGTTCACGTCACGAAACGTTTCCGGGAACCGGATGTAAATCTCTCGGGGCTTGAGAGCCAGGATGAAGGAGTCATACACCACACGGCGTTCTTGCTCGTTATGCAATCGTGTGTCTATCTCCTGCCAGAACTCTTGTCGGTGCACCCAATCCAGGGCCTGAGTCTCCACGGCCGGGTTTCCTGTTTCGCCCTCGGCAGCCAACAATTCATCCTGAATATCCACGCATGGTTGCTCAGCCACACGGATATGGTCAAGGATGACGCTGTGCACACACATCTGCAGATAGCGCAACAAGGATTTTAGATCCGAAAAATTGGCGAACTTTTCGGGGGTCAGCGCAGCCCACATCTTTTCAAAGGCGCGATTGACAAAGTATTGGACCTCTTCGCCGCTGGTCGGAAGAGCAGAGTGGCGTTCTACCCACCCGGCTACCAGTGAGCGATATTGGGCGTAGATAAGCTCCCAGGCGCGTTGATTGCAGTGGACGATCGCCCGACGAAACAACTCAAAACAGTACCAGGGATCGTAGATCTGCCGCTGGAAGAAGAGTTCAGTCTCCTGCGTACAGCGGTGGGCGATACCTGTGAGGGTTAACAGTCTGACGTCGGTTCGGTCGGACATGCTGGTTCCCCTACGCAGTTGCTAGACCTGGCCGTCAAACGCGAGGCCGCTGCCCGGGCACCTGCCCCATGGGGCTGCGTCCAGCAGCGGTTACAAAGGGTGGCTACGGTTATCGGATTGTGCCACAATGAGGCGGCTTTGCTTCTGAACCATTCAGGGGGTCATGATATTGGACACGCCGAGTGCCCGAATGGTGCTTCCTTATTGCCTATTATACACCTGTGAAACAGGCTGGCAAATCATCGGCGAGGGCCATACTGGGCAGAGCGACGAGACTTGGCCCCTCAGCAGACCAGAATAGCAAAGACCCGCTTGTTAAGCGGGTCTTTGGTGCCGAGAGACAGATTTGAACTGTCGACTCCCTGATTTTCAGCTAAGGACAGCGAAAACCGCGTTGGCACCCTAAATCCGATAGACTGATACCTGAAAAGCGACTGACTGACTTGGGAGTGGACTTGCGAGTTAGTCTCTTATCTTTGGCGAGTCCTTGACTCGCCTTCAGGTACTGCTATCAACGAACGAAAGTTCAACTACCACTTAAAGTATACATCGGATGCGCGATTTTGACAAGACGGGAATCGGAACAACCCTAGACAGCAAAACGATGCAATGCTCCCCTTTTCTGAGAGAGAAATGCAGATCGCGCTTTCAGGCCCGTCGACCAAGCAAGGCAAGAGGTTGGGTTGGGACTGGGTGGGCAAAGTATCCCAGACTGGGGTCAAACCCACAGGGTGCGAAGTGGCACTGGTGAGACTGCTGATGCTGGTACGGCTGTAGCCATAAGGCGATGCGGCTGCCCATGTCCTGGGCCCCCACATAGCTTCAGAAAAGCTTCGTAAGTGATCCACTCTGTTGTACATTACTAGTTCCCAAGCCAAAGCTCAACGCTCGTGGGAGGATGATGCTGCCATTCCCACTTGCCAACCGACGTTTCTTGGGGTACACTCTTGAATACGACAAGAGCCAGAGTTCAACTGTCGAGACCAGATCTGAATGTAATCGCAGCGTGCAATCAGACAGCAGTCGTGTGAAAGGAGTGTGGCCCTATGTCGAAAAGCTCTAAAGAGACGTTGTTCCATATTGAGACAGCTACGGAGAGCGACTGGTCTTGGGTTGTGCAGGGACAGGTGGAAATCGTTTGGGTCAGGTTAGGTCGCGAGCGGCAACGGGAGGTAAGCCGACAATCTATCGAAGAACGTATCGCGCAGCAAGTGGCAAGACTGCGAAAGGAAGAAGGCTTTCCCAACGAGGTGTTCGTAGCCAGGACAGAAGACGGAACACTCGCAGGCTTCGTCTGGGTGGCCAAGGACCACAACGACTCTACCGGCGAGTTGGAGGGTCTCCTGCTCGACCAATACGTGGCCGAGCCCTATCGCGGTCAGGGCCTGGGCCGACGCCTGATGGAGACGGCCGAGGAGTGGGCCCGTCAACAGGGCTTGCCTCGGATTTCTCTCTCCGTGGGTGCGCAAAATACGCTCGGTCAGAGGCTCTACGAGTCACTTGGCTATGAGGTGGAGACGTTGAGAATGACCAAGAAGCTAGACGCACAAGAGCCCGAATTCCCGCTGGCTAACGATTAGTTGCTGGCATGGTTACTACTCAGACTCAGGCTCTCCTGGTACGTCATTCCAAGTGAGCGTAGCGAATCGAGGAATCTCCACTTGCAATGGCAAATGTGACTCCGACAAGAGATTCCTCGACTCCCTTCGGTCGCTCGGAATGACGGGGTTGAGTAGTAACCTGGCATGTTGATAATCCCGCGCTTCTGCGATTGGATGTAACGCCGGGTGCACCGCGATGTTGCTGAATCGCTTTGCTCCACAGGACCGCCATCTTCACCACAGAGGTGTGCGATGGCACCCCATTTACCTACGTGATGTGTTTCTGCAAAGAGTACGGCCTTCACGGCGTGTGGTGGACGCCAACCTTGGCCACCCGATGAGCCACGGCTGCGTCAACCTGCCCACCGATGCGGCAGAGTGACTGTTCATAATGGGCAAACGTGGGCACACTGGTGAACGTGCACAACTGAGCGAGAGAATCCGGTGCAGCCCCGAGAGCATTGACGCGCACTCCAATGCTTTCATACCGAACGCAGTCTGCGAGAGGCGCCCTGGCACGTATGGAGCGACTAGCATTGGTGTGGCCCACAGTCTTGATTATACCAAAGATATGCGGTAAGAAGTCAAGTTGATCTTTGACATACGAATTAGCCTTCTCTGTCTGCCGAACTGAGCGCAAGCAGCATTTGCAGAATCCAACAGGAAAACGGCTTTCCTGCGGTTATGTAAAGTTATGCAACTGAGCAGCAAGTAACGCCGAGCGCTACCTACTGGAGCAAGTCGGCCTCCTCAAGAACAACAGTCGTCCGGGGCCTCACGTAAGGGACGTTCTTCGTGAGCAGGGCATGCACCAGACGCACGAGTTTGCGAGCAGTAAGCACGAGGGCACGTTTGTGTTGATGCTTGGAGACTTCGTTGTACTTGCGCCAGTAGTAGGCCTTGTACTCCAGGTTGAACTGACGGAGCTTGTCAGCGCCTATGACAAAGTAGTAACGGCCATAAGGATTGCCAACCTTGGTCATGCGCGAATCCTGAGTGGGAGAACCAGCGCTAGAACGCTTGGTCCAGGAAATGCCAAAGTATTGAGCCATGTGCTTGTGTTCAGGGAAACGGGAGATGTCGACGATCTCGGCCAGGAGGCCGGCAGTAATGACTGGCCCCAATCCTTTGATGGTGATGATAGGATTGGGAACAGGCTCGATGCAACGGGAGATTTGCTGATCAAGGCGTTTGATCAAGCGGTTGATGGCGCGGACGTGTTCCCAGCCAGTGGCCAAGGTGGCGGTGACCATCTCATCCATCTGACGGTCGATGGGATAGGACGTGTGCAAAGCCTGTTGGACAGTCCGGGCAGTGGCGTCAGGGTCGTAGAAATGGCCCCGACCACGGCAGACGATCAGGTCGGCCAGTTGGTCATGGGTCATCTCACGCAATTCGGCGGCGATGAACTCGGTCAGCAGAGCAACACTGGTGGCCGCCCCAAAGACATCGGAGAAGGCCTTGACGCGCTTCCAATCGCTGCATTTGAGGAAGGCGTATGACTGAAAGCGCATCTTTTCCTGGGAGAGTTTGAAGCGATAGCGGGTGAGACGGCGCAAGCCCTGCCAGAAGTCATCGGGGACATAGGAATCGGGCCAATGACCGACCTGCACCCGAGCAGCGACGTCGAAAGCGTCACGCTCGTCATCCTTGGGGCCTCGCAAGACCAGGGCATCCTTGAAATCGGCGACGAGCTTGGGGTTGAAGCAAACCTGCTGCAGGTCGAAGGGCTCAAGGAGTTGACAGGTACTGAGAAAGCGGTGGAAGGGGATCCACAGCATGCCGGTGGCTTCGCAGCCGATCTCGATGTGGGTGTAGCCCAATCGTGTAGCGACCTCAGCCAAGCGAGAGGCCGCAGATTGGGCACCCGGCAGGTTGTTGGCGACGTTGAAGGGTGCGATCACTTCGTCGCTGGTGCGTTTGTCCACGGCCCGGAGGGTGATCTCCTTCAAGTGGACATCCGCACCGACACATAAGGTTGAAGTATTCATAAGTGTACTCCTTTGGGTGATGTCACCCAGAGAGGACAGGAAGGTATCCCAGGGAACCGGGCAGAGCAACAACCTCGTGTATGAGAACTCTGGCGGCAGCCCTGAGCCGCACGGGAACAATATGCGAGTTTGAAGTGCCGCTCGGCGTGGGCAACAATCTTCGTTTAGAAGTCACCTTACGGTGCAACACGGAGGTGTAGAACAGCCCACCTGACTGCACTGGGTGCACAGCCATTATCCCTGGGATACCGCTTCCTGGCGAATATATTATACGAGGAGGTCGAGAGTGTTCCAGTTGCCAGCAACTTATATGGATGTCATCCTGAAGCTGATCTTTTCACTGTTGGCCCTGCTACTCACGCTGGTAGCCAACCGCGCTTTGCGCAACCTGTTGCTAGTGCGGGTCAAAGACCCGGCCCACGTGCATACTCTGCATATGCTGATCCGCAACTCTGTCTTTCTCGCCGGTAGTGTGGTCATTTTACTCATCTGGCTGGGTGTTGGCAGCAACTTCACCGTAGCGATGGGCATCCTGGGCGCAGGGATTGCCTTCGCTTCCCAGGAGGTCATCGGTTCCTTCGCTGGCTATTTGAACATTGTCACCGGGAACCTTTTCCGCATTGGCGACCGAGTGCGGATTGGGAATGTAGTAGGAGATGTATTGGATATCAGCATGCTGCGCACGAAGGTGATGGAGATCGGCGAATGGGTCCAGGCCGACCAATACACGGGCCGTATCGTTACACTCGCGAATCGCGTCGTCTTTTCCGATCCAGTGTTCAACTACACGCACCACTGGCGCTACCTCTGGGACGAGATCACGATCCCCATCACTTACGACAGTGACTGGCGGTGCACAGGAGAGATCATGCTGAAACACGGTCGAGAGTATACCTCCCACTTCCAGGCGCAGGCTGAGGCCGAGTTTCGTGCCTTGGTGAAGAGTTATCCGGTGCATGAGATGACCGTGGAGCCGACGCTATACATCGTTATGACTGACAACTGGATCGAAATGACGCTGCGCTACGTCGTTGAGGCACGGGAGCGCCGCCAGGTGAAGGGACAGCTCCACCACAGACTTCTGCAACACTTTGAGTCGGAAGCAGATATTACGGTAGCCTCAGCAACGTTCGAAATTGTCGGCTTTCCGCCGTTGAAAAGCGACGTAGGGAACTCGTGTCGCCAGGCAGCAAACACCGTACCCCCGGGGCAGGTAAGAGAAGGATGCTTGAGCACAGACATTTGAGTGACTGGTATCGGTTGGAAACGGCAGACGTCCTGGCACACCTGGAGGCGGATCCTGAACGCGGCTTGAGCCAAGCCGAGGCCCAACGTCGCCTGGCAGAGCACGGCCCCAACGAATTGATCGAGCGGGGACTCAAGAGCCCCTGGCACATCTTGTGGGAGCAACTGACGGCGGTGATGGTGGTCATTCTCATCATCGCTGCCATCGTTTCCGCTGTACTGGGTGACTACAAGGATGCCGTGGCTATCCTGGCCATCGTCGTCCTGAATGCCGTTCTGGGCTTCACTCAAGAATACCGTGCCGAGAAGGCTATGGCAGCTCTGAAGAGACTGACCGTGCCTGTCGTCAAGGTGCGTCGAGATAGCCGCATCCGGGAGATATCGGCCCGCGAGTTGGCGCCGGGGGACATTGTGCTGCTGGAGGCCGGTGCGATGGTGCCCGCCGATGGGCGGCTGCTGGAGAGCGCCAACCTGCGGGTTCAGGAAGCAGCACTGACCGGCGAATCGGAGCCGGTGGAGAAGGGCATAAGAGCACTGACCGGTGAGAGCCTGCCCCTGGGCGACCGGCGCAACATGGTCTACATGGGCACGGTGATCACCTATGGCCGAGGGGTGGCCATGATCACCGAAACCGGGATGCGCACCGAGCTGGGGCGCATTGCCGAAATGATCCAGACAGTGGAGCGAGAGCCAACCCCCCTGCAACGTCGCCTGGAGCAACTGGGTCGCGGCCTGGCGGCGGCAGCTCTGGTGATTGTCGCCCTGGTCTTTGTCCTTGGACTGCTGCGAGGCGAGGACACACGCTTGATGTTTCTCACGGCCATCAGCATGGCCGTAGCCGCCGTGCCCGAGGGGTTGCCGGCAGTGGTCACCATCGCGTTAGCTCTGGGGGCGCAGCGGATGCTCAAGCGCCGCGTTCTCATCCGCAAACTGCCTGCCGTGGAGACGTTGGGTTCGGTCACGGTGATCTGCTCGGACAAGACGGGTACACTGACGGAGAACCGCATGACCGTCACCGTGCTGGACGTGGCCGGGCACACACTGAACCTGACCCAGGTGCTCCACCAAGGCCGGCTGGTGTGGACGTGTCCGGACGATACCCAGCCGGAGGTTGATACCCCCATTGAAGCGGAGTCGGAAACGCCACTCGTGCAATTGGATCCGGCTTTGCAGGTACTGCTCGTAGGAGCAGCCCTCTGCAACGACGCCGTTCTGCAGCCAGCGGAGGACGAGGCAGGTCGCCTTCGCGCCGTGGGAGACCCGACGGAAGGTGCATTGGTGACGGCCGCGGCCGAATTCGGCCTGCTAAAGCCTGAACTGGAGCGCACCTTGCCCCGCGTCGCTGAAGTCCCTTTTACTTCAGAACGCAAGCGAATGACGACGGTCCACGAGTTCACAGCCGAGGCACAGGCCAGCAGACGTCACCTGTGCCATTTGGTTGACGCTGCACCCACGGACTCGTCGCCGCTCTACCTCGCATTCACCAAAGGCGCGATAGACAGCGTGCTGGAGGTATCCAGCCGGGTATGGGTGGAGAGTCAGGTCCAACCGCTCACCGAGCATTGGAGCCAGCGCATCCAGGTCGCCAACGACCAGTTGGCTGAGGATGGTATGCGTGTTCTGGGAGTGGCCTTCCGGCCACTGGAGGCCCCGCCCCCCAACGGACGTGAAGAGGCACTGGAGAACGACCTGGTCTTCGTAGGGCTCATCGGTATGATTGACCCACCACGTCCCGAGGTAAAGGATGCCGTGTCCACCTGCAAAATGGCTGGCATCCGCCCAGTGATGATCACAGGCGACCACCCCTTAACGGCTCGCCACATCGCCAGGGAGTTGAACATATACGCCGATGATCGCGTGTTGACGGGGCAAGACCTGGCGCGTATGCCGGTCGAAGAGCTCGAAACCATCGTTGAGGACGTATCGGTCTACGCCCGCGTCTCCCCGGAGCACAAGCTCAAGATTGTCCAGGCTCTGCAAGACCAGGGGCACATCGTAGCGATGACAGGCGACGGGGTCAACGACGCCCCAGCCCTGAAGAAAGCAGACATCGGGGTAGCGATGGGCGTCACCGGCACCGACGTGGCAAAAGAGGCCGCCGAGATGGTGCTCCTGGACGACAACTTTGCCACCATCGTGGCCGCCGTGGAAGAGGGCCGGGCCATCTACGATAACATCCGCAAGTTCATCAAATACACGCTGACTTCCAACGCTGGCGAGATTTGGGTGATGCTCCTGGCCCCCTTGCTGGGGATGCCGCTGCCCCTGTTGCCCCTACAGGTTCTGTGGGTGAATCTGGTGACCGATGGGCTGCCCGGGCTTGCCCTGGCGGTCGAGCCGGCCGAGCGGGACACCATGCGCCGTCCACCCTACCGTCCCAACGAGAGCATCTTCGGGCGCGGGATGGGTCGGAACATCCTTTGGGTAGGGCTGCTGATGGGCTTGATTTCCCTGGGGCTGGGTCTGTGGGCCTGGCGCACTGGCCATCCCGCCTGGCAGACCATGGTCTTTACAACTTTGACTCTATCCCAAATGGGCAACGCATTGGCTGTCCGCTCAGAACGAGATTCTCTATTCCGTATCGGTCTACTGTCAAACAAGCCGCTCCTGGGCGCCGTGCTGTTGACCTTCGTCCTACAACTAGGTGTGGTGTACGTCCCTTCCCTGCAAGGGATCTTCAAAACCCAGGCTTTGCCGCCCAACGATTTGGCCATCAGCCTGATCCTGAGCACGGTGGTGTTGTGCGGGGTAGAGCTTGAGAAGTGGGTGTTGAGGTGATCGTGATCGAGTAGTCGGTATGGATTGGACTCTCCCAGTTGGCACCAATTCAGCGGAGCGTCAGGCTGTGGCGATAGCAGTTGATAGGAGGAGGAGATGGACCGGTTAGAATCACCTTTGATCTCAAGCTTACTGATCGTCGCACTGACAGCCCTGGGGTTGGCTGTCGCGCAGTTCCTCGGCAAGCGGTTTCTGCGCACTGTCCATTCCATGGAACATCTTCGTGAAGCGCGACGGCAGCAACTGCTCACCCTCGTCCAAGTCCTGCGGTGGGTGGTTGCCGTGCTGGTCGTGGGCTCTGCCCTGATGATGCTCTTGAGTACCTTCGGTGTGGACATCACCCCACTATTGGCAAACGCAGGGGTGGCAGGACTGGCGGTGAGCCTGGCGGCGCAGACCCTCATCAAGGACCTCATCGGCGGCTTCCTCATCCTGGTGGAGAACCAGTACGCTGTCGGAGACTCTATCCAGGTAGGGGACGTGTCGGGCACGGTGGAACGGATCACTCTCCGCGGCACCTACATACGAGACATCAACGGGTTTCTGCACTTTGTCCCCAACGGAGAGGTGCGCATCGTCTCCAACCAGACCAAGGAATGGTCGCGCGCGCTGGTGGACATAGGCGTGGCCTACGAGGAGGACATGAACCGGGTCATTGACACCCTGGAGAGGGTCGCCGAAGCGTTCGCGCAGGACCCAACCTTTGAGCCGCAACTGCTGGAGCCGCCACAGGTGGTGGGGCCTGTCAGCCTGGGGGATTGGGCCATCACGGTGCGGGTGATGGTAAAGACCCAGCCTGGAAAGCAATGGGGAGTTGCCCGCGAACTCCAGAAACGGATCCTCGCCACCTGCGAGCGGGAGGATATCACCTTGCCCTACCCACGCCAGGAGGTGTGGGTGCGCGATTTTGGACATGGCGATGCCAAACTCAGTGGTGGATGAATAAGGTGGCTATGACCGACTTGAGCGAATACGAAAGCAATCTAATCGTAATGGGAAGCTATGGGTTCAGCCCAGTGCTGGAGGCTATGCCTGGCAGCGCAGTGGACTACGTACTGCGTGCAAGCTAGCGACCAGTGCTGATCTGTCGGCAGGTAGAAAGGAGGCGACATGATCCGTTCGCTATACCGGGCGCAGGACGGCACTATCCGTACCGATTTGAGAGCAGACGGCTTCACTGCTGCGTTGCAGGACGCCGGTGGCCTGCTTTGGGTGGATTTTTCCGGCGAGCCGTCAGAGGTGTGTGAGCCTATCTTGCGCGAGACGTTCGGCTTCCACCCTCTTGCGGTGGATGATGCCCTCGAGGAGACTCACGTCCCCAAGGTAGACGACTGGGGACAGTACCTCTATCTCGTGCTTCGTGGCGTTGTCTTCGACCAACACGCTGATGAGCAGTTAGGCACGCCGGAAGTGGATGTATTCTTAGGCAAGAATTACCTGGTTACGTATCAGGCGCGGCCCATCACGGCCATTGAGCGCGCGTGGATAGCATGCCAGCGAGATGAGCGTCATCTGCAAAGCGGAGCGGCTCACCTGCTGTACAAGCTGGCCGACGAGGTGGTGGCCGATTATATGCCGGTGATCGAAGCGATTGACGAGGCAATTGACCAGATCGAGGATCAGGTATTCGACGATCCCACGCCATCTCTACTGGAACGTATCTTCACCCTCAAGCGAGCCCTGCTCCACCTGCGCCGTATCATCGCTCCACAACGCGAAGTGCTCAACAAACTGGCGCGCGGGGACTACCCAGTGATTGGCCCTGAAAGGCGCATCTTCTTCCGCGACGTGTACGATCACCTCATCCGCCTGAACGACATCACCGAGAGCCTGCGCGACCTGACAGGAAGCGCACTGGACACTTACCTCTCGGTCGTGAGCAACCGGATGAACGAGGTGATGAAGATACTGACCGTCATCACCACACTGTTCATGCCCCTCTCGTTCGTGGTCGGGTTCTTCGGGATGAACTTCTTCCAGCCCGTTGCACTGCTGGATGTGTGGACGGACAGACCGGCCTTTTGGCTGACTCTGACCGGAATGCTCCTCACGCCGGTAGGGATGTATCTGTGGATGCGGAAGCGCGCGTGGCTGTAGCCACTGCGCGACCGGTTGGACCTTGGATGCAGGGCGCAGCAACTGTAGATACCCATGATCAACGAGGCGCAGTTGCTGGAGATGATCAGCCAGCAGCAGCAATTCCCGTTTTGGGATTGTATGTCACCCATTTGCAGGTCCGCGGGGGCAGGAAATGGGACTACGGATCGGCGTTTTAGCATCAGCCCCCCAAGATGAAGCCAGCGAATTCTCTCAGAATGAGAAGCAGCGATGGCACGGCCAGGGTAAACACGATGATGTCCCCCTTGGCGCTGCGTTCTCTGACGGTGCCCCACAGTGTCTCCCAGGCATGATCACGGGGGGGAAAAGATAACCACTGTGGCTTTGTATCCGTAGAGAATGGCTTCGAATAGCTGTGTCATCGACTTGAACTCGATCGTCTTGAACAGAACCCGCATATGCTCTCACAGTCTTCTCCGGCTACCTTTCTTCTCCAGAACGGCCTGGAACAACTCACAGGCCAGTTGCTGTACCTGGTCGACGAGAAAAGCCAACATCATCAACGCGACAAACACCACGGACAGATTCTTCTTGCCGTGTCCAAAGTTGTGTTCGAAGCGATACCCTTGGTTCTTCAAGGTGTTGAAGGTCTCGTTCTCGACCTTCCAACGCGCTCGCCCTCCGCGCACGATGGTGAAGACATTTAACTTGGTGATGGTGAAATCGGTAACCCAACAAAAGTGCTGGGTCTTGTCCTTTCCGATCTCCCAGTACTCGACAAAATTCACCCGTATGTCCGGATTGGGCTTGTTCAAGGGCATGTGGTTCACAAAGGAAAAGCGGTGAACGACGCCTCCAGACCTTCGCTCATATTCAGTCGTCCGTCCCTCCTGACAGGCCAGTGCTACTTGCTCGAACAGATACTCGTGATCCCCTTCTTTCACCCCCAGGATGTAGTGAAACCCGTGCTTCTCCAACCCGCGAATATGCGGCGCATTGGGACTCAGCGCATCCTCAGTGATCGTAAAGGTCAAATCAGGATAGTCTTGCTTCAACTGGGCCAGAAAACGTTTGGCCGCGTTGCGCTCACAGTCGTTCTTGCTCTCTCCATCCTGCTTCAGGATCGGCTCTGGCATCAACGGAATGACTTCCCGCAGGTTCGGGTGAATGATCACTCCGCCCATCAGTTGGTGGTAGTAGGTCACCTCGCCTGTCTTCTTGTTGATCTTTTGCATGCAGGAAGAGCAGTGAATCGTCTTCGAACTGAAGTACCCCGTGCCATCCAGAGAAGCGAGGTAGCTTCCACCCAGAAAAACAAACCTGTCCAGTTCTTGGCTGCGCTGAAGCTGGCGCACGACATCTCTGAACGCCGGCCTAATCTCTACCGAATCAACGTCGTCGAGAATCGTGCGCATCTGTGTGCCACCAGGCACTTCCTCGATGCCGTAGATGCTCCCCAAGTTGCTATCTGTCGTCCGACGCTCATCGAAAGCGAGCAATGATGGATCTTTCAAGGAAAACATTGCAAACCCAGACATCAGAGCGTCTGGCATTGAGATCTTGGCATTCTCAGCACGCTGGTCTGTCACCTGCTCGAAATTGGCACGAACCAATGCGAATAGGCGATCGGCGGATAGCAGCTTGTTTGCAGCCATTGGGCAACCCCTTCTGCTCCGTGTTTTGTGGAAATCCGGCGGCCTCCCGACTCATTCCACTTACCCCTACTACAGCCCAACTGCCGCAGATTTCCAGTCAGACATCAAAACGGGAATTGCTGGAACTCCAGCAGTCCACAAGACCCTGGCGGCATGCCTCCGTGCGGATCGAACAGGTGTATCACGTGCGTCTTGTCTGCGGCTAACCTGGGTTCGACGACGTAAAACGGAACTTCGAACAGTCCCCCACCGGGTAGAATCAGAAACTGCCGCGCTGGTAAAAGAACCGACATCCGCTCACGTACCCCATCGCCTGCAGCGTGCCGTCTATCACCCGCTCGTCGGTGCCGCTCTCGAAGTTGAAGAAGATATGCGAGCGGCCGGCCGTCGCGTTGAACGCCAGCCCGCCGTTTTGTGGCGGCCCCCAGATGAACAGCCCTCCACACTCCACACGCACGATGTGGGCCATCCACGGCGTCAGTTCGCGCCGAGCGAGCTCGGCATCTATCAGGCCCTTGAATTCGACGATGTGCCAGCGGCGGCTCTGTCGTCGCTCTACCTCATGCTTGATGGTGTACGTACCGGGCGCAGGCCCCCATAGGATCAACTCCCACATCCCGTCGTCGTAGTGGTCGTACTCGCGGAAGAATGTCAACGGCCCTGAGTCGAGG
>JAXHUO010000042.1:0-39537 GCA_034189605.1 Chloroflexota bacterium
TAGTGCCTTGTTTGTGGAACGTAGCAATCAGGATTGCGGAACGCTACGTCGTTCCCGCACGCCTATCGGCTGTCGCGGAGGTTGACAAAGCGTGTCCGAGGTTTTGGCCGCAATTTGGCTTGAAAAGTGGGTCGCCTGCCGTTCAAAGTCGTCGAGAGAGCACCATTTTGTAAACCTCGGAGGTCTTGGCGAAGGACAAAAGAGGACTCATCCACCAGACCATACCAAATCAGGGTAGTGTAAATCCACGCACGATCAAGGGCAGGAACACGTCACTCACAGCAGCAGCCGTGGCAGAGACGACGGTCGCGACGTCGTAGACGGCATCGTGCCCGCTCAGGTCGCTGGTAGCCGTGACGACGGTCGTGTCCTGCATGCCGCTGACAGCCGTCGAGGGGATCTGTACGGTGACGGTGACGGGACCCCAGCCGAAAGCCGATAGGGTGACGGTCGGCGCGCCTGACGGCGTGGCGACGGTCACGGTGTAACCCTGCGACGAGGTACCGGTCAGGGTGAAGGTCTGCGTCTCGCTGATGGGGTTGGTCAGCGTGTGGGTGTAGACGGCCAGTTGGCCTGGCTGGACGTTCGTGTTCCGGTCGGGCGCCAGCAGGCGTGGGGTGCGGAAGTCGGCCTCCTGCGGGCCGTTCCAGTCCAGATACAGCCAGCGGCTGCCGGTCTGGCCGAGCCGGTTACCGGGCCGGTAGAGCACTCGCGCGCGCCAGCGGTAGACGCTGCCTCCCGTGAGGCCATCCACCGTCTGGCTCAGGACGACGCCGCTGGTCAGCACATCGCTCCAGGCTGGGCTGGTACCAGAGATGGTGCTGGCGGCGGTGAAGGGGGTGCCCAGGGGAGCGAGTTGCCACTGTAACGCCGCCGGTTCGCGCCCCAGCGGCGTCCGCGCCGTCAACTGCAGGTGTACCTGGTTGGCGGAGTTTGAACGACCAAGGGGGGCGATGGGAGCCTGACCGTCGCTACGCAGTTGTCGTGGTCGCACCGGCGGACCACCTCCGCCGTTCCCCAGGTAGACAAAGGCTCCCCCCTCGTCCATCTGAGTGCCGTTGTACGTGGGCGCACCGACGATAAGATCGCTGTAGCCGTCGCCGTTCACATCCCCGGCGCTGGAGACGGCAAAACCGTACCCAGCCCCCTCCTGGTTGCCCTCGACCGTCCAGTCCGCCGGGCCTGTAGTGAGCCCGGTCGAACCACCGTGGTAGACGAGGACCGCCCCTTCGCTGGATTGGCCACTAGCATAGTGGTGCGCGCCAACCGCGACGTCAGAGTAGCCATCGCCGTTCACGTCCCCGGCGGTGGAGACGGCAAGCCCAAACTTGGCACTCTCCTGTCCGCCCAGAGCCGTCCAGTTCGCCGAGCCTGTCGTGAGTCCGGCAGAACTACCGTGGTAGACGAAGGCCGCCCCCTCACGCCAGGGGGTGGCGTCGAGGACCTCGGTGTATTTGTAGGCCCCGACGATGACGTCGCTGTAGCCGTCGCCATCTACGTCGCCAGCGGTGGAGACGGCGGTGCCGAACTCGGCTCCAGCGCGGTCGCCCATAGCCATCCAATCAGCGACCAGGCTGAGGCCGGCCGCCGAACCGTGGTAGACGAACGTGGCTCCGTTATCTTCCTCCTCGGCCAGGGTATCGTCGTACCAGGATGCCCCGATGATAACGTCGCTGTAGCCATCCCGGTTCACGTCGCCGGCGGTGGAGGCTGAGCGGCCAAAATTGGCGTAAGCCTGGCCGGTCGGGTGGACGGTCCAGTCGGCCGAGCCTGTAGTGAGCCCGGTCGAACTACCATGATAGACGTAGGCCGCGCCCTCGTTCGTCTGCGCGCCGTCGTAGCCGTTGGCCGCGATGACCACGTCGCTGTAGCCGTCGCCGTTCACGTCCCCGGCGGTGGAGACAGCCGTGCCAAAGCGGGCATCGGCCTGGTCGCCCGTGGCTGTCCAGCCGGCCGGACCTGGGGTGAGACCCGTCGAACTACCGTGGTAGACGTAGGCCGCTCCCTCATCCATCTGCACGCCGTCGTAACGGGGCGCGCCGACGATAACGTCCCCGTAGCCGTCGTTGTTCACGTCACCGGCGGCGGCGACGGCATAGCCGAACCAGGCCCATTCCTGGTCGCTCTCCCCCATCCAGACCGGATCGGTGGCAGGGCCATCCGGCCTGCCGAGGTAGAGAAAGGCAACCCCCTCCTCGGACTGGCCGTGGTCGTACCTTGGCGCGCCGACCAAAATATCAGCGTACCCGTCGCCGTTCACATCCCCGGCGGTGGAGACGGACTGGCCGAGCAAGGCGCTGGCCTGGTTGCTCGTATCGCTCCAGGTTGGGGCGGCAGCCAGGCCGCTGGGGCCACCGTGATAGACGAACGCGCCTCCCTCGTCCGTCTGCTCGTGGTCATAGCCGCTGGCCCCGATGGCCAGGTCGCTGTGGCCATCGCCGTTCACGTCCCCGGCGGTGGAGACGGCTGTGCCGAAGCGGGCGTTCGCCTGGTCGGTCGGGTGCGCGCTCCAGGTGGGGGCGGTGGCGAGGCCGGTCGGCCCACCGTAGTAGACAAAGGCCGCCCCTTCGTCGGTCTGCACGTCGTCATAGTCGGGCGCGCCGACGATGATGTCAGCGTAGCCATCGCTGTTCACGTCCCCGGCGGTGGAGACGGCCGTGCCAAAGTGAGCGTCTGCCTGGTCGCCCGTGGCCGTCCAATCCGCTGAGCCTGTAGTGAGCCCGGTTGAACTGCCGTGGTAGACGTAGGCCGCGCCGGTCTGATCGCCGCCATAGCCGGGCGCGCCGACGATGGCGTCAGCGTAGCCGTCGCCGTTCACGTCCCCGGCGGTGGAGACCGCCGTGCCGAAGTGGGCGTTCTCCTGGTCACCTTCAGCACTCCATACGGGGCTGGCGTCAAGCCCCGTGAGCGAGCCACGGTAGACGAAGGCTGTGCCCTCGTCGGTCCGGTCGCCATCATGGTCGGGGGCACCGACAATGATATCAGCATAGCCATTGCCGTCCACGTCCCCGGCGGTGGAGACGGCTGCGCCAAAGTGGGCGCTCTCCTGGCCTCCCGTGGCTGTCCAGTCCGCTGGACCTGTGATCCCGGCCAAACTGCCGTGGTAGACAAAGGCTGCCCCTTCGTCGGTCTGCACGTCGTCATAGTCGGGCGCGCCGACGATGATATCATGGTAGCCGTCGCCGTCCACGTCTCCGGCGGTGGAGACGGCTGTGCCAAAGTGGGCGTTCTCCTGGTCGCCTGTGGCGGTCCAGTCCGCCGAGCCTGTGGTGAGCCCGGTTGAACTACCGTGATAGACAAAGGCCGCCCCTTCGTCGGTCTGGGCGTCGTCATAGTCGGGCGCGCCGACAATGACATCAGCGTATCCATTGCCGTCCACGTCCCCGGCGATGGATACGGCGGCGCCAAAGTGGGCGTTCTCCTGGTCGCCTGTGGCGGTCCAGTCCGCCGAACCTGTGGTGAGCCCGGTCGAACTGCCATAGTAGACAAAGGCCGCTCCCTCGTCGGTCTGGCCGTCATCGTACCAGGGCGCGCCGACGATGAGGTCGCTATAGCCGTCACCGTTCACGTCCCCGGCGGTGGAGAGCGCACAGCCGAGGCCGGCGTTGTCTTGATCGCTCTCACCTGTCCAATCCGCAGAGGATGGGAGACCGGCGATGGTGAGACGGAGGGTGATAGGGTAGGTGGCGGTGGTGTTGTCTAGCGTGATGCGTAAAACGTGACGCGTGAAACGTGACGCGTGAAACGTGAAACGTGAAACGTGATGGGCGGGGGTGAGTTCCAGGCGGACGGGGAGGGAGCGGCCGGTGGCGTCGGTGGCGCGTGGGGGGCCGTAGCGCAGGACGGGCGTGCCATTGGCGGTGGCGAGTTCGATAGCCTGATCGCCACCGGTGAGGCGGGGAGTGAGATCGCCGGTCAGGGCAAGTTCGAGGACGGTTGGAGGTTGGAGATTAGAGATTGGAGATTGGAGATTTGGGGTTTGGGATTTGGGATTTGGGATTTGAAATCCCTGCTCCAGGCCATGCTGGTCGTTGACGTACCACTCGGTGATGGGGCCGCGCCGGTACTCGACGCGGTTGGCCTCGGGGATTGGCATAGCCTCTGCGACCGGTTGCGGTGCCTCCCCGCGCCCGAGGCCGGTCAGGGCCAGGCCGCAGGTCCAACCCCCTCCCTCACCCTGCCCCTGTCTGGGGGAGGGAGGGGTGGGGGTGCGTGGCACGATACGGATGCCCGCGGGGTAAAAGCCAAAACGCAGGTTCTGCGCCCGGTTGGGGGCCTGGTATCCGCCTGCCATGAGCCCCGCCGAAGGGGCTGGCCCCCCAGGAGAAAGGGGGGATTCCTGCCAGGTGATATAGTATTCCCGGTGGCGGACGTCCTCTTGCACGGCGGTCCACCAGTCATAGGACCTCAGATTGAGGATTGGAGATTGGAGATTGGAGATTGGAGATGAGTGTGACCTGGGAGGGAAGAGCGATAGCGGCATGAGCAGGAGCAGAACGCCTAGGCACGTTCGCAGAATGGTCAGTAGCCGGTTGGTATTCATATTCATTGGCTCACGTCAGTTGGGTGGCTAGCCAGCAATTCCCATTTTGGCGTCAAGACCTGACAGGTTTCCACGGAATTTGTCACTTGAGGCCCCATTTGTCACTCGGCAACTGTGTTGAACAGCCAGTCTCGAGTAAAAACCTGTCAGGTCTGATCATACCAGGAATTGCTGGTGGCTAGCAGAGTGTCATCAGGTCAATAATCGCGCAGCACGAGCGGGATGAATGTCCTGAGCCGGACTTCGTCGGCGCCGATGTCAGGCAGGTCACCGATAGGCCGGGTATCACCATCCACATCGCTGGCCACGCCAACGTCAATCCCGACGTCAATGGCGGGCGAGTCGGGCTGGAGGTGGTAGTTGTGCTGCGCAGGAGCCACGAACAGAGGCGGAAACAGGAAGGTACCACCGGTCGGATCCTCGCCGTTGCCCCACAACAGTGTGCTGCTCACGACCAGCGTGGCCCCCGGCGTCGCCGTGATGCCCACGCTGTGGCTGACGACAATGTTGTTGGCGAGGGTGATTGTGATGCCAGTCACCGTGACACTGATGCCGATGCCCTGCTGCCCCGTCGCGCTGCCGACGAGCGTATTGTGGTAGAGAAAGTTGTGGGGGCCGGCGTTGTTTTGGATCAGTACACTCGCCACGCTGGAACCGGCCACGATGTTGTTGGTGACGGTAAAGGTCCCGGCATTGTCCAGGTCTATGCCTGCGTCGCCGTCCTCGTAGACCTGATTGGCGTTGATGAAGGTGTGACTGGCTCCCTCAGACTTGATGCCGTTGTCGGCGCAGTCGCTGACGGTGTTGCCTGCGACGGTGACGGCTGTCCCGCGTGCGTCAATGCCGTCGTTACCGGCGTTGTAGACGGTATTGCCCCGTATCTCCACACCGGTGCTCGTGTCGGCGGTACGGATGCCGTCTCCTCCGGCGTTGCGAACAGAGTTGTTAACGATCACGGCTGTGCCACCTCGGGCCTCAATGCCCCGGTCGCCTATATAGAGTATCTCGTTGCCCGTGACGACGCCGCTCACCTCGAGCCGAACGCCGTGGTACTCTTCTCCCTGAACGCTGCGGATCAGATTGTCCTCGATGGTGACAGTGCCACCCTCGACCAGGATGCCATGACGCCCCACACCATCCACCGTGTTGGATAGGACGGTCACTGTGCCGCCGTCTATCTCAATGCCTTCCCGCTCGATGGCGGTGAGCAAGTTGTCCTCCAACAGGATCTGGCCATTTTCAATCTCAATCCCTTGCCGGCTGGCGTCGCGCACTGTGTTTCTGGCTACCGTGATGGTGCCAGCGTAAAGGTGGATGCCATCGCGGCCATTTTGGACAGTGAAACCCTCGATCAGTGCAGTGCCGGTCTCGACCGTCGCCGAGATGACGTGGTCGCCGCTGCCGTCAATGGTGGTCGGGTAGATGGCCGGGGCCTGGACGGTGAATGAGGTATCCCACCCCCCGCGCAGCGACAGGCCGTGAGTGACGGCCAGGTTCTCGGTGTAGGTGCCGACGGCGACCAATATCTCGTCGCCGTCCCCGGCCAGGTTGATGGCTTGTTGGATGCTGCTACAGGGGGTGGTGGCGGAGAGGCAGTCACCGGGTGCTCCTGCGCGCACATAGTAACTGCCTGGGTCTGCGCGGGTGACCGGGATGGGACCGGTCAGAAGCAACAGTAGAATGGCGGTTAGCCCAAGATCCAGGGCAAGCGTGGACAAGATATGTCGGCTTTTCATTTCGCACTCCTTTCTCTCGGCTGATCAGGCGGTGAGGGGGACTGTGCGTGCGTCTTTGACTCCGCCTCAAACTCTGGCGTCTTGACAGTGTATTTGTACCATAAACTTCTCGATAGCGCAAGGGGGCTCAATGTTCAGGTATGTCCATTACCGTGTGGAAATGCAAAGTGGCACTCTGACTTGTTGGGCATACCGATGGATGTGACGAAAACCATCACGTGAAGTGGGATTATATATCGGTTGGCAGGGATGCCAAAGTGCGGTATAATCTGCCAAGTTGCCAGTGCAGGATGCCACGCCGTTCCCTGCGCAAGAACTGCAAGGGTGGTGGGGTGCCCCCCGGCACGAGAGCGCGATGGCAGTGGCATCTACACTTTGCGCACTGGCTGTGCGAACTGTACCCAGTGACCATGTTTGTGTCATGGACTCGATCCTATAATTGAAGAGAGGACACTGAAAGTTGCGGGCGCTGATTACCGGAGCGGGAGGGTTTGTAGGGGGGCATCTGTGTGCTCATCTGTTGGAGTTTACCGACTGGCAGTTGACGGGCACGGTCTACCCCCGGCTGGTCGATTCCCAGCCGCCAGAGCCGTGTCTGCGGCTGCGGCACGCCGACCTGCGCGACCCGGAGGGAGTGCGTACGCTCGTGGACGAGGTACAGCCCGACTATGTCTTCCACCTGGCGGCTCAATCGTTCGTCCCCACCTCCTTTGCGGACCCGTGGGATACGCTGGGGAATAATATCCGTGGGGAGTTGAATCTGCTGGAGGCAGTGCGGCGGTCGGGGCGCGAGGTGCGGGTGCTGGTGGTCGGCTCGAACGAGGAGTACGGCGCGCCGAAGTCAGGGGAATTACCCCAGACGGAGGAGAGCCCGCTGCGGCCCAACAACCCCTACGCGGTGAGCAAGGTCGCTCAGGACTTTATGGGGCTCCAGTATCACCTGGCCTACGGGTTGCCCGTCGTGCGGGTGCGCCCCTTCAACCACACTGGCCCAGGGCAATCCCCTCGTTTCGTCGTCCCGGCCTTTGCCAGCCAGATATCCCGCATTGAGAATGGCTTGCAGGAGCCGGTGATGAAGGTGGGCAATCTAGACGCGGCCCGCGATTTCAGCGATGTGCGGGACATCGTGCGGGCCTACTACCTGGCGGTGACGCAGGGTGAGCCGGGGGAGGTGTACAACCTGGCGTCGGGGCGGCCGCAACCGGTGCGAGGGATACTTGAGACGCTTTTGAGTTACTCCCAGGTGGAGATACGAGTCGAGCGCGATCCAGAGCGGTATCGGCCTGTGGATGTGCCGGTGGTCTACGGCAGCGCGGCCAAGTTCCGGCAGCGGACGGGCTGGGAGCCGCAGATTCCGTTTGAGCAGACGTTGCGGGATACGTTGGATTATTGGCGGGGGCAGGTGGGCAAGTTAGCAAGTGAGCAAGTTGGCAAGTTGGCAAGTTAGCAAGTGAGCAAATGGGCAGGTTGGCAGGTTGGTAGGTTAGCAGGAGGGGGCTGGGGTCAGTAGGGCGCTCAGTTTCGAGGGGTGGGTGGCGCAGGTGCCGGAGAGCCTGAAGCGAGACCCTCTCTGGAGCTTCCAGGTCTACCCCAAGGCTCTGTTTCTCTACGACCTGGCGTGGGAGGATTGTGAATATCTGCTGAAAGATCCGCGCGGGCGCGCTGTGGCTAATCAACTTATTCGTAGTGTTGGCTCCATCTGCGCCAACATTGAGGAGGGCTACGGGCGCGGATATGGGAAGGAGTATTCTTATTTCCTGCGCGTTTCAATGGGTTCCGCCAGAGAAAGTCGCGGGTGGTACTACCGGGGCAAGCGGTTGCTTCCAGCCGACGTGCTGAAGCACCGCATAGCACTCCTGGATGAGATCATCGCCATGCTCGCTCCCAACATCCAGCGCCAGAGGCACTACCGCCGCAAGTAGTTGCCCACCTGCACACTTGCATACTTGCAAACTTGTCCACTTGCAAACTTTTCAGGAGGTATCACTAATGCCTAAAGCATTAATCACCGGTGTCACTGGCCAGGATGGTTCCTACCTGGCCGAGTTCTTGCTGGATAAAGGATATAAGGTTATCGGAATGGTGCGGCGGAGCAGCACCGTTAACTTCTCCCGCATCCAGCACATCCAAGACGAGATCACGCTGGTCTCCGGCGATTTACTGGACCAGGGTTCTCTCATCAACGTTCTGCAGGAGCACCGGCCAGACGAGGTTTACAATCTGGCTGCCCAGTCTTTCGTGCCGACCTCGTGGGAACAGCCGGTTTTTACCGGCGAAGTGACCGCGCTGGGGGTGACTCGGATGCTAGAGGCGGTCCGTACAGTGGATAATGGCATCCGCTTCTACCAGGCCAGTTCTTCAGAGATGTTCGGCAAGGTGCAAGAGGTGCCCCAGACAGAGAGCACTCCTTTCTATCCCCGCAGCCCCTATGGTGTCGCCAAAATCTACGGCCACTGGATCACGGTCAACTACCGTGAGTCCTATGGGCTGCACGCTACCTCCGGCATTCTCTTCAACCACACCAGTCCCCGGCGGGGGTTAGAGTTCGTCCTGCGTAAAATTACCCATGGGGTGGCAAAAATCAAACTGGGGCTGGCCGACGAACTCCGGCTGGGCAACCTGGACTCCTGCCGTGACCTCGGCTATGCTGGCGACTATGTGGAGGTGATGTGGTTGATGCTCCAGCAACCGGAGCCGGACAACTATGTTGTTGCCACTGGGGAGACCCACTCCATCCGCGAGATGTGTCAAGCGGCTTTCGGGTACCTGGACCTGGATTGGCAGGAGTACGTGGTGCAGGACCCCCGTTTCATGCGGCCAGCGGAAGTGGATCTGCTGGTGGGGGATGCCAGCAAGGCGCGGCGGGTGCTAGGGTGGGAGCCTCGCATCGGCTTCCGTGAGTTGGTGCAGATGATGGTGGACGCGGATATGGCGTTGTTAAAACAGGAGAACGAGGGTACAAGATGACAGACATTCACTTTGGCACAGATGGTTGGCGAGCGCGCATCGCCGAGGACTATACCTTTGACAACGTGCGCCGTTGTGCGCAGGGTTTTGCCAGTTACCTGGTGGCTCAGGGTAAGGGAGGCACGGACCTGGTGGTCGGCCACGACAAGCGTTTTGCCGCCGAGCACTTTGGGGCTGCTGCGGCCGAGGTGATGGCTGCCAACGGCTTCCGCGTCTGGCTGACCGACACGGCCACCCCTACGCCGACGATTTCATATTCCATCGTGGAACGGGAGGCTGCCGCGGGTATCAACATCACGGCCAGCCATAACCCGCCCTGGGATTGTGGGTTCAAGGTGCGCGACGAGCATGGCGCGGCCGTCGCGCCGGGCGGTCTCAGAGAGATCGAATCGCTCATCCCACCTGCTGGCGAGGTCAAGCGAGTACCCTTGGAAGAAGCCCAGGCGAAGGGGCAGATCGTGATCTGGGACCCGGTGCCAGCCTATCTGGCACACATCGCAAATTTAGTGGAGATTGAGCCGATCAAGGAAGCAGGGCTCAACGTCCTGGTCGAACCGATGTGGGGCAACGGCATAGGCTGGTTCCCGCGCCTACTCAGTGGTGGCAAGACACAGGTATCTGAGATTCACAACGCGCGCAATCCTCTCTTCCCGGAGATGGCACGTCCCGAGCCAATCCCCCCCAACGTGGATGTCGCGCTGCGCAAGACGGTCGAACTGGGGGCCGACGTGTGCCTGATCATGGATGGCGACGCCGACCGCATGGGCATCGGCGACGAGCATGGTAAATTCGTCAACCAATTGCAGGTCTATGCGCTGTTGGCCTACTACTACCTGGAGGTGCGCGGGGAGCGGGGGGCCATCGTCAAAACCATCTCTACCACCTCAATGCTGGAGAGACTGGGTGAGATGTACGGGGTACCGGTATATCAGACGGGGGTGGGCTTCAAGTACGTGGGGCCCAAAGTGCTGGAGACAAACGCGATGATCGGTGGCGAGGAGAGCGGAGGTTATGCTTTCCGAGGCAGCGTCCCGGAGCGAGACGGCATCCTGGGTAACCTCTATTTCCTGGACCTGATGGTGCGGACGGGGAAGAGCCCCGCTCAACTGATCGCCCATTTGTACGAGAAACTGGGAGCATCGTACTACTACGACCGGATAGATACCCGCTTCCCCTCGGAGAAGCGACCGATGGCCAAGTCCCGGCTGGACGCGGCCCGCCCGGAGAGTCTGGCTGGCCTGCGAGTCATTGAGATCGTCACCCTGGATGGCTACAAGTATGTGTTGGAGGACGGCGGGTGGCTCTTGATCCGCTTCTCTGGCACCGAGCCCATCATCCGCGTCTACTGCGAGACCACCGACGAGAGCAAAGTGCAGCCACTGCTGGAAGAGGGGCTGATACTGGCGGGGCTAGCCTAGGCAATGCTGATTGATTCCCACGCCCACCTGGACTTTGCCCAATTCGACGCCGACCGGGAGGCAGTGATTGAGCGGGCGTGGGAGGCGGGGTTGGTTGCTGTTCTCAACGTCGGGACCGACCTGACCTCCAGCCGGGCGGCGGTGGCGCTGGCGGAGAAATATGACTTTATCTACGCCGCCGTGGGCGTCCATCCCCACGATGCCAGGACGTTCACGCCGGAGGCACTGGCCGAATTGCGGACCCTGGCCTGCCACCCGAAGGTGGTTGCAGTGGGAGAGATTGGCCTGGATTATTACCGGGACCGCTCACCGAGGGATGTGCAGCGGAAGGCCTTTGCCGACCAACTGGCGCTGGCGGCAGAGTTGGCGTTGCCCGTGGTGATCCATAGCCGCGAGGCCCACGATGACGTGCTGGCGGCACTGCGGAGGTGGGGTCGCCTCTCCCCTGGAGGGGGGATTAAAGGGGGTACTGGCGTCCTCCACTCTTACTCGGCTGGGCCGGAACGGTTAGAGGAGGTGTTGAGGTTGGGATTTTTCATAGGCATCTCCGGGCCGGTGACTTTTCCAAAGGCAAATCGGCTGCGGGCGGTGGCAGCCGTGGTGCCGCTGGAGCGGATGCTGGTGGAAACCGACTGTCCCTACCTGACACCCCAGCCTTACAGGGGGCGGCGCAACGAGCCCGCCTACGTACGGTATGTCGTCGAGGCGGTGGCCAGCGCCCGAGGGATGCCGGCGGAGGCGGTAGCGCGGGCGACGGCGGACAATGCCCGCCGTCTATTTGATGTCTTGAGCGTGTAGCCACAAATTCCTTGACCTGCGCCGCTGTGAACAGGCGGCGCTGGGAGATGTCTCCATCCTGAAGAAACATCTGAGGAGCAGAGCGCAGCTCTTCAGGCCGGTGGTTGGCACTCGTTCTTTCAGGCTGGTGCGGCCGGAGGTCCAGACCCCGTGATGATTGATCTCTCCGTTGTAATCGTCAATTGGAACGTCTGTGATCTCCTGCGGCGATGTCTGCATTCGATATTTGATACTCAGTGCTTGACACTCGAGGTTTTCGTCGTGGACAATGCATCTACCGACGGCAGCGTCGAGATGGTGCGATCTGAGTTCCCCGGTGTACACCTCATCGCCAACACCGACAATCGGGGCTTTCCAGCCGCTAACAACCAGGGGATTGCCGCCGCGCGAGGACGTTACGTGCTCCTTCTGAACCCGGACACAGAGGTGGTTGGCGGTGCACTGGCGACGCTGGTCGCCTTCGCCGACGCGCACCCGGACGTGGGGATGGTTGGCCCGCAATTGTTGTACCCCGATGGCTCCGTCCAGTCCTCCCGTCGCCGCTTTCCCACGCTGGCGACCGCCTTCTTCGAGTCCACCTGGCTTGAGCCCTACGCTCCCCGCCGTCTGCTGGAACGGTACGAGTTCCTCGACCGGTCCGCCGACGTTGTGCAAGACGTAGGCTGGTTGTACGGGGCGGCGTTTATGGCGCGGCGAGAGGCCATCGAACGGGTAGGGCCAATGGATGAAGGTTTTTTTATGTACTCGGAGGAACTGGACTGGTGCCGGATGTTCCGTGAGGCTGGTTGGCGCGTGGTTTACTTGCCTGCCGCGCAGATCGTCCACCATGAAGGCAAGAGCAGTGAGCAGGTGACCGCCGCTCGCCACATTCATTTTCAGACCAGCAAGGTGCGATATTTCCGCAAGTACCACGGGCGCATCGTAGCCGAGGTTTTGCGCTTGTTTCTCCTGTGCAATTATGTCTGGCAGTTGGGGCTGGAGGGGGCCAAGTGGCTGGTGGGGCACAAGCGGTCTCTGCGGGCGGAGCGGATTGCTGCCTACCGGCAGGTGCTGGGTAGCAGGTTGCAGTCCAGGTAGGGGTGAGCAGATGCGCATCGGCCTGATCACCGGCGAATATCCCCCTGACCAGGGTGGTGTGGGTGACTTTACCCGTGAATTAGGGCGGGCACTGGTGACCCTCGGCCACGAGGTCCACGTCCTCACCGGCGTATCACGAGACACGGAACACGAGACACGGACCGCGAAACACGAAAACACAAAACAGGAATCGCGAAACACGGTAACCGTCCATCGTTGCGTCCATGGGTGGGGCTGGCGCTGCTGGCACGACGTTCTTCACCTGGACGACGCGCTCCGCCTTGACGTGCTGAACGTTCAGTATCAGGCTGCTGCCTACCAGATGCACCCAGCGATCAACCTGCTCCCCTGGTGGCTGCGGCGACGCGGAAGACCGCCGATGGTGGTGACGTTCCACGACCTGAAGGTACCCTATCTTTTTCCCAAGGCCGGCTCCCTGCGTCGCCAGGTAGTGTTGGCGCTGGCCCGTTGGGCCGATGGTATCATTGTGACCAATCGTGAGGATGAATTGCAGATGGCGGGTTACAGATTGCGCGCTGCGAACCTGGCACGGATTCCGATTGGGAGCAATATAACGTTGCGCCTGCCGGATGGCTACGATCGGGATGCCTGGAGGGCGCGGTGGGGGCTAAAGCCGGGCGATCTGCTGCTGGGCTATTTTGGCTTTCTGAACGAGCGGAAAGGGGGCGAGGATCTGATCGAGGTCCTGGCGGCGCTGGTGGCGCGGGGACTTGGTGCTCATCTGCTACTCATCGGTGGGCGGGTGGGCAGTTCTGACCCCACCAACGTGGCCTACGCTGAGCGGGTGGACCGCCTCATCGCCGAGCGTGGCATGGCGGCGCGGGTGCATCACACCGGCTTTGTGCCTCCGGAAGAGGTGTCGGCGAGTATGGCAGCAGTGGACGTGTGCGTGCTGCCCTACCGCGACGGCGTCTCGCTGCGACACGGGAGTCTACATGCCTGCCTGGCCCACGGGCGGCCCATTGTGACCACATATCCTGCTGTGGAGACGCCCGAGTTGCATGACGGCGGAAACGTGCTGTTGGTGCCCGCGCAGGACGTGGGGCGGCTGACGGACGGGGTGGCGCGGTTGTGGCAAGGGCCGGCTGTACGGCAGCGCCTGGAACGGGGAGCGGCCAGGTTAGCGCGGGAATTCACCTGGGAGCAGATCGCTGGGAGCACCGTGGCTTTCTACGAGAGGTTGACGACGTGAGTGAGGCACGCCCTACGAACTGGCATGGCTGGCAGACAGCATTGATCCTGGTAGGGTTGGCGGCATTGGTGCTGCCTATCGCCTGGTCGCTGCGTGGCCTTGTCACCGATGACCCGTATATCACATATCGCTACGCGCGTAACCTGGCCCTGGGCCGGGGTCTGGTCTACAACGTGGGCGAGCAAGTGCTCAGCACGACGACCTCTTTCTATGCGGTGCTGCTAGCGACGGGAGCGATCCTGGGCGCAGACATCCCCACGCTCAGCAATGCACTGGGGGCGCTGGCGTTCTGGGCGGCGGCCACCAGTCTCTTTCTGCTCGGCCTGCGCCATGGGCGTCTATGGGGTGGCCTGGTGGCAGCGATACTGTGTGCCTCGGCCCCGCTGCTCTGGCTGACGCTGGGTTTTGAGACTGGCCTGTACGTGGCCCTGGTATGTTGGGCTTTCTGGGCTTTCGATGCCAGACGCTGGGCGTTATGTGCGCTCCTGCTTGCGCTGGCGACCATCACCCGCAACGATGCCGCGGTCGCAGCGGGGGTGATGGGGCTGGCTTGGTTGATTGAGCAGCGCTCACGCAGAGGCCACTGGCGTTACATTTTGCTCTATGCTGCCATCGTCGGCGGTTTTGCCGTCTGGCTCACTGTGCAGTTCGGTTCGCCAGTCCCGGTCACCCTGGCGGCCAAGGCTATCCATGCGCGCTTCGGGTTGACCGGTTTCTACCCCGGCACGACGTTTCTGCAAGGAGGAGTGATCCTGTGGCGTGCCTGGAGCGAGCAGATACTGGCTTACTGGCTAGTGTTGCCACTGGTGTTGTTCGGAGTGGGCACGCTGCGCCGAACGCGCTGGGCCTGGGGGGTGGTTGCCTGGAGTGGGCTGATGATGGTGGCCTACGTCGTGCTGCGAGTAGCACCCTATCCCTGGTACTATGCGCCGCTGGTGCCGACCGTGGCACTGCTGGTTGGATTGGGCGCAGAGGACATGGGGCGGCGGGTTGCGCGGCTTGGGATGTCTTTGCCTGGATTAGCCGTTCTCGTTGTTGTAGCCCTGGCTTTGCCGCTGGTCGGAGCGCAACTCTTTTCGCTGAACCGCGTGGCTCGCGCGCAGCAGGGGCCGCTCCCGCAGCCGGAGGAGGTCGCTGCCAAGGTGCTGCCGGAGGCCAAGACCGCCATCTACCGGCGCGTGGGTGAATGGCTGGCCGCCAACACGTCGCCCGAGGCCACTGTCGGTGTGTTGGAGGTCGGTGTGATTGGCTATTACTCCGACCGGCGCATAGTAGACTTTCTGGGATTGTTGCAGCCAGCGGTGGCACAGGCACTGGCGCGGGGCGACATATTCTGGGCTGTGCCCGCCTATGCTCCCGACTACCTGGCGTTGACGGCGGTCAATCCACTCTATACCTACCCCATCTTGGAGGATGAATGGTTCCAACGAGCCTATTGGCCCGTGGTGCGTTTCGAAGATGCGCGCTTCTGGGGCAGCCCTATCACCATCTACCGGCGCGTCGAAGATGAGTCACCGCTGTACCCGCACACTGTGAACCGGCCTGTGGCGGACGGCGTGACGCTGGTCGCCTGGGCAGCGGACGGCCCCCACCTCCGACCAGGGACACCCCTGCGCGTGCGTCTGACCTGGCATGCATCGGCCCCTGCTGCTTTGGATGGTGCGCAGGTTTCTGTCTACCTGGTGGATGCCGACTGGCGTGAGGCCGGGCAGCGCGTGCTGCGCTACGACACGTCCGCCTGGCCTACCGACGAGGACGTTCAAGCCTACCACCCGTTGGTCGTAGCGGACGACATTCCAGTGGGTCGCTATAGCCTCCGCATGCGAGTGGAGGATACCGAGGGTGTCGAACGATTCGAAGGCGAGATGGGCTGGCTCAAGTGTCCACCGGGCAGCACAGTGCCGCCGGAGGCCATTCCCCTGGACGTGCGGGGGGACTTTGTGCACCTGAGAGGTTATACGCTGTCGCCGGCGGTGGTACGCGCCGGGCAGTCACTGATGGTGACGCTTTACTGGGCCGCGCAGACTGGAGCCGGCCAGGACTGGACTGTCTTTGTGCACATGTTGGATGGAGCCGGGCAACACATCGCTCAGGATGACGGTCAGCCACTCGACGGCCGTTACCCGACCACAGTCTGGGGCGCGGGCGAGGTGGTCCCGGACGATCACGTCCTCGTGCTTCCCGACTCACTGCCGGCTGGTCCATACCAACTGCTGGTCGGGTTATACGACTTGAGCAGCGGCGAACGGCTGGCTTTGTTTGACGGCGACTGGCAGCCTCTACCGGAGAGGGCATCGCGACTGGAGGTTCCGTAGGAGGTGTATCATAATGCGAACCTATGTACTCCGTATTCTGACTATCTTCCTGGTACTACTCATCGCCTACTTGCTCATCGCGCACTTTGTCCTTGAGCCTTTAGGGTACTATGGCACCGTCGAGAAACCACGCTTTGCGGATCCTTGGATCGCCAGAGCAGAGACGATTATGGGCGGGGGGCTGCTATACCAAGATGTGTTCACGACGACGCCACCTCTGATTAATCTCCTTCTGGTGCCCCCGGCTTTGGTCTCTGGTCTGTTTGGTCATCGAAACCCATGGGCGACATTATCTTTCATGGTCTACTTTTCGCTTTTTAATCTCTTTGCCGCTTACGCTTTGTTATACATGGAGAAAAATAGGAGAGAGGGATATCGCGCTGCTCTATATTTCCTTTTTAACCCTCTTACCTTTGGGAACTCGCTCCTGCGTCGCCAGGATGAATCTATACTGGCATTCTTTTTCTCGTTGGCGCTGTTGTTTCTCCTGCATCGGCAGCACTGGAAGGCGAGTGTTGCCATTGGCCTGACACTGCTCATCAAGTTGAGCGGCGCATTGATGATCCCCATCGCCTTCCTGCGCACGCGTGACTGGAGATACCTGATCATACCTCCAATCGTCTTCGGGTTGGTATTTGTGCCATTTCTGTTGGCGGCAGGAGAATCAGCCATTTTCTGGGATGTCTCGAAAGAGCGCACTCAACATCCGTTTCAATTTCGGGGCGTCAGCCTGGGGGCATTATGGGCTCAAGCGCACGAAGGACAACCTCCAATAGGTCTAGCGGCCTACTCGGCGGTCCTGGTAATGGGCGGCGCGCTCATCCTGATCCTCATCGCCTGGAAACCCCTGGGCCTGCTTGAAGACCTTACTCTCATAACAACCGCCGTACTGCTGCTCTCTCCCAAGTTGCATTGCGGGTATTTCTCGCTGCTGGTACTGACGATGGCCCCGTTGTTACGTAGGTATCGCATTACAGCGCTCTATTTTCTTTTTAGTCTGCTGGCGCTGGTCGCGGATATGTACAAGTGGCCGGTACGTAATTACGCGCTTGCCTTCTGGTTGATGGTCGGTGTGTTCGTGACCCTGGTCGCAACGATGGTCTGGATGCGATTGCCGCGTTGGGCACAGAGTGCGGTTGAGAAATGAACTTTCACTGGCACGGTCGTTACCTCTGGCCGATACTCTTTATTATCCTGGCAAATGCTGGGTTAGCGGTGCCCGCGACGCGGTACGGAGCGGCCTTTGTTCTCCTGTGGCTCCTGCCGGGTCTGGCGTGGGCTGGATTGATGGCTCGCTCGAGTCGCAGGCCAGGGGCCGAGGAGATAGCGGTTGGCCTGGGACTGGGAATGGGAACTGTCGCCCTGCTGACGCTTTTGCTTCATTACATCTCTGGCCCCTTGACTCTTCCCGCGCTGCTGGCTGTCGTCAATGTGCTCATATTCACCCTGATTTTCCTGGCACGCCGCTCTTTGCCTTCGGATTTCGAACTTGGTAGTCATTTGTCATTTGCTTACCTGTCGTTGATCATTCCTGCCGCCGCGTTCTTCCGCCTGACCTACCTGGGCTACAGTGAGTTCCAGGGCGACGAGGGTGTCGTGATGATGAGGGCTGCCCGTGCTATCCTGGGTGACGATGCACAACTGTTCTATCACCAAAAGGGCCCCGCCGAGATACTTCTTCCCATGGCCACCTGGACGCTCTCTGGCACGATCAATGAGTGGCAGGCCCGGTTGCCCTTTGCATTCGCTGGGCTTTTGGGCGTCGTGGCCCTCTACTTGCTGGGCCGGCGCTGGTTCAATGGACGGAGTGGGCAGATTGCCGCGCTGCTTCTGGCGATCAACGGGTATTTCGTTGGCTTTGGCCGCGTCGTGCAGTACCAGAGCATTGTGCTGGCAGTAACATCCCTGGCATTGCTGGCTCTCTGGCGCTGGTCAGAGGGGGAAGGATGCCGGTGGCTTATTGCTGGCGCGGCATTGCTGGCCTTTGGTCTCCTGGCCCACTATGACGCTGGTTTGGTGCTGCCAACTGCTGCGTACATCGTCGGTCGGCGCTTGTGGCGGACCCGATCTGAGGGACGCGCTCTCTGGGCGGAGGTTTTGACCGCAGGCACGTTGGCTTTCGGTATCTTTGCCCTCTTTTACTTCCCCTTCATTCGTCATCCGAATTTTGCCAAGACCCTGGGGTATCTGAGCGGCGCTCGTGTGGGAACCAAAGGGCCGCTATACAACAACCTGCTCTCCTCACTGCCCCTCGCCACGTTTTACAACTCCACGTACTACCTCATCGGCCTGGCCAGCCTGCTCATCGTGGCCTCTTTCCTCCCCTTCCGCCGCCTGGGCCTCCTGATCCCCACTGCCTGCTACATCCTCTTGATCCTCCAATCTCCAATCTCCAATCTCCAATCTCCAACTTGGGTAGGACCTGTGCTGGCTGGCTTGCTGATGGTGATTCTCCTCTCCCGCCGTTCCTCGGCCTCATCACGCGCCGCCTGGTTATGGTTTGGCGCCCCGTTCCTTTTTTACTATTTTCTGGTCCGGGACCCCCGTACCCACGTCCTGAACATCTTCCCTGGCGCATGTCTCCTTGCCTCCCTCCCGCTCACTCACATCTGGCAACGCCTGCATGCATCACGCACCACGTCTCATATTTCACGTTTCACGTTTCACGTTCCATTGCTCTTCAGCCTTGCCATTCTCATCCTTTTGTCTTATTATCCTTACCTGATGTTCATTCAACACGACCCTGAGATCAAGCGCACCTGGCCTGCCCATCGTCCGTCCCTCTACTGGCGGCCCGACGCCGAGTTGCCTCACGATGGCTATTTCGGTTTTCCCTACCGGGCTGGCTGGAAGGCCGTCGGCGTCTTGATCGAAGAAGGAGTTCTGAGCGGCGTCTACGCCAGCAACGAAGAGCAGGAGGTCGCGGGTTGGTACACCCGGGGGGCGGAGCGCACTTACTGCTCTGCTCCAGAATGGTACCTGGTCGCCAAAGACGTCCAGGATGAGGTTCCACTCGACCTGGCCGAGATTGAGGCGGACTATCATCTCTGGGGAGAGGTTCGCGCCGCCGGGGAGACCAGGCTGTGGATCTATCACCAGGGCCAGGCAGAGTCCCCGTCTGGCGTTTACCACGTTGAGGAGTACACTTCCCGTTTCGACGCCGGGGCTGTGCCGGAGAGCGTGGCCCCGCTGTTCCCCGCCGACTATACTCCGGCCGGTTACACGTTGGGAGATTCGATACGGCTGCTGGGCTACCGTCTGGATACAGCCACCGCTCGACCAGGGGGCAGCGTCCACTTGGTGCTCTACTGGGAAACGCTCGGACCGATAGAGACCAGGTATCAGGTTTTTAACCAACTCTACGATGGAGCGATGTGGGGCCAGCAGGACGGGACACCGGGATGCGCGCTATTACCAACCGTCTTTTGGGAACCGGGCCAAGTCGTGCGGGATGAGTACACCATTCCGATTGCTCCCTCAACGGCCCCAGGAGACATCCCCTTGCTCGTCGGGATGTATAGGCTGGGTACCGGTGAGCGACTGTCTGTCCGTGATCCAGACGGCGTGCCCAGTGGTGATACGATCCCCCTGGCGGTGGTGACAGTCCGGTGAACACGGAGGGGACCAGTGTGTTTCGCCGGTCATTGGTCATTGGCCGTTGGTCATTGTTCATTGTCCTGCTGTGGTTGTTCTGGGGGCGGGTGTTGGTCAACGTCCGCGATCAGTCGCCGACCATGGACGAGCCGTTTCACCTGGTTCGAGGTGTGGCATACTGGCGGGTGGGCGACCTGCGCCTGCAGTATGAGCATCCTCCCTTGAGCCATGCTCTGAGCGGCCTGTTTCTGGCACTGGAGCCAGATATTCCCTCCCCGGCTGACCTGAAGGGCTGGGACCGGGCTTCTCCTATTGATGTCGCCCGCCACTTGCTCCAGGAACCTGGATGGCCCATAGGGCGGGCGCTGTTCCTGGGCCGCTGGCCTATAGTGGCGCTGGGCCTGGTGCTATCGGCTCTGGTAGGCCGGTGGGCTGGCGAACTGTTCGGACGCTGGGCGGGGTTGGCAGCGTTATTTCTGTGTACGTTCGACCCGAACATTCTGGCTCATTCTAGCCTGATCACCACCGATATGGCGGTCACCTGCCTGACGTGCGCCGCGTGTTATGTTTTCTCCTGCTGGCTGGATCGGCCAACCTCGACACGGCTTTTATTGGCAGGACTCATATTGGGGCTGGCGTGGGGGGCCAAGTTGTCGGCGCTGATCCTGCTGCCGGTCCTGGGACTGTTGCTCTTGTGGCATGTATGGCGTGGGGGGGCGGTCACCGCTCCCCTATGGGACTTGCTGGTTGGGTTCGCGGCGATCCTGGGTGTCAGCATCCTGGTGCTGTGGGCTCTCTACCGCTTCGAGTCAGGTGTGTGGCCACTGGTTGGCGCGTGGGTGCCGATGCCGACTCACTGGGACAGCCTGCAGCGATTGTGGCAGCATCAGACCTCCGGCCAGCGCGCTTTTTTCATCGGCCAACTCTCCGACGCGGGCTGGTGGTACTATTTTCCGGTTTTGTTTGTGATCAAGACACCGCTTCCTGTGTTGATATTGCTACTCGTGGCTGTTGTGATAGCCTGGCCCAAAAAACCCAGTTTTTTGGCTGACAAGATACTCTCTCGTGCCCCAGGGGACACAAGAAGCAACGCTCTGTTTGTTCAGAAAGGGAAAACCAGGTTTCTGATCGTCGTCTTTCCGGCGTTATACTTTGCCGTCAGCATAGCCAGCAAGATCAACATTGGCTACCGCCACATCCTGCCCGTGGTCCCGTTTGCTGTGATGGGCGCTGCGGCTGCCTTCCATTACTTGCTCATAGCCCCCGTCCCCGGGGGTGGAACGCGCCGCTCCCGGTGGTATAATACACCCATTGCTCATTGGTTGTTGCTCATTGGTTGTTGCTTGCTGGTGTTATGGATGGCCCTGTCGAGTCTGGGGATCCATCCGTACTACCTGGCCTACTTTAACGAACTGGTCGGCGGGCCGGATCAGGGATACCGATACGTGGTGGATTCGAATCTTGATTGGGGACAGGACTTGAGAAGGCTGAGGGCATATCTGGATGAGCGCGGGATTGATCGGATCAAGTTGAGTTATTTTGGAATGGCCAGGCCAGAACGGTATGGCATTGAGTACGATCCGCTGCCTATGCCGCTTCCTTCGTCACCTTCGGACTTTAGCCCGTTGAATCCGGGACCAGGGGTGTATGCTATCAGTGCGTCCAATCTACAACTCTTGGAGGACCCAGATGTCTTTGATTGGTTCCGCCGCCGCCAGCCGACAGCCAAGATTGGATACTCGATATTCATCTACGACGTGGTAGATCAACTCGCAGGACAGTGGGCGGCTGTTTGTTACGCTCCCGTGCCTGCACTGGAGGCAGGCCAGATTCGGGATGCGCTGGGGAACCCAGACCTGCGCCTGGTTTATTTCGACTGTCGCTCCAGTTGGGTCTACCCGGCCGGCACAGCTCCTGGCTGGTATGTTATCCCTGGTGCTACTGATGGGCCGACGATCGTGCCCGCGTATTCCGACGAAACGCAGATCGTTTTCCACGGCCGCCGGACCAGCAAGCGCCTGGGGCTGACTGTTTATTGGGGAGATGGGGCCGGAGGCCAACCCGCTCGCCTGGCGGCGTTGGCAGGGGCGTGGTCACCGCGCCCTTACTCCCAGCCGCAGTTTGGCGACGTGGCCCGCTTTCTGGGGTATGAGGTAGACCCGGCCATACCAGCGTCGGACGGCCCGTTGACCTTGCGCACCTATTGGGAGGTGCGCAACCGGCCCGACTTTCCTCTCTCTGTGATGGCGCATCTCGTGGATGCTCAAGGCGTACCGCTGGCAGTTGCCGATGGGCTGGGTTTTCCAGTGGAAAACTGGCAGAAAGGGGACATTTTTGCTCAGACGCACATCTTTGCGCTCCCATCCTCTCATTCTCCCGCACTCTCGTATTCTTTCAACGTGGGCCTGTACCGCCTGGATACGATGGAGCGAATTCCGCCCGCCGGTTTCGGGACCGATCATCTGATCCTGGAACCCATCGAAGGGCAGGGTAATGGCCGGTAGGGATAACGTTCGGCTGCACGTGAACCGCTGGGAACGCTGGGCGCTGGTGGGACTCTTTCTGCTGGCCTTTGTTCCCCGCGCTGTCTATCCGGTCTCCCGACCTCTCCAGTGGTACTTTCGCTCGGCGCAGTTCTTCCAGGCGGTGCTGCACGGCGACTGGGCAGGCACCCTTTTCTCCGAGCACCCCGGTGTGACTGTGATGTGGCTTTCGGGAGCGGCGCTATGGGGCTGGTATGCGCTGCAATCGCTCCTTGGACTGAACCCCCCCACGCCGCTGGAGACGGAGGGATATGCCTTCGCCGACCGGGTGGCGGTAGGGATACTCCCGCTGGCGTTGCTCGTCGCGCTCGGCATCCTCTGGGGTTGGGTACTCTTGCGCCGCCTGTTCGGCCAGCGGGTGGCCTGGGTGGCGGCGCTCCTATGGGCTCTTGATCCTTTTTACCTGGCCAACTCCAAAGCCCTTCACCTGGATGCGCTGCTCTCGACGCTGATGCTCCTCTCTGTCCTGTGGATATTGATCTACCTGCGCGAAGGTCACCTGTGGCATCTCGTCATCTCAGCGGCCCTGGGTGGCCTGGCCATACTCACGAAAGTGACGGCGCTTTTCCTGATCCCGTTTTTGGGTCTCTGTCTCCTGATTGATTTCCTCCTATCTCTCCGCAACCGGCAGTCTATAATTCACAGTTCGCGATGCGCAATTCATTGTTTTCTCCTCTGGTTCTTGGTTGCCATTGCTGTTTGCCTCTTGTTCTGGCCCTCAATGTGGGTCCATCCGGGACGCACGCTGGACGTGGTGATTCGTCAAGGAATCATCCTCCACGTGGATAAAGCGCATTCCCTGCCCCGGTTTCACCGGGGTGAATTGATGATGGGCGATCCCGGCACACTCTTTTACGTGGATGTATTGTTGTTCCGGATGACCTTTCTCACCGTGCCCTTTTGCATCGTGGGACTAGGCGTGGCTCTGGCACAGCGAAGGGACAACCTGCTGCCCGCTCTCTTGTTAGGTGCGTTTGCCTTTTTCTATTTTGCCCAGATGACCTTGGGGAGCCGGAAGGAGGGCCGGTATATGTTGCCGGTGCTGCTGGCGCTGGACGTGCTCAGTGCGTATGGGATGGTCTGGTATGTCAACCGCGTGCGCGCTTCCACGGCCCTGCGCCTGCGGTATGCCATCCCCCTGGCGCTCGCGGTGCAGGCGTTTCTCGTCTTGCCCTGTTTCCCTTACTTTGGCACCCATTATAATAACCTTCCAGGTGGTACAGGGGCAGCCGTGCGTGTTCTTCCTCCCGCCGACTTTGGGGAGGGGCTGGACATAGCAGGACGGTACGTGGATGGCCAGCCTGGCGCGGAGGGCTTTGGCGTTGCCACCCAATTCCTGGCCAACGAGATGCTGGCCCAGTACGTCCGCGCCCCGGTCTATGACATAGCCCAGGTAGGGGATGACGTGGACTATTTGGTGTTCGGCGTGCAGTACACGCTGCGAGGCCGGGAACATCCCCGCTGGGGTGCGCTGTGGGAACAGACCTACAAGTTCCGCGAACCCGAGTTCGGCGCCTCCTTCGGCGGTGTGCCCTACGCCTGGGTGCACCGGCCTGGCGCGGGGCCGGTCATCCCAAACCGGCTGGATGCCCGTCTGGGGGAGGCAGTTCGTCTGGTGGGCTACCGGCTGGCGCAGGATAAGGCTGTCCCAGGCGACACACTGCTTCTGACTCTTTACTGGCAGGCGGAGGAGCCGGTGGAGGGGGGGTACACGGTTTTTGTTCACCTGCAGGGGCCAGACGGGCGACTGGTGGCCCAACAGGATACCCCACCTGCGCGTGCCACCCGGCCCACGGGTGGCTGGGAGATTGGTGTGCTGGTCGAGGACCCCTACGAGTTGGCTCTACCGCCGGATGTTTCCTCGGGCGATTACCGGCTCAGCGTGGGGATGTACGACCCGGCGACGCTAGAGCGGCTGGCAGCCTTCGGAGCCGATACCGGGCGGTTGCCGGAGGATCGGGTGGCGCTGGCGACGGTGCAGGTGCGGCCGGCGGTCCCTTGGTGGCGCTGGGCGCTCTCAGGGGCGTGGCTGGTGATCATCGCGGCCGGGATCGTGTACCCCTGGGTTAGGAGAAGAGAATGAGCGAGCGAACGGAGCGGGTGTTGCTGGCGGCGATTCTGGTGCTGTTCGTGCTGCTGGGGGTGACCTACAGCATAGTCGTCCCGCCCTTTGAGGCCTCCGACGAAAAATGGCACTATCCCATGGTAAAGTACATCGCTGACCACTGGGGCCTGCCGGTCCAGGAGACAGGCGTCGAGACTCCCTGGCGGCAGGAGGGCAGTCAGCCGCCATTATATTACTTCCTCGGTGCGCTGGCGACCTGTTGGATTGATACGTCGGACATGGAGGCTGTCCGTCACCTCAATCCCCACGTGGACCCTGGTGCTACCTCCGACGGCAACGTCAACCTGGCTGTCCACGACCCAACGCTGGAATCATTCCCCTGGCGAGGGACAGTGCTGGCGGTTCACGTCGTGCGTTTCCTGTCCGTCCTGATGGGGGCGACGGCGGTCTATCTGACTTATCTCATCGTGCGTGAGGTCTTGCCCGACCCGCCGGCCCTGGCTCTGGGCGCTGCGGCCGTTCACGCCTTCACCCCGATGTACCTCTTTATCTCCGGTTCGGTCAACAACGACAACCTGGTGGTGCCGCTGAGCAGCCTGGCTCTATTGCTACTCCTCCGGCTTCTGCCAGACCCTTTGGGTTTTCCGAAACCCGGAGATTCTGGGAAGGTGCCTGTGGGTCGCTACCTGGCGCTGGGTCTGGTGCTCGGTCTGGCGGCGTTGACCAAGTCCAGTTCGCTGGCACTGACCGTGATCACGGCGTTGGTCGTCGTGGTGCGGGCTGTGCGGAACCGCTCGTGGGCCGAGTTCTTTGTCGGAGGTCTGGCGACGTTGCTGCCGTTGCTGCTCGTCGCTGGGTGGTGGTACCTGCGCAACCTGCGGCTCTACGGTGACCTCACCGGTTTTAATGCCTTCTTTGAAATCCTGGGCACGCGGGAGGTGCCAGCCGACCTGGCGCAGTTGTGGCGTGAGCGGTACAGTTTCCTGGCTGGCTATTGGGGCAACTTTGGCGGCCTCAACGTCCCGATGCCTTCTTGGGTTTACACGGTTCTGAACACCGTGGTAGTGGTTGCTGGACTTGGTCTGGTAGTCGCAGCAGTCAAACCCCAAATCCAAAGGCCCAAAGCCCAAGATGGAGGAATAGGCGGTGGGAACTTTGGTTTTGGGGTTTGGGCTTTTGTTATTCGTCATTTGCCATTTGTCATTTGTGCCCTCTGGGCACTGGGCGTCATCGTACCCTGGTCAATTTGGGCCTCTACTACCTGGTCGTCCCAGGGCCGGCTGGTCTTCCCTGCCCTTCCTGTTTGGTCGTTGCTACTGGTGTTGGGTTTGAGCGGCTGGTTGCCCCGGCGCTGGGGGCGGTGGACGGTGACGGTTTTTGCCCTCTTCTTGCTGGGTCTGTCGGCGCTGGCTCCCTGGCTTTGGATCAGCCCGGCCTATGCCTTGCCGGAATCGCTGACCGACGCCCAGGTAGATGCCATCCCCCACCGATTGGATGCCGACTTTGGAGTGATGCGGCTTTTGGGATATGACCTGGAGACGGAATTCCTCTCCACTTTGGATGGGGTGGGGGGAGTAGAGCCAGGCGGACAGGTGGAGGTGACCCTCTACTGGGAGGCGCTGGCCCCCACTGGCCAGGTAGGGGTACGGTCCCCGCGCCCCTACACTGTCTTTGTGCACCTGCTGGGCAAACACGACCTGCTGGTGGCGCAGCGAGACACCTTTCCCGGTCTAGGTTTGCTTTCCACCACCCGCCTGGAGCCAGGCTTCCGTTGGGCCGACCGGTATGTCCTGCCGGTGCCCCCCACCGCCTACGCACCCGACGTGGCCCAGGTCGAGGTGGGGCTATACGACGCTGCGAATGGGGCGCGCCTGGTCACGAGCAGCGGTGGCGACCACGTGCGATTTGGGCAAGTTGAGGTACGCGCCCGGCAGGGTGACCATCCCAACCCTATCTCTGTTAATTTTGGTGACCAGATGGCACTGGTGGGGTACGACCTCGACCAGCGGGCCGTGTCTCCCGGCGAGACGGTGCGCCTGACACTCTACTGGCAGGGCCTGCAGCGGATGGATGTCAACTACACTATCTCAGTGCAATTTGTGGACAGCGATTGGGTCAAGGCGGCGCAGCAGGACACCTGGCCTGTGGGCGGAGCAGCACCTACCTCCGCCTGGCAACCCGGCGAGATGGTAAAAGATGTTTATGAACTGACCGTCTTTGACGTGCCACCTGGGGTTTACGATGTGCGCCTGACGGTCTACCGTTTCGACGAGCAGGGGAGCATCATCTTCCTGCCCACCATCCCCGAAGGGGGGCGTATGCAGGCTACGCACGTGGTGCTGACACGTATGCGGGTGGTGGAGTGACAGAGAAGGCTCGAGATCGCTGGGTGTACCTCCTAGTGCTGGTGATCTACACTCTTCTGGCACTGGCCTACGCCTGGCCGCTTATCACTCGCTTTGGCGATCGGTTGGCTGGCGATGGTTTTGATATGTACGTCTTCCAATGGGGCAACTGGTGGACCCCCCGTGCCCTGGGCCAGGGCCATTCGCCCTATCACACCAGGATGCTCTTTTATCCCCAGGGTGTCAGTCTCTACTTTCTCAGTTTCTCCTGGCTCAACACCTTTGTGTGGTGGTTGCTGCGAGGACTGGTGGGGAATGTGGCCGCTTACAACTTTACCGTCTGGTGGAGTTGGCCGCTGGCCGGGTTCGGGGCCTATCTGCTGGCCCGCGAGGTGGCTGACGACCGGCGGGCAGCCTTTGTCGCTGGCCTGGTCTATGCCTTTTATCCCTACCACTTTGCGCAACGCAACCACATCAACCTGCTCAGCGTGCAGTGGATTCCCTTTGCGCTGCTTTTCTTGATACGGGCGGTGCGCCGTGGGCGGGTGTTAGATGGTTTCCTGACTGGGATTTTCTTTGCCTGCGCCGGGCTCTCCGGCTGGCATCTGCTGACGTTGAGCGGGATGCTCGGTGGTCTCTGGTTCCTATACGCATGGCTGACGGAGCGCCACGAGTGGACAGGGACGAGTTGGTGGGCATTGTTAGTGACATTGATCACGGTGGGCCTGCTCGCCGGTCCGTTCATTGCGCCATTGGCCTGGGAGCAGTTCGTGAACCCGGCGGGACAGGACCCCTACCTGGGCAAGGAGGGAGAGACGCAGACTGATCTGGTCGCCTATTTCCTCCCCAATCTTTACCACCCATTGTGGGGCCGCTTGGCCGCGCCGGTCCATCAGCGCTTCCTGCGCAGCAAGGACCACGCCGTCTCTCTGGGTTACTTGCCTCTAGCCCTGGTTGGATACGGGTTGCTACAGCGGCGTGCCAGTGCACGCCGGGGCCGGTTCTGGCTTTGGGGGCTGCTGGTGTTCTGGTTGCTGTCCCTGGGGCCGTTCTTGCGCGCCAACGGTGTGCCCTATCCCCAGATGCCGCTGCCTTACCGGCTGGTCGGGTGGAGCCTGCCCGTGCGTTCGCTGCGCAACCCGGAGCGGTTCAATATCATAGTGGGGCTCTGCCTGGCGATGGTGGTGGGTCTGGCAGTGCGTGACCTTTTGCGCCGCCGCCCTGCGCGTCAGGCTGGCCTCGTCGTCGTTGTCTTGAGTGTACTGGTGCTGTTAGAGTATTGGGCCTGGCCCTTTCCCACCACCCGGCCCGGCGTCCCCGACTTTTACCGCCAACTCGCCGTCGAACCCGGCGACTTTGCTATCGTGGACCTGCCTATCACCAACGACCTGTCCAAACTCTATATGTATTATCAGACTGTGCACGGCCGGCCGACCATCACTGGCCACGTCTCCCGCTCGCCTGAGGGAGCATACGACTTTATCGCGGCCCATGGTCTGCTGCGGGCGATGTGGCACGACCGGCGGCCTGACCCCACCGGCGACCCGGCGGCGGAACTGGCAGCACTGGCCGACATTGGCGTGCGCTACGTCGTCGTCCATCCGGCCCATCTGAATGAGAAGCAGTTGGAAGAGGTTCTAACCTATCTCGACCGGGCGACCGCTGGTGTCCGTTATCACACTGACGAGCGGCTGATTGTCTATCGGACGGCCTGGCCTTAGCCACTCTTCTGGTATGCCAGCCGCTCTATTTCTCTCCGGTGCCCCTCCCCTTGCCCGAAATGGGTGGAACTTGCGCATCTAGCAAAGTCAGGTAAAATAGCGCGGTTGGCTGTGAGTGATTACAAAAAATCTGCTAGGAGGTACCATGTTGCATCGTCTCACACTCGTGTCGAAAAGACTCTGTGCCCTGCTGTTGACTCTCTATGTCGTAAGCGCCTTTATGGCAACGTCCAGTCAAGCCACCTATCAGGAATGGCCGATGTCGCCAGCAGAGACTATCGTTGCTTCAAACATTACAACAGATACGACCTGGACATTGGCCAACAGCCCTTATCATGTCACGGACAGCATTGAGGTAGAGGCCGGTGTCACGCTGACCATCGAGCCAGGAGTGGAAGTGTGGATTGGCAAGAAGCTCTATATCCGTGTGCGCGAGGGGGCGTCAATAATTGCCCGGGGCACCCCTACCCAGCACATTACCATTGACCGTTACATAGATCCCTATACTCTGCTAGGCCCTCGTTGGTGCAAGATATGGTTCTATGAGAACACAACCTCTTACTTTCGCTACGTTGATTTTGGCTACGGTGGGGCAGGGGCAAGTGGCGACGACACCATGTTGCATTTTGAGGGTGCAGGGAATCACGTGATCAACAACTGTCGGATCCAAGACAGCAAGCAGCAAGGCATTGTCGCTTCAGGCGAATCGCTCGACTTGGCAATTGCTGGTACGCTCTTTGCCGACAATGGGCGGCGACCCATAATAGCCGACAGCGGCGCTAACGTCGTAATCACAGGTAGTACGTTTAACACGGGAGATAGGATTGCTATTTTCCTGCGCAGTAGAGAGGTTCCTGCTACGGTCACCATTTCTAACTCTACCCTCTTGTCTGGTTCGGAAACCAATGTCATCTGGAATGACATGGCTAGCAGTGCTTGTATCGCCGCTCAGAACAATTGGTGGGGTGCGGCGAGCGGGCCATACGACGGGTCGAGTATCAGTGACGACTGTGGTTTGGGCAGCAATGGCGGCGGGGGTTCCTACGTGACCAATGGCGTAGACTATCGTAACTGGCTCTCCGCCGAGCCTGATCGTGTTGGCATCACTACACCACCCAATGCTTCCTTCACTGTGGATCCCGATCCCACCGTCCTGCAGCCGCTGGGAACCGTGTATACTTTTGACGCCTCGACCAGCACCGATGACGAAGATTACACTGCCTCCCTCGAGGTCTGCTGGGACTGGGACAACGACGGCACGTGTGACACCGCTTACTCCACGACCAAGACGGAAACGTTCAGTTTTACTGACAGTGGCGTGAAAACGGTGCGTCTGATGGTACGCGACACCGACAGTGACACTGATGAGGCGACGCAGGACATCCAGGTAGGCGAACCGCCCACTGCTGTTTTCACTTATACCCAGCCGCTCTGGAATCAGGTGGTCTTTGACGCCTCGGATAGTACCGATCTGGAAGATGATCCCGCGGATCTCGAGGTGGCTTGGGATTATGAGGGTGACGGTGACCTCGACACTACCTACACAACTGTCAAGGACGCCATCAACATCTACCCTCACCTGGGGCGCTACTGGCCTACTCTATACGTGAAGGATACAGACAACCTGATAGGTACGTTGCGCAAAGCAGTGGACATCATCCCGCCAGCAACGACCGTGCCGATCACTGGCAGTGGCGGCATGTTGGATTCTGTTGACCAAACAGTTCATGTCGCGATGTATACCGACACTGTTGGGGGAAGCGTCATCAGCAACGGGTTGGTCATCACCCATACCCCCTGGCTGACCCTGCCTCACAACAGCCTGGCAGGTACCTTCCTCTATCAGGGGTTCAACCTGAGCGCCTGGTCGGTTGGTGATGGTCAACCGATCAATGAGGTCAGCGGGACCTACACCATCACCATCTCCTATGACCACGACTATTTTGTCAATGTGCTCCGCTTGCCGCCTTTCGAGCATCAACTTGAGTTGTACCGTTGGGCCTCGGACACTCCTGGTTTTTGGACGCCAGTGGACTCTACAATCAACACAACTACCGACCAACTGGTAGCGACGACAGGCTTCTTTGGCGACTTTGTCCTGGTTATGGACGTACGCCGTGTATATCTGCCATTGGTTGCCAGGGGATATTAACGTAGAGGCGCGGTTACCGCGCCCAGTGTGGCTGTGGTTTGTATCTTTCTGAGGTATATTGCCTCGCCGTAGGGGCGCGGTTACCGCGCCCCTACGGGGTGATCGCTCCCGGGCGACAGGTATCGCTTGGCGCGGTGCCTGGTTTTTCCCCTCAGCAACGGATCCAGGGTTGAGGTAGGTCAGGTCAACCTAACCTCGCCAACCTGCTAGCCTGCAATGTGTGAACGACTGGAACGGTATTGGCCCTCTCTGCTTCCCGCCCACTGTTTCCGGCTTATCCTGGTGGGCTATCTGAGCCTGGCCCTCGCCTACAGCCTGGTCAACCCCCTTTTCGAGAGCCCGGACGAGGCGCTGAACTATGCCCACATCCGCTTCCTGATTGAGGAGCGACGGCTGCCGGTACTGGAGCCCGGAGAGCCGACCAAGGCCCACCATCCTCCCCTCTACTATGCCCTGGGGGCGCTACTCACCTTCTGGGTGCCCAATGAACACTTTGAGGTGGTGGTTGAGCGAATTAACCCCTTCTGGGCCTATCGGCTGTGGGAGCCGGGGGTGGACAACAAGAGCCTCTATCTCCATGATCCCCAGTTGGAGGCTTTCCCTTACCGGGACGTAGCCCTAGGGGTCCACCTGGTGCGCTGGCTCTCGCTGCTGATGGGGGCTGGTGTGATTCTCTGTGTGTACAGGACGGCACTAGAACTCTTCCCCCGCCGGCCTGCGCTGGCGCTGGGAGCGGCGGCGCTGGTGGCCTTTAACCCGATGTTTCTTTTTATCTCTTCCTCGGTCCACGACGACGCGCTGGCGAACCTGGTGGCGGCGGGCACCCTGTACGTGACCGCTCGACTCCTGGCGCGTGGCCCGACGGTGCGATGGGCCGTGGCGCTAGGGCTGCTGGTGGGGCTGGGCTTTTTGACCAAGTTGACCTGCTTGCTGGTGGTGCCCACGGTGGGGTTGGCGTTCCTGTGGCGGTCCCTCGCTGACCGGGGGCGCGCCGGGTGGCGGGAGGCAGTTCGGCTGGGTGGTCTGGTCCTGGCATTGGCGCTCCTGGTCGGCGGGTGGTGGTTTGCCCGCAACATGTTCCTCTACGGCGAGCCGACGAGCATGGTGCGCCAGACAGGGGTGTGGGGAGTGCGAGAGAATGCGCCTGACCTGGCAGCGGCGGCGCGAGAGTTGGGCTTTCTGCACGACACTCTTTGGGGAGTCTTTGGTTATGGGCAGATCCCGATGCCTCACCTGGTTTACGGGTTGGCCCGGCTGCTAGGGTTGGTGGCGTTGGGAGGGCTGGTCCTCTTCTGGAGCCGCCGCCGGTCCGGACGGATTCACTGGGAGTGCCCGCCCGCCGCGTTGCTGATCCTGGTCAGCGCCCCGCTGGTGGCTTTTGTGGTCAACTTTGCCCGGATGACCGTGAGTGCGGCGGCCGATTTTGGCCGCTATCTCTTTGTAACGCTGGCAGCCCTGGCCCCCCTGTACATCCTGGGGCTGTGTGAGTGGGTCTCGCCCCGCTGGCGGGCTGGGCTGACCGGCGTCCTGGTTTTCGGGATGCTGGCGCTGGCGGTCTATGGGCTGGTGGGTGTGTTGTCACCGGCTTACGCACCTCCGCCTCGTTATACCTGGCCCGATGAGGTCATCCCGCAGCACCCGCTGGATGTGACTTACCCCGAATTGGCCCGTCTCCTGGGATACGATGTCGCCCCCGACCCTCTCTACCCCGGCGACACACTCCGGGTGACCGTCTACTGGCAGGCGTTGGGGATGTTGGATACCGACTATGATTACGTTCTCTTCCTGCAAGCCTTTGGGCGGGACGGGATCAAGATTGGGGAGCGGGACACCCACCCTGGCCTGGGGAGGTATCCCACCAGCCGCTGGCTGCCCGGCGAGGTTATCGCTGACACGATTCCTCTGTTACTAGCGGCAGATGCTCCGGCTCCGGCCGCGCTACGGCTGGACCTGGGGTTCTATGTGCCGGGTTCTCCCCGGCTGACCACCGCCGATGGGCGGGACACGATCAGCATTGGTCCAGTCCGGCTGGCGGCGCGGGAGCCGGCAGTGCCTACGGGCACGCCCCTGGCCTACCGGCTGGGCGATGGGGTGCGGCTGGTGGCCTGGGACCCCGGGTGGAGCGACCCGGTCCGGCCTGGCGAACCGCTTTGTTTTACCCTCTATTGGGCCTGCGACGTGCCCCCTGGCCAGCCGCTCAACGTTTTTGTACACCTGGTGGAGGAGGGAGGGGAACCACTGGCCCAGGGGGACGGGCCGCCGCTGGCTGGCGACTATCCTACCGACGTGTGGGCCGCTGGAGAGGTGATCGCTGATGGGCGGATGCTTCCCCTGCCAGACGCCCCCTCTGCAGGCCGCTACACGCTACTGGTGGGGCTCTACAACCTCCAGACGGGGGAGCGGCTGCCGGCCTTTGACGAGCATGGAGCGCGGCTCCCCGCCGATGCGATCCCACTGGGAGTAGTGGAGGTAGGGCGATGACTCGCTTCAATCTCCGCCGTTCTCCATTCTCCATTCTCTATTCTCCATTCTCCTTTCTCCATTCTCTATTCCCCATCCTTCTCTTCTTCCTAGCCTTCCTACCCCGTGCCGTCCAACCCGTCTCCCGCCCGCTGGTCTGGTACCTGCGCTCGGCTCACTTTATCGAGGCGGTGCTGGCGGGGAACTGGGCAGACACCGTCTACTCGGAGCACCCTGGTGTGGCGCTGATGTGGCCGGCTGGGATTGGCCTAAAGATTTATTGGACTATCTCCGGTATCACCCCATCCGCCCACGCTGTCCCTCCTGATTTCGAAGCCATCCACTTCTTCGGCCCGGTGCCTGTGGCAGAGATTGCTGCTGCCCTGATACCACTGGCGTTGCTGATCGCCCTGGGCATTCTCGGCATCTACTTTTTGCTGCGCCGTCTCTTTGGCACAGCGACTGCTGCCGTCGCCGCCATTCTGCTGGCCCTCAGTCCATATTATGTGACCCAGTCCAAGGTCCTCCACCTGGACGCCTGGATGGCGACACTGATGCTCCTCTCTGCCCTGGCACTGCTCCTCCATCGCCGGGAGCCCCGCGCCCGCTGGCTGCTTCTCTCAGCCATGATGGGCGGTCTCGCCCTCCTGGTCAAGACCACAGCCCTCTTTCTTCTCCCCTTCACCATCCTCGTCCTCCTGGTAAATGTGATACGCAACACGCCATCTCCAATCTCCGATCTCCAATCTCTAATCTCCAGCCTCCAATCTCTAATCTCCAACTTCTTTCTCTGGCTCCTCGTCGCCGCCCTGGTCTACGTGGCTCTTTGGCCGGTGATGTGGGTAGACCCAGGACGGGGACTGGCGGCGGTAAAGTGGGGTTTGACCCATCACGCCAGCGCCGCCCACGATACACCGACCTTTTTCCTGGGGCAGATGTTGCGGGAGGACCCTGGCCCGCTCTTCTACCTGGTGGCGCTGCTGTTCCGCACCGGTGAGGTGGAACTGGTCTTCCTGGTTGTGTCTCTGGTGTTGGGGATGGCTCACCTGCTGCGCCGCAGGCGGCTCTCGGAAACCGGATTAGATGCCTTGTTACTCCTGGCCTATGCCGTCTTTTTCCTGGTTGGGATGTGTCTAGGGGCCAAGAAGATGCCCCGCTACGTTCTCCCAGCGCTGCTGGCGCTGGATGTGCTGGCGGCGGCTGGAATAGTCGCCTGGGCACGCGGGCTGGTCGGACTTTTTCCCTCCCGCTCTCCCCCGATCCCCCCGCCCACCCTCAGCCCCCCCCAATCCTGGGGGGGAAGGGAGAGGGAAGGACTCCCCTCCCCCAGAGCTTGTCCTGAGCGAAGCCGAAGGGTTAGGGGAGGGGCCGGGGGAGGGGGCATAGCGCTCCTGCTGGTGGCACTCCCGCTGCTGATCCAGGCCGTGCTGATCCTGCCTCACCATCCCTATTATGGGACGGCCTTCAACTGGCTGGCCGGCGGGCCGCCGGCGGCCGCTCGTGCCATCCTCACCGGTGAGGAGGGTGAGGGATTGGCTGAACTGGCCGCCCACCTCAACGCCCGGCCCGACGCGGAGCGTCTGACAGCCGCGGCGCAACTGCGGCACGTCTTTAACCAGACCTTCCAGGGTATCACAGTGGACATTGATCAATCGGCCGATTATTTGATCTTCCACCGCAACTATACCGTGCGGGATTACAAGTTCCAGCAGTGGGGGGACCTGTGGGAACGACACTCTGCCCGCACACCGGAACGGGAAGTTGGCTTCAGCGGCGTGCCTCACGCCTGGCTCTACCCGGCACTCCCCGCTGGCGCTCAGCCTGAACATCCGTCGCTGGCCAGATTGGGCGACCATTACCGCTTCCTGGGCTACGACCTGCGCTTGACCACGGCTGCCCCCGGTGACCGTTTCTCCTTGGTGCTCTACTGGCAGGCCACAAAGCCGGTTACGGAGGACCTGAGCGTCTTTGTCCATCTGCTGGACTCTGCCGGGGGGTTGGTCTGGCAGGAGGATGGGGCGGCAGTCCACGGCACGCGCCCCACCTGGAGTTGGGCTTCCGGCGAGGTGGTCGCCGATCCGCACACGGTGATGCTGCCGGAGCACCTGCCGGAGGGGGATTATTTGCTGACAGCCGGCCTCTACGACTGGCGGACTGGAGAGCGGCTGCCGGTGGTGGGGGCGGACGGGATGTGCCTGCCAGATGACCGGCTGGGCATTGCCGCCATCACCGTTCGCCAGCCGCGCTCTCACCCGCTGGCGTTTCTGGCGCGGGGGCTGGCATCGCTGGTGCTCCTCTCAGCACTGGCAATCGCGCTAAAGCCTCAGCGGGCAGCCTTGCCCTGAACCGGCGCTTGCGTTACAATGTAGGTAATATTCACCTGAATCCGCCGACTTCCGTCGGCGGAACGGGCTAGTGGTGCGTCAGGTGGCTCAAGGAGGTGGGATGAGTACTTGCATATTCTGTGACATCTTGGCCGGAAGGCTTCCATCGAGTATCATCTTCAGGGACGATCTGTGTTGTGCCTTTATGGATATTCAGCCCGTTAACCCAGGACACGTGCTGATCATTCCTACTTATCACGCCCCGTGTCTTGCGGAACTTGATGCAGAGTCAGGCGCGCGTATGTTTACGACGGCCCAACGTATCGCAAAGGCTATAAGAAATAGCGGTCTCAAGTGTGAAGGCGTCAACTTCTTTTTGGCGGATGGTGTATCCGCGGGCCAAGAAGTATTCCATACCCACTTGCATGTACTTCCACGCTACACGGGCGATGGATTCGGTTTGAGGTTTGGGCCAGGATACGGCAACCGGCCCAGCAGAGCAGAACTCGACGGGATAGCCGCCAAGATTCGTTGCACACTGTGAGAGTGATGAATTTTCCGGATCACATTCGGAATCAAATCAAGACCCTGCCCCGCAAGCCGGGCGTCTATCTGATGCACGACGTGACCGGCACGGTCATCTACGTGGGCAAGGCCGTTGACCTGCGTGCCCGCGTGCGCTCTTACTTTCACGCATCGGCCTGGGAGAACCCCAAGGTGCGCGCGATTGTGTCCGAAATCGCCGACTTGGAGTTCATTGTCACCGACTCAGAATTAGAGGCGCTGATCCTTGAAGCGAACTTGATCAAGCAACATCGCCCCCGCTACAACGTGCGCCTCAAGGACGACAAGCGTTATCCGTATATCAAAATCACCTGGGCCGATCCGTTTCCCAAGGTGTTAATCACTCGCCGCATGGAGCAGGATGGCAGCCGCTACTTTGGCCCGTTCACCTCCTCCTCAGCCGTCCACCAGACGCTTGATCTGCTGCGCAAGTCGTTCCCGTACCTGACCTGCAATCGGGAGATCACGGGCCACGACAGGCGTCCCTGTTTGTACTATGACATCAAACTTTGCCTGGGACCCTGCATCGGTGCGGTGAGACAGGATGAGTACCGCGCTATGGTTCAGGGACTGGCTCACTTTCTCGAAGGTCGCAGTGAGCAAGTGATCGCCGACCTGGAGGCGCGGATGGGAACGGCCGCCGACGAATTGGACTTTGAGCAGGCAGCGTCCCTGCGCGACCAACTCCAGGCCGTGCTGCACATTGTTGAGCGACAGAAAATCGTCTCGTCGGCTGGGACCGACCAGGACGTGGTTGCCTTTGCCCGCGAAGAGGGGGATGCCTGCGTGCAGGTCTTTTTCATCCGGGGGGGCAAACTGCTAGGGCGGGAGTATTTTGTGCTAGAAGGGGCGCAGGACGAGGACGAGCGGGAGGTGATGGCTGCTTTTCTCAAACAGTTCTATGAGGAGGCCGCATACATCCCGCCGGAAGTGTTGTTGCCGGAGCAGATTGAGGAGGCCATAATTATCGAGCAGTGGCTAAAGAGGAAGCGGGGAGCCAAGGTGACGCTGCGTGTGCCTCAACGGGGTCACAAGCGGGAGTTGGTGGCGCTGGCGGCGGAGAACGCTGCCGAGACGCTGGCCGCCTTGCGCACCCAGTGGCAGGCCGACGCTCACAAGCACGAGCAGGCACTGACCGAACTCCAGGAGGCGTTGGCCCTCCCTACGCCGCCGGCGCGTATCGAATGTTACGACATCTCCACGACGCAGGGGACGGAGGTCGTCGGGAGTATGGTCGTCTTTGTCCACGGCGTGCCGCGCAAGTCCGCATATCGGCGCTTTGTCGTGCGTTGTGTGCAGGGCCAGGACGACTATGCCAGTATGCGCGAGGTGCTACAGCGCCGCTTCCGTCGCTGGCAGATGGCCACGTCGGCTTCTTCATTGGAAGGGGGGACCAAGAGGGATGTCAAAGGCTGGGCCAAGTTGCCTGACCTGCTCGTTGTGGATGGCGGGAGGGGGCAGTTGGGCGTGGCAGTCGAAATCCTGAAGGAGTTTAATCTGCTCGGCAGGGTGCCGGTGGCTGGCCTGGCCAAGCAGCGTGAAGAGATCTTCCTGCCAGAGCGGACCAGGCCCGTCATGCTGCCTCTCCGCTCCCAGGGGCTCTTTCTCATGCAACGCGTACGGGACGAGGCGCACCGTTTTGCCATCACGCACCATCGCGCGCGCCGGCGCAAGGCGGGGGTCGCGTCGCAACTGGATAGCATCCCCGGCGTGGGGCCAGTGCGGCGCAGGGCACTTCTCAAGGCCTTTGGCTCCCTTGACGCCATTCGTTTTGCCAGTGTCGAGCAACTGGCTGCCGTCCCTGGCATCCCTCGCACTGTCGCCCGGGCCATCAAGGAGCATCTGTAGGCATTCAAACCTCCGAGGTTTTGGCCGTGATCCAGCCTGGAAAGTGAGTGATGCGCCGTTCAAAGCCACCAAAAGAGCACCGTTTTGTAAACCTCAGAGGTCTTGTCGAGCGTTTCCCTCGCCCCTCTGAACGCCAAGTCCGTTGTTGAAATTGGAAATCTGTGGTATAGTTCTACCGGTAGTTCAGTTCAGTAGGGGCGGGGCTTGTCCCTGCCCTGGGTAGATTGGTGGGAGAAGTTGGCTTGACCGTCCTGACTCTGAGCCAGTTACGCTGGGTCGTCTATGCCCTGTTGATCGCTTCTGCTATTCCGGCTGGATTAGCCATTCCTCAATTCATCAAAGCGCGCCGCGCATCGTATTACGTCATGCGCCGGGAGGCTCTCACGCGAGCCATGCGCTGGATGTTGACGATGTTGATATTGCAGGCGTTGGCTGTCGCGTGGCTGGTCGTGCCCCCCCGTCTGGCGGCCGTTTTGTTTACTCCGACACCTGCTCCAACTGCGAGACCAACGAGTACGTCTACAGTCACTTCCACTCCGCGTCCCACCCGCACGCCGACCATCACGCCCACTCGCCGCCCCACGGCGACCCCACCTCTGATCCCCACGCCCACGCTGGCTGTGCCTCCTCCTGATGTGGCACTGACGCCGCTCCCCTCGGCTGTGCCGGCCAGGGAGGATGCGCTTATCACCTTCATCACCCTGGCTGCCGACCGGGACGACAACGGGCAACCTGTGGGCATGGGCACAGAGTTTCCACCAGGCGACCACCGCGTCTACCTGTTCGTCTCCTACGAAGGTATGGCCAACGGGGTTGCCTGGACTCTTGCCCTCTACCGTGAAGGGGAATTCATGGACGGGACCACGCAACTGTGGGAATGGGGGGAGCGGGGTCAGACGTATCTCTACTACAAGCCGCCCGAAGGGTATGAGCCGGGCACCTACGAGATGCACGTTTTTATTGAGACCCGGCTGCAGGGCGTCGCCCAGTTTGTGATCACAGAGGGAGTAGATGAGTAAATGAGGAATGGGTAGATGAATCTCATCATTTACCTTTTCCTCATTTACTCTCCTACAATGTCAATACCAGGAGCAGCGCCGAGACTGCGGGCACGGTGAGATTATCAATGCCCCAGGGTGAGAGCGCCTCGATTGCCGTCGCGCCAAGCGCCGTCACGGCTGCCACGCTCACTGCGGCGGCCGGGTTCAGGGGCACCGGGGCCAGCAGCAGAAGCGGCACGAGCGTCGCCGCCCAACTGGTGAGGAACATCACCGCCGACCCCTCCAGCGAGCGAGTGCTCCCGGCGACAGAGTAGCGCCGCTTCCCGAAACGCTGTCCTATCACGGCAGCCAGCGCGTCTCCCCAGGTCATCGGCATCAGGCTCGCCACCAGCAGGTGCGGCTGGTCCCACAGCAGCCAGATGAGCACGACGAACGAGATGGGAAAGTAGATCGTGCCCAACTGTCCCTTCTCCCCGGTCTCCATCGCCTTGAACGTCCCCTGCCAGTAGGAGAGAGCGTTGATAGCGATAAAGGCTGCTGGTGGGATCAGGGCGAAGGTGCGGTGCTCAAACAGCAGCACTGTCCCGTAGGCCCACATACCGACCGCGATGTGGATGAACTTGCGCGTGAACTCGACCGAGTAGCCGCGCCACTTGCGCAGTCCCTCGGCGATGCCGATTGCGGCAAAGACGTAGGCGAAGGAAATGAGTAGGGCAATGACGTCTTGTGACATATTAACCAATGGTGCTAGTTTGAAAAAACACGGGAAACTCCTATGCTATAGGTATCCAAACCGAAAGCAGAAAGGAGAATCCCGTGACTACAGTCGATTTTATCATAGAATTGTTCTGCC
>JAXHUO010000043.1:0-32861 GCA_034189605.1 Chloroflexota bacterium
TCGACCCAGGACTACGGGCCGAAAGCCGGGAGTATCGGGCGGGGAATGTCGGCTCGCTCTGAACAGACCGGTCCTGAGCGAAGCCGAAGGAGTCGACGGGCAGGAAGGGGTAGGAAGCAAAAGCACAAGGCTTTCAGGTTCTCGGCACAGAGGATGAGAATGGTGACTAAGCCGGAACTCCACCAGGTACTGTGTCTATTGCGAGATCATCCCTGGTCTACGGCATCCCAGGTGGCCGGGCTGATCAACCTGCCGTTGCGCTCTGGGCAGCGGTATCTCTCCAACCTGCTTTCCGCGAGCCTGGTCCAAGCAGTGCGTGTTCCGCGGGTGCGAGGGAGGCTGTATGCTCCATCAGTGGCCGGCATTGCTCTACTGGCAGGGGGTAAGCGAAAGGCAAGGACCTACGCTCGTGGCTTTTGCATTGACAGCCTTCACATGGCGAAGACGCTGCTGCGTGCGCACTGCCTGATGTGGGCGCGGGATTTCCTGACCACGCTGGTCGTGCCCAGGGACAAGGGGTTACAGTGGGCCGTCAGCCCTTGGGAAGTGCGCTTCGGTCGGACCCTCCTTCGCCTCGATGCCTACGGCTGTATACTTTGGATGGGGCGCTACGTTCCTTTCGTCGTCCTGGCCGACCCAGGTGGGCTGGCGGTCGAGAGGTACGCCGACGTATTCAGGAACTTTGCCCGGTGGGCAGGTGAAGCTGGCCTTTCCAGAGGTGTCCGGCCGGTGCTGGTGATGTTGACAACCTACACGCGGCGGGCGCTCCAGTTGTCGGTCCTGTGGCAGGACGTGACCGAGCGACTAGAGAGCACGCACCTCGATATGTTCGTGGCCGTATTCGACGAACTGGTAAGAAATCCAGCGGGATGGTGGCGGGGAGGGATGGCTGAGCAGGGGCCTTTGTGGAGCGGCTGCCACGGCAGCAGGGTGGCCATCTCGCGCCCGTGGCCCTCACTGGCTCCATGTTCCAGCTCCCGTCCCGTGCGGGTTCAGGATCTGGATGCCTGGCTGCACGAGAAAGGGCACGGCCGGCGGCGTCTGGTGTGTGCTTTTCTGGCGCTGTCGGGCAAGGAGTGGGAGGTGCTGGAGCAGGTTGCCCGCTGGCCTCTCCTGCGGAGCGGTGACCTAGCGCTCTTGGGCGGGTACTCTGATGGTGGGAAAGGCTTCGTTGCCGGAGCCGTGCAAAAGCTGGAGGCCCAGGGGCTCGTCAGGGTTGTGTGGGAAAGCGATGCCATCCGGCGTGGTCTAGAGTTGCAACGCGCCCAGTTGCGTGGACGCCTGGCGAAGGCGACGGAGAACGTGTCCAGGGGGAAGCTGGAACAGCGTCTGGTGCGGGTCGAGCACGCCCTGCAGGATCTTCCCGAACAGAGTGAGGGGGAGAAGCGCTACGTGATCTCCCACCTTGGCCTGGACTTGCTGGCTGCCACCCGGGCCATGCCGCCGCTGGCCTACGGACGCGCGCGCCTATGGCCGGTGGGGTATGAAGAGGTTGATGGCAAGCGAGTGGTGGTTCTCCGCATCGCCCGCTATCTCCTGGCCTACCAGCACACGATTCTCATCAACGAGTTCTTCCTCGGTCTGCGACGCCTGGCCGAGGAGCAGTGGCGCCGGCTCTACAGGAACCACCAGTTGTTGATCTGGGACAGCGTGGAGTGCACCCGCTGGTTCTGGGACGACCGGGGCCGGCAGCGGTTGCTGCCAGATGCTGGCGGCGTGTACCAGATCGGGCGGGAGGCCTACGAGTTCTGGTTGGAGGTGGATCGGGGGCACAGTGTGGGCGGAAAGCACGGCCAGGCGCTCAGGCGCAAGTACGAGCGATACTATCTCTACCGTCGCCGGCCGGACGCGATCTACGGAGGGAGTATGCCGCGCCTGCTGATCGTGACGCGGCAGCTCGGGCGCGCTCGCCAGGTGCGGCAGGTGATCGTGGACTTGGCACGCGCGCTGGGTGAGCCGCCGCTTCGGGCGTACATCGCCACGCTGGACGACGTCTGGCGCGAGCCCGAGCGGTTGCCTGATGGTACTGTGCAGCCACGCTCCGGGGACGGTGCCGGGACTGGGCGGCCGGCGCGCAAGATGATGTGGCCGGTGCTGCGAGCCTGGCGCAGAGTGGATGACTTCAAAACGCTCACCTGGTGTTTCGAGGGGCTGGGCCGCATGCCCCCGGGGACACAGCGCGGGCTGGACCTGGGAGCACTGAGTCGGGAGACACAGGCGCATTCGCGTCGCAGTGCTGCACAGCGGCGGCGTAGGCTGGCGGAGCGGGCAGGGTGAAACATGCGGCGGTTCATCGCTTACCTGATCTGGGCAGGCTTCCTGGCCCTGCTGTATTGGGGGATGATTGAGCTGGCTGTGGATCGATTGAGCGGCCGCTTACCGGAGGCTGCGCCTCTCTTGGAAGAGGTCCACCACTATGGGTGGATGGTGGGAATTGTGCTGGGGTTGTTGACGGCCGGTTTGTTGGTCCACTGAGACCAGGACAGTAGCGGTGCAAACTGTAGCAAGGCGCGCTAGACAATCAATGCTCAGGATCAAGGGGCGACGTGAGGAACGGGCATTCGAAGCCAGCAGAGAAGCTTCCGCATTCGGTGATCGTGCGAGCACCAGGCCTTCTGCCCATGCTCTACAGGGTAAAGGAGCTTGCCGAGGAAGTGGGTATTTCGCCGCGCACGATCCGGGAATGGGCACGCAGAGGGATGCCTCATCAACGTGATGGCAGAGGCCACATCTGGATCGACGGCAAGGAATTTGCCAGATGGGTAGAGACTCAACGCCGTGCCAGACGAGGCCCAAGGCTCAAGCCAGGCGAAGGATACTGTATGCGCTGCCGGCGAGCAGTTCGATTGGTCAATCCGGTCCGGCAGACCAGCGGCAAGAAAACACTATTGCGCGGTACCTGCCCACGCTGTGGAGCTATAGTCAATCGGGGGGTGCGAGATGGTGAATCGAAGTAACTACCTGTGGGTCAAGGCCCATCTAGACTATCTCTCGGAAGTCGCCCAGCTCAAGGCCAACTCGGTGGATCGCTACTGGTTTTGCCTCAGACACCTCTTGCTCTGGGCGGATGAAGTCCCATTCAGTAGAGTCCCGGACATACGGCCGACCTTCCCATCTTACCTGGCCTCCGTATGTACACGTGGTGAGACCGGGACTTTTGCGCCTGCCACGCTGAAGAAGATCGTGAACACGGCCAAGCGGTTCTTCCTCTGGGTGAAGGCAACCTATCCGCGTGAGTTCCGAGGTCTTCCAAAGCGATGGATCGACACGCTACGACCGCCCCGCAGCGTCGAACCGGCACCAAGTCACGAGTTCGTTACGCTGGACGAAGCACTGCAGTTAGCTGCTCTGGAGATCGAGGAAGATAACTTGGCGCTGCGGCGCGATCAGGCCGGTGCAGCACTCCTCTACGTATCAGGGATGCGAGCCGGCGCGCTTGGCTCGCTACCGCTGGAAGCTGTGGATGTGACAAGCCGGACGATTAAGCAGTGGCCGTCGCTCGGTGTCAGGATGAAGAACGGTAAAACTACGACCACTTGTTGGAGATTCCCGAACTGTTGACCGTGGTTGAGGAGTGGGACACATTCATACGGACGCGCCTGCCACCCACCGCTATGTGGTACACACCGACTGTCAGCCGTTGGGGCGAGCAGACGCTTTCGACCAACCCGCCCGGGGCCAACCGAAATGTCGCTATTGCCAGGCGGATACGCAAGCTCTTCGCCGCTACGGACCTGTCGTACAAGTCGCCCCACAAGTTCCGCCACGGCCACGCTGTCTATGCCTTGCAGCACACGCAAACGATGGCCGACTATAAAGCCGTCAGTATGAACTTGATGCACGAGGATATCCGTGTCACGGACAGTATCTATGCCCCCCTGGCAGGCAATGAGGTCCAGCAGCGCATTGCCCGGCTGGCTGATTGCACCTCGGCGCGGCCGCCGGTGGATGGCGACCTGGCGGCGTTCATTCGCAGTCTGTCTGATGCAGAGCTATCCCAGGCATTGGTTGTCATCGCCGAGCGACTGGCGCGGTAAGGGCGTTGAATGAAGACCGAGTGCTTCACAGTCGCCAGTTGTCCGCTGGGCTGGCACGTCGGTGGGCTTGCTGTACATCAATTTCGGCGATCCGGGCATAGTACTGCACCATCTCCAGTGAACTGTGGCCCAGCAAGGCCTGAAGCGTGAACAGGTCACCGCCCGCGCGCAAGTACGTAATGGCGAACGTATGCCTGAACCGATGAGGATGGCACTTTTTCACCTTGGCCTTCTCGCCCAATCGCGTGATCAGCAGCCGCAATGCGTTCTTGTTCAGCGGACGATCATATCTGCCAGTGAAGAGGGGGGCGTCAGGATCCTCACCATCCTCTCGTTCGGCAAGATAGCGCCACAATGCACGTCTGGCCGCTTTTCCCAGGAAGACGACACGTCCCTTCCCAAACTTGGCGCCTCCGCTTCGGCCGTGTTTGACGTGCACTCGGCCAGTTTTCTGGTCAACGTCACCAACCTTCAAGGAGCAGAGTTCCGAGGCACGCAGGCCGGTGTCGAGCAGGGTCAGGATGATCGCCTGATCGCGCCTGGCAGTGGGCCTACGCATCGTGAAACGTCGGCGATCTGTGGTGTTTGCCTCCCGAGAGAACTTGTATGCCTTGAGCAGAGCCTGGATGTCCTCCTTGGAGAACGTCTCGACGGGGGGTCTCTCAAAGCGAGGAGCGGGGACCGCTTTCATAGGGTTGGCCAGGTCGAATTCCACGCTTGCCCAAGCGAAAAAGGAACACAGGGTTGCCCAGACGTTGCGAATGGTTTTGGGGGCAAGTGGCTGGTCACCTCCTGTCAGACGGCGAGGCTTGTAGTCGGTGCGCAGCCAGGCCAGGTAGGCCCGCAAGTCCTGCGACGTCACCTGGCTGACCTCGGTGTCCTCTCCAGCGTAGTTCAGCCAACATGTGAGGTGGTCTTTGTAGTTCCGGAGTGTGTTAGGGCTGAGTCCCTCCGCGGCTTTGTACTGGAGGAAGCCGACCAGCGCCTTCGAAAGCTGCAAGCCCGGCGATCTACGGTTCATCTGAAAATCCTCCTTTTGCGAGGCTCCAGAAACCGAAGATCGCCAGACCACCTCAAATGCACTGGCCTGACGATCTAGAGTAATGCTCAGGTAGCGGGGACAGGATTCGAACCTGTGACCTCCGGGTTATGAGCCCGACGAGCTGCCTCTGCTCTACCCCGCAATGCGTATGGATTATACTACAGTCTGCTGATTGCGTCAAGGGCCGGCCGGGCCAAAGAGTAATTCCCACAACTCGACCCAGAACGGCTGGGTTTCGGGCTCGGGAGTCTGTACAGGCTGCGTGATGCTGGCTGGTTCCTCGCCGGTGCTCGCGAGTGGCACGACGGCCACTTCTCCTCGCCTGGACATCTTGGCATCTTTTCGTGCCCAGTACTCTACGTATTCGTCGGATTCAACGTACTCCAACTGTGCGGTCAGTTCATCGTTGCGGGCCTGTTCAGCCGCTACTGCTTGCTCCAGCCGTATCTCTTCTGCCCGCATTTGTCGCGCGAGCGCCAGTTGTTGGCCGAACCCCCAAGTAAGGCCTCCCACTATTGCAAGGGCAGTGGCGATGGTAACGCCAGCGGTTAATTGGCTGCGGTTGGGCTTGGGGAGTGCCATGCGATACCTCCTTGATATAGTGACAAGGTCGGAATGCGGTGACAACTGTTCCTATAATACCCCGGTTTTTTCCTGGCGTCAAGTCCGCGCGCAAACCGGGTGCATTTCAATTTGGGTGCGAACCCTCCGCAGGCTCCGCAAGCACAGCAAATGCTTGCTCAAGCCACTGGACAGACCGGAAAAGCATAGGAAACACCTTCGGAAGCCTGCGGGAGGGTCAACTTGCCCCAGGACTGATGCACCCCGCAAGCCCGTTCCAGCGCCAGGAGACAAAAATCCCGAGGCTGGTATCTGGCCTCGGGAAAAGGTGCCGAAGGTGGGAGTTGAACCCACATGGGCATAAAGCCCACTGCGCCCTGAACGCAGCGCGTCTGCCTGTTCCGCCACTTCGGCTGGCGTGCTCCCCGCCGGAGCAGGTGTTATTTTACAGGTAAACGCCTGTATTGTCAAGGATGACTGGCTTCTGCCTCGCTTACAAAGACGCGGCGGTGCACGATCCACCAGTCGGATATGGTGTGGAAGCGATCAGATGGGTGCATCAGAGGACCAATCTGCACGTCTTGAATGCGCTCATCTACGCCGTAGGTGTAAACCGGCACATAGAGTAACAGGGCTGGCACTTCCTGGGCAAAGATTTCTTGAAACTCGTGGTATAACTCCTGGCGATTCTCCGGATTGACGATGACTCGGGCCTGTTCGGTGATCTCGCTGATGCGGCGGTGAACGAGCCCGGCATAGTTCTGCCCGTTCTCGACCTGGGTCTCGTGCCAGAAGAGATAAGGGTCAGGGTCGCCAGGCAAAGCCACGTGAACGAGAATCGCTTCAAAGTCGCGGCTCTCCAGTGCCTCGCGTACCTCCAATGCTGAAGCGGTCTCGACTGTGACTGTGACCCCAATGGTCGCCCACTGTTCGGCGAGCATCTGTGCTACCCCTATTCGTTCTGGCTCACTCGATGTCAGCAGGGTGAAGGCCAGTCGCTGCCGGCCCTGGCGCCGGATAGGGCTGTCTAACGCTGGCCGCCATCCGGCCTCGTCCAGAAGCGCGTTGGCTGCGTCTGGGTTGTGTTCGTAGTGGAGGATGTCATCCTTGTATGCCCATGTACCGGGGATCAAAGGGCTGTGGGCGACCAGCGCCTGGCCGTCCAATGCGCTATCAATAATCTGTTGCCGGTCGAGTGCATATAGTAGGGCCTGCCGCACCTCTTGTTCCTGGAAGAACGGTAAATCTGGACGTTCCAGGTTGAGGAGTACGATGCTGTATCTAGGAACTTGTGCGGAGAAGAGGTTGAGACTGGGGAAGGCGCGTGCACGCGACAGATCGGCTGGTGTTATTTCGCCTATTCCCTCTACATCCCCTGCCTCGTAAGCGTTCAGGACATTCTGGCAACTCGGGTAGAAGCGGAATTGAATGCGATCCAGGTAAGGGCGGACCTCATAGTAGCGAGGGAACTGTTCCAACACTATGGCGGTGATGGCCCCGGATTCGACCTCGATCTCCTCCAGTTGGAAAGGGCCACTCCCGACCGGATTGAGATTGAACTCCACAGATAGCAAGTCGGCAGCACGCGTTCCGTTTAGCAAATGAGTGGGCAGGATACCAACTGTGGTGTAATCGAGGAACGGGGCGTAAGGCTCGGGTAGCGTGAAGCGCACTGTTCGGCGATCAATTCTCTCGACCTTGACCATCTGCCAGACGGCGGAGCCCAAATCGGGCGGACCGGGAAAGTCGGGGTCTTGTAACAACCTGATGGTAAAGATTACGTCGTCGGCGGTGATAGGGACATCATCGTGCCAGCGAGCATTTGAACGGAGGTAGAATGTGTAACTCAGGCCATCTGGTGTGACGTCCCATCTGCGGGCCAGGTCGGGCTCTACTTCCCCGTGCTCATTCAGGCGTGTCAGGCCATTGAACATCAGGGCGCAGATGTCACGGTCGGCATCGTTGTACCCACTCAACAGCGGATTCAAATAGCGCGGGGAGCCAACGATGCCCTCGACGTAGGTCCCTCCGCGACCGGGGCGCAGCACGGTGGTATAATTGATGGCCAGGTAGGTCAACAGGATGCCTACCAGTACAACGCCAAGGAGAATGAGGAGAATCTGCCAGCGGATATTACGGGCCATGTCGCGTCACTGTGCCACAAGGTCAGCCGGTGACGATCACGTTGAGGATGGTGATGACGAAAAACGCTATGGAAAGGCCGATCGTGATGTTGAAGAGCGTGCGTTCCAGGCCCCGGCGTGTGTTGTGTACAGCGGATTCTGTGCCACCAAAGATTCCCCCCATACCGCCGCCTTTGGTCTGCAGCAGGATGATGGCGGTCAACGCGACGCTGATGACGATTTGGGCAATGTTGAAATAGATTCCCATTTTGATATTCCTCCAGGTAAGAGCGGATTATAGCATGCCATGGTACTCTCGGCAAGGCAACGCGATGCTCAAGTCCCCATCCCGGGGATGTCCTTTGACACGGTTTTCTCGCCCGAACCGCCCCCGAGACGGGGGCTGGGAGCATTGGTGTGAGAGCATTGGGATGAGCATAAAGCCAACCGCTAACAGCTAACGGTTAATCGCCCGCCAGACCCGCTCCGGCGTAAAGGGCAGTTCCCGGATCCAGACCCCCGTCGCGTTGTGAATGGCGTCGGCCATAGCCGGAGCGATGCCATCCATAGGTATCTCGCTGATGGACTTGGCCCCGAACGGCCCGGTAGGCTCCTCCGTCTGCACAAAGATGACCTCCAGTTGGGGCATCTCGTTCGCCTTGTAGACGTGGTAGGGGCCAAAGCGCGGGTTGACCAACCGGCCGCGCTCGTCGTACACCATCTCTTCACAGTGGGCGAAACCGAGGACTTGCTGCAGCGCGCCCTCCACCTGCCCAGAGGCGGTGAGCGGATTGATCACCCGGCCTGGGTCCACCACCATCAGCACTCGCTCCACCGTGACCTGCCCCGTCTCGGTGTCTACAATCAGTTCGACGAACTGGGCCCCAAAGGGAGGCGGGCACTCGTAACTCAGGTGGGACGCGCTGGCGATGATCTGATGCTGGTCCTGCTGATGCAGACTGCTCAGGGCCACCTGGGCCAGCGTGAGTGAACCACTATTGGGGGTAAAGACCCGCCGGTCGCGCAGTTCCAGCCCCTCGGCACTCTCCAGACCCAGCATCAACGCAGCGTGCTCCTTGATCTGGACGGCCACTTTGAGCGCCGCCTTTTGCACCGCCCCGCCGCTGATGTAGGTGGTGCTAGAGGCATAGGCCCCCTTGTCAAAGGGGGTAAAGTCAGTGTCCGAGGAATAGACGATCATGTCATCCACCGGAACGCCCAGTACCTCGGCTGCCATCTGGGCCAGGATGGTGTCGGAGCCGGTGCCCAGGTCAGTCGCACCGATCAGGAGGTTGAAGGAGCCATCGTCGTTCATCTTGATCGTCGCGGATGCCATGTCCAGCCCGGCGATACCACTGCCATGCAGCATCACCGCCATCCCGATGCCTCGGCGGATGTGATTCGAGAAACCAGGTTTTTCGGAAAAAGCCTGGTTTCTTGCGCGCTTGTTATACCAGTCCATCGCCTCCAAGCCCACCTGGACACACTGCTCCAGCCCGCTGGAGCGGATGACCTGGGCGAAACCCTCGCGTCCCTCACCCAGGGCCTTGGCGACCAACAGTTCCTCTCCCTGCTTGATCCAGTTCTTGCGCTTGAGTTCGACCACGTCCCAGCCCATCTGGTCGGCAATCTCGGACATCAGCGTCTCAATGCCAAAGAAACACTGCATCGCCCCGTAACCCCGAAAGGCCCCCGGCGTGGGTTTGTTGGTGTAGACCACGTCGCAGGTGAATTTCGAGTAGGGCGCGTTGTAGAGCGTCAGCCCTTTCTGGCCACCCACCATCTGCACCGTCAGGCCGTGGGTGCCATAGGCACACGTGTCTCCGATGAGGTAAAGTTCAGTGGCCACCACCTCCATCTCGTCGGTGAGACCGACCTTGTAACGCATGATTTGGGGATGGCGGCTGCGGGAACTGGTGAACTCTTGCTGGCGCGTGTATTCCATCCGCACCGGCCGGCCCGTGGCGATGGTCAGGTGAGCGCACAGATCCTCCAGGATCATCTCCTGCTTGTTGCCGAATCCACCGCCGATGCGCGGCTTGACCACCCGAATCTGTTTGGCTGGCAAGCCGATGAGAGGAGAGAGCATACGCCGGATGTGGAACGGCACCTGGGTGCTGGTGCGCACGACCAAGCGCCCGTCCTCGTCCCAGTAGGTGATGCAGACGTGCGGCTCGATGTGGGCCTGCTGCTGCTGTGCGGTGCGGTACTCTCCCTCAAAGACGTGGTCGGCCCTGGCCCACTGGGCATCAGCGTCGCCTATCTCGGCGTGGATGTGGTGGACAATGTTGTGCTGAGCGTCATAGATGGACTCGCTGTCCGGTTCGTCGTGGATCACCGGCGCGCCATCCTGCATCGCTTCCTCGGGATCCAGGACGTAGGGCAGCAGTTCGTATTCGACATCAATCATCCGCAGCGCCCGCGCCGCCAGTTCCGGCGTCTCGGCGGCGACGATAGCCACCCGGTCGCCGACGTGGCGCACTTTGTCGTCCAGGACGACCTGGTCAAAGGGCGGTGGCTGGGGATAACTCTGCCCCCCAGAAGCATACTTGACGCGGGGGATGTCCTTGTGAGTGAGGACTGCGTGGACGCCGGGCAGGGCACGCGCACGGCTGGCATCTATCTCCTTGATACGGGCGTGGGCATGGGGACTGGTGAGCAAGGCCCCATAGAGCATCCCCTCCAGTTTAATGTCATCGGTAAAGACCGGACGCCCCGTCGCCAATTTGACGCCATCTACCTTGGGCTCTGGCTTGCCGACCACGTGCAAGGGTTCCATCTCCGGCGGGGAGATGACCAGGGGAGGCAGTAATTGGCTGGTTGGTTGGGAAGGATCGTCAGCCATGTGATAGTACCGGCCAAGGAGGTCAGCAGGAGACTCGCCTGGGGCCAACGTCGCCTCGACGGGCAGGAATGGCTCTACCTTCTCGCCGCGCAGGACGGCTGCGGCCCGTTGCACCGCCTGCACGATCTTGACGTAACCGGTGCAGCGGCACAACACGCCGCTCAGCGCCTCGCGGATCTCTGCCTCGGTGGGATCAAGGTTTCGGTCGAGCAGCGCCTTGGCCACCAGAATCTGGGCCGGGGTGCAGTAACCACACTGGATGGCACCGGTCTCGATGAACGCTTGTTGGATGGGGTGTAACTCCCAGAAACCAGGTTTTTCGGAAAAAACCTGGTTTCTTGACAGCCCCTCCACGGTTGTCACCTCGCGCCCCTGGGCCTCGACGGCTCGAGTCAGGCAACTGTGTACAGGTTCTCCATCCAGAAGGACAGTGCACGCGCCGCAATCGCCCGTCTTGCAGCCGTGTTTGACGCTGGTGTAAGAAACACGGCGCAGCACGTCCAACAGCGTCTCTGAACGACGCACAGCCAGGGTTTTCTCCTCGCCGTTGATCGTCAGTGTAATAGAGCGGGTCTCGTCGCTGCTCATTGGCTGCCCTCCTCCAGGCATAAACACTGCTCCAGGGCACGGCGGGTTAGCACACCCGCCATCGCCCGGCGGTACTCCTCGCTGCCCATAAAGTCACCCTGGGGCGCGACCTCGTTTTCCACGGCTGCCGCCACGGCCTGGATGCTGGCCTCGTCCAGTGGGCCGCCCACCAGTTGAGCCGGGGCTTTGGCCAGGCGCACTACCTGCGACCAGACTCCGGTGAGGGCCACACGGGCTTGCTGCACAATGCCATCGTCCATCTCCACCGCGGCCACTGCCGCGACAATGGGCTCGTCGGCCGGGGTGCGGGCTACGTGGGCCTCGCCCTGCCTCATCCCTCCCACCCTGACATGCAGAGCCTGAGGGCGAGTCAGCGAGTCAGCGAGCGGGATCTCCTCCGGCCCGGTGTCCCCTTCTACGGTGACTGTGGCCCCCAGAGCCAAAAGAGCCGCCATCCACCGGGGCGCGATGTGTGGCGAGGTCAGGACACTCCGCACCGACGTCTCGTTGCAGGTCTGCCAGGAAAGCACACCGGTGAGCGTCTGGCGCAAGAGCGGCGGGCATCCCGGGCTATCTAGTGCCGATTGGAGCAAAGTGTCGGCACCTATGCTCCACACTTTTTTTACTCGATCATCTTTCATCTCACCTGTCCTCCTCGCCATTTATTTTACCATCAACCAGCGCTTTTGAGAACAAGGGGCAAATGGACTCGACAACTACTGATGGTTGTGGCCTGAGCCGCTGCCGGTGTTGTTACCCCAGGGCTTTCTTCAGTGCCGTGCCCAGCCTGTGAATACCTTCGACGATGACATCCGGCGGACAGTAGGAAAAGTTAAGCCGCATGGCATCGTGTCCCCCATCCTGGTTGGGATAAAAGTTGACACCAGGCACGTAGGCGACTTTTTCTTCAATAGCCTTCCTTGCAAACTCGAGCGTGTCAATGGCCTCCGGCACACGGGCCCAAAGGAAGAGACCGCCTTGCGGACGGGTCCAACTGCTGCCCTCGGGCCAGAACTCGGCCAGCGCGTCGAGCATCGTATCCCGGCGCTCCCTGTAGACCTGGCATAACCGCTTGACGTGCGGCTTGAGCAGGCCACGCTGGCAGATGTCGTTGGCAATGTACTGGACAAAAGTACCTGTGTGCAGATCGGCCCCCTGCTTGGCCTGCACAAGACGCTGCATCAGCACCTCCGCGCAGACAATCCATCCCAGCCGCAGGCCCGGGGACAGCACCTTGGAGAAGGTACCCAGGTAAATGGTTCGCTCAGGGATAAAGGTGCAGATGGGGGGAACGTGCTCACCCTCGTACCGCAACTGGCCATAAGGATCGTCCTCAATGACAGGAAGGTCAAGTCTCGTGGCAACCTCAGCCAGTTGCTCACGGCGCTGCAAGGGCATCGTCGTACCAGCGGGGTTGTGGAAATTGGGCAGGACGTAGATAAACTTGGGCGGCTTGCCCGAGTCAGAGAGCACCTTTTCGTAGGCATGTTCCATCTCATCCGCAACCATACCGTCGTCGTCTAGGCGCACAGTGTGGAAGCGCGCCTGATAAGCGTTCCAGGCCTGGATTGCCCCCAGGTAGGTAGGCCGGCCGGTGAGCACAAAGTCGCCCGGGTCAATGAACAGTTTGCCGATCAGGTCCAGGGCTTGCTGCGAGCCATTGGTCAGCAGAACATTGTCAGGCACGGCCGGGACGCCATACTTGTGCATCGTGGTGGTCAAGTACTCCCTGAGCGGCCCGAGTCCCTCAGTGGCACCATATTGCAGCGCCTTGGCACCGTCGCTGCGGATGATGTAACGGCAGGCTTCCTCAACCTCGCGCAGGGGAAAGAAATCCGGGGCCGGCAGGCCACCCGCGAAGGAGATGATGTCCGGCTGTTGGGTCAGTTTTAGCAGTTCGCGGATAGCGGAACTCTTCATACCTTTTGTACGAGATGCCAGATGCGGTTCCCAGTCCAGCACCGGTACGTCGCGGTTCAGGTCGAAATTCAATTCCATCGTTTACCTCCTAATTTGGATTTTTAAATGTTCAGACTGAGAGGAAATCACTTTGCACAACAAATAGCCCGCCATAACCAACGGCCTGACGATTCCCTGTACGAGAAAGTCACCGTTGGTTACTTTGGCGGGCAATACAGATGGGTATCGGTTCATCAACCGTGTAATCGGCTGCCATACGGGCTATATGCCAGTACAGTCTTGCTTCCGCTATAATTGTAGCACCAGAACGACAGGAGGGCAAGTGTACAAGTGGGCAAGTAGGCAGGAGAAGGTGAGTGAGAGATGAAGAATGTCACGACGTAGGCGCGCTGAGCGTCACTTGACTATCAGGCAAAATAGAAGTATCCTTAACCAGCAGTTAGCAATCAGCAGTCAGCCGTCAGTGGGCTATCCGCTAACGGCCATCGGTCAATAGATTGGGAGGTTGTCTGTGTACGAAATCTTGCACAAGGAAACACTCGGTAGTGATGTCAACAAGTTAATGGTCGTTGCCGCACCAGAAGTAGCGCGCAAGGCCCAAGCAGGCCAGTTTGTCATTCTGCGGATTGATGAGCAGGGAGAACGTATCCCGCTCACCATCGCTGACTACGACCGCGAGGCCGGCACGGTGACGATCATCTTCCAAGAGGTTGGCAAGACGACAATGCACCTGGGGACACTCAGGCAGGGCGATGAGTTGGCCACCTTCACAGGGCCACTTGGTCATCCGACCGAGATTGAGAACTATGGGACGGTGATCTGCATTGGCGGCGGGACGAGTATTGCCATTATCTTCCCCATAGTTCGAGCCCTCAAGGAGGCCGGAAACCACGTCATCTCAATCATCGGGGCGCGCAACAAGGAGTTGCTCTTCTGGGAAGATAAGATGCAGGCCGTTAGTGATGAACTGATCGTCTGCACCGACGACGGCTCCTACGGGCGCAAAGCGTTGGTCACCGAACCGCTCAAAGAGTTGCTGGAGCAGCACAAAGGAAAGATCACCCGCGTGTGGGCTATCGGGCCAGCGATCATGATGAAGTTCTGCGCCAAGACAACAGAGCCCTTTGGCGTGAAAACCATCGTCAGTCTGAACACGATTATGATTGACGGGACGGGTATGTGCGGCGGCTGCCGGGTGCAGTTGACCGATGGCGCAAAGTTCGTGTGCGTGGACGGGCCCGAGTTCGATGCCCACCAGGTAGATTGGGATCTGCTGCTGGCACGACAGCGGTTCTATCTGGAAGAAGAACAGCAGGCGGTCGAACAATGGCGACATCAATGCCGATTGGAGGTAACAAGTGGCCGAGTGGACCAATAGAGAACGGCTGAACATCCCCCGCCAGGCGATGCCAAGACAGGATGCGCTCGACCGGCGGGCTAACTTTGACGAAGTGGCGCTCGGCTTTAGTCCAGAACTGGCACAGAAGGAAGCAGAGCGCTGTCTACAATGTGCGAAACCACACTGCGTGGAGGGTTGTCCGGTGGGCGTCCTCATTCCCGAGTTCATCCTGGCACTGCGCCAGGGGGATATGGAGGGCGCGGTACGGGCGATGAAGGAGAAAAACAACCTCCCCGCTATCTGCGGCCGGGTCTGCCCGCAAGAGACGCAGTGCGAGATCAAGTGCGTGTTGGGCAAGAAGGGTGAACCGGTGGCCATTGGCCGGCTGGAGCGCTTCGTGGGCGACTATGAGTTGGCAGAACGGGCCTGTCCACTGCTCCGTGAGGTATCCACCGGCAAACGTGTCGCCGTCGTCGGTTCCGGCCCGGCCGGGGTCACCTGCGCTGTGGACCTGGGGCGACTGGGACACGACGTGACGATATTCGAGTCATTGCACAAGCCCGGTGGAGTACTCACATACGGCATCCCAGAGTTCCGTATGCCCAAAAACGTGGTGCACGCCGAGATTGACTATGCCGCCGAGTGTCTGGGTATCAACGTACACCCGGATGCAGTAATTGGGCAACTGTACACGATTGACGAACTGCTCAACGAACAAAACTTTGACGCCGTCTTCCTCGGAACGGGCGCCGGGTTGCCAACGTTCCTCCGCATCCCCGGCATCAACTATAATGGCGTCCTCTCGGCCAACGAGTTCCTGACGCGGGTCAACCTGATGAAGGGTTATATCTTCCCAGAATACGATACACCGGTCAAAGTGGGGAAAAAAGTAGCGGTGATCGGCGCGGGGAACGTGGCGATGGACTCTGCTCGCTGCAGCCTGCGTCTGCAAGCGCTGCACCTCCAGGAGAGCACCGCCGGGTCAGGCGAGGTACACATCGTCTACCGGCGCTCGCGGGTCGAGGTGCCGGCCCGCGCGGAGGAGGTGCACCACGCTGAGGAGGAGGGAGTCATCTTTGACTTTCTGACTAACCCGGTGGAGATTTACGGGGATGAGAACAGCAACGTGTGCGGCATGCGTTGCATTCGCATGGAACTGGGCCAGCCCGACGAGAGTGGCCGGCGACGCCCCATCCCCATCGAAGGCTCCGAATTCGATATGGATGTGGACATGGTGATTATGGCTCTGGGAACGCGGCCCAATCCGCTGGTTTTCAACGAGGCCGGCGGGCTGGAACGAACAAAGTGGGGCACGGTGGTCGCCGACCAGGATACGGGCCGGACGACAAAGGCGCGGGTGTGGGCCGGCGGGGACGTGGTCACTGGCGCAGCGACGGTCATCAGTGCAATGGGGGCCGGCAAACGGGCCGCCGCCGATATCGCCCGTTTTCTGCGGGGAGAGAGTAACCCCTGGGGGTAGGCGTTAGATGAGGGACATCGCGCAGGTGAGTTTTTTCAGGGTGTCGGAGTGACAGAAAGGGCGGGCGTCGGCGTCGGCTCCAGCCAGGTAAAGACTCGCACCTCGCTGGGAGCGCCAGCCTCCTCATAAAACAACTCGCCGCCCCCGTTATCCACCTCCCGCACGACCTGCACCTGCCAGCGGAACTTGCGCCGAGCAACGCCTGAGAGTGGCAGCAAATCAAAGGGAACACGCCAGGCAGTGGCACGGGTGTAGGTCGTGTCCGACACTATACCACGGGGTGGCTGAATGAGAGTCAGCGCGTACCACTCGTCATCACGTAATATGCTCACCGAGGCCCACTGTAAAAGGATAGTCTCGTCACCCCCCACAAAGATTGCGCCATCGGGAGGGCTGAGAAGCGAAGGTGACTGGTAAGGTGAAACTGGAGTAGGCGTGCCGCTGAGGTCCATAGCCGGCGTGGGACTGGGCGTCAGCGAACCCATCGGGATGACGAGCGACTGATTGACATGGATGGTATCATCATCAGGGGGGAGATCATTAGCAAGACGAATAGCCTCCACTGAGACACCATACTCGTCGGCGATGGATATGAGCGTCTCTCCCGACGCGACGACGTGAATAATAAAATCACCTGGCATGGCCGTAGGAGTACTCGCTTCGGGCGTGCTGGCAGACCCGGGAGCGGCCGCCGGGATAAACAGGATTTGCCCTACCTGGAGCAGTTCTGGATCCACGTCAGGGTTCAAAGCCAGGATAGCCTCGACGGTGGTGTCATATGCAACGGCGATGACAATAAGAGTCTCATCCTCCTGCACCTGATGGACGCGCGGAGGAACGGGGGTTGGGGTAAGCGCGATGGTAGGGGTGTGGGTAGGCGCGGATGTGGGGAATACCGTCGCGGTAGGTGTATTGGTAGGAATGCGTGTGGGGGAGGCTTGTTCGGGCTCGGCGGTCAGCAGCGTATAAAGCCCAAAGCCACCCGCCGCCAGGATCGCCAACCCCAACAAGACGGCTAGTGAGGTACTGACCCAGCCGGGCAATCCCCGTCGGGGCTCTTCTTCATGTGTAGTTCCTTCTTCAGCGAGCAAAGCCCCACACATCAAACAAGTCGTTGCCTGGGCGGCCACCCGAGCGCCGCAGGCAGGACAGCAACGAGGCTCTTCAGTTGGAAGAGGGATTTCAGGTTCTTTAGCCATTGTCATCTACCAAACAACGGGGCGCATGATAACATAGAAACGGGAATTGACAAACCCCAAAAAGGCAATACCGCAAAGCCCGCCCTATCACCCTGAGCGAAGCAAATGGTCTCCGCCACCGTAATTAATAAGGAGATTCTTCGCTACGATCAGAATGACGGTCAACTGTCAGGGCGACTTTTGCGGCACTGCCAAAAAAGGGCTGCTTTCCAATCTGCCACTTGAGCAAACCAGAAAGCCAGCCTCACGCTACTCCTGCTGTACCAGAAGGCCATCCAGTTCCAGGCTCTCGGCAATAGACTGCATCGCCTCTAATACGACGCCGACGTGATCCCACAGTTCGACGCCGATCATCTGAGCGCCTTCCTCAATCATCTCTCGGTGCGCACCAGCGGCAAAGCGCCTGTCCTTCCACTTCTTTTTCACCGACTTGATCCTGACGTCACGGATATCCTTGCTGGGCCGCACCAGCGCGACGGCGACGATCAGACCGGTCAGGTCATCCACGGCATAGAGGGTCTTTTCCATCAGCGTCTCCCGCTCCACGCCGGTGATCTCGGTGGCATGGGAAAGCACCGCGCGGACAATCTCCTCCGGCCACCCATGCTCGCGCAGAACACGAGCACCAGAATTGGGATGACCCTCGGGGCCCATATCGGGGTAACGCTCATAGTCAAAATCGTGCAGCAACCCGACAATGCCCCACTTCTCCTCGTCCTCCCCGAAACGACGGGCGTAGGCCCGCATAGCCGCCTCGACGGCCAACATGTGTTTGATCAGATTGGGACTCTTGGTGTACTCATTGACCAGTTCCCAGGCATCTTGACGGTTCATCGTTCCTCCTGTTGACACGATCAGCGGATCGGCAGCGGATCGCCCAAGACGGGGAGCGGATGCCGCACATTCACGTCCCACCAGGCCAGCGCCAGGGCGAGATGCTCCCGCGTCTCCCACGTGATCCGCCGGATGGTATAGTCCTGCCGGTCGGCGAGGACAGCGACGGCGTCAACCCCCAGCGCGTCGCAGAGATAGAGCGCGCGGGCGACGTGGAAGCGCTGGGTGACGACCACAGCCCGCTCCACGCCAAAGATGGCTCGCGCACGGTAGCACGTATCGTAGGTACGCCGGCCGGCATAGTCGAGCACGATAGCTTCCTCCGGCACACCCAGGCCGACGGCATACTCTAGCATGCGCTGCGGCTCGTTATAGTCCACGAAGCGATTGTCGCCGCTGCAGAGCAATTTCTGAACAGTCCCGCCATGGTAGAGATCGGCAGCGGTAGTGACGCGATCGGCCAAGATGGGAGTGAGGGAACCATCGGGCCACAGGCCAGCGCCCAGGACGACGGCGACGTAATGCGGCGGCACGTCCTCGACGCGAGTGTAGATGCGGTCGCGATACTTTTGCTCGGCCCACATCCGCAGTCCACCCAAGAGCACGACCATCGTCAACCCGCAGCCAGCGGCGATGAACGATATACGCTTCAACGTCCGTCTCATCCTCACGATCAGGGCAACACCTCCACGACGTTCGCCAGCGCGTTGACGTCGGGAGCCTGCACAAAGGTAACATAACGCGCCACGCGGTAGACGTACACCGCTCCTGCGTCGGTCTCCCACCATCGGCCAGCCAACCTCACCGGCGGGTCCACAGGCAGGGCAGGCAGGTATCGCTGGGGAACCAGTGCGATCAGAGCATGCTCAAATTCTGCAGCCTCGGCGGTAGTATCCCATACAGTGCGCCAGACGATCACTCGGCGTCCATCCTCGTGCTCCCAAGCGACAAAGGTATCACCATCCCAACCGTCGGCGGCCTGCCAGGCCACCTCTCCCGGCAACGTCTCGTCCAGATACAGGCCAATGACAAACTCGCCCAGCACATCCTGCAGAGACATCGTCCACCCCTCGCCGACTATGGCACTGATATCGGGGACAATGACACCAGCGGGCACGTCCCGCTCCTCTGAATAGCGCTCCAGGTGCAGCACCTGTTCTGTCGAGCGAGGCGGGTCGGTGTAGGCGCGGTTGATGGCCTCCCACCCGCCAGCCTGGAAAAGAGCCTCGGTGAACTGGCGGCCCTCCCAGTACGGGAAGCGTTGCAATCGTGCCCAGGCCTCGACGCGGTCCAGTTCCTCTCCGTAATCAGGTTGCTCTGCCTGCAAGATCAGTCCTGTCAGATGCTCCCAATCGGCTGTCGCCAGATTTTCGTAGCGATAGAGTGCCGCCAGGATGGTCGCGTCTCCCTCCACCAGCGCCCGAATGGCCAACGTGGCATCAGTAGTTGTGGCACGAGCGTTCATTGCCCCCAGGTCAAAGTGCTGATCCTGTAAGGCATGAGTGTAGGCATGCGCCAATAGCGCCTGATCGTCAACGCTACTCTCCCGCTGACCAGTGGCGACGTAGAGTTGTTCCTGTTCAGAGGCATAGACACCTGCTACCTGATGGGGGTGGATGGAGATAGATGCATCGGGCAGCAGCCCCAGGACGATATACGGAAACAAATGGGCCTTGGGGCCACGTTCGATGTAGAGCCGGCGGAGGAGCACGGTCATCTCGCGCTCGTCGAGAAAACTGAGTGGCACCTCGGCTCGGGGATAGAGGCCACGTATAATCTCCACCTGATGGGCGATTTGATCGAAAAGGCGGGCGGCCTGCACCTGAGGCCACAACCCCACTTGGAGCGTTGGAGAGAGAACAGGCGATGGCATTGGAAGAGACGTGGGTATCTGGGGCGTGAATGGCAGGGTCGCAACAGGAGAGGGGTTCTCCCAACCCTGGAAAGAAGTGATCACAATACCAGACAGCAAGGCAAAGACGATGATCACCGCCAGGATCATCAAAGTGACAGTACGGTGCTGTTTGGGCGTAAAGTTAGAATCACTCACCCCAGCGCCTCGCTCTGCCACTCCCTGAGGTGGGCGATGCCCTCTGCGGCCAGATCCAGCATACGATCAAGCATCTCTCTCGAAAAGGGAAGCCCTTCGGCCGTGCCTTGCACCTCGGCCAGGCGACCATCACTCGTCATCACGACGTTGAGGTCCACCTCAGCATCGCGATCCTCGGCATAACACAGATCGAGCAATATCTGGCCATTCACCACGCCGACGCTGACCGCTGTGACCGGTGGTTTCAGCGCCTCTGGCGGCACCAGGCCCTGTTCAGCCAGGCGGTGCAGCGCCAGAGCAACGGCAACATAGCCGCCGGTGATAGCGGCGGTACGGGTACCCCCATCGGCCTGGAGCACGTCACAGTCTACGATCAGTGTGCGCTCGCCCAACAGGTAAAGATCTACGGCTGTGCGCAAGGAACGCCCGATGAGACGGCGGATCTCATGTGTCCGGCCCCGCAGGCCATGAATCTCGCGTGAAGTGCGGCTGTGGGTGGAGCGCGGGAGAAGGGCATACTCGGCGGTCAGCCAGCCAGCGCCCTGGTTCTCCATCCAGCGGGGCACGCCCGCCTCTACACTGACGTTGCAGAGCACACGAGTGCGCCCCATCTCTATCAGTACCGAACCCTCGGGATATGCAACATAGTCCAACGTTATGTGGACTGGACGGAGTTCGCCCGGCTCTCGACCATCCAAACGCACAAACTCTATTTCCATGCTCCCTCAGTCTCACCCTTTTTGTCTTTTTTCGCAGTGCCAAAGTCCCCCTGACGGTTGACCGTCATTCTGAGCATAGCGAAGGATCTCCCCAGTCGCCCTGACCCACCAATACAGAGTATAACACAACCAACCTGAGGAGCAAATACTCGCCATTGCGGATGGGGAAAATGATATTTTGGGGCGCATGTCCGGGATGTTCGGAAGCGGGCAATCAATCAGTATCCAGGCCACACCGCCCATGCCTCCGCCGGCGGCCAGCCAGCAGAATACCCAGACCCCCCAACGGCAACGCGACTGCGGAGAAGGGACAAAGTCCGCTTGCTAGCCCCTCTGCCTCTTCCTCCTCACCTGGTGCAGATAACACAGCCGTTGGCGTCGCGACAGGAATGGATAGCGGTGGAGCCGCGCCGGGGGAGACGTGTAGATCGTCCATCCAGAGAATGCCCTCACTGCCGGTCTCATCCGCGCCCAGGCTAAACCCGTAGCCCGTCACCCGCATCGGGTCCAATTCGGACAGACCGCCCTCGTCAGCCCACTCCGCCCGCACGAAATTCTCCCACGAGAAACCGATCTGTCCCCATCCCAGGGCATTCTCCGACGTGATCTCGAATTCCACCTCAAAAGGTGTCGGCGAGTCAGCGTCGCCGGAAAACAGCATCAGCGTGACCCATTGGGGCGTCCCGTCGGAGCGGAGGAACAGTGAGATTCCCGCGCCACCGCTCCAGTCCTGAGGCGAATCGAAAGGGCGCCCGCAGTCCACCCACCCCTCGGGCACGATGTTATAGTGGAGACGCAAGGAGGCCGCCCCACCGTGAGCCGTCCCGGTGTCCGGCCCACATTCGACGGTGGAGTCCATCCCGTCGGTGCTGGTCTCCCAATGACCAGTGGCAGACTCAAAGTCATCAATCAGGCTCGCCGTGGGCGGCAGCGCGGCAGGAGCAGGAAGTGCGGTAGCATCGGCTGGAGACAGCGTTGGGGCGATGGAAGTGGGCGGTTGGGTAGCCTGCTCCGGGTGTGGCGGGGGAATCGTGGGGAGCGGCTCCTCGGCGCGGATACCGCCGGCGGCCTGGTCAATGAACTCGACAAAGAGCGGGCCGACGTCGCGGTTGGCCCGTTCATTAGGATGCGCGTCGTACTCGTCAACCCGGTAGTCGGCCCGCAGAAAGTTGTCATCGTCCGCCAGGTGGCCGAAAAAGTCAAAGACAAAGAGGTTGGAATGGCCGGACAGATATTCGCCTGACTGCAGCCAGTTGGCAAAGGCGCGCGCCCGCGCCGCCTCTGCCGGATCGCTATTGGCGGGCACCTGCGGCGGTTGGGTGACGATGATGAATATTTTGCTCGGGTACTGGTCCATCCGGTCGCGGATGGAGAGATAGTAGGATTGGTACTCGGCCAACTGTTCATCGCTCCAGATGTTACTGACCGGGAAGCAGGACTTGAAGGCGATGACGTCATACTGCATCAGGTGACTAAAGGTATTGTCCGGCGGGTCGTGCAGTGGCTGAGCAAAGATGGCGGCAAAACCATCGGGGTCGGTGTTGTCTCCCGGCACATCGAAATTGATTCCGGCGTAAGAGCCGTCGGCCAGGCGCAGGCCATCGCCGTTGTAACCGTGGTCATAGAACTCATAGCCCAGCGCCAGGGGGAGTGGGGAGGATGTGGAGGGGCTTATGGTTGGGCGGATTTGGGGCCATAAGGCCAGGTTGTTTTGGAAACCATAAGGGCAGTGGTGTTTGTTTCCCCCTTGTTTTCAGGGGGTTTTTTGGTTCTGGGTATCAATCTTATCGGAAGTAAACTCTTTTTTGCATTCGGGCTATTCCTTTTCTGCCTATAGTGCTGACTTCAAGGTGATCGTTTCTTTTGGCTTTTTTCTATGGCAGGGATTCGCAGGCGATGCCGTCGTTGTCTCGGTCTAGTTTGTGGATGTCGCCACGGCCGAGGGATATGCAGTAGTTGTAGCAGGCTTGGGCCTGGGCGTGGGTGGTGAAGTTGGTGCAGTTGTAGAGGTCACCGGAGCAATCGCAGACGGCGGCCGGTGGGGGTGGTTCGGTCGGTGCAATTGTTGGCGGTATGGTTGGGGGAGGTGTGGGAGGAATGGTCGAAGCAACGGCAGGTGCGATGGTGGCGGGTGGTGATGTTGGTGGAATGTGGGTTGCAGTAGGTGGCACGGAGGTGGTGCGGGGGGTGTAGGTTGGGTGTGGTGTCCACGTTGGGCGGCGGGTAGACGTGGGAGGAGGTGTATTGGTGGGGGTCGGTGTAGGTGTGGGGGTTGTGGTGGGAGTGAAGGTATTGGTAGGTGTGGGGGTATTGGTAGAAGTGGAGGTGCGGGTGGGAAGTATGCCTACGCTGCGTAGGGTGGTGTCAATGGTTCCGTAAGTGACAAGGCAACCGCATGGGAGAAGGCAGAGGAGGATGGGGATCAGGAAGAGGGGCAGGGTGATATGGCGGTTTTTTCCGGCGGGGATGCGGATTGGGCGTTTGAGAAAAGTCATTCTGGTTCTATTCGTTTATCGTCGAGTTGGTAATCAGCGTGTTTTTCGTGGAGGGCGCGGGCAAGGATGAGGATGGTGTGGCGGTCATAGGAGTTCAGGTAGTTAAAGTAGTTGAGAAGTTCCTGTTCTTGCTCTTGGCCAATGATGACGGGTGGTAATAGGCCGGCTAAACGAAAAACCCGTTCAGGTGGAACGTTGAGGGCGCGGGCAATGTTGTTACAGAAGTCGGGGCCAGGGTTGCGTTGTTCAGTCATTACCATACTGAGCCCTCCAGATGATAGTTCTGCTCTGCGTGCTAATTGGTTGAGTGACCATCCCCGGCTGTTTATTTCTTGTGTGATCCATTCTTGTAAGGTCGTCATCAGTCTAGTTTACCATAGTGAGTACTCTTTATGGTGAGTTTATTATCAATCAAGTGTGAGAACTTTAAGATTTGCTATGTGAAGAAACTATTGACATTGTATGCTATAGTATGGTATACTATTCACACTGGTGAACAAATGGAGATACTATGGTGAGCAGACAGAGGGAGGAGTGATGAACGGGGATAGGATGGTAGCGCGGAATATGACGATGTCGCCGAGTGATTTGGCGGCGTTGCAGCAGGTGGCGAAGGATGAGGGTCTTTCGTCTGTGTCGGCTGCGATGCGGTTTGTGTTGCGACGGTATTTGCGGCAGCAGATGGTGGTTGAGCTTGCGCCAGGGCAGGAGGCATTCCGGGCGGCGTTTGGCGCTGCGGGGGAGCAGGGAGAGAGTAAGTAAGGGGAAGGGATGCTGGATTTTGGATGTGGGGTGGTGGTGGGGGTATTGGCAGCGGTGGTGGTTTTGGGGTTGGGTTATTTATTGGGGGGGTGGGTTGAGGAGGAAGAAGTAAGGAGTAGGGAGTAAGGGAGAAGGAGCAGGGAATTCCGAGGCGGGTAATGGGGACCGGCTCGGGTTGCCAATGGACAGGGGCGAAGCTCTTTAGGAGCGGTGAAAATCGGTGAGGTGTTGGGACACCTGGGGCTGCTGCCGATATGCTGAAGGCCCCTGGGGGTGGAAATCCCCTCGCCTCTGTCCGAGTAGGAAGTAAGGAGTAGGGAGTAGGGTTGTTAAGGTGCGGTTGGTTTTAGTTTAGCATTTATTGGGAGGTTTGATAATGGGGGGTGAATTGGGGCTTTATGCGGTGGTGTACGGGGGTTTGTTTGTGGTGGGGTTTTTGTATAACGTGCTGGTGGGGTGGTTGGAGCGGCGCGGTTATGATGAGGGATATACGGCGGTTCTGGTGGTGGTCGGGGTGCTGGTCACGTTAGCTGGGAGCGCCGTTTTGGATTGGACGGCGGCAGGGAAGGTGTTGGGGGGGTTTGTGGCGTCGGGTTTCTGGATGATAGTGGGGTCGTGGTGGCGGCATGTGCGGGCCAGGCGAGAGGGGCAGGAGGCGCAGCGGGGGGAGGTATTGTGACGATACCGCGACCATGGCCGAATTGGGCGAAGGAGGCTCGGGATCGAGCGGCGGAGGAGGCGGTGCGGGGGATGCGGGCGCTGAGGCCGTTGGTGGAGGGGAAGATGGCATTCGATAGAACGGAGGTGCTGCGACGACAGGCGATTACGCTGGATGCGCTGCAGCAGGTGGCGCGGTTTTTGGAGGGGGTGGGGGCGCAGACGCGGCCGGAGTAGGGAGCAGGAAGTAGGGAGTAGGAGGTAAGGAGTAGGGAAATGAGGTTATCGTTGATTGTTGGGGGGATGGTGATGGTGGTGATTTTGGGTGTGGGGTCTGCGGCTAGGGATGGGGAGGGGACGGGGGTGGCCACTCCTACGACTACGCCGAGTGCTACGCTTAAGACGATGTTGCCTACGTTTACGCCGACGGCGACTCCTACGCCTAAGACGATGTTGCCTACGTTTACGCCGACGCCGGTGGGGGTGTGGTATTTGCCGGTGGTGGTTGGGGGGGGAGAGAGTAGGGAGTAGGGAGTAGGAAGTAGGGGAGGCGATAGAGTTTTTAGGAGGTGGAACGATGAATTGGTGGCAACGGTTATCCAGTCGGGGCGGCGAAGAAAATGTTATTGGTGCTAGCAAGCATGAACGGGGGAGGAAAAGGCCACAGGGGTGGCATCAGCGGTTGCGTCGGAGGCGGAAGGCCCAGAGGCTAGCGCGGAGAGCGCAGCGGGGGAAGTGATGAAAAAACACAGGGCTCAGTCTCAATGGTCAGGAGTGGAGGTGGTGGAGGGGGAGTTTGTGGAGGAGGTGGGGACAGCCCCACTGACGGTTTATGTGTCGGGGGAGAATTTGCCGGAGGGGGCGGAGCGGGCGTTGGTTCCGGTGCGGGAGCCGACGATTGAGGATGTGTTGGAGGCATTTCGGGGATGGATGCGGCTGGATGTGGCGGATGGTAATCCGTCGCCGGAGACGGTGCGGTCTTATTTTTCGGATGTGAAGCAGCATTTGGTGTGGTTGGCGGGGTTGGGGGTGAGGCCAGCGGAGGCAGGGACGGAGGAGTTAAAGAGGTATCGGGCGTGGTTGGTGGAGCGGTATGCGGTGAGTACGGTGGGACGGAAGCTGGCAAGTGTGAGGCGGTTTTATGAGATGGCGCACGCGCGGGGGGCGATGGGGCACAATCCGGCGGTGGGGTTGAGGTCCCCGAGGGATAGGACGGAGCGGGATGAGCGGGTGAAGTTTTTGACGTTGGAGACGGTGCAGCGGGTACTGAGGGCACCGAACGCACGCAAGCCAAAGGGGATCAGGGACCGGGCAATGTTGGTGTTAATGGCGTTGCACGGGTTGCGAGTGGTGGAGGTTTCGCGGTTGGATCTGGAGGATTTGGATTTGGAGGCGGGGGAGGCGGGGGAGTTGCGAGTTTTGGGCAAGGGGGATAAGTGGCGGACGATATTGTTGACGGAGGAGACGCGGGAGGTTCTGCGGATGTGGCTGGCGGCTCGGGCGTTGATGCGACCTGAGACGCCGGCTGTTTTTTTGACGATGCATTGGTCACAGGGAAAGGAAGCGGGACGGATTGGGACGCGGGGGATCCGGCAGGTGGTGGATGGGTATTTGAGGGCGGTGGGGGCGAAGAGGAAGGGTGTTTCGTGTCACTCGCTGCGGCATAGTTATGCGACGTTGGCACTGGCGGCGGGGGGGAGTTTGTTGGCGATCAGTGGATCATTGGGTCATTCGTCGGTGACGACAACGCAGGTGTATGCGAAGATTGTGGATAAGGCGAGGCATAATCCGGCGAAGTTGTTGGTGGGGTTGTTGGAGTAGGGAGTAGGTTGGTTCTGGTAAGGTGTGTACTCGGTATTGTGGGGATGGGAGAGCAACCAGGTTTTTCGGAAAAAACCTGGTTGCAATAAGGGAAAGGAGATGACGATGGAGGTTCGGGAGTTGAGGAGGGGGATCGAGCGGTGGACTTGGGATCACTCGGGATGGGAGGAGCGGGGGTATTTGGGGATGTCGCAGGTTTGGAGGTGTCCGGCTGAGTTGTATGATTTTTTGACGAATGGGCGAGGAAAGCCTGGGGGTAGGCAGGCGCGGTATTGCTATGAGGGGTATTTGCATCAGCGGGATATGGTGGAGCGGCTGCGGGGAATGGGGGTGTTGTTCAAGGAGGAGCGGGAGTTGGCGGCGGAGTGGGATGAGCGATTTCGAGGGCATACGGATGGGGAGTTGGAGGACGGGACGCTGTTGGAGATTAAGAGTGTCTCGACAGGGAAGTTTAGCGAGGTGAAGGAGAGAAAGCGAGCGGCGCAGGCGGATTATGAGCAGGTGCAGGTGTATATGTTGTATGGGGGATATGAGACGGCGGTGGTGGTGTACAAGTGTCGGGGGACGGGGGAGGTGTGGCCGGTGAAGGTATGGGCGCATGAGCCAACGCAGCAGCGGCTGGAGGATAAGGCGCGGGCAGTCTTGGCGGCAGTGGATGTGGGGGAGAGGCCGGAGTGTAGGTGTGGAAGGCACGAAGGGAGTAGGGAGTAGGAAGTAGGGAGTAGGGGGAGGGGTTGGGGAAGTGGTTGTAAAGGTCACTGCAAAGGGCAATGAATGTCCAGTATTGTATTTACCCGAAGATCACGACAGTTTAGAGAGTTATCTCTGTTCTCTGGAGCGGGTGGAGGGCTCTAAGGTTGGTGGGAAACTGAACCCAGATTGGGTCGAGTGGCTAATGGGATTCCCAAGCGGGTGGACCGCCTTAGAGCCCTTGGGAATAGTCAAGTTCCGGCAGTGGTTGCAGTCGTTTGGGGGTTGTTGAGTGGGGATTAGGAAAGAAACCGGGTTTTGCGGAAAAACCCGGTTTCAAGAGGTGCTGCTGGGTAGCGTTGTTATCGGAAGGTCAAACGTCTGAAGAGGGGTGTTGATGGGCACTGTGGATGACATTAAGGATCGGGTGGATATTGTGGAGGTGGTGGGGAAGTGTCTCAAGTTGGAGCGGGCGGGGCGGAATTATCGAGCGTTGTGTCCGTTTCATGATGAGAAGACGCCTTCGTTTGTGGTTTTCCCGGACAGTCAACGCTGGCAATGTTTTGGGGCGTGTGATGAGGGGGGGGATGTTTTTGATTTTGTGATGAGGCGGGAGGGGTGGGATTTTCGGACGGCGATGGTGGAGTTGGCGCGTAAGGCGGGGGTGGAGTTGCCGCGGTGGTCGGAGAAGGCGCGGGTGGCGATGGAGGAGCGACGGGGACGGGAGGCGGTGTTTGGGGTGGCGGCGCGGTTTTGGGCGGAGGCGCTGGCGGGGTCGGCAGGGGAAGGATATACGCGGGGGCGAGGTTGGACGGAGGAGACGATCGGGGCGGCGGGGTTGGGGTTCTGGGGGGGGGACCGGGAGGGGATGCGGCAGGCATTGAAGGAGGCGGGGGTGGATGTGGGGTCGGGGCCGGCGCGGGCGGTGTTGGGGATGCCGGCGGGGTCGTTGGTTTATCCGCATGTGCGGGGGGGAAAGGTGGTTTATTTTGCGGCACGAGGGGTGGAGGGGAAGCGGCATTGGAATCCACCTCGGGAGTTGGTGGGGGAGAGGCGGCCGTATTTTAATCACAGGTGGAGGCGAGATGGGGCGGTGGTAGTGGTGGAGGGGCAGGGGGATGGGGTGACGTTGGCGCAGTGGGGGATAGGGGCGGTGGCGCTGGCGGGTGCGGGGGCGGGTGAGGGGTTGTTGAAGGTGTTGCGGCAGGGGAAGATGGTGTATGTGGGGTTGGATGAGGATGCGACGGGAGCGGAGGCAGGGCGGAAGTTGGCGAGTGCGCTGGGGCCGTTGGTGCGGGTGGTGCGATGGCCAGCGCACGATGTGAATGATTGGTTGTTGGAAAATGGGGATTGGGGATTAGAGAATGGAGAATGGAGAATAGAGAATGGGGAACGGGGGAGGGTAGATGCGGAACTGGTGAATGAGGAGATGGGGACGCGGTGCCGGGAGTTGTTGGGGGGAGCGCCGACGTGGCTGGAGGTGTTGATTGGGGAGGCGCGGGCGGCGGAGGCGGAGGAGATGGACGCGGCGGTGAGGGCGGTGTTTTCAGCGATGGTGGGGTTGGATCCGTTCTCGATGGCGAAGTACCGGGCGCTGGTTGCGGAGGAGTTGTCGTTATCGCTGGGGACGGTGGATGGTTTGTTGAGGGCGGCGCGGCAGGCGTCGGGATTGGATGACTATGGACGGCCGTTGTATCAGGTGTTGGGGGGGAAGATCTGCAAGCGGACGTATGACCGGATGGGGGGAGAATCGGTGGTGCCGCTGTGTAATTTTGACGCGCGGATTATTGAGGATGTGGTGGAGGATGACGGGGAGGATCAGGAGCGGCGGTTTGCGATCGAGGGAAAGTTGTCAACGGGGGAGACGCTGGCCAGGGTGGAGGTGGAGGCATCCGAATTTGCGCAGATGGGGTGGGTGTTGCCGAGGTGGGGGGCGCGGGCGGCGGTAGCGGCGGGGGGTTCGATGCGGGATCACTTGCGGACGGCAATCCAGACGTTGAGTAAGGAGATTGAGACGCGGTATGAGTATAGCCACCTGGGTTGGCGGCGGTTGGATAACAAGCAGGTGTATTTATCGGCAGCGGGGGCGATGGGGCGGGAGGGGGTGCAGGTGCAGATCATTCGGGATCTGGCGGGTTACCGGCTGCCGACGTGGCCGGATGGGGCGCGGAAGGCGATGGGGTTGAGTTTGGGTTTTTTGGAGACGGGGAATTATCAGGTGACGATGCCGCTCTGGGCGGCGATGTTTTTGGCTCCATTGGCGAGCATTATTCCCCCGTCGTTCACGATTTGGGTTTTTGGAACGACGGGGAGTTTGAAGAGTACGGCGACGGCGCTGGCGATGTGTCATTATGGCCGGTTTGCATACAACACGCCACCCGCTTCGTGGACGGGTACGGCAAATGCACTAGAGAAGAAGGCGTTTTTGGTGAAGGACGCGCCGTTGTGGATTGATGATTTTACGACGCAGACGACGATGGCGGGGATGAAGGAGATCAAGAAAAAGGCAGATCAGTTGTTGAGGGATTGGGGAAACCGGTCTGGGCGGAGCCGGATGCGAGCGGATTTGAAATTACGGCGGACGTTTGTGCCCAGGGGGTTGATCATCAGTACGGCGGAGCAACTGCCACCTGGACAGTCTATTTTATCACGGTTGTTCGCGGTGGAGGTGCATCCGCAGATGATGACGAGGGGGGAGGGGAGTGCGCTGACGCGGGCGCAGGTGGAGGATAGTTTGTTGTATCCGCAGGCGATGGGGGGGTATGTATTGTGGCTGGCGGAGAGGTGGGAGGAGTTGGAGGAACGGCTGCCGGAGCGGTTGATGGAATATACGGAGCGGGCGCGGGGGGAGGGGCAGCATCTGCGGATGCCGGGGAATGTGGCGACGATGTATCTGGGGATGGAGTTGGGGTTGGAGTATGCGGAGGTGACGGGGGCAATTGACGGGGATACGAGGGTGGCGATGGGGGAGACGGGGTGGGGGGTGTTGTTGGGGATCGGTGAGCAGCAGCATCAGGTGGTGGCGGAGGAGAAGCCGGTGGAGATGTATATAAGTGCGCTGGAGCAGATGTTTGCGCAGGGGACGGTGTTTCTGCGGCATCGGGAGCGCCCCAAGCAACGAGCGGGAACGGCGGAGTTGTTGGGTTGGTATGATGAGCAGTATTGGTATTTGTTGCCGAAGGCGGCTTATAATGCGGTGTGGCAGTTTTATCGCTGCAGTGGGGTGGTATTTCCGGATTCGGAGCGAGGAGTAAGGGTGAAGTTGTTGGAGCAGGGGGTGTTGCGGCCACAGGGGGGGGATGGGCGGCATACGTATCGGTTACGGGTGGAGGAGGGGATGCCCAGGGTGTTGCGGTTGGTGCGCCCCGTTGCGGAAGGTGTTGGGTCATCGGGCACAGCGGGAACAACGGGAACAACGGGAACAACGGGAACGGTAGATGTAGATGAGATAGAGTTTTAGTATGTTTGTATGTGTTTGTTCCCACTGTTCCCGTTGTTCCCGCGCTGGAGGGAGGGGGTGAGGGATGGGAAAAAGATATTGGATATTGGATATTGGGGATTGGGGATTAGGAAAGAAACCGGGTTTTGCGGAAAAAACCCGGTTTCGGGAGGAGGAGTGATGAGGTTGGAGACGGGGAGACGGATGGGGATGCGGGTGGTGGAGACGCTGGCTCCGGGATGTGTGCGGGCGAAAATCGCGGGGTCGGTGCGGCGGGGGAAGAGGGAGTGTAAGGATATTGAGATTGTTTATATCGCGCAGATGGGGCTGCGGGTGGCGGATTTGTTTGGGGGGACGGAGGAGTATTCGGTGGCGGATGGATTGATTGAGGGTTTGGTGGAGAAAGGATATTGGAGACGGGATGAGGAGGTGAAGCGGTGGGGGTCAAAGTATAAGAGGGTGGTATTGGAGGATATTGGGTATTGGGGGTTGCGGAATTGGGAATTGGGGATTGGGGAGAGGGTGGTGGTGGAGTTGTTTCGGGCAGTGCAGGAGAATTGGGGGTTGGTGTTGGCGTTGAGAACGGGGCCGGCGGAGTTCAATCATTTGTTGGTGAATCGGTTTGGGGGAGCGATGCCGGCGGATATGTGTATGCGGGATGGGTCTTTGTGGCGGATGGGGAGGCGGGTGGAGACGCCGACTGAGGAGGTGTTTTTTGGGGAGTTGGGGGTTCCGTGTTGGGGGCCGGGGGAGAGGTCAGCGGCGCGGTTGGGGAGGTGGTTGTGGGAGAGGCGGGGGAGAACACGGGGACAGGGAGACGCAGTTGTTTGAGTTCTGATAAGAAGGCTACTCGGAAGGAGAGGGAGTAGGGAGTAAGAAGTAGGGAGTAAGGGGGATGGGGAAAGGAAGAAGGCGCGTGATGGGCCACGCGCCTGAGTGAGAGTTTCGGCCTGTCGGGCTTGGCTCTCGTTTGTGAGGATAGCACGGTTGGGAGGAATTGTCAAATGAAGATAGGGAGTAGGGAGTAGAGGAGAACGGATTGAGGAGGTGTGTGGGGTGATGAAGGTGGGGTTGTTGTGGTTTGATGATGATGGGGAGCGGGGGTTGGAGGAGAAGGTGGCTCGGGCGGCAAGGCGATATGGGGAGAAGTTTGGGCGGAGGGCTAATGTGTGTTATGTGAATCTTTTGGTGATGAAGAGGTTGAGGGAAGCCGCCCCCGGGACGGGGGCTGAGAGCGGGGGGAATGGGACGGGGGTTGAGAGCGGAATGATGGTGGGGTCGGTGCGGGTGGAGGGGTTGGGGTCGGTGTTGTTGCATCATTTTTGGGTGGGGGTGGAGGTGGGGGGATGAATGTTCGGGAGGTGGTCAGGGGGTTGAAGGGTTGTGAGGGGTATGAGGTTTGTGTCAGGTGTATTCAGGTCAATATTCATTCGGAGATGAGCGAGGGTGAGCATACTCAGGATTGTGTGCGGGTGGAGCATTTGCCGGTAGATCAGCGGCGGGTTGATCAGGGGAATGTTATTCTGTGGGATGGGCGCGTTGAGGGGGAGGGGTTGCCTGCGGGGGTGACGTTTTGGGCGCGGGATGTGGTGTGTATGTTTTGGTCCTGTGATGATGTGGTACGGTTGCTTACCCGGCAGGGTGTTTTTGTTTCGATTGTTCGGTTGCGGAAGATGGGAGGGGAAGCAGGTGGTATTAGGGATTGGGTATTGGAGATTGGATGAGGGGAAGGGAGTTGGATGAGACCGACGAGGCCAGCATTGCGGTATTTTGGGGGGAAGTGGCGGTTGGCGCCGTGGATTATTGGGCATTTTCCGGTGCACGGTTGTTACGTTGAGCCGTTCTGCGGGGCGGCGTCGGTGTTTTTGCGCAAGGCGCCGGCGGAGTTTGAGGTGATCAATGATTTGGATGGGGATGTGGCGAATTTCTTTCGGGTGTTGCGTGAGAGGACGGATGAGTTTGTTGTGGCTATTGAAAACACGCCTTATAGTCGTGAGGAGTATCGGCTGGCCTGGCAACCGGTGGACGAGCCGTTGGAACGGGCGCGACGGTATTATGTTCGGAAGTGGCAAGGTTGGGGTGGCGGCAAAGGTGTAGGTGTACAGCCGTCAGGGTGGCGCTATCAGCATTCAAACAACAGAGGTAAGTCGGTGATTGCGGATTGGAATGAAACTGAGCATCTGGCTGCTGTTGTTTGGAGGTTGAAGCAGGCATTTATTGAGAATGACGATGCTATTAAGGTTATCAAACGGTATGATCA
>JAXHUO010000043.1:32961-38626 GCA_034189605.1 Chloroflexota bacterium
GAGGTAAGTCGGTGATTGCGGATTGGAATGAAACTGAGCATCTGGCTGCTGTTGTTTGGAGGTTGAAGCAGGCATTTATTGAGAATGACGATGCTATTAAGGTTATCAAACGGTATGATCAGCCGCATACGTTGTTTTATGTGGATCCGCCGTATTTGTTTGATGTGCGTTCAGCGAGATGGAAGGAGGTGGCATATCGGTATGAAGTTGATGAGGATTATCATTGCCGATTGTTGAAGGTGTTGAAGGAAGTTCGGGGTATGGTTATTATCAGTGGTTATCCATCTGCTTTGTATGAGGATGTGTTGAGAAATTGGTGGAGGGTGGAGAAGTCTGCACGTACAACGAATACGGCGAAGACGGCGGTGGAGGTTCTGTGGTTGTCGCCGGCGGTGATGGAGCACGGGCAGCAGGCGTTGTTTGTATAGGAGAGAAACCAGGTTTTGCGGAAAAAACCTGGTTTCGGGGAGGGGGAGGGATATGGTTGTGGTGGCGGTGGCTAATCAGAAGGGGGGGGTGGGGAAGACTACGACGGCGGTGACTTTGGCACATGGTTTGGCGTTGAAGAATTATGGTGTGTTGTTGGTGGATTTGGATCCGCAGGGGCAATGTGCGTCGCACTTGGGGATGGAGCAGGAGGATGGGGTTTTCAATTTGTTGGTGGGGCGGCCGGTGTTGCGGGATGTGGTGCGGGGTACGGGACGAGGGAATTTGTGGTTGTTGCCAGGGAGTAAGAGGACGAAGACGGCTGAGACGTTGATGGCGATTGAGGGGCGGGGGGTGGATACGTTGGGGGGGGTGTTGGAGACGGCGATCAATGGAAGTCGGTTGCATTTTGTGGTGTTGGATACGGCTCCGAGCGCGGGGGGGTTGCAGGAGAATGCGTTGTTCGCGGCGGATTTGTTGGTGGTACCGGCGGCGGTGGATTATTTGAGTTTGGAAGGGGTGGCGGAGTTGTTGAAGACATTAGGGGCGGTGGGGCGGGTCCCCCCTCCTGTGGTGCGAGTTTTGCCGACGTTTTATGATGGGGTGACGCGGGAGAGTAGGGTGAATTTGGAGCGGTTGACGGGGGCGTTTGGGGAAAGGGCATTGAAGCCGATTCATAGGGCGGCGGTGTTGCGAGAGTGTCCGGCGCTGGGGCAGACGATTTTTGAGCACGACGGGGGGTGTCGAGCGGCGCGGGAGTATGGAGCGGTAGTATGGGAGGTGTTGGATGGTACGCGGTAATGAGGAACGGCGGGATCCATTGGCGGGGTTGGGGGGTGGAGAGCCGGTGGAGGAGTTGGGGTTGACGAAGATGCCGGTGGCGCTGACCAGGAGGCCATCGAGGAGCGAAAGGAAGTCGCCGGTGCGTCCTTCGGAGCGGAGGAGGGCACGACGGAAAATCGGAGTAACGTTTTCGGATGAGGGGATACCGGAGCGGTTGCGGGCGCTGGCATTGCGGTGGGGAATGATGGCGCCGGATGGGCGGAGTGCTAATGTTTCGGCGTTGGTGGAGTATTTGCTGATACCGAGGTTGGCGGCGGCGGAGAAGGAGGAGTTGGGACCTCCGGGGGAGGGATGGTGAAAGTTGGCGGATTGAAAATCAGGGGTGTTGGGGGGCGTGGGGTAGGGAAGCGGTAGGGGGGCGGAGTAGGGAAGCGGTAGGGAAGCGGTGGGGTGGCGGATAGGGTAGCGTAGGTGGCGGAAAGGTGGGTAGTTGGAGGTGTTGGGGGGCGTTGGGGTAGTTTTTGGTCCTTAGCGGGCAATAGGGAGTGAAAAGGCGATGAAGGTAAAGCGGCGGCGGAGGTTGACCAAGCGGGAGATCAGGGAGCGGGAGCGGCGTGAACGGGCGAAGGCGAAACGACGACGCGCGTTACGGCGGCGGGTGTTGTTGCTGGGCTTTATGGTCGTTGGCCTAGCTGTGATTATTGCGGCTTGTTGGGCCGACGTCGTGGTTCCAGTGTTGTGATTGGGTGGTCGAGTTGATGTTGCAGGGGGTGTTTGATGGATGAGTTGACGAATGGTTGGCAGCCGCTGGATGTGTTGTTGCTGATTGGTGCGGCGGTGGTGGGGCTGCTGGTGGTGCGGTATGCGAAGCAGATATTACATTTTCTGCTGATACTTGGTGGTTTGTTGGTGTTGGTGGTTCTGGTGGTGGTGGCGACGTATGCTCTGGATTTGTGGCAGATGCCCGCGCTGTTGGATGTGTTGGAGGTGGTACGATGAAACGTTGGATCTGGCCCGTGATTGCGCTGGTGGCGGTGTTTGTGCTAGGGGTAGTGGTGGCACTTTCGCTGAGTGATCACGCTGAACAGCGGGCGGTGATCCGAGCGCAGGCGCAGACATCGGCGGCAATGTCTATAACGCTTTTTCTGGCGGTGGTCATTCTTACGCTTGTGCTGTTGGCCGGTGGCGTGATCATCGGCGGGCAGTGGTGGAAACGCCGCCAGCGCCAGGCGAAGATGCAAGACGCGCTGGCACAGGCGCAAATCTACAGTTTGTTGAACGGGGCGCGGCTTCCGGCCGGGGGACGTCCAACGGCGCGCCCCTCGATCCCCGCGCAGCAGGCCGGTGGTAGTAATGTGATTATCGTGCCAGGCCAGCAGAATCAACCCCAACCGACGTTGGCCGATTTCCGGGCGATGATAGATACGATGCAACGGAAGGAAGCGGGCGGGCTGCCAGAAGGTATGAGACCTCCCGACGATTGGAGGGTAGTGGGATGAAACGGCAAATGTTCATCGGGTGTGCCTTTGCTGTGGTGGCTATAGTGCTGCTGGTGTCAGGCTGTGAGAGTGAGACCTCGGCTTATACACCAAACGCAAGTGATTTGACGGCTATCCAGGAACGTTACGACGGTGCTGATAAGGAGGCGGTTCAGGCGACGGCGGTGGCTCGCTATCTGGCGGCTGAGAGCGCACAGGCGGCACAGGAGCAGGCGGCGGCGCAGATTGCAGCACTGGAGGCGACCAGGCAGGCGGCGCAGAATCAGGAGCAACGCCAATACGTGGCGCTAACCGCTGTTGCCAACGCAACTGAGCAAGCGCACCGGCGGGAGGTAGAACAACGGAACCAGTGGGCGACTCAGCAAGCGGCAAATGCTACTCAGGTGCACGAGGCGACGGCTCAGGCCCTGGCGGTGGCGGCGACCAGTCAGGCGCTTTCAATGCAGGCGACGGCTGAGCAACGATCATTTGAGGCAACTGCTACCGCCGATGCTCTCAACCGATCCACAACCGCAACGGCCGACGCGCGCAATGTGGCGGCGACGGCTCAAGCGCAATATCAGGCAGATATTGCCACAGCAACCCGGCAGGCGTGGGAGGGGAGGGTCACGGCGACGGCTGAGAGCCACCAGGCGACGGCGGCGGCATATTCGGCGACGGCAACGCGGGCGGCGGAGAAGCGGGAGATGACTTTGGGCGCGGTACGTGATTTTGGTGTACCCGTGATTTTGCTGCTGGTGTTCATTGGCCTGGTGGTTTTGGTGGTAATTGCTTTGAGGCAGCAGGCGCAGAAGCCGATCATCTACCCGCGGAGTGTCCTGGGTGACGCTGAGCCTATGGCCATAAAGACAAAAGACGGCGGCTATACGTTGGTTGACCTGGATAGGCAACCTGGGCCAGCGTTGACTGTACTACCTTCTGGGCAGGTGGCGGCTCCGTTGCTGCGATCCGCTGGGCAGGAGGAACGCACGACGGCACGCGATCAGTTGGTGGACGGAATGAGCCGCCCCAAGTTGGGAGCGGGCGCGAAGGGAGCGCAATCGCTTTCCTTGCCAATGCCCGCTCCACCACAAGCGCCCGCTCCTGGTCTGCGAAGCGTGAGGGTGTTGCGGCGGTTGGACCAGGCAGAGCGAGCGGGTTTTCTACCGCCTCCACTGGTGGCGGCATTGGCGGCTGATTGGGAGGAGGAGCAATGAGTGAGATATATGATGGACGAGTTATCTTCTGTTGGTGGAGGTTTGCGTTGATGACACGCGCCGATGGGCTGGGTGGTCTGTGGGTGGTTATTCGCTTGCAGGATGGGGGGGGGCGATGAGTAATGTAGTAATGGATGCGGAGATAGTGACGTATTGGCGGGCCATCGTTGGCACGCTGAATCAACGTGGTTTACTGCGGGAGCGTCCACGTCGTGGCGGGACTGTTCTTCCAGAAGCCGATGCGTATTTATTCACTGACCGGGTGGTTTTTGCGCTCGATATGCAGCGTTTGGCGGCGATTTCTCGGGAAACCTGGCTTGACGCTCGCCTGTGGGCGCAATGGCGGGCGGCCCTCCAGGGACGGCGGGTGTTTGTGAGTGATGGGGGAGGGCTGGCTATTTGTGTGGCTCGTTCGGTGGATGCTGAGCGCTCTCGACGATTGCCTGCCGTCATTCCTCTGGCCCTCGACCAATTGCCCGACAAGCCTTACCACGTGAAGTTGGGGCACAGCAAACGCGGCCCCATCATTCTTGACCTGGCCGGTGATCATCGGGCAATCCTCATAGGGGGAACCTCGGGGAGCGGCAAGACAAACCTAATGCAGAGTATCATCTTGCAACTGGCGGCGAAACACACGCCCGCTGAATTACAAGTTGCTATCGTGGACTGCAAAGAGGTTGATTTTGGTGCGGACTTTGCGCGGCTGCCCCATCTGTTCGCACCTATCGCCCACGACCTCCAGGACGCGGCGGAACTAATCGAGCGAGTAGAGGCCGAGCGACTGCGCCGGCAAGCGATGATGGCGGCTGCTGGCGTGGCCGACTGGCGCAAATGTGACGGCCTGGGGTTGCTGTTGCTGGTGGTGGATGAGGCAGCAGACCACAGCAAAACGCCCGCGATGACCACGTTGATTGACATAGCCCGCAAAGGGCGAGCAATGGGGCTGGCCCTAATACTGGGAACTCAGAGCCCATCGAGCAAGGTGATAGACCCTCAAATCAGGGCCAACCTACCGACCGGCATTGCCTTTCAGACCAGAACTGATATTGAGTCGCGGGTGATCCTGGGCAAGAGCGGCGCTGAGAAGTTGAATCGCCCCGGGCTGGCCCTGGTTTTTTTGGGTGGTCGGTGGGAGACGGTCCAAACCTTGCGGGTGGGGCAAGACGCGGCGGCCGACTTCATCACAGAGCGGGTGACGGTGAAACGGCCCGCGCTGAGTGAGGTAGAGGCGGCGCTTGTGCGCTACGCGGTGGATGAATTGGAGGGGGCGTTCATCACTAATCGGTTATATGAGTATCATAGGGGGTTGATCAGCAAGCGGGCGTTGACTGCGCTGGCGCAGAGGTGGGAGGCCAGGGGGTGGCTCACTGTGCCTGGGAGTAGGAGTGAGCCGCGCAGGGTGACGGCGGAGTTGTTGGGGTTTGTGTAGGGTTTTTGTGTCGTGGCCCCGGCGTGGCATCATTTTGGTTGTCGTGGCACCGCGTGGCATCCGTGGCAACGTGGCAACGTTTTTTGGTTCTGGTAAGGGGGATACTGGGTAGTGGGTATTGGATATTAGGTATTGGGGGATTGGGTTGGTGGAGGTGATTTGATGAGGTGGAGGGAGTTGGAGGGGGAGCAGGGGCGGGAGTTGGATTATAAGGTTGGGGTGGCGCGGCGGGTGTTGGGGGAGGCGTTTGAGGTGGCGCAGCGGCCAGCGCTGGCGTTCAGTGGGGGGAAGGATTCGACGGTGTTGTTGGATTTGGTGCGGCGGTTTTTCCC